>JANQHR010000146.1 GCA_028282585.1 Bacteroidales bacterium | reverse complement strand
TATCGAATAAGCCTGCCTGTCGGATTTCCTCCCGAAGGGACGGCAGACAGGAAATATCCAATCAGAAAGTTCCATGCTGGTCCTTATTCATTTTTTGTTGCTTATTTCTTATTTTGACTTTCTGTATTGTTTTCCCTTTAATCGCCCTATGGGTGCAAATCAAGTCCACCTTCTTCAATGGTGGATATTTAATCATTTACCCTATTATTCGTATTTCCTGCCTACTGAACAGGCAGGAAATACTTCATACCCCGAAGCCTCGGGGCTAAAAAATAAAATCAAAACAGCCTCTAAGAAACCCGCCAAATATTTTATACTATAAATTACAATTTGGATATAAAAACTGTTAATAGTACCCCTACATAATCAGCTAAATCCCGGCGCAGTATAACTAAAGCCTTGGAAATGTGTTTCTCAACTGTTTTTACAGAAATTTCTAACTTCTCTGCAATCTCTTTATTTTTAAGTTTTTCGAAGCGGCTCATCTTAAATACTTCCCTGCACTTTTCAGGCATGTTAGCTATAACATCAGCAATTTTTTTCTCTAACTCCTGCTCTATCAAACTAAAATATGGATTATCAGAATTCCGGTAAACTTGTTTTTCAAGTTCAGCGATCTTATTACCAATTGCAGTTTCAGCTTCATGTTTAGTTGATAAATGACGATTATAATTGAGGCAACTGTTCTTTACAGCCTGGTATAAATAGGCCTTGGGAGACTGTTTGATTTCAAGTTTATCCGCTTTCTGCCATAAAGTAAAAAAAGCATCTTGGACCAAATCACGAGAAACATTTAAATCGCCGATGAACTTATTGGCAAAAAGCACTAAGCGCCCATGATAGTTATAAAACAGCTCTTCAAAGATTTCTAAATCCCTGTTTTCGATCCCTGATATGATCTTTTTATTATCGATCTTTTCTATTGAATTCTATTGTATAGGTAACAAATTTAAAAAAATAGAGGTTAATAGTACCAAATAAACAAAATTAACACCATACAGGTAAATTTCAGTATTTTAAGAAACTCATTGACGAACTTCCATTTAAAACAAATAAGTAAGCGACTCAACACCATAGTTAGAGATTGTTTTGAATTTATTTATTTACCTTATTATTCGTCTTTTCTGCCTACAGACAGGTTCACTTATACTGCTGCAAAATTTCCTTATCCCGATAGCTCGGGACGCTCAAATTCGCCTTCCCGGTTAAGCCGGGACAAGTCGCCTAAGCAAACCTGTGGCTGAACAGGCAGGAAATACGTTATAATAATCCTAAAAAACAATTCCCTAACAGTTTCTTATAATTGAACTTGTTTAAAGTTAGAAACTGAAAGTGGCTGTAATCGTATGAAAGAGTGCTATTTGCTAATGTCATGAATTGTGACACTTTTTTCTATTAACTTACCCTGATTGCGATCCCGATAACCATCGGGACACAATCGTCCCTCTCTTTGAGAAGCTACCCTTTATACACAAATATGAATTTAGGGGAAAGCAAGAAAATAATGAATATACAAAACTCAATAACCAATGTAGAACTATGAAAAACACATCAATTCAGAGTTAATTTGGAATATTGGGTATTTAAAATTGAATATTTTATATTTAAATGTTGATAAAATGGATTGTTATTACCAACTAAAAGATGTGTATAAAGGGTAG
>JANQHR010000096.1 GCA_028282585.1 Bacteroidales bacterium | reverse complement strand
AAAATATATTGATACAGGTAGAAATAATAGAGAAGTTATTAGTTGGGCTTTTATGATTGAACCCCAAAAGATGTTAGCAAAAAGAATGGATGCGCTTTCAATAAAAAGGAATAATTTAGAATATAGACATACTGATAGTATTCCTGTTGATAAGATGTTTTTATTTCAATATATGATAGGCAATACTGATTTTGCTTTAAATAATAGACATAATATAAGAATATTTAAGTATAAGGACCATAAAAAACCTAAGTTAGTATTAGTGCCATATGACTTTGATTTTGCAGGATTAATTAATACTCAATATGCTCACCCTACACGTAAATTAAATATAAGTAGTGTAAGGGAACGTTATTACCTGGGAAGATGCAGGTCCGATGAACAATACCAAAGAGTTATTGAAATATATAAACAAAAAGAATCAGAAATATTTCAAACTATAGACAATTTTGAATTTTTGAGTAATAGAGCTAAAAATGGTACCAGAAAATATATAGAAGATTTTTATGAGGAATTAAACAAATTTAATTTTATAGAAAAGAATTTAAATTCAACTTGTAGGCAATAAAAGTTATTCAAGCTTTTTCACAGAACCATCTATTGCTCCTCGATAAAATGATTGGTTTTTGTAAATTAATAATTCACCATATATACCACCGCTTTTAATTTTTGAATCAATACCAAATATCTTACCATTATATAAAGAAACTATATTAGAGAAGGAAGTATGACCTACAATAATGTGATTTACGTCGAAATATCTAAGTACATGATCAACTTGATATTCCATTAATTTAGGATTCTCCCAGTAGCCCCTATACCAAATTGGACCATTTTTATCCATCATGAAAGTAAGAGTAGAGTCAGCTAAAATTTTATCCCAGCTATTTCCTACAATATTTTCCGCGAATAGCTTATTTGTTTTTTCCCTGGTAAATCCTTGTATTATGAAATCTGTTGAGATACCAGCGTGTACAAAAACAATATCATTAATAGTTACTATTATTGGTTTTTGCCTTAGCCATTTGCCAAATAAAGTTTCTTCACTAAATAATCCCGAATATGTCGTAAACATTAATTGAGAAGACTTAATATATTTCTCATGGATATACCTGAAATCATCATTTAGAACCATTAACTCATGATTTCCTAGCAAAACATGTACTTTGCCTCCGTGTAATTTTGCTTGTTGTTCCAATCTAAAAATTAACCACAATGATTCCGTAACCTGAGGACCCCTATCCAGAATGTCACCTAATATAATTAAGTGCCCATCAGCATAGTTCCAGTTAAAATCTTTATCAATAACATTGTGTTCTGAAAGTAGTTTTACCAATACATCATAACGGCCATGAATATCGCTAATCGCAATGAAATTCTCTACATTTTCGTATTTCTGTTCATAATCAGGTTCGCTTTCTTTAAGATTTTCAATCCATTCCGGTTGAAAATCAAATCCAAAATTGCGCTTGATTACTTTATAATTATCACCTACAATTAATTTCTGCTTTAACCTGTCTTTTGATATCCATTTTACAATCTTAACATTATTTTTAATAAATATATAAGGACCATCAGTGATATTCTCTTCACCAAAATAGCTTACTTGAGGACTTTCATTGTTATTTAGATACTCTTCATTTTCATTTAAAGGATTGGTAAATGATAAGTTAATCCAAATAAATAATAGTCCGAAAACACAAATTGATATTTTCTTAAAAATAAGCTTCATCTCCAATAATTATAATCCCCAACTTCTTAACGTTTGGGAAACAGTAAAGGTTCAAAAGTAAAATTATTTTTAACTAATTATTAATAAATTTGATTAATAAACCATGATTTAAGTCTAAATGAAATGAATATAAATTAGATTAAATAAAAAACTTATTACAGAATAATAATTCAACAATAAGTTTTTAATAGTTTAATTTAAATTAAGACTAGTACTTTCTAATATGAAAAAGTTTGAATTATTTTAGAACTCTTTACTCATTTATTTGAAGAATAGACTGTCTATCTCTATTTATAACTAATTTTGTAACATCAGGCCGGGAGTAGTGACCTGAAGGGTCAAAGTTCTGCCTTTCTTCGAGTACATGGTTAAAATTCAGCGTTGCAACAATCAAATCTTCCTTACCAACAAAAGGCTCAACAACCCATTCACCGTCAGGGCCAGAAATACATGATCCGCCATCTGCTAAAATTTCAGGAGCATTAGCCATAATTCTATCTAAATGAGGTGTATCTTTCGGAAAGTCTTCTTTACGCATTAATCCTGAAACAGAAATTACAAATGAACGTGATTCTTTAGCAATGAACTTTGTAATATCGATTGTGTTTCTTTCTGCTCCCGGCCAAACTGCAACATGCAGATTTTCGCCCATGGCATATAAGGCTGTTCTTGGTAGAGGCATCCAATTTTCCCAACAATTTAACCCACCAACTGTAAACGGTTTTAAGGAATGTACTTGTAATCCATTTCCATCGCCTGGCGACCATGTTAGACGTTCTTCATAAGTTGGTTGCAATTTTCTGTGAACAGATTTTATTTCTCCGCTTTTATCAATATATACCAATGAACAATATAAACTGTGTCCTCCACGGTTTTGAGCAAGTTCAATAATTCCAAGGTAAATTGCAATATTCTTAGATTTTGCTAGTTCACAAATCTCATTTAAATCGCCATTTTCAATTTGAACTGCATTTCTAATATAATGAGCATGAATTTCTTTTTGTACTCTGGAGTTAAATTCTGCACCATTTGTTAACGATACCCAGAATGGATAACCAGGTAATAAGCTTTCACCGAATGTTACCAGGTCGCATTTTAAATCTCCGGCCTTAACGATATAGTCTTTTATTTTTTCGATAGTTCTGTTTTTATTTAACCAAATAGGTGCTATTTGGGCTAAAGCAACTTTTAAGTCATTTGTAAAATTCATATAATAATTTTTATTAAAGATTATAAGATTAAATATTTAAAATGGATCGTTCAGCCAATCCATAGCGGCTTCCTTGGTTACAAACACTTTGTGAGAATAGTTTTTATGAATTGCTTTTTGCTCAATTAAAACAGAAAATGCAGTTTCTTTAGGATTTTTATGAATAAATGCATCTCGAATAGAGCTAAATTTATGTAAGCTTTTTTTAATAAGCTTTAATAATCCATTTAATTCTTCGATACTTATCTTATATTGAGCCTGACGGGCATCTGTAAGAATTTTTAATTGATTGGGTAAATTTGGATTAGTTAATAGGTAGTCTGTATGCTTAACAATATCCTCTGCAACAATAATACCTTCATACTCAACTTCAAGAATTTCAGATTTCTTCTCTAAATAATACTTAATCATGTTTTACAATTTATAATCCTAGCCAAAGCATAAAAACTTAGCTTTAGACATAAAAACTTATAGAAAGTTTATATTTTAAGATTAAATTAAAATCAGCCACAAGTAAATGTTTATTTGTCAGATAAATAACTACTTATACCTTATTTTAAGAATAAGAATTGTTCCGGCAAATATCAATGTTATTCCATTAGCCAGAATAATTGGTAAATCATCTTTTAAAATTCCATAAATCAACCATAAAATAATTCCGGTGGTTAACAAAGTATACATTCCTAAAGACAGGTCATTGGTATGTTTTGTTTTGATTGCTTTTATGGCTTGTGGAAGAAATGATATGGTTGTACAGCAAGCAGCAACTAATCCAAGTAATGTAAGTAAATTCATATTTGTAAAATTAAAAACATAAAGTTACATCAAGTATTTTATGTTGTCTTATCTTATGATCAATACTTTTTGGTTAATTATTTCATTCGTACCTTTTAAAACAAGATTGTAGATTCCTGATTTTATATTATTTAAATATATTTGATTGTTTTCCATACGTTTAATTATGAATGATATTTTGAACAATGTAGTTTATCAGACTAAGTTCATCTACCTTAAAATTAAGTATAGATAGATTGATGTTTAATAAGCTGGTAAAGGGATTTGGATAAATAAAAACTTGTTTTCCTTTGTTACCCAAATCATTAGCGCCGGTTGCAATAACGTTGTTATAAAGGTCTAATACCTTCGATGTGCTGATCGGTTCATTGAAAATTTTTAGCTTATCCATTTGCCTGGAAAAATGTTGGGTAGTTCTACCCCGGTGTTCTTTTCCTGAGCTTTGAAGTAGGGAAGAGGATTAATATCATCTTCTGAGTTCTTGGCGTAATTGAAATTGCCATCAAATGTTAACGCATTTCTTTTTAGACGTGGAGGATATCTTCCTTACATAAGTTTTACATAAAATTTAGTTATAAAAACATAATGAATATCATAAATATTTGAAACAGTTACATTTGAGTTTTAAACTAATTCAATAGTTTACGTTTAAGTTAGAAAGTATTCAGTTATGTGTTTTATTTTTATTAAATTGCTAGAAACTAAATCTAATCGTCATGTTATTAAGTGAAAGCGGCGAACGATTGCGCAAAGTTATTAATAAAGCAATTGAAGATCATATAATTACCCCGGAAGAATACGATGAGATTATTAGAATTTCTACTGAAGATGGATATATTGATGAGCAAGAAAGAGCTTTATTAAAGCAATTACAGCAAATGATCGAAAATAAAGAAGTAATATTCTCAAGAAACAGATAAGTTATTCTAAAAGTAATCTCAAAGGTATTTTTTGAAATATCTTAACATCTCGTTAACAATTAATTATGTGAATAACAACTACATTTGTTTGAAGGAAAGTTAGATTTAGAAATCTTATATTTTGCTTTACAAATGAATTTAAACGAAAAATATCTTAAATCAAACTTAAAATTCTAAGTAATGAGTAAAGAAAACAAAACTATCCAATTTGGAGAAAACGTTGATGGATATACCATCCCTGTTTTAAATGAACGTGAAATACGTGCATCAGCTGGAATGTTATTTTTATTTGCATTTATTGCAATTTTAATAGCAGGTGAAGGAAACTTTGTTCCAATCAAATATTTTGTGATCATTTTTTTAACAGATTTTATTATTCGTGTATTTATAAACCCTAAGTTTTCGCCAACTTTAATTCTTGGCCGTTGGATTGTAAGAAGACAAACTCCGGAATATGTTGGTGCTGCGCAAAAGAAGGTAGCCTGGATAATTGGCATTGGATTAGCTGTGATCATGCTTGTCTTAATGGTGTTTTTAAATACATTTAGTGTTATAACAGGTCTTATTTGTTTTGTCTGTTTGATCTTTCTATTTTTTGAATCGGTATTTGGAATCTGCCTGGGTTGTCTGGCATATAAATGGTATCATGGAAAAAATGCGCAATATTGCCCTGGAGAAGTGTGTGATGTTAAATCAAGACATGATATTCAAAAAACATCGTGGACCCACTTTTTTATAGTATTGGGTTTTGCTGCATTTATTGTGGCTGCAGTATTTTTATTAAACGATACTTTAAGTGCAGAACCACAAGAGTTATTTGAGATGATCCGAAATGCAAGTGGTAATTAAAATAAAAATGCTTTTGGATGATTTAAGGCGTATATTTTTACTCTGGTAACGGTATGCTTACGTGTACCTCAATTTCGCAATCTTTCATTTAGTTTTATTAATTTCTTTATCTATCTTGTGTTAGGTTCCCAGACTAACTCTAAACGATCCAGTGTTAAGAGTTATATAAGATAATTTTAGGTTTTAATTAAACATCCAAATCAAGATAAATCCCTAGATTAAATCACGTGAAATAATAAAATAGACCAATATTTTTTCTTTTTTTCGTAATTCCAGGTAAAAAGCAAGTAATATTGTAAGTTATGAAAAAATGGCAGTTAAAATGCAGGTTCAGGTTGATTGCTTTCCAAGAATATTTTAATCAAAGATTCATCTACTAACAACGCATTTTTCTTAGTATCAACTTTTGGTCTATTATAACTTAATTTGCTTAAATATTCCTCCAGTAAATAAATCAATATCATTAATATAACAATCATGTTTTGTATTTGAATATTATATAATAATAACAAATCTAATAGAAAAATGTTAAAAGGTTTGAATGCTTTTAATTAAAATGATTTTTCATTTTCCATAAAATTTAAGTTTGTTTTGTAAGGTTAATAAATATTTAGTTTAAGGGCATAAGTTTAACAATAAACCCCGGTTTCTCGACAGCAACGTAAATATAGCCATTCGGACTAACGACAACATTTCGAACACGACCTATGCCTTCGAGCAATTTCTCCTGATTAACGACCTGGTTTCCCAAAAGCTCAATTCTTTCTAGGTATTCAAAGCGAAGTGAACCAACCAGTATGTTATTTTTCCATTCAGGATAACGGTTGCTGTTAACGAATGTCATTCCGCATGGAGCTATGGAAGGATCCCAATAAATAATGGGTTGTTCCATCCCTTCTTTGTGAGTAAGGTCTGTAAATTTGGTTCCATTATAGTTAATTCCGTAGGATATAACTGGCCATCCATAATTTAATCCTGGTCGTATCAAATTTAGTTCATCGCCACCTTTTGGGCCATGTTCAGTAATCCAAATTTCACCCGTTTCCGGATGCATGGATGTACCTTGTGGATTTCGATGACCATACGAATAAATTGATGGCATCGCACCTTTAGTATTAACAAATGGATTGTCTTTTGGTATTGTCCCATCGTCGTGGATTCGGTGTATTTTTCCGTTGTGATTATCCAGTGTTTGCGGATACAAATCTCTGCTTCCTCGGTCTCCAATACCAAACCAAAGATAACCTTCCTTATCAAATTCTATTTTACAACCCCAATGAAATACTTTACGTGAATCCGGGATTCCGTCAAATATCTTTTCTTTATCAATCATTTTATTGCCTGATAACCTTGCGCGCATGATAGATGTATTTGCCTTTTGTTTATTACCTTCTGAAGGATCTGAATATGCAAAATATATCCATCCGTTTTTTTCGTAATCCGGGTGTAAATGAAGATCAAGTAAACCTCCCTGATTTCTTGCAACAATTTCGGGTAGGTTTTCAACTTTAGTTAATTTGCCATTACTGAATCGATACAAAGTTCCTGATCGCTCAGAAATTAAAATATCTCCATTAGGCAGAAACTCCATTCCCCATGGTACATTTAATCCAGTAACTACTGTATCTACCGTAAAATTTTGTTTTTCAGATTTTACTACCTGATTCATTGAAAAGGCTGGTTTTCTTTTGTTATCATCCATAGGTATTTCCGCACGAATGTATTTGGCCATGGCTTGTATTTGTTCATCAGTAAATGTTTTTTCAAATGCAGGCATCCCAACTTCTTCGCGACCATATTTTATACTTTGAATAGCCATTTCGTTCGTTTCTTCAAATATCCAGTCGCTGCGGTTGAATCGTTCCAACTGTTCGCCATGACAACCAGCACAGTAGTTTAGATAAAGAGTCCGAATTTCCTGATCAGTATATATTTGAGGAGTTATTTTATTCGTAGAATCAGCACGGCTATTTTTGAACCAGGAAAACAAAATGATACCTGCTATAATTAATGTGACTGCAGGTAACAAAATTCGGATGATTAATCTTTCCATGTAATTTTTATTTGGAGGTTGAATACTTAACAATACAATATAATCCACTCAAATATACAAAATAAGAAATTGGTTAACAAAAAGTTAACGTTAGAAAAAAGGAAGAACTCTGAAGTCTGTTAAGATTTTATTTTCGTTTTTTGTAACAATTTACGAATGCTTGGATCAAAGGGTAAAATTTTAAAACGAATAATTATGAAAAATTTAATTTTAACAATCACATTCGCATTTTTAGTAAATACTTTATTTAGTCAGGAATCAATTCGAATTGAAAAATCAGGTTCAGGAGGTCCGGTTTTATATTTACCTGGTTTTACTTGCCCGGGTTCAGTATGGAACGAAACCATAAGTGATATTAAATTCGAACACGAGAGCCACCTTGTTTCTTATGCAGGATTTAATGGAATTGAACCTGTTGAAACTCCATGGTTCCCAAAGCTGGTAAATGATTTAATTGCTTATATAAAAAATGAGAAGTTAAATAACCTAACCATAATTGGACACAGCATGGGAGGGAACCTGGCAATTGAATTAGCGGTCGCATTACCCGATTATGTAAATAAATTGGTATTGGTAGAATCAATTCCATGTATGCGTGAAATAATGATGCCAGGTATGTCTGAAGATCAGATCGGATATGATAGCCCCTACAATAATCAAATGCTTCAAATGTCGGACGAACAATTTTTACAAACGGCCGCTATGCAATCTTCATATATGACTAACGATACATCTAAGATTAAAGTACTTACCAACTGGATTGTGAAAGCAGATCGTGAAACTTACGTATATGGGTATACTGATCTTTTAAAACTCGATCAACGAGATAAATTAGAAAAGGTTAAAGCAAAATCGCTTATTTTGGGGGCTGAATTTCCAAGCAGAGCGGTAATTGAGGCTAATTATGAAACTCAATATGAAAGGCTTGAAAGAAAAGAAATGTATTTTGCAGCTAATAGTAAACATTTTATTATGTTTGACCAAAACGAATGGTTAGTAAATAAAATTAACAGTTTTCTTAGTAATGAGGAGTAAGAAAAAGAAGGACTTATTTGAAGATCTGCATAAACAGTTTAAGTCCATGGTAATGCAATTATGTTTGGGATATATGAAGGGAGAACACGAACTGGCCAAGGATTTGTCGCAGGAGGTTTTTATAAGTGTATGGAATGCGCTGGATAGATTCAAAGCTCAGTCGAGTTATAAAACCTGGGTATACAGGATAGCGGTTAATACGTGCCTTAAATATATTCGGGATAAGAAAAATAAGTTAACCATCTCAAATGTTGAGATAAGTGAGGAAACTAGAGATGAAGAATTGAGTCCTACAAAGCAATTTGATACTCTTTACCAATCAATTGGTAAGTTAAATGAAGTTGATCGGTTAATTATTATGATGGTTTTAGATGAATCGGATTACGCTCTTATTTCGGAAGTCATGGGAATTAGTGAAGGAAATTTAAGAGTAAAGATTCATCGTATTAAAAAGACACTTAAAGAAATTATGGAAAATGAAAAGTAATATTGATGATATAAAAGAAATCTGGAAAAGCGGACAAAATAGTTTTGAAGATTCAAATACACCTGTAAGCGAAATTATTTTGCAGGCTGGACAAAAAAAGAAAAAAGCTCTAAAAGTTCAAATTACAAATCTGGTGATACTTATTTTAGTTCTGTTTGGTTTAGGTCTTTTCTTTAAAAATGTAGCACCATTCAACCAGTTGCTAAGTAAAGTGGGAGTTGCTCTTATGCTTGGAAGTTTATCAATTCGAATTGTACTTGAACTTTACAGTATCTTTTTATCAAGGAAGATTGATATAAGCGAGACAGCCTTAAAAACGAATACAAATGCATTTACATATCATAAGTTACGAAAGTTTATACATGGCTTTGTTACTATAAGTATCCTGGTAATTTATTCGGTGGGATTTTTTATGCTAACACCTGAGTTCAGTCTTTATTTTAATTCGAAAATTATGATATTGATTGATTTATCTTTTCTTGTTGCTGCATTGATCGTAGGATTGTCGATTCGAAGTGCTATTCGCAAAGAGATGGCAAGCTTAAATGAAATTTTAAGGTTTAATAAAGAACTTTTAGGAAAGTAAATTAAACGAAGAAGCCCGGAAATTTAACCGGGCTTTATTTACCAATCAGAATTAAGAATGTCTTTACGACCACTTATTCCTAACCTGGAATAGATTTTATTCAAATGACTTTTAACAGTGCTAACTTCAATGTGTAACTCATTTGAAATTTCTTTATTGGTTTTTCCTTCTTTTAACAAATCAAGTACGCGTTTTTCCTGTAATGAAAGTTGGTTGATTAATTCAGAAAATTTATTATCCAGTTTATTTCCTGTAGTTTTACTTCTAATCAACTTTGGAATGAGTATACTTATTATCACAAGTAAAATGACAATTATAATTACCCAAATAGTTTTAGTTCTGGACTGTTGTTTGCTTTGATACTTCAGATATGATAATTCATCCAAAAATGCTTTGTAGTAGGGACTTGATGTATCTGAAGGTTGAGTCCCGGCTTGAATTTTTTCCATTAAGTTTAAATGTCCGGATGATGAAAAAGTAGTATTGATCAAGTAGATACTAAGCAATTGAATGATAGTATAAGATGATGTATCAGCAATGTTATAATAATCGTTAAGTACTTTCTCTCGCAATAGCTGGCGGCTTTGCACTGATGGTAAACTAGGAGGAGAATTCAGTTCTTTTTGCCTGCGAAAGAGTAAACTAAGGTACTTATTAGCTTGATTACCAAAAACGGTACTGTTATAAAAAGCGGCTGATTCCGGATTTACGTTAACTTCAATGCTATCACCATCTTTCATAATAAAATGAATAAAGTTTTCTTCATTTCCTCCAATAATAATAGTCGAAACAGGATCTCCTGTTTTACAAATATGTAAACGATATAATCTTTCATCATCATGAAGGTTCAGGTTTTCAAATTCAAAATATCCGTTGGAATCTATTTCGGTACGAGCAATTAAAAAATCATACGATGCCGTATTTAAATCATTAAACGAATTAATTCCCGATAAATAGATTAGATTTTCCCATGATCCTCCAATTTCAATCTGCCCTTTAATACTTGTTGCATGAGTAAGCGCAAGCTTAAAACAAAGAAAGCAAATAATAAAAAGGAACTTTTTAATCATCGATATTAAATTATATGCTACCGGCATGGTTAAATATAAGCTTTCTGAATTTATTTATAGGTTATTTTTACTGATAATTTCCCATCTGTATCATCGGGATCGATAAGGAATTCCCAGATTCCTGAAACCGGATTGGTAACTTCCTTTTTAATAACTCCCCGTGCACCGGATTCGCCTGTTTCTTTCTTTTCCTTAGAATAAATATGAGTATTATTAGTTTTAGTAATCACATTTCCCGATTCATCTGTCTCAACGCTTACCGATACGCTTGAGCTGGAACTCGAGCTTGATGACGAACTTGAAGAGGATGTTGTATTGTTTCTTGAATCAGACCTTGAACTGACACGAGCTCTGACTTCTTCCCTGGCATCTCTTGCTTCCCTAACTTCTCGATCTCGAATCGATTTTTCTTCTTTTCCTTCTCGTTTAGCCTTTTCAGCATTCTCTGCTTTTTCTTTTTTCTTTGTATCAGTTGAACCTGCATCCAGATCGTAACTAAAAGTACGGGTTCTGTTTTTCGATGCTTTTAATGAAAATCCTGAAACCTGATTACCTTCCGGATCATAAATCTTTACTTTTAAACCTCCAATGCTTATTACACCTTCGAAATCTAAAATGAGTTCTTTAGTACCTTCTTTCACTTCGAACGATACAATTTCTTTTTTACTGTCTTCGTCAAGAGTAAACTCATTCTCAAAATCAGGTTTTTGTGCAAAGTTTTTTATAGGACTTAACAGCGAAATACCTAAAAATATAATGCTAAGTTTTGTTAATGCTTTCATGTTTAATTTTTTTGATTTGTAAATGTTATTAGCAAATCTACTTTACATAAATAAAAATAGGAATTTTTATAGGTTTGAAAAAAGTTGCAAATGGGTTTGAAAAAAGTTGTAGGCAGTTTTCTAATGGTAATAAGAAAAGAGAATTCGTATTATTGTAACCATTGAATAGCAGTTTTTCTATTACCAAATACTTTATGTGAGTAGTTTTTATATTTTTTTAAATTCGAATAAAATAGAATAGCCTGTTTCTTTTTTTTTATAAATAAATACATCTTTAATACTTCTACAATTTTGCATTTTCACTCTTGTGCTGTGGAATTATCTTGAGGGAAAATGACTTAAAACGTTTTGAAATACTTCGCTTTATAACCTTCAGCTTTGAACTGATAAAATTCGTAGTTCCATTTCAAAAGTTGATCATGATATGGACTTGCTGCATCTTTATCAAAAGCACGCATTAAGTGAATAGCTTGTCCTCCAGGTTTTACAACCCGCTCAATTTCTTTCTGTTCTTGCTCGAAATTCCAGCCTATGGCATTAGACGTAAATAAATAATTGAGGGTATCATCTGGCAAAGGAATGGATTCGAGATACCCTTCCAAGGTATAAATATTCTTGATCCGTTTTACTGAAACTTCATTTCTAATAAACTTCCTGAAACTAACTAAAGGCTCAAAAGCATAAACCGTTTTTACATATGGTGATAGCAATAAGCTCAGCATTCCCGATCCTGCACCTACATCAGCAATGGTTTTATCTTTCAATAAATTAGTTGAAAGGATATCTTCTATTTTCCATGTGAATTTAATCTTTGAATTATATGCTTCAGGAAATTTATTATAAACAATGAGTTCGCCTATTTCCCAAACTACTTCGTTGCAGTGGTCATTAATAGTATCCTGATCATGAATGGGTTTATTTTCCATCAATATTTTATCTAAGAACGATTGGATGGAGGGCTCTTTTTTTATTAGAAATCGATGAATTATTGGGTGAGCTCGAAGTAGTGTTGCAAATTCTTTTTGAGGAACCCGCTTTGGTAAATACTTAATCTGAAAGCTTTCGAGCAGGAGTAAATCCTCAATATCCAGATTGGTATCACTGAACAGTTCTCGAAGGTATGTTGAGTATTTCATAACAAGGAACTTTAAGTATTTTTATCAAATCTAATTATTATTTCTTTAGTTACATATTTTCGTTTTATTCAATGCTGCAAATAATAGCTCAAATTTATATGTAATATAAATTATATGAAAGACTGGAATCTTTGCGTAACTTTAACAAAATTTACCGAATGCGAAATACAGAAACAAAAAATTCTCTTAAAAACGAGCTGGCACGTTTATTTTTTATTGCTATTGGGGTTTTTCTGTTTATTCTCTTTTTTCAGCCATTTCCATTAGATATGCTTACCGATGATAACCGATTACTATATGTAACAGGATTTGGTGGGATTACATTTTTATTTAGTTTTCTAATATTGGTTATTATTCCAATGTTTTTTACAAAATGGTTTAAAATAAGTGAATGGGAGAGCGGGCCTTCGCAACTTCTGATTATTCTATTATTGATTTTTACCATTACCGCTAATGCTTTTTATATCAGGTATGTTGGACATACGGTTTTGACTTTGTATATTTTATTTAAAATCTTCTTGGTGAGTTTATTGCCTTTAATTATTCTGAATATTCTATATAAAAATAAATCGCAGGAACTTATAATCGAGATTCTTCAGAACAAGAATAAATTATATGAAACCAAAATCCAGCAACTTGAAAGTAATGAAAAAGAAGAAATAGTTCATATATATTCCGATAGTAGATCGGATAAGATAAGCATAAAGTATAGGAATATTATTTCGGTACAATCAGCTGATAATTATATTGAGATTTATTACATGGTAAAAGATGTAACAGAAAAAAAATTAGTCAGAAACACATTAAAAAATATTGAAACACAATTAGTACAACTACCAGAGTTTATTCGCTGTCATCGTACGAGCATTGTTAATATGTTATATGTTACAAAATTAGAAAGGAATTATAGTGGTTATCGTTTAAAAATGAGAAATTTAGATCATTATATACCTGTTTCTCGCCAATATTTGATTTTAGTAAAAGATTTGATTTCTTCTATCGATTAGAGCTGCTATTCGTCACTAAATATTGTTATTCACCCCAACTTAATCTTGTTCTCCACAATTTTGCAACTGTTGAGCCCTTTGTTTTTTTATCGATAGGTTTAGGTTTTAAATTGCGCTAAACCAAAAAACAAAGAAATGATAAATGTAGTTGATAATTATTGTGACTTCCCAAACGCTTTACGTCGTCCAATGTGGAGAATATGGCATAACTTATTAATTCGATTTGATAAAGATAGTACGGTGAATTTCATGAATTACGGCTATGCAGGATTAAATGGTGACAAACCAATTCTGCTTAAAGAAGAAGATGAAATAAACCGTTATTGTATTCAGTTATATCATCATGTTGTAAATAGTGTGAACCTTGAAAATAAAAAGGTTATTGAAATTGGTTCCGGACGCGGAGGAGGAGCAGACTATATTTCTCGTTATTGTAAACCAGAAAAATATACTGGAGTTGATATTTCTTCAGGAGTTATTAAGTTCTGTAATCAGTGTTATAATGTTTCCGGGTTATCATTTTTAGAAGGAAGAGCTGAGAAAATTCCTGTCGATGATGCAACTTATGATGCACTTGTGAATGTTGAATCTGCGAGATGTTATAGTGATATTAAGTTATTCTTTCAGGAGGTGTACCGTGTTTTGAATGATAATGGTGATTTTTTATTTGCTGACATGATTGAAAAAGGAAAGGTTGATGAAATAAAAAAAGACCTGAAGGAATGTGGATTTACTATTATCAATGAAAAAGATATCACAAAAAATGTTGCAAAAGGGCTTGATTTGGATACAAAAAGAAGAGAACAGTTAATTCAAAAAAAAGTACCTGGCATGCTTCACAAATTGTTTGAAAAATTTGCAGGAACCAAAGGCTCAACAAGGTACAATTCATTTAACGATGGAACTTTTGAATATTGGAGTTTTGTTTTAAGAAAAAACTAACGAGCATTCCTTTTATGAACTTTAATTAGATACTGTTGTTTCTAAAGGGTGATATAAATTAGATTAATATGATAAGCGAGAATATAAAGTTTAGATCAAATAGTAAGAACGAGTTTATATTTGAATTAAGGGAAAAAGTATCAAACTATTTTGAGGGTAATAATATTTCAGAAAATGGAAATTTAAATTTGTATTTGAAAACTACATTTATGTTTTTATTGTATTTTTCTCCTTATTTTATAATGCTTACCGGTATTATTAATTCGTTTGCAGGCGTTTTATTTTGTTGGATTATAATGGGAGTTGGAAAGGCAGGAATTGGAATGGCAGTAATGCACGATGCTAACCACAAATCTTATTCGTCTGTTAAATGGGTAAATAATTTAATGGGAAATACACTTTATTTGCTTGGTGGGTCGCCAATTACCTGGAGACACCAACATAACACTTTGCATCATGGTTTTACAAATATCGAAGGATATGACGAGGATATTGACCCGGGTTCCTTATTGAGGTTTTCTCCGCATAAACCTTTGTTAAAAATTCATAGATACCAGCATATTTATGCATGGGTTTTATACGGTTTAATGACACTTACCTGGGTAACCAACAAGGATTTTAAGCAGTTAATTAAATATAAAAGAAATGGCGCATCTTTAAGTAATAGATTATCAACATTACAGCTTTGGATTATATTAATCGTAACAAAACTATTGTATTTTGTAGCCTTTTTGATAATTCCGATTTTAATTCTACCATTTGCATGGTACTGGGTAATTATTTTCTTTTTAGCAATGCATTATACCAGTGGGTTTATTTTAACCATAATTTTTCAGACTGCTCACGTGGTACCAACATCAGATTATCCGATACCGGATGAGAATAATACATTGGAAAATAATTGGGCCGTTCATCAATTATTTACTACATCCGATTTTGCTCCACGTAGTCGTGTTTTTTCCTGGTTTATTGGAGGCCTAAATTACCAGGTTGAGCATCATTTGTTTCCCAATATTAGCCATGTTCATTATCGCAAGTTATCTAAACTGGTTAAGGATATGGCAAAAAAACACAATTTGCCGTATTATGTTCAACCGGATTTCTTAAGCGCACTTTGGGAACATGGAAAGATGTTAAAGAAATTAGGTAGAGTTTATTCTACTTAACTTTAATAACTTTTATAGCTGTGGGTCCTTTTGGTCCGTTTTCAATTTCAAATTGAACTTTGTTTCCTTCAATGACATCTCCGGTTACATTATTGATATGGAAAAATATACCTTGTTTTGTAACAGAATCTTTTATAAAACCAAAACCTTTTGATTGGTTAAAATGAGAAACTATACCTGTTCTTGTTGGATCATCATCTTCGTTATTTCGAGAGGGAACACCTAGTTCAATTTCTTCTGCTTTAACTTTAGATTTTTTATCCGGATCGGGTGGCGTTGAACTAATTACACCATTTTCGTCAACGTAAGCAATCATGTCGTTTAACGAATTTTTCTTTTCATTTTCCTTCTTCTCTAATCTTTTTTGAGCTTTTTCTTTTCTCTTTTTTTCTTTTCTCTGTCTAACTTCCTTCTTGTTAAAAGTTTCTTGTGATCTGCCCATAAATATTTGTTAGGTGATTATATTATTTATTTTTTAATTTTCTAAAATAGCATAATTTTCTTTAAGTACGCTCTTTAACCTTACGAGTGCCCTGCTTTTAATTTGACGAACCCTTTCTGTTGTCATATCAAACCTTAAGGCTATATCATTTAAACGGTAAGTTTTCGTTTTATTCAACCCATAGAACATAGTCAGTATTTCTGCTTCTCTTAATGACAGTTTACTCAATGCTCTCGAAATATTAGTTGTTAATGATTCTTGAATTAAATTATTATCTGGTGATGGTATAGTATCCGTTTGAACAAAATCATATAAATTCGCATCACTATCGTTATCTTTTGAAATTGGCATATCAAAAGATACCTGTTTTTGTTTAATAAAGTTTGCAGTTTGAACTTCTTCAGTTGAAAGCTCCAAATAAGCAGCAAGTTCTTCGTTGGTTGGTGTTCTTTCAAATTCCTGTTCCAAATAAAGAGAGGCTTTTCCAATTTTATTAATAGATGTTAACCTGTTTAAGGGTAACCTAACGGTTCTGGTTTGTTCGGAAATGGCTTGAATAATACATTGCCTAATCCACCATACTGCGTATGATATAAATTTAAAGCCTCTTGTTTCATCAAACTTTTTAGCTGCTTTAACTAGTCCTACATTTCCTTCATTGATTAAATCGGAAAATGATAATCCATGATTTTGATATTGCTTTGCAACAGAAATAACAAATCTTAAATTGGCAACTATTAATTTTTCTAAAGCGACATCATCACCTTTTCTAATTTTTACTGTTAGCTCAACTTCTTCCTCAGCACTAAGAACTGTATATTTGCTTATCTCATGAAAGTACCTGTTAATGGAATCTTCATTTCGATGAGTTATTTGTTTTGTAATTTTTAGTTGCCTCATGCGATTTTTTGTTAAATAGTAAAATAATCTTTTATCGTATAAAAGATACAAAGGCATTGATTAAATTGCTGAAAAGAGTTTTAATTAAACTAAAGACTTTAATACTTATCTGTTGAAATCTCTTTTAGACCTAGCCTCGTTTACAATAATTTCCCGGTTCTTAAATGTTTTACCATTTAACGTCTGGATAGCATTTTTTCCACCTTCTTCCATTTCGACAAATCCAAATCCTTTACTTCTTCCGTTATATTTGTCGATAATAATTTTTACGGAGCTAATGTTTCCAAATTCTTCAAACATACTTCTTAAGTCTTCTTCATTTACCTTATAATCAAGGTTGCCTACATAAATGTTCATTATTTTAATTTTTAAGGTTAGTTTTATAACAAATAGAAATAACATAGTTAAAGAACTTTATCGCTTAATCTTGATTAAAGGATGAAAATGATAAAGTTTTTCTAACTTTGATATGTTATTGCGTTTTTGTTTTTTAATGGTATTATGGATCTAAAAAAAAGAGCAGTGATGAACTAACTAAATGATAGGAATTAGTAAATAAAGCGCAAATTCTCAAATCTAAGTTTGTACAAAGATACGCATTTATTTCCGAGTATTTATATAAAAGGATATTTTAGTTTATTGGTTTTGATATAATAAATTAGAAAGCCTGTTTAAAACAAACAGGCTTTCTAGATCGGTAAATAAAATCAAATATTATATAACTCTTACGTTTACTGCGTTTAATCCTTTTTTACCTTGTTCTAATTCAAACTCTACATAGTCATCTTCTTTGATCTCATCAATTAAACCTGATACATGTACAAAATGTTCTTTGTTTGAATTGTCTTCTTTAATAAAACCAAATCCTTTGGCATCGTTAAAGAACTTTACTGTTCCTGTGTTCATTCTTAATATTTATTTGTTAATTAGCGCACAAAGGTAGTATAATAATTAACTAAACAACGATAAGTTCAATTTATTTTTAATTTATTTTCAGGAACTTAGTTTTCTTGAGTGGTTTAATTGCTTTTTAGTAATTCAGGGTTATCATATTCGTTGAAAGAGTGTATAAACATACTCTCTGGTATCACCGTATGGTCCCTCAAAGGTATAGTTAAAGTCTTCGATCAGGTTAAATTCTTGACCCAATTTAAACTGTAACATATTTTGTTCGAACCGATAAACAGGTAAAGCCTCACTTTCATCGTCTGTTTTAAAGTTAAATACAGCGATAATCACAAATCCTTTTTTCTTTACAAGTTTTTTAATTAGTTGAAAGTAAGTGTCTTGTTCTTTCTTTTCTATGAAAAAGTGTAAAACAGCTCTATCAACCCATAAATCAACTTCTCCAAGATTAAGAAGTTCTTTTGGATTAGTTAAATCATCTACTAACCACGTTACTTTATCGTTGTCTTCGCCAAGTCGTTCCTGGATTTTACTAAGAGCGTTTGCACTTAAGTCATTAGCAATTACATTACTATAGCCCAGTTTAAGCAGTTCATCAATTAAAATCGTAGCTCCAGCTCCTACATTTAGAATGGCAGCATCTTTTTTAAGATTGCACAATTTAATCAACTTCAAAGAAGGTCTGGGCTTTTCTTCATACCAATTTAACTTACTTATATCTTTTTTATAAGTATCATTCCAGTAATCTTTTAAAACTTCTTTTTGATCTTTATTTTTTGATAAAATATCTGAATCCTGCTTTGTCATTTTCCTACTTTTTACTCTGCAAAATTAGTAATTACAAGTATTTTTAATCTATGAATTAAATTAAAATAGTATAAAAATTAGATTAACTTAATGTTTATGATTTAACTTGTCTTATTGCCCAATAGTTAAAGATTATATGTTCTTAGAATATTTAATTTGTTAGAGGTTTAAAAATAAGTTCTAAATAAAAATTAAACTATTTCCAGAGATTAACAATTACTCTTCCTTTTATTTGACCTTTAAGTATGGAATCGATTTCATTATTTAATTCTTCCAAAGTAACTTCTCTATGTATGTTTATTAACTGACTCGGTTTCCATTCATTGGCTAATTTGTTCCAGACCATCTTTCTTTCAGGCATTGGGTGTTCCTGTGTACCTATACCAATTAATGAAATACCACGAAGTATAAACGGAAATACAGTTAAATCGATTTTAGGAGATGCAGCGTTTCCGCAACATGCAACCACTCCCATATTTGCTGTTGATTTTATGATATTCTCAAGTATCGTACCACCAACGGTATCAATTCCTCCGGTAAATTTAGCACTTAGCATGGGTCGTTTTTCCGGTTGATCAATTTCTTTTCGAAGCATTATTTCTCTTGCGCCCAAATTAAATAGAAAATCTTTTTCTTTTTCTTTGCCTGTAATTGCAACAACATGATACCCTAATTTTGCTAATATGGCAACACTTAAACTTCCAACTCCACCTGTTGCTCCTGAAACGACTATTTTCCCTTGTTTTGGTGTTACTTTTTCCGATAATCTTAGTACTAGAATTCCAGCGGTTAAGCCTGCCGTTCCCAGAATCATGGCTTCTTTCATTGTTAAACTTTCCGGCAGTTTTATGGCCCATTCAGAAGGAACACGAATGTACTGACCGAATCCTCCAGATGTGTCCATTCCTAAATCATAACTGGTAACGATAACTTCTTCACCAATTTTAAAATCAACATTGTCGGATTTTTCTACAATACCAACGGCGTCAATTCCAGGGGTGTGAGGATAGTTTTTTGTTACGCCTTTGTTTCCAATGGAAGAAAGCGCATCTTTGTAGTTTAAAGATGAGTAACTTACCTTTAT
Source organism: Bacteroidales bacterium (assembly GCA_028282585.1). Lineage (GTDB taxonomy): Bacteria > Bacteroidota > Bacteroidia > Bacteroidales > UBA12077 > UBA12077. The sequence goes on along the minus strand of JANQHR010000096.1, from coordinate 10,093 downwards.
TAATAAGTCCCCGAAAGGTAATTCACCAATCTTTTGGGTTTTTATATTTCTTAAATATTTTCCATCTTGTTCTTCAATGACAAGGGCCTTAAAACTTTTACTTTCCATCTAATACATTTCTATTGTTCAACAATTTCAACTCTGCGGTTCTTAGCTTTACCTGTATCATCTTTATTACTTTTTATTGGTGCAAGCGGGCCTATTCCATTAGCTTTTAATTGTTCTGTTTTTACGCCATGGTTATTTATAAGCGCATTGACCACTGCTTTGGCACGGTCTTCCGAAAGCTGCAAGTTCATTTCGAACCCACCAACATTATCAGTGTGTCCTACTATATAAAACTTTTTATCAGGGTTTGAGTTCATAAATTCTGCAATAACTTTTAATGCATCATTAGATTCTTCTTTTACATCGTATTTGCCAGTATCAAAAAAGATATTATAAATGGCTACATGCCCTTTTTCCATTAGGCCCTCTTCTAAATTTCCAAGCGTAACTTTCCCGGTTTCCATAGCTTTAGATTGTATTGTAACTAGCGAATATACGATCTTACCGCTAACATTTGCTAACGCGATTGCAATATAATAATCATGTTCATCACCGGATATCTTTCCTGAAAAATATTCGCCTGCATAATTTGGCAGTTGTAAATATTCATAATTGGTCATACCGTGCCCGGGATGACCTTTTTTCATAAATGCCTCAATACATTCAGCCTTTTGCACTAAATCATAGACAATTCCATCTTTTTGTTTTACGGCTTCTTCATAATTTTTTACTATTTCGTATGCTGAAGTGTTTGCAGGGGCATAGCAGAAGCGATGGTGAATATATCCTTCAACTCGCTTTATTTTAGCGGTATCTTCTGTTTGCTTTCCAACGCAAATATCAAAAAAATCAAAACCAAGGTTATCATCATAATTTACCCGGCTTCCTTCAAAAACAGGTATTATTTCCTTTTCTTCTTGTGCATGTAGGTTTCCAATGCTAAAAACAATTAGCATTAATAATAAAGTTACTAATTTAAATTTCATGCTGTTATGATTTAGTTAATAATCAAGATTTTATTGGAAACAACAAGTTATAAAAAAAATAATTGCGAGCAAAGTAATCGAGTCTCGTTTGATTTATAAATAATCACATTGAATAACGTTCCGGAGGTTATATAACCTTCATAGCAGTAGATTTAAAAGATGCCCAAATTTCATAGCCTTCTTTTATACTTAATATATGGAGTGATTCTTCCGAAATAACAACTGAAAGTTCAATTCCAATATCGACTATAATTTCGTAATTGGCTAAATACGGAATGATTTGTAAAATTTTTCCTTTAAAATTGTTTGTTGCGCTGGATTCAATTTTATTATTTGATAATATAATCTCTTCTCCCCTAATGATAATTCTCCCTTTTTGCAAGTTGGCTTTATTAGATACTTTTATTTGTATCTTACCATTTATTTTTGCAATATTTTCTGGTAAAAATTCTGCGATGAAGAAGTTTTTTATTCCAGTAAAATTTGCGACAAACTCATTAGCTGGCCTTTTAAATACTTCTTTGGTAAGACCCTTTTGAATTATTTCTCCTTCGTGAACAACAGCTACTTTGTTTGATAAAGCAATGGCTTCTTCATAATCGTGTGTTACGTGTAATATCGTTACACCATTATGGTTAATTTTTCTAAGTAAGTTTCTTAAGCCATTTTTTAATTGCACATCAAGTGAGGCTAATGGTTCGTCGAGCAGAAGGCAAACAGGTTCAGTTATTAGAGTACGAGCCAAAGCAACACGTTGTAATTCGCCTCCGGACAAGTTCTGGGGATTTCTATCTAAAAGATGCGAAATATTAGTTAGTTCCGCAAATTTTTTAACAAGTTCCTCTTTACGCTTTTTACTAATTTTCCTTTTTTTTATAGGAAATAAAATGTTTTGCCATACATTAAGATGAGGAAAGATGGAATAATCTTGAAAAACTATCCCAACTTTTCTGTTTTGAATTTTATGGTTTGTGATATCTACATTATTTAGAATTACCTGTCCGGCTCTATGTTTTATTAAACCAGCTATTATCTCCAGAAGTACCGTTTTACCAACACCGGATTTACCTAAAAGAACATAATAATCTCCTTTTTCTAATTGCAGGTTAATATTCTTGAGCTGAAATTCACCTAGCTTAACCGATATGTTTTTTAACTCAAGCATTTCTATGTTCCTTTTCTTTAGTTAAAGCTCGCAATAAAATGAAGAATATTAAACAAATCAGGATAAACAACACAGAAATGGGTCGTGCATATTTGAGACCGAATGAGCCGAAACGCTCATAAATCATAACAGGTGTAATCATTGGGTGGTATGCTACAATAACTACAGCTCCGAATTCGCTTAAACCTCGGGCAAACATCATGACCAGTCCTGATAATATATTTTTCCATGCCAGGGGCAAAGAAATAGAAAAGAAAACTCGAACTGGCGAAGCACCTAAGTTTAATGCAGTTTTTTCAAGTTTTACCGGTACGTTTTCAAAACCATCGCGGGCAGCATTAATTAGAAAAGGGATGCTTACAAAGGCCATGGCTAATGCTATTCCAACCGGGTGCCCTACAAAATTTAATCCTACGGATGAAGCTATTTTTCCTAAAACTGAATCACGCGAAATAAAGCCAAGAATTGCTATTCCAGCTGCAGAATGAGGAATAACTATTGGTAAATCAATAATTCCGTTAATTAGCTTTTTAAGCCTAAAATTACTTCTGGCCAAGAAGTAAGAAAGGGGAATTGCACCAATAGCAAAAAAAATAGTGGCAAGGAATGAAACTCTCAAGGTTAACCAAATACTTTTTAGAACTTCAGGATCTTTAGATGTTTCAAATAATTGGATTGGTGTAGTAGATAAAAACATGCCAAGAAGCGGGCTAATAATGAATAACAGTACCAGCCCTCCAAGAAATATAAATACTATGTCTAAACTCCTTAACTTGTTCTTATACATTTTTACTGTTCGTTAGCCGAAAAATAAATAGCGTTGATTCCTTTTATTGCTCTGTCAGAGAAAAAGTCGCACGCAGGGAATAAACGAAATATACCATTATCATTTACTTCCGGGCGGCAAACCAATAAAATCTCCGATTGGTCATTTCTATTCATTACTTCGCTAAAAGTGAAAGTTCCTCTATAACCATCTTTTGCAACAACTAAAAAAATCCCTTCACGGATATTTTTTTTGTTAAATTCTATATAATCTTTTAAAATATCTCTAAGCATAACTCCTGTAAATGGTTGTGTAGAATGAATACCCTTTCCCCTGCCATAAAAAATAGTATGATACTCTTCTATTTGCAATTCCTTAGGATTCTCAGTCAAAGTAACTACTTTTTTATTTTCATCAAAAATATCTATGGTAGGAGAATATAAAGGCTTTAGTCCTTTAACGGTTTCAAAAGATTTTGGGTAAGATTTTACGGTTATTTTTACAGGATCAGAGATGTTTCTTTCCGTAATCAAATCGCTTGCAACAACCAACTTACCTGAAACAGGCAGTGGCCATAATTCTTTTGTTTTTGAAGGAACGATTCGCATTACCCTTTTGGCAATGATGATTTCCTGTAAATGGTTTGGATAAAAGATTTCCCCCCAACTAATATTAACTTTTTCTCCTTTATCATTTTCCAGTTGAACATACAAATCGATAATTGGGTTAAATTCTTCTTTATTCTTTTTATTTAATTTAACGAGGTTCAGGATATCATAAAGGGCATAACCATCATATCTATATGCACCAACAAATTGATCGCCATTTTCTGTTAGTAAGGTTTCCTTAACAATAATACTTCTTAATGGTATTTTTGAAAAATCGACTATTCCGGGATTTTCAATTTCTCCTTCTATGGCTATTGATTTTACTGGTAATTCGAAAGTTTCTGCATTATCGTAGAAATCATTGGTAGCATCAATATTATCTGCGGTAGTTTGTCTTAAATAATTATTTTCATTTGTGTCGTTAACATTACAGGATGATAACACCAATCCTGCAAATGCTATTAAAAAGTAATTTTTCATATAAAGTGTTTTTATTAAAATCTTGTTCCTAATTCAAATGTTATAAACCTGCCGGGATTAACGGCCCCTTTGCTGTTGTAAAACTTAGTGTCCAGAATATTCTGAACATTAAGGCTTACAAATATTTTTTTGATTGATTTGGACAATTTTAAATCCATAATGGTATATGCATCGTATTGGTTATCCTGAACAATATCATCATATTGGTTCGTATCATTTACCCAGCGTTTGCCTGTGTATTTAGCTGTTATTCCCGCATTCACAATTTTATTTTGCCATTGTAAAGTGGCTGTAGCCATATGGTTGGGAACATCCGCAAGATATTTGTTGGTTAAATCAATCGGATCATCCATATTTAAAGGCTCGTAATTAGTAATTTGTGAATGTGCATAAGCATAATTGGTATTCAGGATAATGTTTTCCAAGAATCTGTAATTAACTTCGAATTCAAATCCATAGATCTCAACTTCAGAAATATTTGAAGCTTTAATAATTGGCCTTGGGCCATAACTAAACTGAATCGAATCCCCTGTATTTACATAATACATAAAATCGTTTCCAAGAGAGTAATACGCAGACAAGGAAGTTCTTAGGCGGTCAAGTAACCTGGTATCAGCGCCTAGTTCAAAATTATTTAGGTATTCAGGTTGCAAACTTGGGTCGGAAACTTTAAATCCACCTCTGATTCTGCCCGAGCGGCACATATCGTCTAGTACCGGAGGCCTGAATCCTCTGGCATAATTGACATAAATTCGGTAGTTGTTATTAAACTTATATTGTAATGATAACTTTGGGCTCAGTGCGTTCCAATTATCTTCAGAAAGATTTTCATTATGATAATTTAGCATAAATGTAGTTTCTGATGTAGGTGCTTCAATTTCGAATCCTCCATCAAAAAAGTTAGCGTAATCGAACCGAAGCCCGGCAACAATTTTGATTTTATCATCAAATAAATGAATTTCGTCCTGAATGAATAACCCAAAAGTATTCATTTTACCCCTATTGTAAACAATATCAGTAGACGTAAAATATTCATCTATAGCATCAACGCTTCCTTGTTTAAGGTCTATTCCTACGGTTATAATATGTTTATCCAAATCATACGATAAAGTTGATAAAACGCCAAAATCAATTCTGTTTGAAAGTACTTTATAAAAGGTGTAATCATCTTTCATCCATTCGCTAATTCGCTTATAATCTTCGTTCAAATAAAAGACGCTTACATTCCATTGTGTTTTGTTTTTATTGCCAGAATATTTAGCTTTTAAATGGTAAGTATCGTGTTCGCGATTATTTCCTTCGGGTTGATAAACTCTTTCGCCTGTGGCCCTATCGTCATCATAATATAAAAGACCTAACTCGATATTGCTAGTTGGATTAATATCATATCCCAATTTAGCTGAGGTTCCCCATTCCATTAAATCGGATTCAGCAATATAAGGGTTAGCTAGTTGTTCAGCTTCTGAGGCTGTTATGTAACCATCGCTTTGCCTGTAAAAACTGTTTAAGTTCCAGTAAAATCCTTTTTCAGCTTCCGGATTTAGCTTGCCGGATAAATAAAGTTGACCGCCTATGGTATTATATGTCCCATAATTGGCACTAACTTTTCCCTGAAAATTCTTGGTCGGTTTTTTCGTAATTATATTAATTGCGCCACCCATTGCATTGCCTCCATAAAGTGATGACCCGGGTCCTTTTACAACTTCAATGCGCTCAATCTGTCCTGTATTCATTAAATTCCAGTTTACAGAACCACCATCGGCTTTATTGGTGGGGATACCATCAACCATTACCAACACACGGCCTTGTTCTTGCCCGTTGAGCCCACGCATGGTAACCCTTGAATGATGCGAGAAAATCCCAAAATTCCTGCTAACATTAACACCCGGGACAAAGCTCAGGAGTTCATCTGTAGTTTGTGCCGGGATGTTTTCTATTTGCCGTGAAGAAACAATGCTAACTCTTACCGGAATATCCTGAATATAATTTTCAGTTTTTGTAGCTGTAATAACAACCTCACCCGTTAAGTAAGAGGTTGGTTTTAATTTAAATTCAAGGTTTTGAATTTTGTTTTCATCAATATCGATTTGCTTTTTCAATATCTCATAACCTACATAAGAAATAATAACCGAATATTCTCCGGGTTTTATATTTTCTATTGAAAACTGTCCTTTTTCGTTACTTACAGCAACTGCCTGCCCGTTAATGGAGATGTTGGCATAACTTACAACTTCATTATTTTCAGAATTGTATATAATTCCATTTAGTTTTGATTGTGCAAACAGTTTTGTAAAAATCAATAACAGAAATGCTATGATAAGCATGTATTTTTTCATTGCTTGATTGTTATTTTTGAATTTTAACAGCAAGTTCCATGTAACCAGTATCAAACTCGTCTGCATGTAAAACTTTAATTAATCCGTATTTACCATCAGATGTTTTAAATGGAATGATCTTATCGGTATAACAATATTTACATGTTCCACTAACGCTACTCGGAATATATGCGTTAACTAATAAGCTGTCATTTTGCGCAGCATCAAACTCTTCAGTTGCGATTAAATCATAGTCTGTCGTTTCATAATCGTATAAAGTAGAGTTTTGAACAGACCAGCTGCTTATTTCCGGATGGTAATATCTTGCTGTTTCATATCCCGGGCATGACAGGGTAGGAGAAGATTTTCCTGAGCTTAAATAGTAATAACTTGTTAAATCAATTGAAGGTTCGTGCCCTGCAATAGTTGTATTATCATATGCCTTACCTGTATGTAAATCCACGTAATAAGGTAGTTCTGTATTATTTTGAAAGCCTATTATGATAGAAGGGAAGTAATCAATTTCACCGTATGCACTACCTTCTCCTAAATAAATAATAGTTGATACCGAAGCTGTATCTCGATGCCCATTCATGATGATAAACCGCCAGGTTTCATGTTCAGCAGGCCCTTTTACAAATGTTACTGTAGTGTCCAGGCCTCCGGTTTTAATATACATTCCCTGGTCTAATTCTGTAATAATTTCTTTATCCGTTATTCTTTGTATTGTTAAATTGGTTATGGCAGTGCCATCTCCAACCGCAGATATTCCAAATTTAATTTGTCCGCCTATGGGTACAGAAGTTCCATTTTGTGTATATTCAGCACCAGGTTTAAGTATAACAAAAGGGTTAGTTTCAGGTAGTTCATCTTCTGCACAGGAAAAGGCAAAACATAAGAAGATGAAAACAATAAAAAGCTTATAAACTTTCATCATTTACAGTAATTATAAGGGGTGTCCCTGGGTTGTTTAAAAGCTCACAAACTTTATTTTTAATGCTTACCGCAAACTTCTTAAAATTTACAGTAAGCATTCAGAGAAAGAACACCCGAAAGTGTTTTTATTTTTTTAGAATATAAGTGAATTGTACCGAACCAGCTTCGCCTTGAGTAACAGTAACAACTTTAAATAAACCGTATTGGTTATCCTCATTTTGGAAAGCATAAATATCTCCTGGTTGTAATAATTTTGCTTTTCGTTTTTTGTTTTCTTCGTCAAATAATGTTTCTATAATTACATCACTTTCCGAAAGTGCATCAAATGCAGCAACTGTCATTAAATTTTCATCAACTTGATGAAACCAGGTTGTATCTTTCACAGCCCAATCTACCGGGTCGTTATCGCCAGTAAAAATATCCGTAATATTTGCTCCTGGTGATGCTAAAGAAATATCATTTTTACCTTCTTCATAAAAGCATAATAAATCAATTTTTGATTGGTTTTGAGCCGCATCGGTTAACGGATAGGTTTTGTCTTCGTTCATTGAATAAAAACCGTCAATTTCAGTATTTAACTGGGCTCCAAGAGTCACTGTTTTAAAAGGAGATGAACTGTCATCGTCATCATCACACCCTACGAAAGTTGTACTTGCAATCAAAGCGAATACGAATAAATAAATAAGTTTTTTCATTGTTATAATTATAATTTGGTTAGAATTGCATAATTGATATGAAATTTTATGCATATCGCTTGCAAAAATAATAAGCTATTTGAATTATCAAATATTTTTTTGAAATATTTACCTGTAAAAGTATTTATTTAATTCTGCCGGAATTTTATTTCGATAAATAGAATCAGTTAATAAGATAGCTGGCTGTCCGTTTTCTTCTAATATTTTTCTTCCTTTATCTTCCGATAATACGAAATCTATGAATTTATTAGCCAGGTCTTTATTTGGGGCATCTTTCAAAATAGTTAAACCGTAAACCATAGCCTGTCCGTATTGTGTAATTGTTGTACCAGGTTCTGTCCCTAATATATCAATGCTGGCAATTTTATAATGTGGGTTAAGCTTTGGAGTTTTAAGGTTAATAGAATCTGGTAATATTAAGTATTTTAACTGGTGTTGTTTAGCAACCGAACGATAAAGGAAAATATAATCAATTGTATTTGATTCAAGAAGAGCCAGTAGGTCAACTTCTTTTGGGCGTATATATTCCTGGTTTTTACTCTTGATTTTTTCGGTTAAACCCAGATAATTGTAGTAATTTTCGGCTAACTGGGTACTTAAAATGGCTCTATATCCACAAGGGTCAGAGTTAGGGTCGGACCTGCCAAAAATTACATCATCTTTTAATAAAATTTCATACCAGTTTTCGCTATTTATTAGTTTTGAGTATTTTGATTCATCATGATATACTATGCACATTTCGTTAGTAGCAAATTGAATGTTCCATTCTGCATATTCCGGGATTAGCATTTTATCAATAATTGTATAATCTGCCGATGCCATAATATCGCACTCCTTTTTTAGGTCAGTTATTTTTCGTGCACATTTTACGCTACCTGCAGATTCAAGTAATATATTTGTTCCTGGGTTTTCTTTTTCAAATTGTACTTTCATCTGTTTAAAAGGTACAGATAGACTTCCTGCATGAAAAATGATTAGCTGTTTGCTTTCGGGTCCTTTTTTTTGTCCGGTATTTTTACAATTAACAAATGTTAATGCTATTATAATGATTATTAAAAAAGAGATTCGTTTCATAATTAACATAAGTTTATAATCTGGATATGCAAAACTATATATATCGGGGAGAAAAAGAAGTTTATAGTAATAAATTTTATTAAGGTTAAGAAATCTTTAGTAAGAAACCCTTGTTATGTTGGTGCCTAAACTCATCTTAGTAAACCCTATTTATTTAACGCTATTAAGCTAACTTTCTCTATCCAGCAATCGCCCTTGAGGTCTTTACAAATAAAGAAGAGTTTTATGTACCCATTTGCAGGCATTACATAAAAATGTTGGGCAGAAGGTTTGTTTTTACAGTATTTATTCGAACAGGGTTTATTGATTGCCTCAACTATTTCCCAGTTCGAATTAAAACTAACCGAAGGGATTTGGCTGGCGATTTCTTCAAATTTATCTTTTGAAAAATCTCTTGTTAATGCAAATGCTTCCGTCCTATTCCCTTGTTCAATATGGTTAATAAATGAAAAAATATTTGATTTATGAACCCTATCGAAATGGTAAGAAATTTTAATATCGGATAAATTCCAGGCTGAATTCTCCTTTTGGAAATTTAAAGATACATTTCGGGTTTCTGCAGGTAACCCGGTTACATAATAATGTAACCATACATTTTCTCTGCCATTGGTACCATAGCCACTTTCTTTGTAATAATTAATTATTCCTTCTCCGGTAAAAAAATGTTCATAGTCAAAATGAAAATTGTATTTATTCTGAATGATGTTAAAATTCCTTTCATACAGGTTAGTAAAGATTTCTTCTCCAAGCGGCCTAACTTCTTTTACGATTTTATTGGTATTGTTATTAAAAAAATATCCAATAAAGATAAGAACAATAAGTATAACTATTAAAGCGTAGTAATTTTTGGGCAGCATGATTAAAAAAGCTTTTGGGTTGATATTGTTTTGATGATTTTAAAATTAACAAAACTTTCTGTTTTAAAAGAGGCTGTCCAAAAAGGCAGTCTCTTTTTTATGCCGCTTTTTTATTTTTGGTTTCAAATAAGTTTTGGTTATTGTCTTTTTGATAAAAAAAGTA
>JANQHR010000044.1 GCA_028282585.1 Bacteroidales bacterium | reverse complement strand
TCGTGTTTCTCTAAGATAATCAATTTGTTAGACAAAATAAAGATTATGTCAATTTATTTAAAAAAGAAAGCTGCCCTTTTGAGACAGCTTCTTTTATTTAATCTTCGTAAGCATCGGGGATATCGATTGGAATTATACCGGTTTGTTGTTGAACCGAATATACTGCAAAAAATCCTAAAGCTTCATTTGATATATTACCACCGAAGTTTGCGGGCGGCCCATCAAAGGGACCTCCATTCCAATCGGTTTCTAACATTACCTTTAACATATAATCATAGTAATCTTCTGTTATAGAATGCATTTCTAACATAATGGTATCACCAATTTCAGCTTGTACATATTGAACTTCTACACCATTTACGTAACTCCCATTAATAAAAACATCGTCAGAGAACTGAACTTCACGTAATGTATCCGTAACAAGAGTATCGTTTTTATATGCTTTCCAGGCATAATGATTTATCTCATCTCCTGGCTCCTGTGCATATATTAACACATCTATCCATTTATCATCCCAGATATTCCTTGCAAACCCAATTGAGTCTATTGGAGGACAAGAAAACATGTAACTTGTAGCTGTATAAATCGTTCCATCAATATCAGCATTTAAGGTGTATATATTTCCAGGTATTCCAGACATCGTATCAGTTTCATATACCCCGTCCTCAATTTCTATTAAATTAAAAGTATTGATCCCATCACCTATAGTTACTGTTGCTCCGGTAATTGCAGGTGCAGGCGTATTAGAAAAATAATCTGCACTTTTAGTAATTTTCACCTGATGAGTTTTATACTCATCAGTAAAATATCCTTCAATAACAATTCTATCATAAGTATTATCCAAATCAATATGTATTTCTTCTGTACAAGCATTAAATATGAACGGAATTGCAATTAATATTATAGCTATATATCTTTTCATAATCTTAATCTTTTGAGTCTTTAGAAATAGAAATTATATGTTAAAGACGGTAATATTGGAAATAAGTATACTTTCTCTGCCTTTGTAACTTCAGGATCTTCATCATCCTGATAGAAGTTTATCATCCAAGCATTTTTACGATTATATACATTGTAAATAGATAGATTTAACTCGCTTTTAAATCCTTTTTCTTTGTTAACACCAAATTTATAAGTTAAAGAAAAATCTAATCTGTGATAATCAGGCATTCTGTAATCGTTCCTGTCAGAATAAATTGGTACAACCATATTTCCATATTCGTATCGTCCTATTGGAAAAGTAACAGGAGCGCCGGTAGAATATACCCAATTCGCTGCAACAATTATTCTTTTGGAAAGTTCATAATTAGCTACGATCGCAATATTATGTGGTTTATCATAACTTGCCGGATATATTTTTCCGTCATTAATTTCCGAAAACTTTCTTTCTGTTTTTGATAGTGTATAACTTATCCAACCAGTAAAATCACCGGTTTGTTTTCTAACCAAAAGTTCTAATCCATACGACCAGGCATTTCCTTCTCTGAATTCTCCCTCAATTTCAGGATTTAGTAATAGTTCAGCATGATCACGAAAATCAATTTGATTTTTCATGTCTTTATAGTACGCTTCAATGGAGGTTTCATAAGTGTCTTCAAAGAAATTTCTAAAATACCCTAATGCAAACTGGTCTGCTAACTGAGGGTTGATATTTGGACTTGCCGGGACCCAAATATCCAGAGGAGAACCGGCAGTTGAGTTAGAGGCTAAATGGATATGTTGTTTTGTTCTGGAATAACTACCTTTAATAGAAGATTTTGAATTAAGTGCATACATGAAGTTGGCTCTGGGTTCTAATCCGTAAAAAGTATTGTAGATATCCCCGCTTCCATAAGTTGTTGAATCAATTTTTTCATAATTTTCATCAAAATTATACACAGTTGATTTTCCCATATTCTGAAATATTGTTCCTCTCAATCCATAATTTATTGTTAGGTTTTCAAGAGGTTTCCATTCGTTTGAGATATAACCTGCCCATTCTAAAGCATTTGATTCAGGCATTTTCAATTCATTATAAATTGTTTCATCACCTGTACCTTTTGCCAGACCAGGATTGAAGTGATGGAAGGTACCGTTAACACCAAAACGTACCATATTTTTTGTATTTGGGTAATAAGTAAAATCAGCTTTAATTTTAATATCACTCATATCTGAGGTCCATTTAAATCCTGCAGCGCTGGAATATTGCCCTAACTCATAATCATAATCGCTCAAAATGAAGGAAAAGTTTGAGAATACCCGTTCCGAAAATAAATGATTCCATCTTAATGTAAATGTCCTGTTTCCCCAGTTGAATCCAAACAAATCATCATACTCAAATACGTCTCTTCCAAGATACCAGGAAATGTACAATCTGTTTTTATCATTAATCTTGTAATTCCCTTTAAGGTTCAAATCGTAGAAATAAAGTTTGTTTTTCTTTGTTTCTTCATTGGTTGATAATAAAAGCATCAAATCAGCATATGATCTGCGGCCTGAGATTATAAAAGATCCTTTTTCTTTTACAATTGGACTTTCTAGGGTTAATCTACTTGATACCGTTCCAATTCCTCCATTTGCGCGAAATTTATTCATGTTACCGTCCTTCATCCGAATATCAAGTAGTGAAGAAAGCCTCCCTCCATATGCTGCAGGAATATCACCTTTATAAAGTTTTACATCTTTAATTGCATCATTATTAAATACCGAGAAAAAGCCCATAAGATGTGATGCATTATATACTGTGGCCTCATCTAATAAAATTAGGTTTTGATCGGCACTACCTCCCCGAACATTAAATCCCGAAGAACCTTCACTGCTAGCTTGAACACCAGGCATCATTTGTATAGCCTTAATAATATCAACCTCACCCATAAAAGCAGGTATCTTTTTAATTTCTTTAGCCTGCAATTTCATGGTGCTCATTTCTGCTTTAATTACATTAGAATTCTTTCGTTCAGCAGTAACAACAACTTCTTCGATTGTTTTAGAAGTTTCATTTAGAGTAATATTTATGCTTTGATTTTGATTTAACTCAATTTTCTTCGTTTGAGTTTCATAACCAACATATGAGTAATCGAATTGATAGCTTCCTTCTTTTAATGTGATAGAATAAAACCCGTATACATTCGTGACCGTTCCGGTATTAAGTTCTTTTACATAAATTGTGGCCCCTATTAAATCTTCACCTGCTTCATCTTTTACGTGACCACTAATAGTATATCGATTTTGTGACCACGATAATAAGGATAAAGAAAGTACAGTTAGCAATAGTAGTAATTGTTTCATTTAGTATAAGTAATATTGTTAGCGTAATTATTAAAAATCGCTTTTCTGTTTACAATATTAATGCCACAATAGAATGAAAAAATTAACAAAAGTCAATTTTTTCATTAAATTAATTATTTTCGTGTCAATTGCCTTACAAATGCATATAAAAAGATAAAAACAGCAAGAAAACCAGCTAACCTTCCGATGTAATCTCCATGCTTAGCGTAAAACGTTAGATCATTATTGGCTCTAATAGAGGATTTTATAGCATCTTTAGTCCACCATTTGGTAGAAAGAATAATTTCTCCTTTCTGGTTTATAAATGCTGATATTCCCGTATTAGCAGATCTTGCTATGCTTCGACGTGTTTCTATAGCTCTTAGTCTTGCATAATTAAGATGTTGTTTATAAACAGGCGTATCTCCCCACCATCCATCATTTGTTAGAATAAAAATGAAATTAGCTCCTTTTTTCATATAGTCACTTACGTGTTCTCCAAATGCTGATTCATAGCATATTACAGGAGCGATAGAAATATTCAAATTAGGATTGAAAAAAACTTCTCTTTCTTTTTGAGTCCCCAGGCTTCCTGTTACACCTCCAAAATCGAGAATAAAATTCTCCAAAAACCTTAAAAGATAAAGAAATGGCATAGTTTCAACTCCTGAAACTAATTTTGATTTATAATAAATTGGAATATAATTAGAGGTGTCAATTTGTAAAGCTGAATTGTAGGCATTATGATAATAGCCTTCTTTTGCATCATATTTGGCTGTAACAGGCATTTTTTTGTTATCATCCAGTTTTTTATAAGTACTTGCTCCAATTATATAATTTAGCATAAGGTGTTCTTTAACAAAGTCTTTGATTCTTATTATTGAAGAATCAGATTTCAAATTGTGTTCCCAAATTGGATCGCTAATTGCAGTTTCAGGTGCAATTATATAGTTTATATCTTTACTAACTAAGCTATCCGATAAATTTAATATTGTTGATAATTGATCGTTTTGAGGAATATGGTATTTTTCATTATAAGGATCAAAATTTGGCTGAATTAAGGCGACTTTTATTTCTTTACCTGTTTCTTTATAATACTTGAAAATTTTTTTTGAGGTTAAAATTGGAATTATTAATAACAATACAAAAAATGTAATATTTAATATCTGAATTTTATTTTTTTTCTTTTTTTTAAAGAGCCTCAAGATTTTAAAGAGTAACAAGTTTATAAGTAATATCCATAAAGTCCCACCTAAAACACCGGTGTATTCATACCACTGGATAAGTGATATGTTGTTTGCAAAAGAATTCCCCAGATTTAACCATGGCCAGGTTAGGTGTGCGTGCAGGAATAAATACTCAAAGCTTATCCAATAGACTATTAATGAAAAATTACCTACTTTATACCCAAACTTTCTTTTTGTTATGTGAAAAAATAGAAAGGTTAAAGACATAAAAAAAGTATTTAGTAATATAACGGCAGCAGCAGCAAAAATATCAGAGTTTTTAATCCAAAAAGTTGTAAGTATGTTCCAGGTTATGAAAGTCAATATAGCATAAGCAAATAAATCTGAAGGTTTGAAAACCTTTTTATGTTGATAAAAAAAATCTTCAACAAAGAGCAAAGGAATGAAAGCAACTAAAATTATTAAACCTGAGAATTGTTGATACCAAGGGAGTGCTAGTAAAATACCAGTAAAAAAAGAAAATACTAATTTGATGTTTTTTGTCATTTTAGCTTCCGCTTATTTACCAAATATACACCGGTAAATATTAATCCCATAAAAACAAATTGAAGAATTGATAACTTTTCTCCATCGAATAATCCCCACATGATTGCAAAAATTGGAATTATATATGTAACTGATGCCCCAAATAATGCAGATGTGTATTGAATTAATGTATTGAAAATTACTAAAGCTAAAACGGTTCCTATTACTGCTAAAATAGCAATATAAAATAGATCCAATAAATATCCTTCAGAAGCTAAAGTTTTAGAAAAATCAGTAAATAAAAGGTAAACTCCTGCAAGTGGGCCAACAAGCATAAAAGCTAACGAAGTTAGTTCAAGGCCATTTAAATCTCTTATGATGTATTTAACATGATTTACATTAACTCCATAACATATAGTGGCAATTATTATAAAAAAACCGTAATAATTTACATTGCCTAGAATTTGTGTTCCGTTTGTTGTGTAAATGATTAATCCTAACGCACCGATTAAACCAAGGAAAATTCCAACAGCATTTACCAGCCGTGCCGAACTTTTATAAAACAATAATCCTATGATCAATGTAAACAAAGGTGTTATAGAATTTAATACTCCGGCAAGTGCACTGTCAATATTAGTCTGTGCTTTTGTAAATAAGAATGCAGGTATCGTAGAACCAATAAATCCAACAACAAATAAAGCTAAGAAATTTTCTCGTGTTAATTTCTTAAAATATTTAATACTAAAAGGTAAGAAAGCTAAAAATGATATAAATATCCTAAATGCTGCCACTTGGTCGTGACTGTATGATCTTAATCCTTTTTTCATTAAGATAAAACTACTTCCCCAAATAAACGAAAGAAATATCAGCGTGATCCATTGCCACGTTTTGTTGTTTAAATTTATTTTAGACATCTTTTAAATTTGAAACGGTAAAGATAGGTATATTATAACAATTCGTTTTAAGTCTTGTTTATCTTTGTGTAAATACAAATTTTATTTAGGTAGGAAACTTTAGTATAAAAAACTAATTTTGCCGATATTTTGAAAATTAAGCACAATGGAATACAAATTATATATAGCAGGGGATTTTGTTAAAACAGATCAAAAACTAACGGTTTCAAATCCATATGACGATTCAATTGTAGGAGAAACTTTTTTGGCGGGAAGTAAAGAGCTTGATTTAGCTATTGATAAAGCAGAAAGTGTTAAAAATGAAATGCGTGATTTACCTTCTTATAAAAAGTTCGAAATATTATTGAGTATAGCCGATAGAATTGCGGATAAAAAATCAGAACTAGCTTTAGTACTTGCAAAAGAGGCTGGAAAACCATTGAAATACGCGTTAGGGGAAATTGACAGAGCTATCCAGGTTTTTAAGGTTGCAGCTGAAGAATCAAAAAGATTACCAAAAGAATATTTTTCGATTGATTGGACTCCAGCAGGTCATGGAAAGGAAGGGTTGGTAAAATATTTTCCAGTTGGAGTAATTGCTGGAATTGCACCTTTCAATTTTCCTTTAAATTTGGCAGTTCATAAAATTGCTCCGGCAATAGCTTCCGGAAATCCGATCATATTAAAACCTGCGCGATCAACACCTTTATCTGTTTTAGAATTAGCCAAAATAATTGATGAAACGGAACTGCCCAAAGGAGCATTCTCTGTTTTAACAATGGATCGAGAGGCTGGAAATCAACTGGTAACAGATAATAGAATTAATATGCTTTCGTTTACCGGATCACCATCTGTTGGTTGGAAAATGAAAACAAATGCAGGAAGAAAAAAAGTTGCTCTGGAATTGGGAGGTAATGCTGGAGTTATTGTTTCTGATGATTCTGATATAGAATTTGTAGTTAAAAAATGTATAGTTGGTGGTTTCGCATATTCCGGACAAGTTTGTATTCATGTACAAAGGATTTATGTTCATGAAACGGTATTTGATAATTTTATTTACCAATTTACTGAAGGTACAAAACAATTAAAATTTGGTGCTCCTGATGAGCTGTCAACCGATGTTTCTGTGATGATTGATGAACAAAATGCTATTCGGGTCGAAGAATGGGTAAAGGATGCTGAAAAGGATGGAGCTAAAATTTTATTTGGAGGTAATAGAAAAGGAACCTACTTTGAGCCTACTATTATCACAAATACAAAAAGAGAGATGAAGGTATGTGCGTTGGAGGTTTTTGGACCTGTTGTAATTATAGAAAAATTCAGTGATTTTGATGAAGCAGTTAAAAGTGTTAATGATTCGGAATATGGTTTGCAAGCAGGAGTATTTACAAATAAGATTAATGAAATGAATCAGGCATATAATGAACTAGAGGTAGGAGGTGTTATTGTGAATGATGTTCCGACTTTTAGAGTAGACCACATGCCTTATGGTGGAGTAAAAAACTCAGGTTTTGGAAGAGAAGGTATTAAATATTCCATCTTTGAAATGCTGGAGCCAAAGTTATTAGTAAAGAATGCGGATTATTAACATGGTATATATTAGGTGGAATTAGGATTTTTCATAAAAGGACTTATCGTTGGTTTTCTTGCTTCAATACCACTTGGACCAGTTGGTGTTTTGTGTATACAAAGAACAATTAACAAAGGTCGTTTTTCAGGTATTGTATCCGGGATGGGAGCGGCAACAGTCGATTCATTTTTTGCATTGGTTGCAGCGCTTGGATTAACTTATATTATCAATTTTATTGAAGAACAACATTTCTTTATTCAGTTAATTGGAGGGGGAGTTTTAATCTTTTTAGGAATAAAAATATTTACCACCAATCCTGTAAAGCAAATTCGCAGACATAGAAGAAAAAAGAATAAATTAATCGAGGATTATTTATCAGTTTTATTTTTAACACTATCAAATCCGTTGGCAGTATTTCTTTTTGTAGCAGCTTTTGCAGGTATTGGAATGGTAACGTCAAGGGATAGTTCATTAAAATCATCATTAATAATTGCTGGAGTATTTGCCGGAGCCATGAGTTGGTGGGCTGTACTTACGTTTTTTATCGATTTATTCAGAAAGCGGTTTAGATTAAAACAACTTTGGTGGATAAATAAAATTGCAGGAGTTGTCATTATGGTTTTTGGAATTGCAGCTATGTTATCTGTGTTTATCGATTGATAGTTTCAACTTCCTTGTTTCCAGTTCAAGGTCCTCTTTTAGGTTTCTAATTTACCAATGGACCATTTAAACAATTTGTACTTTCTATATTTAATTTAGAACTTTGCCATTTAAATTTGATAACATGGAAATCAGATCAGCAGAATTTGTTTCGAGCTTTACTACATATAAAGATTGCCCAAAATCTAAAGTTCCTGAATATGCATTTGTTGGAAGATCGAATGTTGGTAAGTCCTCTTTAATAAATATGTTGTTAGAACGAAAAAAGTTAGCTAAAACCTCACAAAGCCCAGGAAAAACTCAGTTAATAAATCAGTTTAACATTAATGATAATTGGTATTTGGTTGATTTACCGGGATATGGTTTTGCTAAAGTGGCCAAATCTGTTCGAAAGGATTTTTCTAAATTGATTAATGAATACATCTTAAACAGAGAAAATCTGATTTGTGTATTTGTATTGATTGATTCAAGGCATGATCCTCAAAAAAGTGATTTGGGATTTATGCGTTGGTTAGGTGAAAATGAAGTACCATTCTGTATGATTTTTACAAAAGCTGATAAACTATCAAGTTCATCGCTAAATAAAAATCTAAAAAACTATAAAAAAGAGATGTTAAAAGAGTGGGAAACATTACCTGAAATTTTTATAAGTTCGTCAGAAAAAAAGATGGGGAGAAATGAAATTCTTAATTGCATTGATCAATTGAATCGGACCGCAAAAATTTAATTCTAAAGAATAATTTTCTGTTGAAATACAGCGGAAAATAGAATGATATTTTTAACTTTGCAACTCCAAAATCGAAAGTTTAATTTTACCGAAAATTAGAAACAATGAGTCTTCAACCTCCAATTAAACTGTTTTCAGGAACAAAATCACGTTATATTGCAGAAAAAATTGCAAAAGAATATGGTGTTGAATTAGGTAGTACTGCTTTTATAGAATTTAGTGATGGAGAGTTCCAGTGTTCTTATGAAGAAACAGTCCGTGGATCATATGTATTTATAATTCAATCTACATTTCCTCCTTCAGATAACTTAATGGAACTGTTGTTAATGATCGATGCAGCAAAAAGAGCTTCAGCTTACAAGGTAGTTGCAGTAATGCCATATTTTGGTTTTGCGCGTCAAGACAGAAAAGATAAGCCGCGTGTTTCAATAGGAGCAAAATTGGTAGCAAATTTATTAACTGCGGCTGGAGTTGACCGTGTTATGACACTTGATTTACATGCTGACCAGATTCAAGGATTTTTCGATGTTCCTGTTGATCATTTGTATGCATCATCAATCTTTGTTCCTTATATTAAAAGCTTAAATCTTGATAATTTGGTAATTGCAGCTCCCGATATGGGAGGAACCAAAAGAGCCAATGCATATTCGAAATTTTTAGAAACACCAATGGTGATTTGTCATAAATCTAGAAAAAGAGCAAATGTAATTGATGAATTAACAGTGATTGGAGATGTTATTAATAAGAATATTATCATTTTAGATGATATGATAGATACAGCAGGAACAATCACTAAAGCTGCCGATTTAATGATGGATAAAGGAGCAAAAAGTGTTAGAGCTATTGCAACGCATGCTGTTTTGTCAGGTCCTGCTTATGAAAGAATTAACGATTCAAAAATTACAGAGGTTGTTGTATCCGATTCATTGCCGATCAAACCTATTTCAGATAAAATAAAAGTACTATCCGTAGCGGATATTTTTGCCGATGTTATAAAGAAAGTATATAATTATCAATCGATAAGTTCGAATTTTATAGTATAAAAGTATATATTTGCACTCCCAATTTAAAAAAGCATATTGTATAAAAGTGTGATGGGGAATGAGAAGCTTAAGGGTTTTTAGTATTGTTCTGAGTAGCACAAAAATAATTAAGAAATGAAAACTGTTGAAGTAAAAGGAAGTTTAAGAGAATCTGTCGGAAAAACGAATTCGAAAAATTTAAGAAAGCAAGATCAAATTCCTTGCGTGTTATATGGGAATGGTGAGAATGTTCATTTTCATACTCATGAGAATTCGTTTAAGGAAGTTGTTTATACGCCAAATGCATACCTTGTGAAATTAGACATTGATGGAAAAGCATTTGATGCAGTATTAAGAGATATTCAGTTTCACCCTGTATCTGATAAAATTATTCACGCCGACTTTTATCAGGTACATGAAAAAGAACCTGTATGGATGAGAATGCCTGTTGTACTTACCGGTAATGCAATTGGTGTACTAAATGGTGGTAGATTAGTACAAAAAATGCGAAAAGTAAAGGTAAAAGGACTTGCTAGCCAGTTGCCTGATGAAATTACAATAGATATTACTGATTTAGCTATTGGTAAATCTATTAAAATTGCAAACCTTACTTTTGATGGCATAGAATTTATGGAACCTGCAAATGCTGTTGTGGTTCTTATTAAAACTGCACGTGCTGCTGTTCTTGCTGCTGAAGAAGAAGGTGAAGAAGGCGAAGAAGGAGCTGAAGGAGAAGCGCCTGCTGAAGGAGGAGAAGCACCAAAAGAAGAAGCTGCAGAATAGTGAACTAAATTAAACTGATGAAATACCTTATTGTCGGTTTAGGAAATATGGGTAACGAGTATGTAAATACTCGACATAATATTGGATTTAAAATATTGGATGCATTGGCTGATGCATCCAATATTACTTTTCAGGATAGACGTTTAGCATTTCGCGCTGAATATAAATTCAAGGGGCGTACGTTTGTTCTTATTAAGCCAACCACTTTTATGAACTTAAGTGGAAAAGCAGTAAATTTTTGGTTACAAAAAGAAAAACTGAGTGTTGATAAATTACTGGTAATTGTTGATGATGTAGCTTTACCTTTTGGGGCTATTAGGGTTCGTGCTAAAGGTTCCGATGCGGGACACAACGGATTGAAAGATATTAATTTTACAATGGGACATCAAAATTATGCCCGATTGCGCTTTGGTATTGGGGATGATTATCCAAAAGGCGCTCAAGCACACTATGTACTTAGTCCCTGGACTGATGAAGAAAAAGAACAATTACCTCCAAGGATTGATTTAGCTATTGAAGCAATAAAAAGTTTTGGTACCATAGGTATTGCAAATACGATGAGTGAGTTTAATAATCGGTAGAACAACCTGTTTTTTTACTTCTTTTTAATTCCTAATTTTGTTATTAATTTAGATTTAGAAGATATGATTCGCGAAGAAGAAAATTTACGAATTGATAAATGGCTATGGGCTGTCCGCATCTTTAAAACCAGAAGCCAGGCGGCCGATGCTTGCAAAAAAGGAAAGATATTAATAGAAGAAATCGCTGTTAAACCTTCAAGGATTATAAAAAAAGGAGAGATTGTGTTTGTTAAAAGTCCTCCGGTAATATATCAATATAGAGTACTTGGATTGTTGGGAAATAGACAATCTGCAAAAGTAGTTGTTGATTATGTTGAGGATATTACACCGGAAGAAGAAAAAGTAAAATTAGAAATTAAGCGATTTACCGGGTTTGAGATACGGGATAGGGGTATAGGACGACCGACAAAAAGGGAAAGAAGGTTAATAGATCAACTTAAAAGAAAAAACTAAGTGTTATGATTATTGCAAAGCAAAAAAAGAAAGAAAACATTGCAGAGTATATTCTTTATATGTGGCAAATCGAAGATTTGATTCGAGCATATAAAATGGACATCGATGAAATAAATAAAAATGTAGTAGAAAAATTCAACCAGGCAGAAAATGTAAAGAAGGAAATTTCAAATTGGTACCGGGGATTAATTGATCTGATGAAAGAGGAAGGTAAAGTGGAAACTGGCCATTTTCAATTTATACAGAATACAATTAATGATTTAAATCAATTACATTTACAGTTGCTAAAATCTCCCGAACACTTAGATTATATTGAGATTTATAATAAGGCAAAGGAGGGTATTGTTGAGTTGATGAACAAATCGAAAGGAACTGTTGAAAATGAAATTGAAGCTTGTTTCAATGGTTTATATGGAATTCTGATGCTTCGTTTGCAGCAGAAAACAATAAATTTGGAAACCGCAACGGCAATGACATCGGTTAGCCAATTGATAGCATTGATTAGCAAAAAATATAAACAACTTGAGGAAGGTAAAATAGAACTATAAATTATATTATTATGACTGAATTTGATGAATCAATTTATCCTGATATGATCAGGAATCTTCCTGATGCTGACATTCCTTTTAAGGGAGTAAATGGCAAAATATTACAAGGAGAAAACCACCAGGCTGTATTTTTTGTTATCGAGGCCATTGGAGTAGTAGCGGAACATTCTCATGGCGCACAATGGGGAATTGTTTTTGAAGGTGAGATGGATTTAACGATTGATGGAGTAACAAAAACATACACAAAAGGTGATCATTATTATATTCCTTCTGGTGTAAAACATTCCGCGAATTTTAAGAAAAGAACCCTGGTAATGGATTTCTTCGAAGATAAAAACAGGTATTTTGCTAAATAAATTTAGGATATATTTATTTAGAAGATGGAATCATTGAAACTAGGATTTTGTTATTATATTTATAATCATGCAAATGGTTTGAAAATATCAACAAGTTTGAGGCATATTATAAAACGATCTCAGTCGAATTTTATTCGTCAAAAATAGAATTGGAATATTAGTTTCAGAATTATAAAGTTATAATTTGCAATTCGCGAATTGCAAATCCGAGACAAAAAGAATTCAGATTAACCCAGGAATTTATGACTATAATCTTCTTCCGGAACATAACAAATCTCCTTTTTTCCAAACCACCTGAAACGGTTTTTTGCAATTATATCATAAGTAAAATTTCTGATAAACTTTGGGAAGTAGATTAAATAATATAAATATTTCCAATATTTTTTTAACCTTCTCGCTATTCTTAAAGCTGCATCCGATTTAAAATAAACTTTTTGATTTTCGATTAATATTACCGATTTATCAAAACCTTCAGAAATACCAAAACTATCTAATATTTCAATAGCAGTTTCTGACTGCAACGATGCAAACCTGAAATAATCTTTTGAGTCTCTTTTTATGATGAACTGAACCGACCAGGAGCATAAATTACAGAATCCGTCAAAAAGGACAATTCCATTATTTTGATATAATTCTAATAAATTTTTATTCTTCTCCATTGTCTTGCTTAGGAATATAAACTTCTAATATTTTACTCTGAACAACGGGTTTTAAAATTAAATGTTCGATTACCGCCGGTATTAGTACTGTTTCACCTTTTTTTATAGCTATTTTTTCGGATTCATAATATTCAATTTCAAACTTACCATCCAAACACATATAAATTATAAACGAATCCAGTTGATTATAGTTTTTTTCAATGCTTTGATCAAATTCTAAAATATTTGTTTGAAAATACTTGTTTTTTATGATTTCAGAAGTAACATTTTTTTCTTTACCATACTCTGTTTTATAATTTTCATATACACTAAAGTCAATGGCATCTAAAGCTTGTTCAGTGTGAAGTTCACGTTCATTCCCCTTTTCATCTTTTCTATTCCAATCAAAAATTCGGTAGGTAATATTAGATGTTTGTTGAATCTCAGCTAAAATAATTCCCGCTCCAATAGCATGAACTCGTCCGGCCGGAATAAAAAATACATCACCTGCATTTACTTTTTCAGTATTTAAGATTTGAGGCAGTTCATTATTTTTTAGATGATGTGAGTAATGCTCTTTATCCATTTCATGATTAAATCCAGAAATTAATTCAGCATTTTTTTCATTATCAACAACATACCACATTTCAGTTTTTCCATACGAGTTATGTCTTTTTTTTGCCAGCTCATCATCAGGATGAACTTGAATTGACAAAACATCATTAGCATCAATAAACTTAATCAGTAGAGGAAATTCTGTTCCAAACTGCTCATAAATTCGGTCTCCAACAAGGTCACCCATGTATATTTCGATGAGTTCATTCAATTCGTTATCTGCAAGAAATCCATTCTCTACAATTGAAATATTTCCTTCAACGCTTGAAATTTCCCAGCTTTCTCCAATTTTTTTATTAGCAGGAATATTTTTATTTAAAGTTGATTTTAGGTTTTGTCCTCCCCAAATCTTTTCTTTTAAAATTGCCTTAAACTTTAATGGATATAATTGATTCATCTTCTAACATTTAAAATTCGTAATCTATAACTGCCTTGTCTTTTTTAATGTCTTTACAAGCGTCTATTGCTTTTTGGTGTTCAGGATGTTTAATATAAATTTCCAGGTGTTCCCAGTTCATGTACTCAGAAATTATAGCGACATCGTAAGAAAAATCTGTTTTTTTCTCATTTGTTACTACCTGATATGATTCAACAACATTAATGATATTTCTTAATGGTGAAAATGCTGTTTTCATTCTGTTTGTTTTGTGTAAACGATCATTTTCATCTTTTACTTCAAGAAACTTGAACATAATAATATGCCTTATCATGATTTAATTTTTTGTGTAAATTTATATTATCTTCATACCAAAATAAGTTTAAAGGTATTAAATTTTTATCGTTATGTCATTTATTATTGGTATTGCGGGAGGCACAGGATCTGGAAAAACTACGGTTGTAAGAAAAGTAGTTGAAACTTTACCAAAAGATGAAGTTGCCATAATTCCTCAGGATTCCTATTATAAAGATAATGGCCATTTACCGCTAGAGGAACGGCAAGAAATAAATTTTGACCATCCTAGGTCATTGGAATTTAAATTGCTTATCGACCATATAAAAAAATTAAAGCAAGGTAAGCCAATACAGCAGCCTATATACTCTTACTTAACATGCACACGTTCGGATGAAGCAATTCATGTAGAATCAAAAAAAGTAATTATTGTTGAGGGAATACTAATTCTTCAAAATGCACAACTGCGTAACTTGATGGATATAAAAGTTTTTGTCGATGCAGATGCGGATGATCGTTTAATGAGAGTTATTCAAAGAGATATCATTGAGCGCGGAAGATCAGTAAATAAAGTTTTAGAGCGATACGAAAAAACTGTAAAACCAATGCACCTTCAATTCATTGAGCCAACAAAACGATATGCTGATGTTGTTATTCCACAAGGTGGAGAGAATAAAGTTGGAATAGATTTACTATCTTCAATTATTGAAAAGAATTTGGATTTAGGAAAGAAAAATAAAAAAGCATATGCTTAACCATATTAAAATTGAGAATATTTTATTTCTTGATATTGAGACAGTTCCTCAGTATGAAAATTTCGATTTAGTTCCGGATAATTTTAAAGAATTTTGGGAGAAAAAATCATCATTTTTTAGGGAAGAAAATCAATCGGCATCGGATGTTTACCAGAGAGCAGGGATATATTCTGAGTTTGGGAAGATTATTTGTATTTCGGTTGGAATCTTAGTAAAAAAAGAAGGAAAAAAGGCATTTAGGTTAAAATCTTTTTACGGCGATGATGAAAAGAGAGTTTTAAGTGAATTTTACGAAATGCTTGAAAAATATAATGCCTCAAATTCGGATTTACAGCTTTGTGCTCACAATGGTAAAGAATTTGACTTTCCATATATTGCCAGGAGGATGCTAATTAATGGTATTAAATTGCCAAAATTGCTTAACATAGCAGGAAAGAAACCTTGGGAAGTAATGTTTCTGGATACTATGGAGTTATGGAAATTTGGTGATTACAAAAATTATACTTCACTTAACCTTTTAACTCAAGTATTTAACATTCCAACACCTAAAGATGATATTGATGGCAGTATGGTAGCTGAAGTTTATTGGAAGGATAAAGATTTAATTCGAATTGTAAGATATTGTGAAAAAGATGTTCTTGCTATTGCTCAGTTATTATTAAAATATAAGGGAGAAGTGTTGATTGAGGAAGAAAATGTTGAATCTACAACCGAGAATTGATTATTGTAAAATAAAATCTTCAATTTTTTCAAGAAATAACTCTGGTTGTTCAGCATGTAACCAATGCCCAGCATTGGGTATTGTTTCAATATCAGCGTATGGAAAAATCTTTGATATAAATTTTTGGTCTTTTTCTGAAATATATTCGGATTTTTCTCCTTTCAGAAACAGTACAGGGAACCCTGTAATTTGTTCTTGATCTTCGTTTAATCCTTCCAGAATATTTGGAAGCTCATTTCTAATAGCTTTTATGTTTAGCATCCAGTTATATTCATTGTTTTTTGATCTTTTCACATTTTTTAAAAGAAATTGTCTGACTCTTGCATTAAGGATGTCTTTAGCTAAAATTTCACCAACCTCATCTCGGCTTTGAATACTGTAAAAATCCAGATTATACATAGCCCTAATAATGTTTGAATGGGAAAGAAGTTGCTCAGAATTTGTATCATTATACGATCTTGGAGATATGTCTGCTACGATCAAATGGCTCACTCGTTCCGGATAATCAACTGCAAAAAACATCGCTGTTTTGCCTCCCATGGAATGGCCTATAATTATTGCTTTCTTGATGGAATTTACATCCATAAATTCATGTAAATCTTCTTTTAGTAGCTGATAATTATGGTGTGGAGAATGTGGTGATCTGCCATGGTTTCGTTGGTCGACTAAGTAAACCTCAAAATTTTCGGCTAGTTTTCTTCCGATAGAAACCCAATTATCAGACGATCCATAAAGCCCATGAATGATTATTAGTGGTGGGCCTTGCCCATATTTTCGGAAAAATAATTCCATAGAAATTATTTTAGTTCGCGCAAATACATTTGAATTGTATTTTCAAGGCCTAAATATAAAGCATCAGAAATTAAAGCATGCCCAATAGAAACTTCCAACAAACCAGTAATGTTTTGATTAAAATACTTCAAGTTATCAAGGTTAAGATCATGTCCGGCATTTAATCCTAATCCAACACTATTTGCAGTTTCAGCAGCATTTACAAAAGGTTCTATTGCTTTTTCCTTACTTTGATAGAACTGAGCAGCATATGGCTCGGTATATAATTCAACTCGATTTGTTCCGGTATCAGCTGCGGCTTTGATGAGTTCCGGGTCAGTCTCTATAAAAATGGAAGTTCTAATTCCTTTGGATTGGAACATTGAAATAACCTTTTTAAGGAAACCCATATTTTTTATTGTGTTCCAACCGGCATTTGAAGTTAATGCATCCGGAGGATCGGGAACTAAAGTAACCTGATTAGGTTTTACTTTTAATACCAGATTTATAAATTCCTCTGAGGGATATCCTTCAATATTGAACTCTGTGGTTATAATAGGACTTAAATCAAATACGTCCTGATAACGAATATGTCTTTCATCAGGTCTTGGATGAACTGTAATTCCCTCTGCACCGAATCGCTCAGAATTTATTGCAGCATCTAAAACATTAGGAATATTTCCTCCTCTGGCATTTCTTAATGTTGCAATTTTATTTATATTTACACTTAGTCTGGTCATATGTTGCTATTTAACAATTAAATAAACAAACGTACTGATATACTTGTTATAGCAACAAAAATACGAGTATTTTTGAGAACTGTTAAACTATGTTGGCAAAAGATTTAATATCAGATGAAATTCCTTCATTACGTACATCCGATACGGCAGTTGAGGCATTGAATTGGATGGAGGTTTTTCGCATATCTCACCTGCCAATAGTTAATAATGAGGAGTTTTTAGGATTAATATCAGATGCAGATATTTTTGATTTAAATAATCCGAATGAAGCAATAGGAAATCACAAATTGTCTCTTTTACGTCCTTCTGTTAGGTGCAATCAGCATATTTATGAGGTAATGGAGGTTGCAGCTCGTTTGAAGCTAACTATAATTCCTGTACTTGATGAAAAGAACAAATTTTTAGGCGTTGTTCAAATGAGAGAACTTTTACATTATTTTTCACAGTTATCCGCAATTGAGAAACCAGGAGGAATTATTGTATTGGAAATAGCGCAAAGTGACTATTCAATGACAGAAATTTCGCAGATTATAGAGTCGAATAATGCGAAAATTCTAAGTATGTATATTAATACACAACCGGAATCTAATAAGTTGGAGGTAACAATAAAAGTAAATGTTACAGATATCACGTCAGTTATCCAAACATTTAATCGTTACGAATACATTATTAAAGCATCCTTCATGGAATATGATGAGCAAGATGATTTATATAATGAACGGTATGATTTATTCATGCGTTATTTAAACACTTGATATGCAAAGTTTTAATTGTCCTAAAAAGCGATTAATCCTTTTTTTATTGGTTTTTATCCCATTTAGTATACATTCTCAAGTTCATACAGAACATAAAAATGTTATAATTAATAGTATTTCATTAAAAGGAAATAAGCTAACAAAGAATGATATAATCTTAAGGGAATTAGTTTTTAAACTTGGTGATGAGATCGTACAATCAGAACTTACTGAAAAAATATCAAGATCAAAAGAAAACTTATTAAATACTTCATTATTCAATTTTGTAACAATCGATTATTCAATTGATTCCAATAAACTGAATGTTTACATAGAAATGCAGGAAAGGTGGTATGTTTGGCCATATCCGGTATTGGAACACGCAGATAGAAACTTTAGTTCATTTTTAAAAAATCAGGAATGGTCTCGCATAGATTATGGCTTATTTTTGCTGATAAATAACTTCAGAGGACGAAAAGAAGTATTGAAATTAAAAACAATATTTGGATACAATAATGAATTTAATGTTTATTATTATAATCCTTATATTGATAAAAGCCAGAGAATCGGAGCTGGTATAGATGTAAGATATATAAGAAATCATGAGGTTCCTTATACAATTTATAACGATGAATTAAAATATTTAAAGCTAACCGATCAGTATGCAAGGGAGAAACTTCAAATATCCAACTTTTATACTTTCAGACCGCAATTAAATACCTATCATTTAATTAATATTAAATATTCAAGTATATCTATTGAAGACTCAGTATTATTATTAAATGGCAACTACTTTTTTGACAAGAACAGTGAAATAGATTTTTTTACTTTAGGGTATATTTATAATTATGATAACAGAGATTCAAAAATATATCCACTGAAAGGATTTCGCTTTCATTTTACCATCCATAGAAATGGATTTGGAATTTTAACCAGCAGTGGAAATTTTAAAATTAAAACAATTATAGAAGAAAACTATCCTATATCCAAAAGACTCTTTATTAACACCAGTGCGGAAGGACAGGTAAATTTGAACGATAAAAGTTCATTTTATTTCTCGGAAGCAATTGGTTATGACAACTATTTGCGTGGAATGGAATATTATGTTTCAAATGGTAATATTTTTTATATATCGAAAACAAATTTAAAATTTGAAATCATCCCTCAAAAGAATTTTAACGTAAAATTTATTCGCTCGGATAAGTTTGGTAAGGTTCATTTTGCCTTATATTCGAATATATTTTTTGATACAGGTTATGTAAATTCAGATTATACTTTAAATAATTCAATAACAAATGAATTTTTATATAGTGGTGGAATTGGTATAGATTTGGTAACTTATTATGATAAAGTTTTGCGTATTGAATATTCATTAAATAAATTTGGTGAACATGGAATATTTTTCCATCTTGGAGCACCTATAATTGAAGATTGATATGAAAGTTGCAATATTTGGCAGAAATTTTGATAAAGGATTTAAGAATTACATCGAACGTTTTTTTCAGATTTTAAAAGAGAAAAAAGTTCAGATTACCGTTTATGAAAAGTTTTATAAATTCCTTATAAAAGAAATTAACCTTGAAACAAAAAATATTGATGTTTACAATAAGCATGAACAAATAAAATCTAATATTAACATGTTATTTAGTATTGGTGGAGATGGGACTATTCTGGATGCCGTAAATATGGTTCGTAATGCTAAAATTCCAATTGTTGGAATTAATACGGGCAAGTTAGGTTTCTTAGCAAGTATTGCCAAAGAAGATATCGAATCTGCATTGAATGCAATATTTTTAAAAGAATACACTATTGATGAACGAGCCTTACTAAAACTTGAATCTTCTTCAGGATTATTTAAGGAGTTTCCGTATAGTTTAAATGAAATTTCAGTACAGAAAGTGGATTCAACAATGATTACTGTTCATGTTTATATTAATGATGAGTTCTTAAATTCTTATTGGGCGGATGGCTTATTAGTATCTACACCTACCGGTTCAACAGCATATTCTTTAAGTGTAGGCGGACCTATTATAACTCCTCAGTCTGGTAATTTTATTATTTCCCCAATTTCGCCACACAATTTAACCGTAAGACCTATAGTATTACCTGATAACAGTAAATTGGAACTAAAACTTGAAGATAGGTCTTTAAATTATATTGCATCGTTAGATCATCGTTCGGTAATGATAAAAAATACAGAAGTTATTAAAATTTGCAAAGCCGATTTTAAGATACAGCTATTAAAATTAAATAATACAAGTTACTATAAAACACTAAGAAATAAATTAATGTGGGGACTGGATAAGAGAAATTAGACGTAACCAATAAAAAAACTTAACGTTTTTATAATTGGGTAAAAACTTGAAAATAATTTGGTTATTGTTTAATTTTAATAAAAAAAGATAACTTTGCCTTATTCAAAGAAAAGAATGAAAATATCAAAGAGTATATTAATACTAGGATTGGTTTTAATTCCAACGCTGGCTTTTTCTCAAAGATGGAAATTATCTAGATCTGAATATGTTTACGGTGTTGGTATTTCTAATTACTTTGGAGACATAGGTGGTGCAAATTCAGTAGGAGCATCGGGATTTGCCGATCTTGATATTGGATCTACCAGATTAGGTTTATCTTTTGGATATAGGTATAAGTTGTATGAAAGAATTTCTCTAAAAGGAGGACTTATGTATGCCAGATTTCATGGTTCTGATGTAAAATCTATAAATGAAGGTCGGAATTATACGTTCTCTTCAAATTTATTTGAACTAACCGGACAGGTGGAGTATCATTTAACCGAAGAAAAAGCGGTAGTTTCATATAAAAGTATGTCTTTAAGAGGAAAATTAAGGAAATTCAATGCAGGTATTAACTTATATGTATTTGTTGGTGTTGGGGGAGCTTACTTTAAACCAAAAGCATCAGATGATTTTATCTCAAGTGAGAGGTTTGTAAGTAATAAAAATTTAGGATTGGTTGTTCCGTTTGGATTAGGATTTAAATACCCGTTATCAACTGATACTTACGTTGGACTTGAGTTAGGAAGAAGATTTGTTACCTCCGATTACGTTGACGGTTTTAGTCCGGAAGCCTCAGAGGCAAGAGATGTATACTATTTTACAGTAATAAACGTTAACTATAAGATTAAAAAGAAGAGGCCTGGTCGAAGACCTGAATATCGTTTTTAGTATAACATGAAAAGAAATTTATTACTGTTTCTAATATTTTTTTTAGCAAACTTCATATATGGTCAGGGCAAAACAGAACTTGGAATAAGTTTTGGAAGTTCTTATTATCATGGTGATATAAATCACTCAAAATTATTTTATTCGCCTTCAACAGCTTATGGTTTAATACTGAAATATAATTTTAGCAATTACTTAAGCGCAAGTTTAAATGGAAAATATGCAAAGTTAAAAGGGAATGATGCCGATTTTAGTAATATTGAGAACCAATTAAGAGGAGCTTCATTTTCAACTTCATTAATAGATTTAGCAATATTATTTGAGTTTAACTTTCTTGCTTATACAAGCTCTGGGTATATAAAAAAGAATAGGCATAGGTTCGCACCTTTTATATTTATTGGGATTGGAGGTAATTATATTTTTTCTGCAGGAGGATTTGAAAATCCAATCACAATTCCTTTTGGATTAGGAATTAAATATAATATCTTTGAGCGCTTTACTCTAGGATTAGAGTGGAGCTATCGAAAAACATTTAATGATCAGATTGATGGCGTTATAAACTTTCAGGACGATCAGAATTCACCAATTATTCATAATGATGATTGGTATTCGTTTGGAGAAATATTTATAACATATAAATTGTTTAAAGATAAGATTGATTGTCCTACTTATAATGAATAGGAAATGGATTTAAAGGAAAAGATTGATAAGAACTCATTGCCGATACATGTGGCGGTAATTATGGATGGAAATGGCAGATGGGCGCAGAAGAAAGGTAATCAGCGAATTTTTGGACATAAGAATGGTGTAAAAGCTGTCCGCGATACCGTTGAAGGGGCGGCAGAGTTAGGTATTAAGTATCTCACTTTATATGCCTTTTCTACCGAAAACTGGAATAGACCAAAAAAAGAAGTAGAGGCACTAATGTCTTTATTAATTTCTACAATTAATTCTGAAACCGACACACTAATTAAAAACAACGTACGTTTATTGACTATTGGTGATATCGATGGGTTGCCATCAGGTGTAGGTAAAAACCTTAAGGAGCTAATTAGTAAGACATCAAATAATACTGGTCTATCCCTTATTTTAGCGCTTAATTATAGTTCTAGATGGGAAATAGTAAATGCTGTAAAGGATATTATTACAGATTTTCAGGATAACCCTATAGAGATAAATAAAATAACAAATGAGTTTTTTGAAAGATATTTACATACAAAAGATATACCAGATCCGGATTTGCTTGTAAGAACCAGTGGGGAATATAGGATTAGTAATTTTTTAGTTTGGCAAATTGCGTATACTGAATTATATTTTACAGAAGTATTGTGGCCCGATTTTAGAAGAAACGATCTTTACGAAGCAATTATTAACTATCAGCAAAGAGAACGACGTTTCGGAAAAACAAGTGAACAAGTTAATTAGTAAATTTTAAATAGATTTTAGAAGAATGATAAGAAGATTCTTATTAAGTGTAATTATTACATTTTTAGCTATCTCAGTTTTCTCACAGGAAATTGATTACAAATCAATGCCTGTGTCAGATTATAAAAAACCTACAGAATACATTATTAAAAATATTGATGTAATAGGCATTAAATATCTTGATGAAAATATCCTGGTTAACTTATCAGGGCTTGTGGTAGGAAGTGAAATTTTAATACCAGGAGATGATATAACTAACGCAATTAACAGATTATGGGGTCAAGGTTTGTTTTCTGACGTTAAGATATATACTACCGATTTTAATCGGGATAGTGTAAGTTTAGAAATTTTTCTTCAGGAACGCCATCGATTATCAGAATTAAACATTCATGGATTAAAAAAAGGAAAAAAGAACGATTTAAGAGAAAAACTTGAATTAAAAAGGGGAATGCAGGTAACGGAAAACCTGATTAATAATACGGAAAGAATAATATTAGAGTATCTATTTGATAAAAAATTCCTAAATGCAAAAGTAGATATTGTTCAATCTGATGATACAGTTCAAAAACTTAATAATGTAAAACTTGATATTTATATTAATAAAGGAAATAAAGTAAAGATAAAGGATATCAACTTTTATGGTAATACCGTATTCAAAGACTCTAAGTTGAGAAGAAAAATGAAAGAAACCAAGCAAGTTGATCTCAACTTTTTTAAACCTTCAAAATTTATTGATGAACAATTTAAGGAAGATAAAGCCCTGGTAATAAAGGGCTATAACTCAGAGGGTTATCGTGATGCAGAAATTGTAATCGATTCTGTATATAAGGTTAATTCAAAAAGAGTTTCCATCGATATTACAGTTCATGAAGGTAAGCAATATTTTTTTAGAGATATAGATTGGGTAGGTAATACTAAATATACCAGTGAAGGATTAAGTCAAATGTTAAAAATTAAAAAAGGAGATCCGTTTGATACAGAATTATTAGATAACAGATTAAGTATTGATGAAGATGCGGTAAGTAATTTATATCTGGATAACGGGCACTTATTTTTTAACGTATCACCAACTATTTTGGAAATTGATAATGATTCTATTGATATTCAAATGAGAATTTCAGAAGGAAAAAGAGTTAGGTTGAATAAAGTAATAATACATGGAAATACCAAAACAAACGAACATATAGTCAGAAGAGAGCTTAGAACAAAACCCGGAGAATTATTTAGTAAAGCCCAAATTATGCGATCTCAAAGAGAACTTGCACAATTAGGATATTTCGATCCGGAACAGTTTGGTATAGAGCCTACTAATATTAATCAAGCGGAAGGCTTAGTGGATTTAGAATATACATTAGTTGAAAAATCAACAGATCAATTGGAGGTTTCTGGTGGATGGGGAGCAAATATGTTCGTTGGTACAATAGGTTTAAGATTTAGCAATTTCTCTGCTCGAAGTATGTTTAAAAAAGATGCTTGGAAGCCTATTCCTTCTGGGGATGGTCAAACACTTAGTTTGAGAGCTCAAACAAATGGGAAATATTATTCTGCTTATAGCATTAGTTTTATAGAACCTTGGTTTGGTGGCAAAAGACCTAATTCGCTGTCAGTTTCGGCATATTATAATGTTCAAAGAAGAGGTAATTCATTTTATTTTACAGGAGATTTTGGTAGTGAATATATGAAAATATTTGGTGGATCTATAGGATTGGGACAAAGACTGAAATGGCCAGATGATTATTTCACTATATCAAATTCTGTAAATTACCAGAGATATGATCTTAATGATTGGAATTATTTTATATTCCAAAATGGTACCTCAAATAATTTTAGTATTTCTACGACATTTGCAAGGAATTCTACCGACCAGATTATCTACCCAAGAATGGGTTCTTCCTTTATGCTTTCATTGCAAATAACTCCGCCTTATTCATTGTTTAGGGAGAGTAAGTTTTGGGAATTGTCTCAACCAGAACAAGCTAACATCAAAAATGATGTACAGGACGAATATAATGCATACACTGATAATCAATGGTTAAATTTATTAGGAAGTATTGATTATTTAGATATTGATAGGCGTACAGCTTTTGTCGAAGGTGCTCAGGATATGGCTGTAAGCGATGAGTCATTACGTAGAAAATATAACTGGATTGAATATCATAAATGGAGGTATAAAGGCGCTTGGTATTTAAGGATCTGGAAGGATTTAGTTTTAGCAGTTAATACAGAGTTTGGCTATTTAGGATATTATAATAAAGATCTTGGTTATTCACCATTCGGAAAATTTGATCTTGGAGGTGACGGTATGTCCGGATATAGTTTGTACGGGGTTGAAAATATAGCATTAAGAGGTTACGAAAATGGTTCATTAACCCCAAGAGTAAATAATGTTAAAGAAGGTAATGTATATGAAAAAATTAATTTTGAATTACGTTATCCGATCTCTTTAAAACCACAAGCGACTATATATGTGCTTGGATTCGTTGAAGGAGGTAATGCCTGGTCAGATATTGATAAATTCAACCCATTTAATGTCAAGAGATCTGCAGGTTTTGGCTTAAGAGCATTCTTACCAATGTTTGGTTTATTAGGTGTTGACTGGGGTTATGGATTTGATGAAATCCCTGGATTTCCAGATGCAAACGGAGGCCAGTTCCATTTTGTAATTGGACAGCAATTTTAAAACATCATAATATGAAAAAGATTCTTTTTGGCTTAATGTTTGTCTGTATTGCTACGGCAAATTTCGCGCAGAGATATGCATATGTTGATACGGAGTATATTTTAACTAATATACCTGCATACAAAGCGGCTCAAGATAAATTAAATCAATTATCAGTTGATTGGCAGAAAGAAATTGAGACAGAATATGAAATTGTAAGTCAAATGTGGAAGGAGTTTCAATCAGAAAAGATACTTTTAACAAAGGAGATGATTAAACAGCGCGAAGATGAGATTGCAGCAAAAGATAGAGCAGTTAAAGATCTTCAGAGAAGATTTTTTGGACCTGAAGGAGAGTTGTTTAAAAAACGACAAGAATTAATTAAACCTATTCAAGATGAAGTTTACGCTGTTATAAAAGATATTGCAGAATCAGGTAATTTTGCCATCATTTTTGACACAGCAGCAGGGGCTACTATTTTATTTACAGACCCTAAATTTGATAAAAGTGATGAAGTATTAGAAAAGTTAGGCTATAAGAATTAATTTTATAAATTTGCATATAAATTAAAAAAAGAACATATGAAAAGAACATTAGGATTATTATTGATTGCTGTTATGGTTTCAGTATCAAGTACTTTTGCTCAAAATTATAAGTTTGGTCATATTAATTCGAGCGAACTGCTTTCTGTGATGCCGGATAGAGATAGCGCTATGTTAGAATTACAAAATTATAGCCAAATGTTGCAGCAGGAAATTGAAGCATTACAAATGGAATATCAAAATAAGGTAGCCGCTTATCAAGAAAAAGAACAGACCTATTCTGATTTAGTACGTGAGTCTAAATTAAAAGAAATCCAGGAAATGCAAGGTAGAATGCAGGAATTTCAAATGACAGCACAACAGGATTACCAACAAAAAGAAGCTGAATTATTTCAACCGGTTATGGATAAAGCACAAGAGGCAATTGAAAAAGTATCTAAAGCAAACGGGTTTACATACGTTTTTGATTTAAGTGCTGGTGGTTTAGTTTATTTTTCTGACGAAAGTATTGATATTTTACCTTTGGTAAAAACAGAACTAGGAATAGAATAATTAAAATTATTTAAATATTTTTGACCATCTTTAATTAATAAAGATGGTCTTTTTTTATGCATAATACTCAACCAATAGGAATTTTTGACTCTGGTGTCGGAGGATTAACAGTTTGGAAAGAATTAGTAAATTCATTACCTAATGAATCTATCATTTATTATGCAGATAACAATAATTGTCCTTATGGACCAAAGAAAAAAAAAGAAATTATAGAATTATCCTCAAGAGTGGTTGATTTCTTGCTTTCAAAAAACTGCAAAATAGTAATAGTAGCATGTAATACAGCAACTGCTTCGGCAATTGAATATCTAAGATCGAATTACTCTGCGCCATTTATAGGAATGGAGCCAGCAGTAAAGCCTGCTGCCCTAAATTCAAAAACAAAAAGTATTGCAGTACTTGCAACTGAAGGAACTTTTAATGGTAAACTATATATAGAAACAAGTCAAAAATATGCAAAGGATGTTGAATTAAATGTAAAGGTCGGTAATGGACTTGTTGATATAGTAGAAAAAGGATTGGTTGATGATTTGGAGACAGAAAATCATTTATCTCAATTGGTAAAATCTTTGATTGAAAAAAATATAGATCATTTA
This sequence comes from Bacteroidales bacterium, assembly GCA_028282585.1. Taxonomy (GTDB): domain Bacteria; phylum Bacteroidota; class Bacteroidia; order Bacteroidales; family UBA12077; genus UBA12077. The sequence goes on along the minus strand of JANQHR010000044.1, from coordinate 11,177 downwards.
GTCCTTGGTTGTACTCATTATCCTTTTTTAACCGAAAAGCTCAAAAAAGTTTTACCCGATAAAGTTGAAATAGTAGATCCGGCACCTGCAGTTATTAAACAAACGAGACGAGTTTTAGAACAATTCGGTTTATTAAATATGCAAAATTTAAGTCCTTCATATGAGTTCTATTCTTCAGGAAAAACGAAAATACTAAAGCAACTATTGAAAGAAATTACTACCAAAAAAACTACAATAATTGAATTATAATTATTTATACCAGTCTGAATAAAGTATATAATTATTTGCTATTCGCTCTATCATTTCTTGCGTGTGTTTCTTTTCAATTTCTTTGATTTTTTTAGCAGGTATGCCGCCATATATAGTTCCCGATTCTACAATTGTATCTTCTAAAACTATTGCACCGGCCGCAATAATAGAGTTTTCTTTTATTATTGTATTATCCATTATAATCGAACCCATTCCTATTAAAACATTATCATGGATTTTAGCTCCATGAACAATAACATTATGACCAATGGACACATTATTTCCAATAATTGTTTTTGTTTTTTCATATGTACAATGAATAATTGAACCATCTTGTAAATTAACCTTATTGCCAATTCGAATTGAATTAACATCTCCTCTAACTACTGAATTAAACCAAAAGCTACAGTTATCTCCAATAATAACATCGCCCGCAATAGTTGAGTTTTCCGCTAGATAACAATCTTTACCAAACTGGGGTGTAAATCCTCTAACTGATTTTATTAATGCCATAATTAATTGTCTGAATTTGTGTTTATTGCAAATTACAAAATTGCATGATCGAAAGAACTAAAAAAGTGAGAAAAATCATATAAATTCTAGTAAAAATTAATGCTTTTTTTAATTAATAATTAATTAACATTGCTTAATTTTGTCAAGGAAATAATTCAATTGTTTTGTTATAGAAACATTACAGAATAAAGAATAAAAGTATAAGAATGCATATGAAATAGGGATACCTATGCCATGTGCATTTATAATTTTAAACATCTGTTAATTTAATCTACAAAATTAAAAAATACTATGGGTAAAAAAGCAGATACCATTGAACGTGAAGAGGTCGTGGTCCGATTTTCGGGAGACTCTGGTGATGGTATGCAACTTACAGGTACGTTGTTTTCTGACACGTCCGCGTTTATAGGGAATGATTTATCAACATTTCCGGATTATCCTTCAGAAATTAGAGCTCCACAGGGAACGATCGGCGGAGTTTCAGGTTTTCAAGTTCACTTTGGACAAACTTCCATAAAAACTCCTGGTGATTATGCTGATATCTTAGTTGCTATGAATCCGGCAGCACTTAGAGCAACATCAAAATGGGTAAAAGAAGGTGGAACAATAATTATCGATGAAGATAGTTTAGACGAAAGAGGATTAAAAAAAGCAGGATTTAAAACCGACGATCCTATAGCGGAAGATAAATTGGACAAGTTCAATATTATAATGGCTCCTATAAGTTCCTTAACTAAGGAAGCTTTAAAGGACAAAGGTTTAGATCCCAAAAGTATTTTAAGAAGTAAAAATATGTTTGCTCTTGGAATGGTATATTGGATTTTCGATCGTCCTTTAAATTATACGGAAGATTTTTTTGAAAAGAAATTTAAAAATAAACCATTAGTTATTGATGCTAATAAAACAGTACTTAGAGCGGGTTATAATTATGCCGAGACTATGGAGCACATGGCTCCTTCTTATAAAGTAAGCCCTGCTAAAATTGAGAAAGGTACATATAGAAATATTAGTGGAAATGTTGCTACAGCATGGGGTGTAATAGCTGCAGCTGAGAAAGCTGGACTAGAACTATTTTGTGGGTCTTATCCCATTACACCTGCAACTGAAATTCTTCAGGAATTATCGGAAAGAAAGGATATGGGAGTGAAAACTTTCCAGGCAGAGGATGAAATTGCAGGTATTTGTACATCAATTGGAGCAAGTTTTGCTGGAGATTTAGCAGTAACAACAACATCTGGACCTGGTTTAGCTTTAAAAGGAGAAGCTATAGGACTGGCGGTTATGACAGAACTTCCTTTGGTAATCGTAAATGTTCAGCGCGGTGGACCTTCAACAGGTTTACCAACAAAACCAGAGCAATCAGATTTAATGCAAGCATTGTATGGAAGAAATGGAGAAAGTCCTGTTGTAGTGATTGCGGCAAGCTCACCGTCTAATTGTTTTCACTACGCATTTGAAGCAGCAAAAATTGCATTGGAACATATGACACCGGTTATTCTTCTTACAGATGGATTTATTGCAAATGGATCTGAACCTTGGAGAATACCAAAAATGTCAGAGTATCCGGAAATTAAAGCTCCGATAGTTAAAGAAGGAGTAAAAGACTGGCAACCTTATGCTCGTGATGCAGAAAGATTAGCTAGAACTTGGGCTATTCCGGGAACAAAAGGTTTAGAGCATAGAATTGGAGGTCTTGAAAAAGATGAATTAAAAGGCTCTGTTTCTCACGATCCGGTTAATCACCAGAAAATGGTTAATATACGCGAGGAGAAAGTACAACGCGTTGATCGTGTAATTCCTAAGCTTACTGTTGAAGGTGAAGAAAGTGCTAAGCTTCTAGTCGTTGGTTGGGGAGGTACTTACGGACACCTTGCAACAGCGGTTAAACAGATGCAGGATAATGGGCATAGCATAAGCCTTGCTCACTTTAATTACATTAAACCATTACCAACCAATGTAAGAGAAGTATTCGAGAAATATGATAAGATAGTTGTTTGTGAAAATAATATGGGACAATTTGCAGATTATTTGAGAATGACGACTCCTGGTTTTGAATACTTGCAATATAATAAAGTTCAGGGGTTACCATTTACAACTATCGAATTAGAAAACCATTTTGAAAAATTATTGGAGGAATAATCATGACACAAATACAAGAAGTAATTACTCCAAAAGATTATAAAAGCGATCAAGAAGTTAGATGGTGTCCGGGGTGTGGCGACCATGCAATTATGAACGCTATTCAGAGAGCTTTACCTGAATTAGGGACTGCAAAGGAAGACTTCGCATTTATATCGGGTATAGGCTGTTCTTCAAGATTTCCTTATTACATGAATACGTACGGATTTCATGGAATACATGGTAGAGCATCAGCTATTGCATCAGGAACTAAAGTAGCAAACCCAAAATTAAGTGTTTGGCAAATTACTGGTGATGGTGATGCTATGGCGATTGGAGGAAATCATTTTATACATGCTATCCGAAGAAATATTGACATAAATATCATATTATTTAATAATGAGATTTATGGATTAACAAAAGGACAATATTCACCAACATCTAAGTTTGGAGCTGTAACAAAGACATCTCCATACGGAACGGTTGAGCATCCTTTTCATCCTGGAGAATTAGTTATTGGAGCGCAAGGTAAATTCTTTGCTCGTTCAATTGACAGTAATTTAAAGCTTTGTCAAGAGATTTTTGTTGAAGCAGGTAAGCATCATGGTGCAACCGTTGTTGAAGTTCTTCAAAACTGTGTGATCTATAATGACAAGACTCACGCAGCTTTAACAGATAAACAACATAAGGAAGACAGATCAATTGTTTTACGTCATGGAGAACCAATGATTTTCGGCAAAGATAGAGACAAAGGGTTAATATTGGATGCAGAAAACTTAAAGCTTAAGGTTGTTGAATTAGGTGATAAATATACAGAAAAGGATATTTTGGTTCATAATGCTAAAGAAGAAAATCCCGGTATGCATTTGATGCTTGCAAATATGTCTTATCCTGAATACCCAGTTGCATTTGGAATAATCAGAAGTGTTGATCTTCCTACATATGATGGCGCGGTGCAAGCTCAAGTTGAGTATGTTAGAGGAGAATCAAAATTTAAGACTATGGATGATCTGTTAAATAGTGGAACTACTTGGGAGGTATAAATCTTAAAACTAAATATGTTAAAGAGATGGAACTTTTGTTTCATCTCTTTTTTGTTAACGATTGAAATTCATTTATCGAAGCAGCCTCAATTAGGACTTCTTTAATTAAGTTTTCATTTATTTCTTTTTCCCGATAAAACTTCATAGAAGCGACCTGTTTCCTGTTTTTCATATCGAGAGTATTTAGCCTTTTAATTAGCGCGTACCCTTTGGTGAATCCAAGGTCAATAAAGTTTTTTCTTACATTTATATAACATAAAGGACCGCAGTAATAATAAAACGGAATGCCATAACTTATTTTTTCTTTGATACCGGGCAAAGTGTTAATTAAAATCGACCTTATTTTAAAAAAAACAGGAATAAAATCAGGATTAATTTGATCAATATATTTATCAACCGTTTTCATTTTCTATTTTAGTATAATTACTTTTATCTACACTAAAAATCAGCTATATTTATACAGCTTATAGTTTATAATTGGCATTTAAAAGTTGAACATCTAAATATAAGCTATGTTTAATCTTTGGCTATAAAAATTCTAAAAAAATATTTTCCATGTCTGATCAAATCAAAAATAACGATTTTAATAAGCTTCTGGCAGAAAATAAAGAACGGTTAAAGGAGTTAGCTTGTATAAATGAAACAACAAAAATTATTAAAGAGGGAAAATCAATTGAGGAAACTTTACAAAAGGTTACGCTCAGATTGCCAAAAGCTTGGCAATATCCGGATTATACAGTAGCTAGAATTGTTTTTGGCGGACATGAGTTTAGAAGTCCGGGTTTTCAGGAAACACAATGGACACAAAAACAATCATTTCAAACAATTGATGGCGAAGAAGGGAGCATCGAAATTTATTATACAAAAGAGTTTCCAAAACTAGTTGAAGGACCTTTTTTAAAGGAAGAACGTGATTTGATTCTTAATCTTTCTAATTTAATTCTTGGTTTTATAAATAGTATCAAGGCCAAGGAAATTATCTGGAAACAGGATAAAAAGAAAGAACAAAAAGTAGCCTCAAAACCTTCCCCAAAAGTTTTAAACAGCAGACAATTACTTCAAAAATTCTTAAATAAACATAATGCTGATCGTGATTTGTTGCATGATCTAATGCCATTTAAGGTAAAAGAGATTTTGCTAATTGCTAATTTATATGATGCATACAGCATAGAAAAGGAAGGAAGATTTTCTGATCACATACTTGGAGAATATCATCAGTTAAACTTAACTTCTTTACCTCGAGTGACAGGTGTATCAAACGAAAAGGAAGCAATGGAAGCACTTGAAAATATGCACTTCGATTTGGTTATATTAATGATGGGTGTTGACAAGAAAACCCCGTTAAAAATATCCGCCAGTCTTAAAAAAAGATATCCATACATTCCGACTTTTCTACTTCTTAATAATAATAGTGACTTGGCAATCCTTGAAGAAGAAAAACGAGATTTATCAAGTATTGATAAAATATTTATTTGGAACGGTGATTCTAAAGTGTTTTTTGCAATGGTTAAGCTTATAGAAGATAAAGTAAATGCTGATAATGATACTAAATTGGGGCTTACAAGAGTGATATTATTAGTTGAAGATTCACCCAAATATTATTCAAGATATCTTCCAATGCTTTATAAAATCATTATGGAACAAACGCAGCGCTTGATTGAAGATGTAAATACTGATGATCTTTATAAAGTATTAAAAATGCGTGCTCGTCCTAAAATCCTTCTTGCTCATAACTATGAAGAGGCTATGGATACTTTCAATAAGTATAATGATTATTTCCTTTGTGTTATTTCCGATGTTAGCTTTCCAAAGGAAAATGAATTATTTGATTCTGCTGGTTTTGAGTTTATTAAATATGTAAAATCAAATGTTTTAAACCTTCCAACAGTACTTCAATCATCAAATCCTGACAATGCAAAAAAAGCATATGAAATTAAATCTAATTTTATAAATAAGAATTCGGAAACCTTACTACAAGACCTAAAGAGTTTTATTAATTATCATCTTGGATTTGGGCATTTTGTATATCGTGATAATCAAGGGAGACAAATAGCAGTAGCAAAATCAATGGCTGAGTTTGAATCTTACCTTAAAACTGTTCCTGAAGATTCCCTGATTTATCATGCAGTAAAAAATCAATTTTCACTTTGGTTAATGGCAAGAGGCGAGATTCAAATTGCAAAAATCATTAATCCGCTTAGAATTACTGATTTTGAGAACCCAAAACAATTAAGAGATTTTCTAATCAATATTCTTAGGTTATACAGGAATGAACAGGAAAAAGGTAAGATTGTCAATTTTACGGAAGAAGCTGTACAGGAAGAGAATAATATTGTTAGCCTTGCGCCGGGAGCATTAGGAGGTAAAGGACGTGGATTAGCTTTTATTAATACCTTAATTTACAATTTTAAGTTTAAGGAATTACTTCCTCTTATAAATGTAAGAACACCAAAGACAAGCATAATAGGCACTGAAGAATTTGATATTTTTATTGAGAGTAATCATTTAGTTGAAAAGATTCATGATATTACAGACTATGGTGCTTTGAGAAAAGAATTCCTTGCAGGAGATCTTTCTTATACATTAAAGAAGAGACTTAGGACATTCCTGAAACTTATAACCAAGCCAATTGCGGTAAGATCGTCGAGTTTATTTGAGGATAGCATTACTCAACCATTTTCAGGTATTTTTGAGACATATATTTTACCAAATAATCATGAGAACTTTGATCAAAGATTAAAGCAGATAATGAATGCTATTAAATTGGTATATGCATCAATATATTCGAAAAATGCAAGAACCTATTTTAAGGCCATTGGTTATAAGGTGGAAGAAGAGAAAATGGCAGTAATTTTACAAGAAGTAGTTGGTCAAAAATTTGATGATTACTATTATCCGCATATTAGTGGTACGGCTCAATCTCATAATTTTTATCCGGTTGCACATATGAAACCTGATGAAGGCTTTGCTGTTGCTGCACTTGGATTAGGACAATATGTCGTTGAAGGAGAAAAAGCATTTCGGTTTTCACCTACCTATCCGAATCTCGATATTATTTCAACGAAAGATTTATATAAAGGATCTCAGGTTTATTTTTATGCAGTAAATCTGGGTGAGCAAAATATTAATTTATTAGAAGGTGAAGATGCCGGATTAATAAAATTAGATATTAGTGAATCAGAAAAGCATGGCACATTAAAGCATCTCGCATCGGTCTATGATCCGGAAAATGATAGAATAAGCCCTGGGTTAGATTCGTATGGCCCTCGAGTTATTAATTTTGCAAATATTTTAAAATACGAATATATTCCATTGGCAAAAACAATTAATGTTATTCTCGATGTTGTGAAAGAAGCCTTAGGTTCACCGGTAGAGATTGAATTTGCGGTAGACTTATCAAAGGACAACAATGGTTTGGCATCATTTTATTTATTACAAATTAAACCACTTGTTAGTCTGGAAGAAGATTATACGGTTGATGTAAACAAAATTGATATAGAACACTTAGTTTTATATTCTGAGAAAACAATGGGAAATGGAAGATTACAACATATTAAAGATGTAATTTACATTATGCCGGAGAAGTTTAATAATACCAGAACCATGGAAATGAAAGAGGAAATTGATGCATTAAATCAGAAAATGCAGGATCAGGGTAAAAAGTATGTTTTAATAGGTCCTGGCCGTTGGGGAACAAGAGATAGGTTTATTGGGATCCCCGTAGCATGGCCTCAAATTTCTAATGCAAAAATAATTGTTGAGATAAGTTTAGAGGATTTTGCCTTAGACGCGTCGTTGGGATCGCATTTTTTTCATAACGTAACATCAATGAACGTTGGGTATTTTTCGGTGAACCATAAATCGATAAAGGACAGAATAAACTGGGATATTTTGAATAAGCAAAAAGTAGTAAATGAAACCAAATTCTTTAAGCATGTGGAATTTGACAAACCATTAACCATAACAATGGACGGTCGAAAAAGATTTTCTGCTATAACATGGACAAACGATAATTAAAAAGTATGAGCTTTTACACAAATCAACAAGATAATTTAAAGATCGATTTTAACGATACTTCGTTTAATTTGTTAATGCAACGAAGAATTCACAAAGTATTACTAGTTTCTAGTAACTACGATTCTTTTATGTTAGAAGAAGACGGACGAATAGATGAACAGATTTTTAATGAATACGTTTCGTTAAATTTAAGATACCCACCAATTTTTGTAATGGCAAATTCGGCAGAAGAAGCATACGAAATCTTAAGAGATGACAATATTGATCTGGTGATTAGTATGCTTAGGATAGGTGATACAGATACCTTCCGGTTTGCAAAGCAAGTTAAAACATCATATCCTAAAATTCCAATAGTTGTACTGACTCATTTTTCGAGGGAAATTACCATTCGCTTGGAAAAGGAAGATTTGAGTGCAATCGATTATGTTTTTTGCTGGCTTGGAAATGCAGATATTCTTTTAGCAATTATTAAACTAATTGAAGATAGAATGAATGTGCAGTATGATGTGGAGGTGGTTGGAGTCCAAACTATACTTTTAGTTGAAGATTCGATTCGTTACATATCAACATATTTACCTAATATTTATAAAATAATATTCAAACAGTCAAAAGAATATATGCGAGAAGCATTAAATGAGCATCAAAAGATGCTTAGAATGCGTGGAAGACCTAAAATATTGTTAGCCACAAATTATGAACAAGCTATTGAATTGTATGAAAAATATAAATACAATATGCTTGGAATAATTTCGGATATTACTTATCCTAGAGGGGGAGTAAAGGATAAATTGGCAGGAATTAAATTATGTAAGAAAGTAAAGGAAGATGACGAATTTATGCCACTTCTTTTACAATCATCGGATATGAATAATAAAAAATATGCTGATGAATTAGGTGTTGGGTTTATTCATAAATACTCAAAAACGTTATCTATTGAGTTAAGGAATTATATTATAAGGCAATTTGCATTTGGTGAATTTGTGTTTCGAGATCCGGTGACATTAAAAGAAATTGGAAGAGCTTCTGATTTACAAACGTTACAGCATATGATTTTAACCATACCGGATAATTGTTTGGAATATCACGCCGGGAGAAATGATTTATCGAAGTGGTTAAATGCGAGGGCAGTTTTTCCAATAGCGCAATTGTTTAAATATCTTACCTTAAGTGACTTTAATGATTTGAAGGAGGTGAGAAACTATATCTTCCGGGCGATTAGTAGTTATAGAATGAGTAAAGGACGAGGAGTAATTGCTCAATTTGATAAGAATAGTTTTGATGAATACCTTATTTTTTCTAGAATTGGAGATGGGTCCATTGGGGGTAAAGCAAGGGGATTGGCGTTTATTAATTCAATTATAAAGAAGAATAATATTTTTAATAAATTTCCGGGAGTAATTGTTACCATTCCAAGGACAGTTGTTTTAAGTACGGATGTTTTTGATGACTTTATGGAAGAAAATAACTTGTATAAAGTTGGGCTTTCTGATAGTAGTGATGAAGAAATTGTTGAACAATTCATTAATGCTAAATTACCAAGTAGAATTTATCAGGATTTATACGCACTTATTTCCGTAATAAAAAATCCAATAGCAATTCGCTCTTCTTCTAAGTTAGAGGATTCGCATTATCAACCCTTTGCCGGAATCTACTCAACCTATATGATTCCGAAGACAAGCAATAGTACTTTAATGATAAAGATGTTGTCCGATGCTATTAAATGTGTATATGCATCTGTTTATTTTAAAGCCAGTAAAGCTTATATGGCTGCAACATCAAATGTTATTGATGAAGAAAAAATGGGGATAGTATTACAAGAAGTTTGTGGGAAACAATATGGTAATAAATTCTATCCAACAATTTCCGGTGTTGCAAGGTCCATAAATTTCTATCCGATTGAACCAGAGAAATCGGAAGATGGAATTGTAAATATTGCTTATGGTTTAGGTAAACAAATTGTTGATGGAGGTATATCATTAAGATTTTCTCCTCGACACCCAAAAAAGATATTGCAATTATCTTCGCCGGATATGGCTTTAAAAGATACGCAAAAATACTTCTATGCATTGGATATGTGTCCTACCAAATTTGCTCCTTCTTCCGATGATGGCATAAACCTTGTAAAAAATGAAATTCAATCGGCAGAAAAAGATTCTTCATTTCGTTTTGCCGCTTCAACATACGACTATCAAAATAATGTTATCCGTGATGGTACTATGCATGATGGAAAAAGAATAGTAACTTTTGCTAATGTACTGAAATATGATGCCTTTCCATTATCTGAAATTCTTCAAACATTATTGGAAGTTGGTCAAAAAGAAATGAATAATCCAATAGAGATTGAATTTGCGGTTGATCTCAATGTTGAAAAAGGTGAACCATTCGTATTTAACTTCCTTCAAATTCGTCCTATTGTTGATAATGATCAAACCGCTGATTTTGATATGGATGATATTGCTAAAGAAGAAACAATAATATATTGTGAATCAGCTTTGGGTAATGGAGTCGTTGATGACATATATGATTTTGTTTACATTAAACCTGATGCGTTTAGTTCGCTAGAAAGTAAGACAATTGCAGCTGAAATGAATTCGTTAAATGAAAAATTCATTAAAGAACGAAAAAATTATGTATTAGTAGGTCCTGGAAGATGGGGTTCGAGTGATCCAAGTTTGGGAATCCCGGTGAAATGGGCGCATATCTCTCAGGCAAGAGTAATAGTTGAATCCGGATTAGAAAATTTTAGAATAGATCCTAGTCAGGGAACTCATTTTTTTCAAAACCTAACATCGTTTAGAGTAGGGTACTTTACAATTAATCCTTACATAAATGATGGTTTCTATGATTTAGATTATTTAGGTAAACATAAAGCACATTTTGAAAACAAATACATACGACATGTTCGTTTTGAAAAGCCTATTGAAGTGCAAATTGATGGTAAAAATAATAAGGGAGTTGTCTTAAAATCAAAATGATCAAAGCAATTTATGCAGATTTTTCAATAACTGATAAAAATCATGTGAATCTGTGTTATATAATATAATGTTTTATTAAAAACAAGTGATCGTAAAATATACTTTTGTACTGTTATTTAATTAACAGTACTTTTTTTTACGACTTATTTAAAATATTAATATTATGAATGTAGATAAATTAATGCTTCAATTGGAGCAAAAGCATCCGGGAGAATCGGAGTATCTTCAGGCAGTACGAGAAGTTTTAGAATCAATCGAGGAG
>JANQHR010000013.1 GCA_028282585.1 Bacteroidales bacterium | reverse complement strand
ACCACAAAGAAGACACAAAGTTACTCAAAGTAAAAAATACGAACAAAATTTAACTATTGTACTTTTTGGACACCCCCAATGTATGCTTGGCTTTGCCGTTCTGTCATTCCTGCGAAAGCAGGAATCTATTTTCCATAATGTTTTTAAGTGATAATTAGAACCTGTTCGTGATACGTTTACTTTAGAAAAGAATTTTATTCACTTGTCATAATAAACAATGGTTGTAATTCAAAACTTTTGTAAAATGGCCTTAATCTTTCTGTATTATAATATTTTTTGATATTAACCAGTTTTTTTGTACCAACAACAACATCAATAGGTAAGTTATCATACCTTCCATTTTTAAGAGCAACTAATCTGCCATGAATTCCCTTTAAAATCAGATCTAATGCTAAATTTCCATAAGCCATCGGCACAATTGAATCTATAGCGTCCGGGTCGCCACCGCGAACTATATATCCAAGTTTTTGATTGATTACACCAATTGGACGCCCTTTGGTACAATCAGCAGAATATTCTTTAAGCCTTGCAGATACCAAATCGCCAATTCCGCCTAGTTTTGCATGACCATAAGCATCTTTCACATCACTTTCAAAAACCATTTCGCCTCCTTCAAACATGGCTCCTTCAGAAACCAAAACAACGGAGTAATTGCTTGGGTTTTTCATTCTATCCTCCAATAGAAGTTCAGTAAGATTTTCGATTTTAAACTTATATTCGGGAATAACGCATCTATTTGCTGACCCTGCCATGGTTGGAAGCATAGCTGTGAATCCGGCATAACGGCCAAAAACTTCAAGTACCATAAATCGCTCATGAGAACCGGCGCTGGTTCTTAGATTATTTGTAATTTGTATTGTCCTTGTTACACAGGTACTAAAACCAATACAATAATCAGTGCCGGGGACATCATTATCCATAGTTTTCGGTATGGCAACAACTTTAACTCCTTCCTGATATAATCTTACTGCATAGCTAAGCGTATCATCTCCACCGATGGGAATTAAATATTCTATTCCAAGAAATTCCAGGTTTTTTAAAACTTCGGAGGTCAAATCATTTCTTGGATCATTATATGTTTCTTTTAAGTGATCAGGAATATTACAGTCTGCAACTCGACTGGGGTTTGTTCGTGATGAGTGCAAAAAAGTTCCACCGGAACGTCCGGATTTGTTTACCCGAAGCTCGGTTAATACTTCATAGCATTGCGAATTATCAGCTTTTTTATCTCGAATCATATCCACTAAGCCAAGCCAACCTCTACGGATTCCGATAACTTCGAAACCTTCACGTAATGCTCTAATTGTTACTGCTCTGATTGCAGGATTTAAGCCTGGAACGTCGCCACCACCTGTAAGAATAGCGATTTTACCCTTTTTATTTACCCTTTTAGACATACTAATACATTTTTGATATGGATCGAAGGAAAATTACGAAAAAAAGGAAATAAAGTAAAGTAGTTAGAAAGAACTTAAGAAATAATTAAAAAGAATAACTGAAATAAACCCTATAGCACCCGTTAACAAAATTGTAATTAAAAAAGATTTTATAAACGTTTTTTGCCTGTTGTAAATAATTCTAGCCCTGATTTTTTTCTTGTACATAGCAAGTTCTTCAGAGGTTAGGTTGCTTTTATCCTTAAAAGAGCTATATTTTGAATTAATCTTTGAAACTGCTTCTCGCATATCCTTATACCTATTTCGGTATATCTTTTTTAATGCAAGAGTATATTGCAGTTTTCTTATTTCATCAAAAGCAAAACCTGAGCCCATGAATATTATCTTAAAATTTTACGAACAAATGCAACAGTAAAATAAGACATTAAGAACAAGCCTACGAAACCTTCTATGCCAGAAAGCCACCTGAAAGTACCCGAAGGGTAATAATCACCGTAACCAATGGTTAAAAAGGTAATGGCACTATGGTAAAACGCAACGGCTACGGGGCCCAATTTATCCGGATCACCAAGTGATGATACTATTTGCGTATTGACAAAAAAAGGGAAAATTAAATAAAGTAATGAAAAGAAAATATATCCAAATAACATACTGGCTAAAACGCGCAATGGATTGGTTGCATATAAACCAACTTTATCAAATATCAGCCATTGAAAAGCATAAGATGGGTATCTCCAAATTCTAATAAATAACTTTTTATTTTTACCATCTTTCAGGTCAGCTATAAGTTCATTTCTTTTAAATTCAACATATGCTTTATCTTCATCGGCATACTGACCGGTGGTACTGAAATTTTCTTTTAAAATACGAAATTGTTCTGCAAATGCGCGATGCGATGTATCCTTCTGCGAATATATAAGCTCCTTTATATTGTTAATACTCCAATCAATATAAATACGTCCGATTAACCGCATACCGGAAAAATTAATTGTTCCAATTTCGAGTTGGAAATCATGTGGTTTTAGATCAATAATATCACGTGCAATGGTATCCGAGAGATCAATAAATTTGCATTTAGACAACCTTAAATCAACATAATAATCCAAATGACAAGACTTAAGGGAAAGTTTATTTATTCTTGAATTGTTAAAGCTTAAATTTCCTTTTCCAAAATCTGCATTATCGAGATAAAGAGTAGAATTATCAAATTCAATCTGTTCAAAAGAAACATTTCCATCACCCCAAGTAGATTTTCTAAAAGTAACTTTTCCAAATTTATGTTGAGCAGCCTCAAAAGATTTTTCTCCATCTCCAAATACGGAACGGTTAAAACTTACTTTGGCATCGGCAAATTCTGTCGTACGAAAATCTACTTTACCGTCACCAAATTCAGTACGTTCAAAAAGTAGTTCTTTACAGTGGAATCTGGCAAAATGAAAACTGATTTTACCTTTACCAAAACGAGCCACTTTAAATGAAACCCGATTTGACTTAAATATAGTATTCACAAAGGTTATATCGCCATCATTAAATTCGGTATTTACAAATAGTACGTTCCCTTCACCGAAATGAGCATCCTGAAAATTCTTATGCCCTGTTCCGAACCATGAATTCTTAAAATTCACTTCGCCCGAACCAAAATCAACAGCAGAAAAATCAACATTTCCATCATTAAAATAGGCATATGTAAAATTTATGCCTCCCCGGCGAAATTTTGCGGATTGAAATGATACTGCACCATTTAAAAAATGTGCATTTTCAAAATTTTCATATTCATCATTAAATTCTGCAAAAGAAAAATCTGTAATTATGCGCGAATCAAAAAAAGTATTATAAGCAGAGAAACCATGAATTGTAATATATGTCTTTTTTTCAATATTCCGGCTTTCGCGATAATCCGTTAAAGAAAAATTCTCAATATAGCACTGATCCAAATTTAATGGTTTTTCTTCGTCAACCATTTGATAAACCTCTTCTTTGTCAATAAAACCGAGTTCGGTATAAGCAATTTCCTTTTTATTTTCATCAAGAAATGATATTGCTGCCGTGTTTTTGAACTGATTTCCGGATTCAGAAATAAAAGGTTTATCGGTAATTTTTATTTTGTAATTGAAATAATTATGGATCATTGTTCGGTTTTTCTCAAATATAGTAAAAATAGCATTAGCTAAGAATATTGAATTAAAGCATTAATTAATTTTAAATTAATTTGTTAGGTTTTTAAACTAAATTAGAGAGTACCTGTTTCTATATTGGGTTAGTATTTTCGATTTTATGGAGCTTTATCATATTGCATACGTGAGTTTCTCAACTAAAGAGCTATCAGAGCATGAGTTAGAGGAGTTACTTAAGGTTATTAGAAGAAAAAATGAAAAAAATGGTGTAACCGGTTTACTTCTTTATAACGATAGATCATTTATTCAGGTAATTGAGGGAGAACAAGAAGCTCTAATAAAACTATATAATCAAATTAATAAAGATCCCAGACATGAAAATATTGTAACCCTTCTTGAGGAACCTATTAAAAAGAGAGCGTTTCCTGATTGGTCAATGGGATTTCGTATAATTAATAATAAACAAGCAGCGCAAATCCCTGGTTATTCAGAATTTATGACAAGTTCAAATTCTGAAGAACTAATAAAGGACAGTACAAGAGAGATAATACGATTGCTAAATAGTTTTAGAATTTACACATAGTAGGTTCAGTTACTCAAAATAATTTTAATATCTCTTTTAGAAAGTAAGTATTCTGAAAAATCTTTAGCCCACAGTTGATAAGTAATTTTTGACGGATGTACACCATCACTGAATAGTTCATCCATATTTTTTACTTTTTTATTTTTTTTAAGCCAGTTAGATATCTTTATTTCCTGGCTGTTAAAATAAATATGCGGTTTATTTTTTATACATCTGGCTAATGCGATTCTTAATATAGAAGAGATTCTTCCCAATGTAAATCTCATTAGTTTTGAAAAAGCAGGAAATTCATTGACTGGGGGAATATTTATAAATGCAATTGGAACATTACCAATTCTAAATCTTATTAAATCAATCATTTTAAAGATATGTACTTCCCATTTCAACGGATTTCTTAAAGCAAAAGTATCATTAGCGCCAATTCCAATAATAACTAAATCATATTTTTCCGGTTTGATTTCAGAAATTATTTCTCTGGTTAATTCTTTTACGGTATAACCTCTTTTGGCATAAACATTCCACTTTATATTTACTTTTAATATATCTGCCAATTCTTTAGAAAGTGAACCGGCAAATCCATTTTTATGGTTAGAAATACCGACCCCTGCCATTGCACTTTCACCAATGAATAAGATACTTTTTTGTTTATCTGTGCTAAGTTCTGTAATTCCTGATTTTCCTTCTGCTTCGGGTAGTTTTTTAACTTTCTTCTGAACTTTTAACCCTTCAAACGAAAGGAATGGAAAAAGAGGTATTATTAAAACAATATAAAAAATGTATGAAAGTAACATTTGATTATTTTTCAAAAGTAATTTTTCCAATCATGATGTACTTTTATTTAAAAGCTGGTTCAACTTTGCCTGTTATTCCGTAATGGCCAGTAAATATATATTCGACAGAATCCAACTGGCTTAACTTCTTAATTGATTTAAGCTGGGTTTCGGTATCCATGTTAAAAAAACGGTTAAACTCTTTTACCTTTCCATCAACAATACTTAATGCATCTCCTACGAAAAGGTATTTGTCATTAACCAAATAGCATGTTGAACCTGGCGTATGTCCTGGTGTTAAAATACATTGTACAGAAAGGTCTTCAATGGCAATAATTTGATTGTCTGTGACTAAGTTGTAATCAGTGCATTCAATTTTGTTCCTAAAAAACAGAAAGCGTGAAGCTTCGCCATTAATTAATCGTTGTTCTTCTTTAGATAAGTAAATTTCAGCTTTCTCAAATAATGGAACGGAGGCAACATGATCACCATCCGTGTGCGTTAAGAAAACAGCTTTTATTTCATCAGGATGAATATTCAGTTTTGCTAATTCATTTTTTACATTTTCCATACTGTTTCCTGCATCGAAAATAACATATCCATTATTTATTTTCATTAAATATATGTTAACGAAATCATCTTTTACCGATATAAGATCTTCCGTTATTTGTTTAGTATCTAAAACCGTAAACTTCTTGATCTCTGATTTGGCTTTAAACATATAGCCAAGCATAAAAATTATGATTAATAAAATAATCGAAACAAATATAAGGGCTATTCTTTTAATTAGTTTTTTCATGTTTTAAGGGATATGAGTTCACTAATTTAAGAATAAATTAGAAACTTTTTAATTATAGTTTAAACATTGTAATGATTCTTCATGTTATACGACCAAAGGAAAAAGAAAAGTATGAAATTAATTATTATATGTACAGCATTCGTTTTTATCAGTTTGTTTTCTTTTTCGCAAGACTATATTAAATATGGAATTGATAACAAACTAGATATACCAAAAGGTTTAAGTATAGGTGATATCGCTCCTGATTTTACCGGAACTAATCAAAATGGGGAGATTATTTCACTTTCGGAAAGTTTAAGGAAAGGGAAGGTTGTTTTGATATTTTACAGAGGTTATTGGTGTCCGATTTGTAACAGGTATTTAAATCAATATCAGGATTCTTTGGACTTAATTGTTTCAAAAGGAGCTCAAATTATTGCTGTTACTCCTGAACAGGAAGAAGGTTTAAAAATAACAATTGATAAAATCAAGCCTGGATTTGATATTATATCAGATAAAAACAATAAAATTCAAAAAAAATATGATGTGCTTTTTAAAGTTACAGAAAACTATACTCTTATGATAGAGAATAAGCTGCTTGTAAATATTCCCAGGAATAACGGAATGGACGAAGCTTTTTTACCTGTTCCTGCCACTTTTGTTATTGGGAAAGATGGTAAAATTGAATATGTCCAGTTTGATCCTAATTATAAGAATAGAGCTACGGTAAATTCAATATTAAGTAATATATAAATTCTTGATAAAATTTTTAAAAACAAATACTTTATTGGTTTTAAGGTGAAGATCTTTGCCAGTTGTACGTTCGTTGGCTATTATAGCCAATTTTATTGTGAAACGAATGTAATAATAATTGGTTAGGTATGAAAAAGGTATAGCTTTATCCCGGAAATAATAGAACTGGCATTCATTCGTATCTATCGATTTATTGATAATTTAAAATGTAAGCTTTCCAATTTTCAATCAAGCTAGTTTCTGAAGTGGATAATAAACTAAGTATATCTTCAAGTTTGTTATACCTTAAAGATTCTATTATTTTATCTTTACTGTATTTATGTTCAATGTACATGATCATTGTGCCTGATAACCCATACCTAAGGTTTCCTCTCCAAAAACTGCTCAAAGATTCGGGTATATTTCCTTTGCGAACGGCATTTTTTACTTCAGAGACTCTTGCACTATCACATTGTCCGGATACAAAAGTAGCAAGCCCTTCAATAAACCAGTTAATACCGTAAGTTTCAAAAAAGTCCGGGCTAATATTCCTTTGTCCATGGTAAATATGAATTAATTCGTGCGTTATTAAGTTTTGAGTTTTTTCCTTGTCTTGAAATTTGTGTTCACAGGCCTGTTCTTCCCAAACAGCGGGTGAGAGGATATCCATTCTGGTACTAACACCACTTGCAACCATCCAACATTCTGATTTAAAATCAGGCATTTGCCAATCGGTTTGCCACTGCTTATCTAATAATTCACGGTTTGGGTGAATGTAAACTTCAAATTTATGATTGAAGGGATTCTTGAAGTAACTTTCGGTTCTAAGAATTCCTTTTATGATGAATTCGCTGTATTCATTTAAATGGATAGTGTCCTGATCTGTATAATAAATACTGCATTTTTCCAGCTTTTTATGGTTCCATTCCTGTGATAATGAATTAATACTAATTGTTGAAATAGATAACAGTAAAATCGATAATTTATAAACTCGATTCATAGCAATAATGTTTTTATTGCTTGGACGCACTTATTAAGTTACAAGTTACAATATTAATTTTTTCTGCCTTAGAGTAAAGGCGATTACCAGCTGTATGTCCGAAGGCTATTTCGTTAGCCCTTTATTCGTTTATTATCGCTAGTTTTATTGTGGAATCAACGCAAAAGGTAATTAATTTCATAATTTCTGCTATCTGGTTTTTTGTACCTGAAACTAATAAGCCTATTAAAATTCCTTTATCAATGCCTTGAATTGTTAATTGAATTAAGAGATTTCCGGAATACAACATTATTAAGATTTAGTTGAAAAATTTGGCTGTACCGCTAAAAGAGTTAATTTTATGCTATTAAAGAAAACTATATATTTAAATGAGAAAAAATCTTATCTGGGTTTATACGCTTATAATACTGCTAGTTTTATCTTGTAAAATAGAACAGGAAATCAAAAAAGATCATGAAGTGCTTATGATCGAATTAAATCAATATTTAGAATTAAGAGCAGATGCTTTAATAAATAAAAATGTTGATTTTTTTAATGAAACACTACACGATAATTTCTTGTATACCAATTCATCAGGTAATACTTTAAATAAGCAGGAATACATTAATAATTATCTTTTGTCAAAAAAGTTTAATTGGAAGAACCAGGAAATGCAGGATAAGAAAATCATGGTACATGGAAATTTTTTTATAATAAAATGCATAATCCATGATGTATTTGATTATGAGGATTACCAGTTTGATGTCAATTTTAAATCTACTCAAGTATTTAAAAATGAAGATGACAAATGGATTTATTTGGTGGGGCATACAAGCAATTTGAACGAATAATACCTTAATTACCATTTATAGTGATTCAACAAAACCAGATAAGTATTGTGCACCTTGTAGTTTCGGGAGTTGTTTTATTGGAATAATAATATCATAAGGTTATTACTTAAAGTAATGTATTAATTTGCATTATGCGATAAACCGGCTTTTTGTATGGGTTTTAGAGGGTTTTTAAATTCAATATGATTTTATTTTTTTTGAGGAACTATATAATCATTAAAATTAATAACCTTTATTTTCTCATTAACCGGAATCATTTCATCCCACATCCAGTTATAATGTTCTATTACTTTTTCTGCTTTAAGGTGAGGACGATTACCCGTTGTATGTCCATCTGCTATTACCGTGACCTTATATCCGTTTGTTAATGCCGATTTTATAGTAGCATCTACACAAAAATCGGTTGCACAACCGGTAATTACAAGCTCTTCAATTCCATTATTCTTTAAAATGCTGTTTAAATTTGATTTATAAAATGAATCATTCGCAATTTTGCTTACTATGATATCACTTTCTTCGATATTCAGCGTATTCAGAATTTCCCATTCTTGGGAATTGGGTTTGCAAAAACCGTCTTTACTTCCATCATGCTGGATATAAATTACCATATGATTTTGTTTTCTAAAATGGGCAGACAACATGTTAATTCTTTTAACAACACCTTCGGTATCAAACCTTGGAGTTTCCGGTGTAAAAGATATTTTTTGCATGTCGATGATCAATAATGCTTTCATAGCGTATAAGTTTATGTAATCATAGTTGTTAATGTACCAAAGAATTTGCTAAAGTCATGGGATAGTATTGCTAATAAAATACTTGTGCTTTTATAGTTATCCATAGGTGCGGCTTATAATTTTAAATAGCAAATTGCCACCGGGTTATCTATATTTCTATAGTTTCCAACTGTACCTGGCTAGTGTTTGATTACTGGTATAACCTTTATCAGGAATAATATAATCAGGCATTTCTTTAATATTTTTTACAGAATCTAATCCCAGTTTTATTTCATTTACGATTAACCTGAATTGTTCCTTAGTTTCACAATATAATGTTAGTTTACAGCCCGAATTGTATAAGCCAAAGTATTTGATTTGATAATATGGTATGTTTTCGAGTTTATAAAATAAATCTTCGTTAACAGCTTTATCGTTTATCTTCAGTTTTGTTAAGTTGGCAATATCTTCTATATAAATTTCAAAGAATTCAGCTTTTCGGTTTGACTCTAACCATAATTTTATAACTCTGAGATTACCTTCAATCGTATCGGATAGAATTTTAAATTCAGGCTTTGCTAAATCGATAACTGCTGTTTCATTTTTTAATACTTCTCTGCGTGTATTTGGATATATTTCCTTTAATAATCCGGTATCAGGATTATCAAAAAACTGAACATTCCATTCGTCTGTTTGAATAAAATCAGAAACCCAGTAAGCTTTGTTTGTATCCGTATTTAAACAATATCTTACATTGCTTTGTAAGGGCTGGTATTTTGAATAGTCCGAAGTATAATGTCCAATTATAAGATAAATTACTCCGATTGATAGTGTAATGCCTGGAAGCAAGCCTCTTTTCATCTTATGCAATATTTTCATTTGTATTAGTGCCATACCGGCCAACAATAAAGTTAATATTACGCCAACAAAGATTAGCTCTAATCCGAATGTGATAAAAAATATTTTTATAAGGGGAATGTATAATGTAATTACAGGTATCAATAACAATAAATTAAGTGAGAGATATTTTATATGGCTGTTTTCCAAACTATAGTTAAGAAATAAGCCTATAACTTTTGTCATTAATATTAATAATAATGGAACAATAATTATATATGCTGCTGATGGGAAATAGATGTAAAGCGGAAACATCATTCCGGTTAATACGCATAATATTCCTGCATTTAAATTTTCAAAACCAAGCTTTTTGTCTACCAAGGTATAAATAAAAGAAAATACTGCCAATGCTATTGCGGCAAAGGCAATAAAGTAATATTTGATATTGTAAAAGTTGGAATAATAATATATCGAATAATGAGGATAGATGTTTAAAACGGCTTTTCGTAATAACCAAACTATTCCAAATGATAATGAGATCGCTACAATAAAAACAACTACGCTTACTATGGTTTTTAATATGTTGATTTGATTTTTTCTTATACCAATTATCCAATAAAGAATAAACAATATTGTAATTGCTATAATAAGTATAATATTTAATCCCATAGGATAAATAATCATAACATAACCAACAATATTAAAAAATACTACATCGTCTGCTTTTGTTTGGGTTAGATCCAAATTACCAAAATGTTTTGCTATGTTGAGAGCATACTCTCCATGATGTTGTAAACTTCTCATAGATAGATTTTCAGGAGAATCGGTCATACTATGATAATTAACAAACCCATCAACAATTGCAGCATTTAATCCGGATAGGCTTGCTTTTTTGAACTCTGTAAAATCAGTTGCGTTAGGAAGAACTTTATACACTTCATAGGCTAGTGAATGAGCAATTGTATGTGGCATTGCTTTTTTTAGCTCTTTTACAATCCATCCATTTTCAGCACTAAGCTCAAAAATGATGCTTGGCCCTGCATTTCCACGTGCTTCTATGTTTAGCACCAATCCTGCATTACCTGTTAATTCATGATCCTCGACAAATGCTTTTGCGCCTAGTAGTCCGATTTCTTCTGCATCTGTAAAAACGAAAATAATATCATTTTTTAGCTTGCGATATTCTTTCAAAGCCCTTGCAGACTCAAGCATAGCTGCTACTGCAGAACCATCATCTGCTGCACCAGGAGTATTAGGTTGTGTATCATAATGCCCAATAATTAAAATTGACTTTCCGGTCTTATCTGTTCCTTTTAATACTCCAATAACATTCTGAATATAAGCAGATGTTGATCTTCCTTTTCTGCTTGTTATAGCTGTAGTTTTTTGAACACTTGTTTCTAATCCAAGATTTTCAAGCTCTTTAATTATATAATCTTTAACTCTTTCATGTTCTACGCTCCCGGTCATATGCGGTTTACTGAATATTGCATTTGTATGAACAAAAGCTTTTTCCGCAGAAAATTCCGTTAAGGATAAATCTTTTGATTGAGGTCGAGGAGCTCTAAAAAGAAGAAGGGATAGTACAATCGTCATAATAATAAATATTGTAAAAATATAACTCGATAGTTTTTTTTGACTCATGTCTGAAATTTTAATGAAACAATTGGGTTTAAAAATAGTTATATATCCTTACTTTTAACTTTGACCTAGGTCAAATAAATTTTTATTTTGAATTATTTAGATCATCCTAGTTTTACTATAAAATATATTGAGTAATAACCTAATAATGTTATTCTTTTAGGTTATAACCAGTTTTTCGGCATTTTCA
This sequence comes from Bacteroidales bacterium, assembly GCA_028282585.1. Classification (GTDB taxonomy): domain Bacteria; phylum Bacteroidota; class Bacteroidia; order Bacteroidales; family UBA12077; genus UBA12077. The sequence continues at coordinate 23,690 of JANQHR010000013.1, read as the reverse complement.
ATAATATAATCTGTGGAAAATTGATTTGAATAAGACAGATTATTTAAATATTCAGCTAAAATGTTATAATCTCCATCTAACCTTTCTTTCATAATAAATTCAAAAAAAATATGGACATAAAACAAATTTAGCCAAAATATGAGCATTATCCATTAATTCTTGAGCACATTTGAAATGTATATTTATGCAACGGTTTATGTTTAAATAGAGATTTTATTTGTATGAAGAACAAAAGCGCGATGGAAAAACTAAAAATATTCTTTGGAGGAGGAAATTCTTATTGCCAGTAAAAGTAAAACTCAATAACATTATACATTCTCACTCTTAATAAAATTATTTAGTAAGTTATTAAGTTTGTTTTTTTCTTCTTTACTTAAAAAAGAAGCTTGAATGGAGTTTTTATTAAGTTGAAGTATTTCGCGATTCGTAAATCCTTGATTTGATAACAACTCATACTCTTTTGCAAGATTGGTTGAAAACATAACCGGGTCATCCGTATTGACTGTACAAAACAAACCTTTGTCAAACATTTTTCTTATTGGATGTTTTTCCTTTTTATTAATAACACCTAAATGATAATTACTGGTTGGCGAAATTTCAAGAGGAATTTGCTTTTCCAGCAGATAATCCATCAAATACTCATCTTCAACACAGTGAATACCATGACCTATTCTTTCAACTTCCAGTTCGTTAATTGTTTTTTTTATACTTTCCGCTCCAACAGTTTCTCCTGCATGAGCAACCAATCTGAGTCCTGATTTTTTCGCTGCTATAAAAGTTTCTTTAAATAAATGTGGCGGATAACCTTTTTCCATACCTCCTAAACCGAGCCCTATAAATACTCCCCTATGTAATCCGGCCTTAACAAATTTGAAAACTTTCTCTTGACTTTCGGGTAAGTGCCTGGCAATATCAGGTATAATATTTACTTTAACATGATGTTTTTTTTCGCCTGTTTTCATTCCATTTTGAACTGCTTCTATAATTTCATCTGACTTAAAATTTTCAATTAGAAAAGATCCACTAATAAAAGCTTCTGAGTATACTATATTTTGTTTGCTTTGATGATAATAAAAGTTTTCAATAATGCGTGAAATATCTTCTACTGTTTTAATACAAGAAATAGCAGTTTCATATACATTTATAAAATGAGAAAAATCTTTAAACATAAAAGATTCTTTCCATTTTGCCAGGGTATCAAATGGAAGTTTAATTTTATTTTTTTCAGCCAAAGTGTAGTACGTTTCAGGAGATACAGCTCCTTCAATATGCACATGTAATTCTACCTTTGGTATTGATAGTGTGTCTAAGTTGTTTGTTTTCATTGTTTTATGCGGTTATCAAGCATGAAGCCCCGGTAGCTGCAAGGCATTGATAATATTTTATTTCTCTTGTTTCAACAAAATTGGTTGAAATTTTTTGATCTTTCCAAAATACTCTTTCAAATATATAAACCTTTCTATTAATCATCAGGAAGGTTGCTTGAAATTAATTTATCATATTTATATTGTTGTGGCATTGGGAACAATCTAAATTTACATTTTCCAGCCAAAACCTCATATAAAAACCTCCTAAAAGATTTCTCTAAGAAGCATAATACACTATCTTTATAGTTTACAAATTTGATTAAACTATGCATATTTTAGCAGGTATTATATTGACAAGGTTGTTAAGTGGAAATAATAACAAGGGTTTTAAGGGTTTTATAGGCGTTATAGAGATAAGGCATTTTTTATCAGGCCGTGTACGTTTTTTTGTGCCAGTTCTAAAAAATGAGCCAGAAAAATGCCAACAAATAAAAAATCATTTGGAGAAAGCAAGTCAATTAAAATCTGTAGTTGCTAACCCTATTACAGGGAGTTTGTTAATAGAATTTGACAATGAAAAAATTGATATAGAAACCATTACAGGCGTTGTTGTAAAAATTCTCGGACTGGAAGAAACTATAAGTAAAACGCCTAAATCATTGGTTACGAAAGAATTAAAGAGTATTTTTAAATCGATGAATACCGGTATTTATGAATACACAAAAGGTATGATGGATCTAAACAGTGTGATCACCACTTCATTTTTAAGTTTAGGTATTTATGCCCTGATAAGTAAACGGAACTTTATGCCTTCGGGGTTAAGCTTGCTCTATTGGACATACATGAACATGCAAGGCGATTGAATTGTTTAATAAGCGAAATTAACGCATAGCTGTTTAACCATAAGAATTTAAATTTGGCATGAATCTAAATTTATTAAGTAAAACATTTCTAAAACTGTCAAAAGTATACGCAGTGCACAGTATTCCGGGAAGATTGAGGGTAAAAATACCCGGGTTGGAGTATGCAAAAGGCATTGTAACTAACGAGGAGGCACAAAATCTTTTTCAGCAGTACCGTTTAAAGGGTGTGGATACCCTGGAGGTAAACTTCTTAACATCAAATGCTTTAATCACATATAACGAAAACGTAACAAGTAAAGAACAAATTCTTAAGTTTTTGAACGATCTAAGGGTGAACGCATTCGAATTGTTAAAAAATCAGGGTAAATTAAATAACGAAAGCATTACCAAAATATTTAATGCTTTAAAGGAGGAAGGATATGTATTTGAAAAGATATAGCAACGAACCTCTGTTAAAATGTAAAGTCGTTCACCAACTCAAAGGAAGGATGCGTATCTACTGCAGGGCCTTAAAATATCTTTCTGGTTACACCAATGAAATCGATTGTCAATTATCTGGTGTTATTTTTATTACTTCTGTAAAAATCACAACAATAACCAGTAACGTATTGGTTGAGTATGCGAGTGAAATTGCTCCGGAAACGATACTTAAAAAAACGGAAGATATAATCGCTCAGTTTTCAATTGCTGCATACAAAGGTGAACGTAAAGAAAAATCGAGACTAACAGTAAATGAAAGACGTTTACAAGAGGAACCGGTAGGTGAATTGTTACGTAATGTAATATTTGGATCGGCAGCACTGGCATGGACATTTTTCAGAAGGAAACGTTATTCACATTTGTCATTATTTGGACGGCTTACCAGTTTTCCTGCCTTAACAAGCTTTAGTTTATCGCGTCCGATTTTTAAAAGTGGTTATGAATCGTTACGGTACAATAAACGTCCGAATGCCGATACACTAAGTGCAACAGCCATCATCGCCAGCCTTCTTTCAGGAAATGGGATCTCTGCAATTACCATTATTTTACTTGCCGATATTGCCGAACTACTTACAGCTTATAGTATGAGCCGAACACGTAAGGCTATTCGCGAAATGTTGGCTACCGGAGAAAAATATGTATGGATGTTGCAAAAAGACGGCACCTTGTTGAAGATACCTCAGGAGAATATAAAAAAGGGTGATACCATTGTAGTACATGCCGGAGAAATCATCAGCGTGGATGGTAAAGTTGTCAACGGTTCAGCTGTTGTTGATGAATCATCTATTACGGGTGAATATATGCCAAGGGAGAAAACAAAAAAACAGCAAGTATTTGCAGGAAGTACGGTAAAAACAGGGACCATATCAGTTGTAGCGGAAAAAATACAAGAAGATACTGCAGCAGCCAAGATTATTCAAATGGTTGAAGAAGCATCGCAACACAAAGCGCAAGTGCAAAATAAAGCCGATCGATTTTCTGCCAGGCTAATTCCACTAAACTTTGTTCTGGGAGCCATTGTGTTTGCAATTACCCGAAGTCCTGTAAGGGCTCTTAATATGCTGGTAATAGATTACTCTTGTGGCATACGGTTATCAACAGCAACTGCATTAACGGCTGCTATATCGACAGGAGCAAAAAACAAAGTACTTATAAAAGGCAGTAATTACCTGGAAACTTTGGCTGAAGCTGATACGGTCATATTTGATAAAACAGGCACACTCACAGAAGGTAATCCTGAAGTTAGGTCAATCATACCCGTAAATGAAAACATGAGTAAAGAAGACCTTTTAGCACTCGCAGCGGCCGCTGAGGAAACCTCAACTCACCCTGTTTCTCATGCTATTATGCAAAAAGTAAGGTTAAGTGGAATACCAATACCTAAACACGGCGAAATTGAAGTAGTTATAGGACGCGGTGTTAAAACCAAAGTAGGCAGGAATATTGTCAGGGTAGGAAATGCAAAATTCATGAAAGAAAACGGGATTTCGCTGGAACCAGTCAAAGAGCTCTTTTCCAGGTTAATGATACGAGGTGAAAACATTGTATACGTGGCCAAATCGAATGCTGTGTGCGGACTCATCGGCATAAACGACCCGTTACGTGAAAATATGAAAAAAACGATCAACCGACTTCGTAACCTCGAAATAGATGATATCATTTTGTTAACAGGTGATGTAGAGCAACAAGCAGAAATTGTCGCAAATAAAATGACTTTTGATCGCTACAAGTCGGAACTTCTTCCGGAAGACAAAGCGCGCTTTGCATTAAACATACAGTCATCCGGCTCGCCTGTGGTTATGATTGGCGATGGTATAAACGATGCACCTGCATTGGCTTATGCCGATGTAGGAATAGCCCTGGGTAGTAAACGCACCGATATTGCAATGGAGGCAGCCGATATTGCTATTCAAAGTGACAATCCATTAACCATTCCATCTGCTATCAGACTTTCGCGCAATACAATGAATATTATTCAGCAAAATTTTATTGCTTCGGTAGGAGTTAATAGCTTAGGTTTAGTATTAGGCGCCATGGGTGTTTTACCCGTGTTTTGGGGAGCCTTTTTACATAACATGACAACCGTAGCCGTTGTATCAAATTCGCTAAGGTTGTTTTTCTTTAAAATGGACAAATAATGGAATTGATTATAGCCATAAAGCATCGCTTGGATAATCGCTTGCGAATAAATTTTTCGAAATCTATAAAAAATTTCGAAAAATTAAAGGCACAAGTAATGGAGCATAACGGGATTGAAACATTCGAATATAACCCGGTTACTCAAAATTTGTTAATTTATTTCGACAATCAAATTATACGTGCCCAGGAATTGTTGATTCGAACTGCTGTGGCTTATTCATTAGAAAATAGTTTATCTCCGGTAAAGATTTTTCAGATACAGAAAGAAGAATTTATCACTAAAAAAGGATTGCTTTCGGGATTATTTATTTTAACTGCGATGGCGTTAAGCGCTATCCCAAGAAACGAGATGCTTAAAAAGTCGGTAAATTGGATAAGTGCTGCCACAACTGCTGCTGCAGTTTTAGAACACGCCGTATTTGATTACAAGAAAAAAGGTAGTGTAGATCCCGAAGTTTTATCACTTGGCTTAATGGTAAATTCCATTGTAAATAATAAAAAGATTTTAATACCATCTGCCCTTACCTGGATTAGTACATTTGGACGACACTTTTCCAGTTATGATAGCGAAGGAATTATACTCGATGTGACCAAAAAGAGAGAGGATAGTAAAAAAGCATATTATCATCTGAATATTTCCAAACTAAAAAACAAAGGAAACTTGGCTGATTTGTTGTATGTTTTGTCAGAAAATTTCTTTAGTACTGAACGAGGATTTAACAATTCAATATTTGAAGGGGTAAAAGACCTGATGCACTCTCACGATGAGTTTATTGAAGGTATGGGAGAAAAAAACGACGGAATGGTTTTACATTTTAATCAATAAATAGATAGTTATGAACAATAAAGGAAATTTAACTACCGGGATTTTGATAGGCGTTGGTGTTTCTATTGGTGCCTATTATCTTTACAGTAAAAACAAATCGAAAATCAACGATTTTTTACGCAGTCAGGGAATTCACATTCCTGAATCAAACGACAAGGATTTTGAACGCATGGACCTGGAAGAGCTTGTGAGCACTAAAGAACACATTGAAGACCTGATTGCTGAAATGGAGCAAAAGCTAAAAGAAGAACAAAAAGATAGTAAAGAGCAAAAGGACAGCAAAGAAAAATAGTTTTTTGTAAATAGTGATTGACGATTGTTTTTTTCTATTACTAATTATCAATCACTATTTACAGTTCCCGCTGTTACGACAGAATAAACCAAAGCGTGTTGTAAAAAGTTACATAAGTCCTAAGAAAATAGGCAGCAACACTTATGTAATGGCCCATTTCACGCTATCGTTTCTTTATAAATCAGAAGTATTGGTGAAAAGAAATTGTACAATAAGCTTAACAGAATCAGGCTTAAAGCAGTTAACAGAGTTCATTTTCAGAAATACCAGATATCTGCCGTCATAGCAATAGAATTGAGTTCAAGAATTATCTTTGGGGTTTTGCTTTCCTGCGAAATGATATTATTGGCGAATTTTTACAAGCTATTTTACCATGATGCACCTCAAACACCCTTATTTTGAGACAAATCAAACTTAAACTATATTAACTGTTTTCCTGGATTTTAATTTCATCTAACCTTTGGCAAGTGTGATCGGCAAAACCAAATCCAGCCTCAGAATACAGGTTATAAACTGACTGAATATTTAGTTTTTCCAGTTCTTTTATTTCATCATCATAAATTGCGGTAGCAGCGATCAACCCTCCATAATTAATGGCTTTTAATCTTTCTACAGCAAACAAATTCGATTTATGATCGTTCATGCATAGCATTACTGCTCTTACTTGTTTACTACGAATAGGGCTATTGGCGATCCTTTCCCAAAATTCACTATCCGTAGCATCATCCAGAATCACGTTTTTCCCTTCTGCCTGCAGTTTTTCAACAACTTCCAGGTTGTAATCCAATCCAATTACTGATTGACCATATTTAAGGTTTAATTGATCATATACTGCTGAGCCTAATTTTCCTAAACCAAAAATCAAGATTTGTGCGTTGCCAATATCAAATGTTTTATCGTATTCTAACCGATCTGATGTTTCAAGAAACTGCAATTTGTCTTTTATTCTATGATAGATAGAATGGGCATGTATGTTCAAGGGTGAAGAAATTATGAAAGTTATAGCCAGAGCAACAGCAATTATAACTATCCATTCAGTTGAAATGAAATTTGCCGTAGCTGCAAAAGAAGCGACGATTAATCCAAATTCACTAAAATTTGCCAAAGTTAATGAAGTAAATACTGAGGTTCTTACTCTTAATTTAAATCGCGTAAGGACCAAAAAGTACAAAACTAACTTGAAATTCAGGCCTAAAGCTAAAATGAATGCTATAATTAAGATTTCTTTTGTGGGAATACCCAAAAAGCCTATTGAAAGGAAAAATCCTATAAGAAAAAAATCTTTAAAATGTAATAAGGTATTAGCTAACTCTTTGGATTTCTTATGATTTGCAATAAGCATACCTATTGCCAGTGCACCTAAATCTGCTTTTAAGCCAACAAATTTGAAAAGTTCAGCACCAACAATTAATGCCAAAAAGAAACCGAATAAGACCAACAATTCGCCATGACCGATTTTGTTTAAAACAAAAAACAATATTGGGCGAATAATGAATAATGCAACAGGTAAAACCAAAGCCCAACCATTAGGTATTTTTCCCGTAGCAAATACAATAAATAAAACAGCAAAAACATCTTGCATTATTAAAATACCAATTGATATTATACCATGCGGAGAATTAACCTCACCTTTATTTTCCAATGTTTTGACTGCATAAATAGTACTTGAAAAACTCAAGGCAAATGCAACTATAAAAGCTAGTTTAATATTAAAATCTTTAAAAGTATTAAATGCGGTGTAATTTAAAAAAAGAAGAATAAGCGCAAAAACCAATGTTGTAAGTATCATATGGATCATAGAACCTGCCCAGATTTCCTTACGTAAAAGAGTTTTTATTTTTAATTTTAACCCAATAGTGAATAAGAGTAATATGACACCCAGGTCTGATACAATTTTAATGAATTCACCTGATTCTGCGCCGAAATAGCTAAGAATAAAACCGGCTATTAAATAGCCAATAAATGGAGGCAAGCCAATTAGACGAACTAAAAAACCCAGAGTGAAAGCTATAGTTAACCAAATTGGATCCATAAAAAAAGTCTTTAAAATTAAACAAACCGTTTACGTTATAATTTTTCCCCACATACAACTAATTGATCTCAAAACATTCAGCCTATTTTTGTACGACCTAATGTCCGCTATTTCAAAGGTCTTCGGTTATGAAGCGAGGTGGGAGACCAACCCGTTTCAGTGTTGACAACCGATAGCTATCGGGAAAAACAAATATAGTAAAAACCCTGCCTGCCAGCAAGGCAGGTTGTCAAATCAACACGATTACCCGCGTGCTGTTATAAATTGGGCACATAAGCTACCAATATTGTTGATTTAGGTATAAACAAACTGAGAAATATGAAGACAAATTTGTTCAAAAAGGATAAAAATTATAGCTGTTAGCAACAAAACCAACCAGTATTATAAACTTTCTGGTAAGGCTTTGATCATTTGTTGGGTTTGGGAAAGGCTTACCAACGTGTTTGTAATTAAATTTTGGCAATTAATTTCCTGAAATACAATTAAAAGTAGAAATTATCAACTGGTTTGATAGTAATATATTTTTAATTATGAGCTCATGCGGACATTCAATAAAATAATTTTATTTCCGGCAAACCGACAAACTAGGCAAAGCGTTCTCATGAACCAGAGGAGAATAGACTCTTATATAGTCTGAAATGCTGTTATAGGCCGTTTAATATTAATCAAAGTTTTCAATCGCTGATGTACTTACCCAAAAAATGTTATATTTCATATTTAATCCGGAAGTATCCATTCTGGTTGATGCAAAGAAAAGATATTTTCTATCATAACTAATCCAGGGAGAAAGTTCATTTCCTTTAGAATTAACGTTATTTCCTAAATTTATTGGCATTTTCCAGTTACCATTCTCGTCCAGATAACTAATAAAAAGATCACTGTGCCAATGTTCATTTTCCTGAATATAGTTTGAGAATATCATATAGTTTTCATCAGGTGATATAAACGCATTAAATGATGTTGTCTGTAAATTGATTGTTTCCGGAAGTTTTTCAGGTGTTGTATAGTTATTATTTTTTAAGGATGAAAAATAAATATCTCCACGAGTAAGTGCAGAATCATTACGACCAAAATATAAATTTCCTTTTTTTGAAATGGAAGGATAATATTCCATACAATTAGTATTAATAGTATTATCTAATAATATAGGTTTACTCCACCCGGAATTTGTGCGTTGTACTTTCCAGATATCTATATCTAATTTCATTGAAGGTTTGTTTCTTGAAGGTCGCATTGAAGCAAAATATAAACTATTGTTATCCGGCGATATAAATGGTTCAAAGTCTGCTGAAAAGCCTGAAAATGAAGCGATAGATGGTTTAGTCCATTTCCCTGATTTATATTTTGATGTCATTATAAAAGTATCATTTGTAATTTGAGTAAAGTAAAACTCCTTATAATCTGTTGAAAAAGTAATGTCTCTAATATTTTTCTCAATATCTAAATATTCAGGAAAGAATAGAATAGGAACCGTATCCGGTAGAGGTTTAGTAAAATAATATTCTAATAACTTATTTTCTCTTTCTTGAAAATTACAACCCATTCCAATAAGAATGAATAACAATGTAACCATATTTTTAATAATATTATTCATGAGTGCTGTCATATTAAATGCCTTTAATTCTATCTATAAAGTCTGAAAATGCAGTTTCTTCTATCGTTCTGGATTCTGTTGATTGTCGAATAAACACATTGCCTTTCTCGTTTTTTAGGTAGAATTTAAAGATAAATTCGGCATTTTCTTCTATACCCATTTTACCAAAACGAAGATCGGCCAAATAAAGTCCGTTTTTATCTTCATTTACGTGGTAATAGCCTTTAGTAAATCGGATTAATTTGTTTATATCTTCATTATCTGAAATGGCACCAAGTTTGGATTCGTTTCGGGGAATAAAAATAAAATCGTCAGGTATCTGAGAATCAAAGTTAGAATATAATGCCATGTGGTATCCTGAATTTGTCTCAGCAATTCCCATCCACAAAAAATTGGTAAGTGGCAGGGGAGAAGTTTTAAATCGTTCATAAGAAATTTGTTGTTTTGAAAAGGCTTCTTTAAAAACAGCATTTATATGTAGTTTATTTCCTATGGTTCCCAATAAATAAAACGAGGTGATTATAATGGTGCTTACTATTAGTCCCCGTCTTAGTAAAGCAGTTCTTTTTAAAAACGGTATAATTAATAAAACAATAAAAAACGGTAGTGTATAGAAAATATCCACTATACCAATGGTGCTAAACTCAACCCTATATCCGGAAAAAGGAAGAAAAGCACCGGTTCCGTAAGTTGTAAGATAATCCAATATGGGATGCGTAAAAGCTGCCCAAAAAATAAGAATAGTCCATTCCCGCCTTGTGACATCCATTTTTTTCCGATAAATACGGTGAATTAACCAACCCAATAAAGGAGCCAGTAGAAAAGCAAATATTAAACTATGACTAAAGCCCCGATGAACAAAAAGTCCGTCTACTTCACTAAACAAAGGTGCAATTAATACATCCAAATCGGGAATTAATCCGCCTGCAGCACCCCAAATAATGGCTTTGTTTCCTGCTTTTTTCCCAAGAACCAATTCTCCTACAGCAGCTCCTACAACGGTTTGTGTAACTATATCCATAGCATCTGTTTTAATTTAATTTACATAGACTTACTAAAATTAAACCTTTTTTTGCAAATAATGTTTAATTAAAATAATTCTGCTTTAAACAAAATAGTATAAAACAGCAACATATATGAAAGAAACGTATTAAATTTGAACTATTTACAGTTTACTTCCCGATGGCAAGGTTTATGCCTTTACAAGCAATGTTTGTTACGAATTGGGCGCAAAACAATAGGTCATGTTAAGTTGGTTTATGAATTCAAGATCAAATTAGTACGAAGTTAATATACTAAATCTATTAAAGGTATACTTTTTTAATTGTCTATCCCATGCATCCGTTATTACTTGGTATTTGGCATAACCCGACAAAACTGCTTCTACTCCGGATAAAGACTCAATCAGAAGATCTTTACCTATCCATGTGTTATTATGACTTGGCATAATGTAATCAAAATAATCTTTAAACTTTAATAGTTTATTATAACTATGCCTTAATTCTTGTAGACTACCTCCTTCTAAATGTGTCCAAATTGGACCTTCTAGCAGAACATCGCCACTAAATAAAATTCGATTTTTTTTGTCCAAAAGGCAAATATGGTCAGGAGCTTCCCCTGGTGTATGGATTACTTCCAAATCACGATTACCAAGGGCAATTATATCACCTTCTTTCAACCAATTATTAACCTTAAAAGGTGGCAAGGAGTACCCATCCGGATCAAAGTCTTTAGGCCATGGTTTGATGATCAATTTTTCATCAAGAATTTCAGCAAACAATATGTCATGGGATAAACCTTCTTTAGAAATCTTACGAGTTAATAAGTGTTCAAACATGGCTACATTATTAAATTGCCAATTACTGCCTATATGGTCCGCATGAGTATGTGTATTAACTACACTTACAGGTTTGTTAGTTATTTCTCTTACTGCCTGATATAAATTCCCAATTCCACAACCAGTATCAATTAAAACTGCTTTATCATCACCAATCACCAGGTTTGAAATGGTTTCCTCACGGTGTCTTGGTTCGTAGAATATAAAATTATTGTCTGTGATCTCATAGATTTCGAACCAATTTACCGATGTAGGAACTTTTTTAAATCTTGAAAAAAAAGATCTTTGTGCTGTATTATTCCAGTTGCTAGTCATATGAAGTTTAATTGATTTATTTTCAGATATCGGTACTACTTTAACTTTAGTGCAAGTCGGATAGCTATTGGGAGGCACGCACTGTTTCATCATCACCCGAATAGAACCAATACGAATATAGTATTTTATGATCAAACGTCAAAAACTCCGCATGTTTTGTGAGTCAATATGACAAAGGCACAGGTCAGTGCTCATCCTTCCCAAAAGCTCCTGATGTTTAACGGGACAAGAAGATTACAAGCTTTTTAGTAAGCTTGTCTTACCAAAATGTTTGTAAAAGTGAAGAGTTCATATTACAAAATAATAAATGAAGCTGTCCAACTAAACAGCTTCATCTAAAATTTTAAGAATTAGGTAAATAATATCTTTTGTAACTTAACTAAATGATTACTTATCACTGGATAACTTCTTTTTTATATTATTTACATAACGCTCAACTGCATTATCAAGATATCCTTCCTTAACAAATTTACTTACCAAATATTCACCTTTTTCATAAAGTCCTGCATTATGTTCAATCCATGTCATATTAGTTGTATTCTCCTTTTCTCCTGGCTTACAAATAATATCAATGCGTTGGATTTCAAAATCATCCCAAATTACCAGATATTGAATATAGCCTTCTTCCGGATTATAATCTCTTACTGTAAGAATTACATCCAAGTCACTGTATTTGGAAAATTCAATTTGACCTTTTAAAGAACCTTTTTCGCCTTTACGTAAAATAGTTGGGTTCCATTTTGAATAAAGAAGATATCTTCCTTGTGGCTCAAATAATGGGAATACTTTTTCTACAGGAAATGGTATCGTTGCTTCATGAACTTTTTTGAATGCTACTGCCGGAATGTTTTCCAAAGTACCTGAATTTTCATTTGCAACGTTTAGTTGTTTAGATTCATTATTATGAGCATGGCTGTGTCTATTCCCGTGTTGCCCACATGCACTTAAAGTTGATAGAAGTGTAAGAATTAAAATTAAGTTTTTCATGTTCTTAAATTTAAGATTAGTAAATACAGTTACAAAGCTAAAAGCAATGCATGAGCATTTCATTTACATTTGTTGAGAAATGTGTGCTGTGCTAAGTTGTGCAGGTGTTATACTTAAAAAATGGCCATGTTATAATGTGGCATAAAGTTTATCTGCCAACAGGCATGGTTTATGTCTTTACATAGCAAGACATGTTAACTTTCGGCTTGCCTTTTATTCATTTAAATAGTCGGCGTAGTCTTTTTTGTAATCTTTGTCAGTAAGATTTATTACTGCAGATAAGCTTTCAACGAAAGGTGTAATTTCAACCTTTTCTTCGCTATTCTTTTGTAATAGACTTAAGATAAGATTCAATCATTTTTGAAAGACTAATTTCCCTTTCTTTAGCTATTACTTTTGTTTTAGTCGCACTATTAATTAGATAATACTATAGGTAAATTACAGCTTTGTATAGTAATAATTCAATAATATTGGGGTAATAAAGATTGATTATTGTTTTATAATCGGATTTAAATAACTTGTTTGCTTATCTGAAACATTTTCATGAAACATTCGTAATCTTTTGACGATATACTAGTTATTTACAAAAAAAACAAGGAGATTATGAAAAAGGAGGTTAGACAAAAAATTATATTGTGGTTTATTGGAGGTTTTGTTTTACCACCAGTATTTTGGATTATTATTATTTGGTTTAATGAATTATTTAATTCTGAGCAAATTCTAAAAATACTTTCTAATCCGGGTTTACTTATTTATGTTCCATTATATATAACTCTAATGGTAATGCTATTAAGTAAAAAGCTTCAAGCAATTAAAAAAGCATCACTTAATAAGGATTATGCAGAAGTTCAAAGATTGGTTTTAAATATTATTTCTTTATATATTATTGGAATAACAATATACTGTTTAGTAGGACCGAACACTGGGCTTATTGGCTTAGATATTAATCGTAGTACATACTTATTAAGTTGGTCATTTGGAATTCCGATAATTTTTATTTTTACTCTTCCCTTTTTCTTAAAAATGATTTTCTTCCTTGAAGCTTGGACGTCATCAGTTCCTTTAACAGATACAGCAAAAGTGTTTACACTTAAAACAAAACTTTTTATGTGTACAACAATAGCAAGTGTAGGTGTAATTATTCTATTTTTATTATCATTTAAATCTTTATTATATGTTTATAGTGGCAGTACTATTCAGGAGGAGTTGGCAAATAATTTTATAAATAAGGGAATAACAATAGGGGTAATGGGTTTTATTACAATTATTGTACCTGTAATAATTATTGTTGGAAGAACTACAAAGGATTTAACAACGATACAACAATTAGCAAGAAAAATAACTAAGGGAGATTTAACATTTAAATTATTTGTAGAATCTAGAGATGATGTTGGTCGTCTTGCGAAATCTTTAATAAATATGAGTGCTAAATTGACTAATATTATTGAAAGTATACATATTGGAATAAGCAGTATTGCTTCAGCTAGCCAACAAGTTAGTAATACATCTCAAAATATCTCACAAAGTGCTAATGAACAAGCGTCATCGGTAGAAGAAGTTTCTTCAACTATGGAAGAAATGGCCTTAAATATCCAGAAAAATGCTGAAAACTCGTCAGAAACTGAGAAAATTGCTTTGGTTGCTAGAGAAGGTATTCAAGAAGTTAGCAATCAGTCGCAAGAATCTGTAAATGCAAATAAACAAATATCCGATAAAATTAGTATTATCAATGATATTTCTTTTCAAACTAATATATTGGCGCTTAACGCTGCTGTTGAATCTGCGAGGGCAGGAGAGTATGGTAAAGGTTTTGCAGTTGTAGCTGCCGAAGTGCGCAAACTTGCAGAGAGAAGTAAATTGGCGGCAGAAGAGATTATAGGACTTACTAAAAATAGCCATAAATTGGCAGTGACGGCAGGAACAAACATGGACAATATATTACCTGAAGTTGTAAAAACAGCAAAACTAATTCAAGAAATTTCTTCATCAAGTCAAGAGCAAAATAATGGGGTTGATGCTATTAATAACTCCATACAGCAATTGAATGGAGTTACGCAACAAAATGCTGCTGCAAGCGAAGAGTTAGCAACTAGTGCTGAAGAAATGACTAGTCAAGCAAATCAACTAAAAGATTTGGTGTCCTTCTTTAAAGTAAATAATACTTAGATTTAAATTAGTCTTACCGATTACGAACGGTAATTAAATCTCTTTAGAACAGCGTTAAATAATATCCTCCGATTATTTAAATTGCTCGTAAAAGTAAAAACAGACTGTTTTGTTATTTTATATTTATTGGTAAAACTTATGAAGACTAAAAAGTAGTTGCTGTATTTCTGTCTGTTTGGGAAACTGATGGACTCTAATAATTATTCTACTTTAAACCTGATTCCAAAATGTAATGTGTCTGTTTCTAAATGATCCCCATAATAAGTTTATAATAGTGTTGGATTTAGTTTCGTACAATTACTCCTAAAGCTTCAAGTAATTGGATATTATCTTCAAGTGCAATGCGAGCGACTGCATAAAATTCACTCATCCAGTCATCCAGCAGGGCGAATGCAGAATTTTTTGCGATTGTTGCATCCTGAGATTCACCCTTTTCTCTCAAATACCCGGATCTTGCAGATTCTAATTCGCTGATCAAGGTATTGGTTGCATTTAAATCTTCTACCGAAATTTTCAAACGACTTAGTTTATTTTGCAGTTCAGTGTCAACAAGCACTTCAGTATAAAATTTCTTAACTGTTTCGAGCCAGTTTATATATGCCGTTGGAAGTGAACCTATGAGGGCTAAACGCTCCATTATTTGTTGATCTTTTCTGAATACTACTTTTGCTTTCTTCCTATGAAGTGTATATGTATCAGACAGTGAATCGCGTTTCTCTGAGAAATTACTATATGCCTGGGAGGTTTCATCATCTTCTTTCACATTCAGGTCGTAAGCTTGACGAGTTTTGATGAGTAAATTTTTGCCTTCTTCTATTAAAGCAGCATCGTATCCGAACTCTGCCATAATAGTTGCGATTTCACTTTGCGCTTCTACATTTTCTAAAGCAACTCTATACTTTTCTAAAGTTGCTACATCTGAGATCTTTGGGCGTGTTGCCATAATCATTTTTAATTTTAGTTAAACATTTATTTAATTGTAAAGTAATTTTTTTATTGCTTCTCATTTATTTTGTTTTGCTTCTCATTCATTTTTTACTGCTTCCTGTTCCTGATGCGTTGCTTCTCGTTCTTCTTCTATTGCTTCTCACTGTTCATGGGCTGCTTCAAGCTTATGTTGTTCTGCTTCCAAAACATTTTCCTCTGCTTCGTATCATTGCATGTCTGCTTCTTAAACAAACAAGCCTTTTCAAAAAATATTATGTTCCTTAAGATAGTTAGGTTAACCCGCTTGTCATGCCTTTGGCAGATAAACCGGCGGACAGGTAAAATAGAATTAGTGTTAAAATCCTATAATTGAAATTAACGAATGTTTAGCAGATATATTATAAAAAATGCCTGTTTTTATGACAGGCAATACTTTTAGTATATTTTCAGAACAGATTGGGAAAGCTCTGACAACATGCCGGCACTAGCGGGACACCACGTGTTAGCAGCAGTACACTAGTAATATTCAATTTTACGAATTTCTATATGTCTAGGTTTATCAGAGTATTCAGGATAAGTGACTAGTCTTTTGGTCCAATTCTTTTTATCATCAAATTCAAGGTACAGATACTTTTTTAATGAGATTATTTCACCATTACTCTCTGTTTGCTTAAACATAATTAGATTATCATTATGGTCGTAATTGTAAAAGCAATTCATTCTTTCTTTGATTTCGTTATTTCGATATGCTGTAAATTCTTGATGAATAACCTTATTTTTGTTTTTAAATATTGTTCCCTTAAAAAGGATTAATCCATGTTTATTTAACCTTTCAAATTCAATTTCACTTTTGGAAATATATGTATATTTCGATCGAGATTCAATCTCACTTTGCCTATTGTAAACTATTTCTTCTAATATTTTTCCGTTAATGTATTTAGGGATTGTTTTTTCCAATATATTCTGTTCAGAATCGAGGTATTCATAGATAGTATAGTTTCCTTTTTTGTCAAAGCTCCATTTTTGGTGTCCATAATCCAGCAATTTTCCTTTTTCAACTTTACCGGAAATTTTATTGACCTCGTATTTTAACAATAAACAAGATTTGACTTTGCCATTTAAAACACTTTCACCTGAAGTAAACCGGATTGAACATGAGGTGAATATTCCTAATGCCAGGAAAAAAATCCTAAATTTAATCATTGTTTATTGTTTTATAGTTAGTAACGGTCCTGCATTAGTTAGTGTGCGGGAGTTTCGATCCGGTTAATAATAACTCGGACAGAACCAACGCGAATATAATACTTTGACTGCAAACCTAAATGGTGTTTGAGCAACGCGTGTTATGCGTTGACGTGTTTTTTAAAATGTTTCACTAAGTTCTCTAAACATAGTCATTACATTGACATAATTTACATTCAAGCCAATGCAAACATCTGGAATTTTAATTTTCTTCTTACTCTTTGGCTCACTTAATTCTTGAGTTACCACAACTCTATCATGATTTTCAGATAACACATAAGCTACAATGAATGCATCTGCTTCTTCAGAATCCAAGAATTCATTAATAGCATTAGGTAAAAAATGATTACTTCTTGCTGTCGCCCAAGAAACAACTTGACTATACGCATCTGTTATGTTTGAAGTGTCTTTGAAAAAATCATCTGGTAGATTTTCTTCACACCACTGCTTTAATGCGTCATTATTTCTGTATATTTCATGTTTAACCTTGTCAATACTGATGATAGATTTGTTTTCAGCTAATTCTTTAACCTTGTTCCAAAAGCTAGACACTACATCTAAAGGATAGTGAGCTCTATGAGCTTGGATAAAAAAGTTAGTATCAACAACGTAAACACTCATACAAATTAAAAGTGTTTAGTGAAAAATGTTTGAAAAGTATCACCTTTCAAACTGGTTAATTTATATGCGTCTCTATATAGTAATTTTTCAGATTTTACAGCATTATATACGTGTGCTGCAAATGTCATGCTTAGCCTTTTTTTTGTAGTTGCATAAAAGTCTCCACCTGGTTTTTTCTTGGCTTTTTGTTTATTAATACGACTTATATAATCTTCATAAAAAGTATAAAAATCACTTTTACTTATTTTATTAGTATCTAATGCTCTTCTTGCAATAACTATCTCACTGGCCTTAAAATATTTTGCTACATAACTAATTTGTGGATTTCTATCCCAAACTTTGCTAAATTCAGTTTTTGGAACTAAGAATTCAGCTGCAACCTTATCACAAAGTATTTCAGTAGGGTCATTAGCCGGTTCAAGTTTCCTAAAATCAAAGCCTGCACTATTTCCAGTCCAAATATGCGCTAACTCATGAACTATTGTAAACATTTGAGCTGCTTTTCCATCAGCATTATTTATAAACATAAGCGGAGCCAATTCATCAGTCATAACAAAGCCACGACATTCTTCGACACTAATGGGTCTATGAGTGTTGTTTTCAACTATACCATTAAAAACCATTACAATTCCAGAATCTTCAATCTTAACAGTAAGATGTTCTAAAGCTTCACGCCAAGTTTTAAAATTACTTGCCCAATTTTCTTTTAACCCCAAAGTATTCCTTATATCTTCAACTATTTCATTAACATTTTGACTGTTGCTAAATTTCCCCACGAAAGATAATGGTTCAAAGCCATTATCACGAAGATATTCTCGTAACCATTCTTGTCTTTGTTGCATGATTAAGACAGTATCATAAACATTAATACTAACTTTTTCATCATCAGATTGTATTGTTCGGAAAAAAGGAATTGGTAAATCTTCTTTTGGTGGTTCAGAAAGAAATAAGTATCCAAAAGGTAAATAAACTTTTCTAGAAAATGCTTCTAATTGCTTAACAGTTGGCTTCTTTTTACCATCTATCCAGTCCTGTACCTTAGGGACTTTCGTCGTAAATTCATGCAATTTATACCCTGCTCGCGCTATTGCCCAAGTTAAGATGTTTGCATTTATATTTACTTCAGTACTCATGTCACAAATTTATAAATTTGTTTATTGTATCTATAAAATTACAATTTTTTTATAAGATTTGTTTTATAAATTTCGGATAAACATTTACAATGTAGCCCTAAAAACACGATTACGCATAACCTTTAGATTACTAATCTAAAGGCTTGCTTTATGACTTGCTGTTAGTGCACGTTTTTAATAAGTATAATAATTTTTAACTAGTTTTCCATTTTTCCACGCATAATTTGGTTCAGCTTCAGAAATTATTTTAGGAAAGTATTCGTTAATAGCTTTTTTATATTTTTTTGCAATTAATTTATATTCTTTTCCAAATTTTTCAATAGAATACTCATTTCTCAGTTCGTTATAAGCTTTCTCAATTTCATTCTGGACTTTAATGTAAAACTCGTATGTAGTATTTCTTTCACATTGCACAGAAACTATCCCTTTAGAAACCATAACTATTCCCAGGTGTTTTATTTCACTTTCTCTTTTTTCAGAATATACATAGTCATTTTCCGGATTTAAAATAAATACTTTAACACGATCACAAAGACTGTCAATATGTAAAGGTTCACCTTTCACCAAAAGTTCATCATTAGAGTTGATAAAGACATTCAGAACATTCCTTTCTTTAATGCTTAAGGAGTATGTTAGTTTAATTATTATTAAGATAACTAGAGTTAAAAATAATTTTTTATTCATATTTATCAAATTAAGGTTCTTAGTTTGTTCAAGTATAAAAATGCTTACTAACTCCCCGCAGGTAAGCTACCTGAAGGCTTCCCACGCCTTACTTATCAGTCGCCTGCTATTTAATTTTACTAAGATAATATTTAGTCTGTAAGCTAGCAAAACCCCGCATGTAGTTTGATCGAGTGTTGTAAGCCGTTACTTATTTGGTTGTTTCCAATTTTAGAATTTTTTCTTCTAATTCTTTATTCTTAGATTCAAGTGTTTCAACTTTCTCGATTAGCTTTTCAGTTTTCTTATTCTGCTCAATCATATAAAGAGTCAATTCTTCAATCTTCTGTAATAGTTTTGCATTCATTTCACCAACTTGAATTCCATTCTCTAAAACTTCTTTTTCGGATGGAATATCAGGTAAGTGATTATTCTCTTCAATGAAATTTTCAACTTCTTCTAAATCTTTCAATTTATAATTGTCATCAAATACAAAGTCTGACCATGTTCCTGTTTCAACAATAATTTCTCTTGCTCCAATTGTACCGTCAACAGCAAGTTTATGAGTTCCTGTTGAAGTAGTTCCTATGCCAACATTGCCATTTTTTGTTATTCTCATTGCTTCAATCTTTGGATCGGTTGATACTGCGGAAGGATGAGTGAAAAAAGCTAAACCCATTGAATTATTATCTGATCCTTCTTGAATACCTGTAATAGCAGCATCCATACTTCCTGCATACCCAAAACCAATTGCCGCCGTGTAATTACCATTTCCAATTGTAGTCCCTTGAACCAAGATACCATTTTGACTGGTTACTGTAAAATTATCGTTAATAACATGTAATTTAGAGAATGGATTACTAGTTCCAATTCCAATTCTATCAGAAACATGTAATTTTTTTACATTCCAATCAATTGATGATTTATTTGCATTAGCTGATGTATAAAATGTTTCCCAGTTACTCCAACCTTGATTATTGAATTTTCCTAATCTAATTTTTGGAGCAATTCCACCATATTCATCATTATATGGAAAATATAATTGAAATGCTCCACCATCTTGATTAGTAGAATAACCACCGCCTGCAAGCACAGTTCCGTAGGAAGGGAATCCTTTATTGCTATTCACAAAAGATAATTGCAACTTATAATTGAATGTTTTGGGCTCATCGTTAGAATTCCAAACATATGAACCCAAAGAATTAATTTGTGTTTGTGCTTTTAATCCATAAGTTGAGACTAATAATAAAAAGATTAATACTCCTTTTTTCATTTTAAAATATATTATTTATTGATTAATTAATATTTGTACTTATATTTCCAGCAATTGTTTATAACGGTCTTTGTTTACTTGAGTGTACGGAATTTTTTCGCTAACGCTCAAGAGAACGCTTCGCTTAGTTCCCACCTTGCTGAATTATCTATCGTTTAAACTTTTACTAAGATATGATAAAGCTACAAAACCACCAAGCACCCGTATGGCGTGTGAACGTTATGTATTGGGCATTCTGTTGATTAGGGGTAGTTTACCTACTGCTTTAATCAAGGGTAAGAGAGCCCCAAGCGTTTTGTTTACCTTCAATATCTATTACAAAGATTTGTATTATAAATCTTAATCCCGAAATGCTGGACAACTAAATAAGCCTGCTTTCTTTTGCATCGCCAAAAAGAAAGCAGTAAAGAAAATGCTAGGACTGCACCGACCTGGCAAGAAAATCTACGGGTTGCTCCCTAAAAACTTTGATCGTGCCGATGGCACCAAAATTTTCTTCACGCTCGCTTCCCTTGATTTTTACGCCAATCCGCTGATGTCCCTTAACGCTTTCTAGAAAGGCTTGAATAAACTCGTAAAATTCACTAACTTATAAAAGCTTTCCAAGCCTTTAAAAATAAATTTCCAGCCTTGTCAGCTTTTATAAGTACTTTGCTAAATGTTTTCTGGTTAACTCTGTTAAAAATGTCCTGAAAGCATTAGGCATAAAGGCTTACATTTATGAGACTTGCGTGGGATTCCCGTGATTCATTGTCAACCGAAACCGAACCAACGCGAATATACTATTATGTCAGCAAAACAACATACACCCGCATTTAGTTTGACCCGATGTTGTGCGTTGTTTTATTTCAAAATTGATAACCTATCGAACCGAAAAAGCTATAAATATCAACTTTTGATGTCAAACTTGAATAAGCCCCAAAGCCAATTAAAAACTTTTCACTTAGTAAATAATTAGCTTTCAGTCTCACAGGTAATGCTAATTTGGTATAGCTTTCTTCTTGTAAAAAAAGATGATATTCTCCTTCGTCTCTAAAGCTCAAACCAATACCAGTAGCTACACTAATGTCGAACTTTTTTATTTTTTTATGAATTCCACCTAAGAAGTCAATATTTAAATAATGGTCAGATTCGTAACCACCACCAATTGCTTTGGTGAAAGCAAATACTTCTGTCCCAACTAAAAATAAATTCATTTTATAATCTATACCAATCCCAATTCCATAACTATCAGCAAGCTCTTTGATTTGCGATGTTGAAACATAGAATTCAGCTTGTAAAATTGATTCTTCTGAATTGTCAGACTGTCCAAAAGCTATAAGGGAATAAAAAAATAAAAAAGTTATTGTTGCAATTTTTCTCATAGAATAATATTGTAAAAATAAAATTACGCACAACCGCGGTTAGTAAAAGTGCGGGTTTGCCGCCTTGTTTCATTATCCCCCGTTAACAAAAGCTAAAGATAACAATAATTGTCAGAATACTACTGCACCTCGCATTTTTTCTGAACCGCTGTTATAGGTTGTCAAACTTTTTATTTTACTAGTCTATTAATTATTTTCCCTTTCCTTGGATAACTTACAAAAACATTAATTTCCTTAAGCTTTTTATTAAGTCTACCAGTCTAAAACCATACATTTCGATATACTGATTAATTTGCATTTCACCAGTCCCTTTTATTATTACTCTAATTTTCCAGAAGAATTTCCCAGTGACATTAATTTGATGAATTTTATTTAATTCGAAACTGTCTGTCTTTATCCAAAAGAGTAATCGAATAAATTTAAACTCTATCCTATCTTTATAAATTTTAACTCTTGATAGTAATTTATGATGAAATAAATAAAGTATTAATAAAAAAACTGTCAGAAAAGGATAAACTATCAAAAAAAGTTTTGCTTTCTCATTATGCCCAACAAGTAATATAATAACTGTCAAAAAAAGGAAGGAAATTAAAACAGAAATTCCTATCCATGATCTTTTACTTTGATAAATAATTTTGTCCATTAAGTTTTTCTAAAAAGTTTGATTACCTTATAACCCGCGTTAAGTTTCGTGCGAGCTTAATCACCTGCGGCTCATGAGGTCGCTGCGCTTAGTTCCGCCTTGTTTTGTTATCCACCACTGAACAACTACACTAAGATAAAACTTAGCCAGCAAACCACAAAACCCCGCATGGAATTAGCACCCAATGTTAGGCATTGTAAGCTTATAGAAATTTTAATTTTTTAGGATCTTGTCTCGTGTCGTACAATCTTAATATTTCAATTTGTTTTTCAATTTCACGATAGAAAAGAGTATTCTGTTTTGTCACTACACACTTTCTCACTTGTAGTTTTTTGTTAATAGTTGGATATTGATTTGGAACTTTAGCTATCTGGTTAGTTACAAGGTCAATCTTATTGAGTAAGCGAATTATTACTTTTTGATTCCAATTTTCAGCAAGATATTCAAGAATATTTCCTAAGTCTTCTTCAGCTAAAGGAGACCAAATTATTTCTCTACGCATTGTATTTATTCTTGTATTTCTTTATTACATCATTATGAGAAGTTCCTTGATTATTCTCAAGTTGCTCAATGCTATCAATAATTCCTTTTTGTTGTTCAGCAGTCAAGTTGCTCCATTCATCTAAATCGTCCTTGCTATTAATATAGTTTAATAAAACTCCATAAGCTTCTTCTAATTTGTCTTTGTCAAGACCGTCTATTTGCCTAAAAAATTTCAATTTCAATTCTGCTATATTCATAATTCAACCTATTTTTTTCAAAGATAAAGTAAACCTAAAATATTAGCAATAAAATTGTCTAAATGTTGCGCCAGCGAGCTTACTATGCCTAACGGCCCTTGTTTACCCTATCTTTTGGGAGTTACAGCACTTTTGCTGTCAGACGGTTTATTTAGGCAATTTCAGAAGTAAGTAAACTATAAAAATTGAGAAGCTGTAGATTAAGTTTTACAGCTACTTTTTTATAAAAATCTTTTGGATTTATAC
>JANQHR010000106.1 GCA_028282585.1 Bacteroidales bacterium | reverse complement strand
AAGTATAAATCCAAAAGATTTTTATAAAAAAGTAGCTGTAAAACTTAATCTACAGCTTCTCAATTTTTATAGTTTACTTACTTCTGAAATTGCCTATTTAACGCTTATAGCAAATATTTCAATAAACGCAACAATCGAACAGGTCCATTATTCGAAAGACCTTTTAAACGAATTTTAATCGAAAATGAAGCTTATTTGAAATATCTTGTTTATTATATTCATCATAATCCTGTAAAACATGGTTTTGTTGAAGATATGATTGAATATACCTGGAGCTCATATTTGACAGTTTCTTCACCTAAAAAAACAAACTTGAAACGTGACGATGTTATTAACTGGTTCGAAGATGTTGAAAATTATCAATATTTTCATAAGGTAGAACAGGATTTAGAGAAAATAAAGGATTTAATCTAGTAAGCAACCTGACAGGTTATTGTTTCTTAACTTAAGGTATAAAAAAAGAATGCTAAAGTTATCGCTTTCTCAATTTTAAAAAATATAAAAGTTAAATCTTACCAACTTCTTTCAAAGCCACTTCAAGCTGGTCTACCAGCTCTGTCATTCTATTAACAACTGCCAGATAAGGTCCTTTTGTGCTTAAATCAACTCCCGCCTTTTTCAATAACTTGACCGGATAATCACTCCCGCCTGATTTTAATAAAGTTAAATATCTTTGCTGTGCTTCTCTCTTTTCTTTTTCAGTTTTAGCCTGCTTTATTTGATCATAAAAACTGCTTGAACACGATACCGAAACTGCGTAAGTATATACATAATAAGGAGAATTACAAAAGTGATGTATTTTTGGCCAACTGTAAGGATAGTTTCCCGAACGATCCAAGACATCTCCATTATATTTTTTATCGATTTGCTTAAATTTCTCTGCGATAATTTCAGAATTAATTGATGAGTTGCTTTCCATCATTTTGAAAAGTTCATACTCAAACTCGGCAAATTGACTCTGCCTGTAGAAACCTCTTGAAATAATATCAATAGCTTTAACAAGAAATGCAATTTTTTCATTTAGATTATTGGTATTATTAATTAAATAATCCAAAAGCATTATTTCATTAAAAATAGCGGCTGTTTCAGCCAATAAGGGAGAAAAATCTGAATATTGGAAAGGTTGGTTCTCGATGGTATAAACACTATGCACCGCATGTCCTATTTCATGCGAAAGTGTAAAGAGATAATCCTGAGTGTTATTCCAGTTTAATAATATAAACGGATGTATACCATACGTAAACCAATTGTATGCAGCCGCATATTTTCCAGGTTTTGGATAAACATCGATCCATCCTCCTTCAAATGTTTTTTCAACTTTTTTGATATAATCTTCACCTAATGACTTTAGGCTGTTTAAAACAATATTAACAGCATCATCATAATAGTAGTTAAAATTCACATCCACTAGTTTAAAGGATTCATCCGAACCATAGTAATTATCCAATTTTAAAGCTTTCTTACGGAGCAACCTGTATTTTTCCAGTATTTCGGTATTATTTCCGGCTACGTCCAATAATTCCGTGTATATATTAATTGAAATATTATCCGGTTGTAATGTATAATCCAAACATGAATTATAGCCGTAAATTTGTGCGTCGGCCCAAATCCCCTGGGCCTTGCTAATCCAGATTTCGGAATATGTTCTATTAAAATCCGCATATGATTCTTCCAACGCCTCAAATACCTTTTTCCTGTCTTCTTGATTTTTTTGCTCCACATAAACTTTTGAAGCATTCGAGGGATTTGCAATTAATTCAATTCCATTTGATAGAGTAGCTTTTTTATATTTCATGTCGGCCAATGATAAAGCCTGGAATATGGCTGAAGACGAATTAACTACTTGTGTATAATAACTCTTGATTTCTTGAGTTTTAGCATTAATAATATGATCTTGTTGATCATAGAACTTTGTAAACTCAAATTTATATTTTGCCAGCTCTTCGTTATCTTCTATCCATTGAAAAACTATCTCTTTTGGAATTTGAACTATTTGTTCATTTACCCAGGCAGAATTTCTTTCAAACTCAGCCTTCAGAATCTGTAGTTCTTTTAATTTCAAATTATAAAATGAATCTCTTGAATCTAAATCTCCAACCAAGTATGTATAGAAAAAAAGTTTATCAAATAGTTGTAATATGAAACTATAAGAATTCTTAAAACTCAATAATGCTTCAGGACCTTCTGCCAATCTTCCCTTATATCTTTGAGATTCTTGGATTTCAGCTTTTAGCAGGTTAAAATCATTATTCCATTTTTCCCAGCCCGAGTATATTTGAGTTAAATCCCAATGATATTTTTTATTAGTATCAGGTGATGCATTTTGTGAATAACTAACCTTAAATAAAAATGATAATAGAATGAATGAAACGATAAACTTCATAACCAAAATTTTATTTTAAAATTATCAATATAAATTCATTAAACAAAAAAAGGGATTACACTTAAGCAATCCCTTTTCAATTTTAAAAACATAAAAATTAAATCCTACCAACCTCTTTCAAAGCAGTTTCAAGTTGGTCAACTAATTCTGTCATTCTATTAACAACAGCCAAATAAGGTTCTTTTGTATTTAAATCAACACCTGCCTTTTTTAATAATTCAACAGGGTAATCATTACCGCCTGATTTTAATAAAGTTAAATATTTTTTTTGTGCTTCTTCAGCATCTTTTTTAGAATCTGCCTGCTTTATTTGATTAAATAAACTACTTGAACATGAAAATGATACAGCATAATTATAAACATAATAATTATAATTATAAAAATGGTGCACTCGAGGCCAGCTATATGCATAGTTTTCTGATCTTTCCATAATATCCCCATTATATTTTTTATCAATCTCTGAATAAAGGTTAGCGATAATATCGGCATTTAATGGTTCATTATTCTCAACCATTGAATATAATTTATATTCAAATTCAGCAAACTGTGCCTGGCGATAGAATGTTCCGGATATATTATCAATTGCCTGAACTAATAAAGTAACTTTCTCTTCAGGGCTTTTTGCTTTCTTAATTAAATAATCAAGCAACATTTTTTCGTTAAATGTAGCGGCAGTTTCTGCAACCATACTTGCATAATTTGTGTATGCATAGTGCTGATATTTGTTTGCAAGCATACTATGAATTGAATGACCAAATTCATGTGCTAAAGTGAAAACATTATCTCGGGTATCGGCCCAATTCATTAAAATAAAAGGATGTACTCCATAAATTGACCAACTGTATGCTCCACCTCTTTTACCTTCTTTTTCATACACATCAACCCATCCGGCTTGCATTGCATTTGCAAGTAGTTCATTATATTCATCACCCATTGGTTTTAAACACTCTTTTACCAGTTCAACTGCCTCATCATAAGAATAAGTCTTCTCAAAATCAACTAATTCCAAAGCATTATCTGAACCATAGTATTTTTCTAACTCAAGAGCTTTCTTTCTTAATTGTCTGTATTTTAATAATGCTTCCGTATTATTTCCTGCTACTTCAATCAGATTTGTATAAACATCCTTAGGAATATTGTTTGACTGTAAAACAGCATCTAAACATGATTCATATCCCTGCAGTTGTGCATTTGCCCAACGGTTTTGGTATACGCCATTAATAATTTCTGCATAGGTATGTTTATTTTTTGCATAAGCTTCTGCCATTGCTTCGGATACCAATTTTCTGTCTTCCTGGTTCTTATTGGTAGTATAAATCCTGGAGGCATTAGCGGGGCTTGCAACAACTTCTTCGCCATCGGCTAGTGTTACTTTATGGAATTCCATATCTGCTGTGGACAAGGTCCCATAAATTTTAGAAGCTGCACTCAAAGCTTTACTATAATATGTTGATATTCTCTGTGTTTCCTCGTCAAGAATATGCTCTAACTGACGATAAAAACTATCATAACTATGTCTGTAAATTGCTAATTCTTCATTCTCATCCATCCATTTATCGATAGTTTCTTTTGGAATAGATGCTAATTCAGTTTCAACCCAAGTTGTATTTCTACTCATGGCAATCCACATAGTTTGTAACTCTTGCAACTTAGAACTGTAAATTGGATTCTTACCATCAATATCCTGACTTAGCGAAGCATAGATATATAGTTTAGAAGAAACCTGGGAATTCTTTTCCGAAAACTTTTGGAACTCTAACAATAAATCCGGGCTTGTTCCTAATTTACCTTTATACTCCAAGTATTTTGGAACCTGAGCATTCATATAATCAAGATCTTCTTGCCAATCATCCCAATCTGAATATATATCAGTTAATTTCCAGTTGTATTTGTAATAATCTTTATCTTGAGGTGTTAAGTCTTTTTGTGCATTAGAAAAAAATCCACCTGCAAAAAAAGCTAATAACAAAATCGTTACTTTTTTCATATAATTTATATTTGGTTAATAATACGTAGTGCAAAACTAAACCATTTGACAAAATAAAAAAGAGAAAGTTTAAGTTATCGATAAACAATAAATTAAACTTTTTAACAATTTTACAAACCCTGTTTTTAAAACATCTAATTTTCAAGCACTTTCTTTATGTCATTTATATGTTGATGTAAAGATTTATCTGTACTTTTTTTATCGGTGTTCCATTGCATAGCAATAGATACTTTTAAATCAGGAACATATTCTATTATAGTTACATAACCCGGGAAGAAGCCTGTGTGGCCATAAGAAATCCTGTTATTATCATTCCAAACAAATGCAGCAAAGCCGTATCCTGCGCCATCGGCTAAATCAGTTTTTTGATCACAGGGTTTGATCATCTCGTTTTTTGATTCTTCAGAAAAAATTTCTCCTCCATAGTACATTGCTCCCCATTTAGCCAAATCTAATGCCGTACAGGCTATGCCACCTCCGGTAAATTCCATTTGAGGATTAAATGCAAATTTTCCATCTTCTAAAACCACCTTTTCCGGAATAAAAAAAGCATCAGAATGCGCAGAATAACCAGGCACTAATCCTGGAATTTCTCTTGAATTACCGGCATATGTTTTAGCTAACTGATTAGGAACAAGAATTCGTTTTGATAATTCTTCATAATATTCATTATCAGTTAATTTCTCAATAAGCATACCCAATAAGATATAATTAGTATCGGAATATGCCCAACCTTTACCAGCAGGATGGATCGGGTCCATATCATATATAAATGAAAGTCTTTCTTCTCCGGTCCATGTTTTATCAGGATTTTCTTTCAGCGCTTTCCAAATCCTATCATCAAAGGCATATCGTGGTAATCCTGTTGTGTGATTTAAAAGCATTCTTATCGTTATTTCGTTGGCATTGGGTATTCGACTGAACCATACCTCATCCTTAAAATACTTCGAAATAAAATCATCTAAAGTTAGTTCTCCTTCATCAACTAATTGTAAAATTAATGCTGCACAAAATGTTTTCCCTGTACTTCCCGAAAACATAATATCTTCAGGTTTCATTAATATTTCTTTTTCTTTATCCGAATAACCGGCCGAAACGGTAATTACTTCATCCGAACTTACAATCGCAAGGTTAATTCCGGGAATATCAACTTCTTTTATAATATTTTCCAGCTCCGATTTTAACTTATCTTCAACTTGTTTGTTAATATTACTACAATTTACAAACGATAAAACTAATAGGCATAAAAAAATAATTCTCATAACATTTAAATTTAGTTAGCAATTTAGAATTGCTTATTTTTAAAAAGTTCAAAAAGTAAAACGAATATACTCTTTTAAATTGATTTCTATGTTTACAAAAGCTATTGTAAGAAAACCTGCAGAAACTTTCGCGAACGGAATAACGACAGCAAATCTGGGAAAGCCAGACTATAATTTAACACTTAAGCAACATGAGGCTTATTGTAAAGCTCTTATTAAATGTGGCTTAGAATTAATCGTACTGGATGCTGATCCTAATTTCCCGGATTCTTGTTTTGTAGAAGATACTGCTGTTGTAACCAAAGATTTTGGAATTATTGCACGACCGGGAGATCAAAGAAGGTTAGGTGAAGAAGTGGAAATTAAAAAGGTTTTAGAACCATTACTTAAATTACATTATATTGAAGAACCTGGAAAAATGGATGGTGGTGATATAATGCAGGCTGATGATAAATTTTACATTGGGTTATCAAACAGAACCAATCTTTCGGGATCAAAGCAACTTAAGGAAATTTTATCGAAATATAATTATGATGTATTTTCAGTTCCGGTTTGTAATTTGTTACATTTTAAAACAGGTGTAAATTATTTAGGTGAAAACAATTTATTAGTTCATAGGGAGTTCTGTTCTAAAGATGATTTTAAATCTTACAACCGAATTATTGTTGATAATGATGAAGAATATGCGGCTAACTCTCTTAGAATAAATGATTACGTTTTGATTCCAAAGGGATTTCCAAAAACGAAAGCAAGTATCGAAAAGTTAGGTTATCATATCATTGAGTTGGAAATGACTGAATTCCAAAAAATGGATGGAGGCTTAAGTTGTTTATCTTTAAGGTTTTAATTAACGATTTAGATCATCAAGGCGATCAATCAAAATAAACTTTGAAAAATCAGAGGTTTTGTAAAGAGAAAAAATTTCCGATTTTCTTTTTTCTATTTTATCTACAAAATAAAAATCCTCATCAATTAATTTCGCATCGAAAAACTTCCCTTTAAACTCATATTTATGAAATAAACTATTACCCCTTAATTCATACATATTCTGTTTTGTAATTACTAATATTTTTCCTTTGTAGTCTACAAATTGGTTTGGATACTCTTCAGTTTTAACCTGTAGGTTTTTAAAATTTATTTCATCCTTATCTGAATTATAATAAATTAGATCATCATTAATAAAAGAATATATAAATGTTCCCTGAAGTGTATCTACTTTGTAAGTATTCAAATCTATATGAATAATATCGTTCGAATTATGATATGCCAGTTTATTTCCGCTCTTTGAAGTTTTAAGATTTATTATCCGGTCGGATAAAATGGTTACAATTAGCTTACCATTTGAATTATAATGTTTTATATAATCTTTTTCATCATCAATCGTTTCTAAACTTGTGATAAAACCGTTTGGTATTTCATAGAAACTGTTACCATCTAATACAAATGAATCCTTATACACTTTGTAACTATTATCAATTTTTTGAACACGAAAATCTGACATAGAAGGAATTTCATCAATATCAATTTTTCCCAGTTTATTTAAATGTTGAGAAAAAGATAATAGACTAAGAACACAAAAAAAAACAGAAAATATCAACCTCATAATAACAGCCTTTACATTCAAATATGAGGTAAAGATAACCTATTTATTTTTTATTTTATTTGTATAAACATAACCTCCAATAATGGCCGTAACCGGCGCCACCAAAACCAGGCCAAAACTTCCAACTAACGTATGGAGTACCTCTGCAGCAATATAATTTGTGTTAAAAATGCTAATCATTGGAGTGCCTTTTGTCATGAAAAGCATAAATACAAACATAAAACTTCCTGAATAAGCAAATAAAAGAGTTGTAGTCATGGTTCCAATTACAGGGTATGCAATTTTAAATCCGGATTGAATTAATTCTTTTAACTGCAGATCAGGTTTTTTCTCAATCAGTTCATTTTGCGATGCTGCTATATCCATTGCAACATCCATAACAGCTCCAGCCGCAGAAATAAAAATACAGGAAATAAAAATATCTGATAATCTCAAATGAGTAAATCCGGCATATAAGATAGCGTCAGAGAACTCCTGTACAGTTCCCGGAATTTTAAATAAAAATCCAAACGATATTGCTAATAATGAAGTAATTGTAATACCGGCAATTGCTCCGGAAAAAGCCACCAATCCCTTTTTGGTAAATCCACTGATAAGAACAACAATAACGGTAGTTGTTATTGATACAACAATCAGTGAAATAAAAATCGGAGGAGTTCCTTTTAAAATAAGCGGTATTAAGATCTTCCAAATAGCTAATGCCGTAAAAACAAATGATAATAACGCTTTAAACCCTGTCCAACGGGCAAAACCAACTAGAAACAATGCAAAAAGACCAAAAAGTAACCACATTAAATTTACCCTATACATATCGTCAGCACGCGCAGTTTGAACTTTTTCACCAGCCTCATCCGTTTTAATTATAGCTAATACTTTATCTCCCTCCTTAAATACTTTGTCCGTTTTCATTTGTCCCATTAAAACATTTCTGGCCTCAACAATATCTCCTTTAAATTTCCCGGATAAAATCTGCAATTTTAAATCCTGTGTTCCAACCGTAATTACACTGTGCTTTTCAAGATTTTGATTATCTACCTCAATGACCAAAGCTTTTTCTCTAAGCGTATTTCGAAGCATGTTTGGATTTTCAAATCCCGTTGGAAGAATTATTAAAATAATGGAAATTAACGAAATAGATAATGTAAAAATGATATTGGATTTTTTAATATTTAAGGTAGTCATATGAAGTAAATTAATAAAAGAAAGCCCATGTAAAACACAGGCTTTCCTGAATATAAAAATAATTATTCGTTTAATTTCGCGATAGTAATAATCTTATTTGCGATATCAGTATTATCATAATATCCACTGAATTCGTACATACCTTGACCTAAAGCGAATACGGGTACTGGAACACCTGTGTGAGAATAACTTGTCCAATCGATACCAGCTTTGTTATTTAAAATATGCGTAACAGTTACTGTGAAAGGATCATAGTATCCGTAAATTACGGAAATTTCTTCCGGTTCGTGCGTTGACTCACCAGACATACTTCTATTGAAAGCATCTTCCAATAATCCTTTTTCATAATCAGACAGTTCTAAAACTGAATTTAAAGAAGCATCGCCTAAACCGAAAGCATTTTTAACTTCTTCTAAAGCAGCAGTAAACGTCATAGTTTCCGGATTCCAGCTATCTACTATATCTTCAAATTCAACGTAAGACATGGTTTGGTACTGTAAAATTTCGAAAGCAGTTTCATAACCTGTACCTGCATAACCTAAAGTTAAACCACCGCATTCATGGTCGCCAGTAAGAACAATAATTGTTTCGTCCGGATGTTCGTTATAAAAATCAATAGCTAAACCTAAAGCTTTATCAAACTCTACTGTGTTATGAGCGGCAGCAACTACATCGTTAGCGTGACAAGCCCAGTCTATTTTTCCACCTTCTACCATTAAGAAGAAACCGTTGTCATTATTATCTAATAACTCAATTCCTTTTTCAGTGAATTCAGAAAGGGTAATCTTATCATTTTCGCTAGTTTGAGCGTCTAAATCCATAACATATGGAAGCGCACAACCATCATCAGTATTTGTGTAAAATTTTTCTAAAGTAGCAATTACTTTTCCAGATTCAGTATTTAAAGCATCGAATTCTGTTTTTGTATTTACATATTTGTAACCTGCAGTAGCAGCAGCATCGGTAAATAAAGTAATATCTTTTGCCTGACCCTCGCTACTATACTTGTTCCAACGAACACCGCCACCGGCAAAATAATCAAAACCACTGGCAACTAAATCTTGTCCAATTGAATAATAGTTATTTCTTGAGTCAGTATGAGCATAAAAACAAGCTGGAGTAGCATGATCTATACTAACACTAGAAACGATGCCTACCTTCATACCTTTTTCCTTTGCCATTTCTGCCATAGTCTTAAGATCAGAAGTGGCTGTTCCGTTCATGGAAATAGTACCAATGGTTGTTTTATAACCAGTCGCTAAAGCAGTAGCAGATGCAGCAGATCCAGTAATATAACGGTCCTCTGCATGTGTAGTTTGCATACCTGTAACTGTTAATTGACGAAGATTTAATTCTCCAATTCCAACAGATTTTGTACTGGATAATTTAAAGTTAGGATCATTTAATGCAGCCTCTGTTACATTAATTTGAGGAGATCCAACACCATCACCAATAAAGTAAAAAATATACTTTGGTGTTTTGTAATCAGTAACCGTATTGGGTTCTGTAGAATCGTCATCATCACTACAAGAGATGAATAAAGTAGAAACGCTCACAAATGCAAACATAACTACAAAGCTAATTTTTAAGATGTTTTTCATTTTTGTTTTTATTGTTTGGTTAGGATTGTTAACTGCTGCGAAAGTAAGCATGAAGGATAAAGTAATTTTTAGAACTACTTTAAAAAATCTTAAATATATTTTTGAGGTAAATAAAGACTTCTTAGTCTTTTATTAATCCTATTTTCTGTGAAATCAAAGTGTTAAAAAAAGACCCAATAAAACTTATTGAAAAACAACAAGGAAAATATTAACTAAAGATTAAAATTTGATGAACTAATATAAAAACTCAGTTTTAAATAAATTAAACTTTAAGAAAGTTCTTTTATGCAAAAAATACTTCAGTGATGTTATTAATACACCAAATCCGTATTTTACACTTCGCTTTAAATTAATCGAAGATGAGTCGCTTGCGTACTTGGTTGGGCATGTGATTTCTGCAATCTCAAAATTGGCATAATGAATTTGTGCAAGCACCTGGTTATCGAATATAAAATCATCCGAGTTATTCTCATAATTAATCTTACATAAAACATCACTACGGTAAGCTCTAAATCCCGTATGATATTCAGAAAGCTTTGCTCCCAGGAGTATATTTTGTATAAATGTTAATACCCGGTTCGAAATATATTTATAAACCGGCATACCTCCTTTTAATGCTCCTTTGCCTAATATTCGTGAACCTAATACAACAGGATAAAGTCCATTTGCAATTAAAGAAACCATGGAAGGTATTAACTTTGGATTATACTGATAATCGGGGTGCAACATAACAATAATATCTGCACCTAATTTAAGAGCCTCTTTATAACATGTTTTTTGATTTGCGCCATACCCCCTATTCTCATTATGTAATATAATATGCTTTATTCCGAGTTCTTTTGCAGCTTGTACAGTTTTATCGTAGCTCTTATCATCAACTAATATAACCTCGTCAACTATGTCGAATGGTATTTCTTGATAGGTCCTTTTCAACGTTTTTTCTGCATTATATGCAGGCAATACAACTACTACTTTTTTATTCCGAATCATTTATTGAACAGTTCAGGATTTAACGCTTGAGCTTTTAAAAAACATTCCCGGGCTTTTTCAGCATTCCCTAAATTTCTATATAAATAACCCAAATTAATTAGTATATCGGCATTTTCTTTATTAAAATTCATGATATAAGCAGAGTCCAAAACAGTTAATGCTTTATTTCTTTTTCCAAGGTTAATCAATGTCATTGCCAGGTTCAATTTAAGTACGGGATCTTGCTGATCTAATTCGATAGCTTTGTATAAAGCCTCTGCAGATTTTTCATAGTTTTTAAATATTCCATAGGCAACACCTAAATCTTTATAAACTGCTAAACTATTTGGATTTATACTAGCAGCTTTTTCCAAATAATGTATTGAGATCTCCAGGTTATTTTTATAACGTCCGTATATTCTGCCTAAATAATAGTTTATATGAAAATTTCCGGGGTTATACTTCTCTAACTGATACAAAATTTCAACATTATCATCTGCTTGCTCCGATCTATCAAAAACAGTCTTCATACCTGTTTCAAAAATGTTTGAATAAACCAAATCGAATTTAGGCGATCGCTTTAAAATCTCATTGTAATATTTAAATGTACTATCAATGCTATGATATCTCTCCCACTGGGCATTTCCCAACAACAGATATGCATCGCTATACTTTGGGTGGATCTTTATTGCTCTTTTTAAATAAAAAATAGCCTGATCCAGATATTCAACTCTAACATTCTTGTTTTTTGGTTTAATTGCTTCTTCTATTAATATACCACCAGCAGAAGTATTGCTCTTTGCACTGTTCTGGGATATTTTTACATCGTTTGTAAAAAGTGTAAAATCATTTTTCCAAACTCTGTTCCGGCTAATTGTTTTTATCGAATATAAAACCATAATAACCATACAAGCAGCTACTATAACATTTTTTCCTTTAACCCAGTTAGGAAGTTTATTGGTAATCATGTAAGCCAAAATAATAATAAACCCTATTGATGCCGCATAAACAAATCGTTCATTCATAAAAACCCCTATTGGAAAAAATATATTTGACATCGGCGAAAGAGCTATCAAATAAAAAAGAATTCCATAAGAAAATATTTTCTTTTTCTTTAAACCGATTATAGCATAAATACCTATACCAAGATATATTATTATGGCAATTATTGGCCAAATATCTGTCCAATTCATAATAGGAACATGATAAGGGTAATAGTCATATGTTAAAGGATGTGGAAAAATCAACAGTTTGACATAAAGCAATAAGGTATAGAAGACGGTTGCAAATCTCTGCGAAAGAGTCATACCCAAAAATGAATTATTCATTAACTCCCGGCTTGGCTCAAACGACATTCCACCAAGAACATTTCCTCGTGCGTAAAAATAAATTAGTGATGCAATGACTAAAGGAATTATAGAAATAAAAATAAGTTTTCCCTTTTTTTCTTTTTCGATAAAAAAGTATGTGCTTAAAGGTATTATTGCTAAAAAAGTAACAGCTACTTCTTTTGAAAACAAGGCAAAAAGAAATGTAACAAAACTTAAAACCAGTAAATGTGATTTTGAATTTTTAATATACATTACAATTAATAATGCCGTTAGCAAAGCCCCAAGCAAAGACATAAGTTCATCTCGCCCCTTGATATTAGCAACCACTTCGGTATGAATCGGGTGAGCCAGAAACAATAAACTTATTAAAAATGGTAAATTAAGATACCATTTATCGGAACTATACTTTACCAGAATAATCTCTAATAAATTATATAAAACAATAACTGTTAAAGCATACAGCAAGATATTTATAAAATGGCTAATAAATAAAAGTATATTTCTTTTGGAATGCATTTTTTTCAGGTTGGAAAGAATAACCTGTTTTTCATTATCATGTAAGCTTTTTGATTTATTAAGAATACTGTTCTGCTGAGCTACCCTGTTATTTCTGTTTTCAATATGTATTGTTTTTGATAAATCTTTAAGAAGTTTTTGTGATGGTAAAATAAATTTATGGTTTGCATTTTGGTTCATTCGCTTTTCCAGGCTTACCTGGTTAATTCCCTTGAATGGCGTTCCCATAACCAACTGCCATTCAATAGCAAAAGTTACCATTGATAAAGGGCGGTAGCGCCCGCCTGCGACTAGCTTTTTATCTTTTTCATCGAAAAAGCCACTAAAGAATTCTTCTTTAAAATGATCATCAATACCATTAAACCCGCTTAATGTGTATTCATTCTCAGTAATTACGAGTGAATCATCAAGGGCATATTCATTTAATAATGTATTTCCGTATAAGATGAAACTCAGAACAATTAAAACAAAATATTTTGTTCTTTTCATGATTTATTCTCGTTTTGAAGAATAAATATATCAAAATATTGCAAAACTAGTTATCTTGATTAAAATGTTTCAATATCCTTAAAGCTCTTAATGTATTCCACCTGCTTGGCTTGCCAACCTCTTCCATATGAAAATGTAATTGTCCCGGATGATTTGCCTGCAACTTCCAAACATTCTCTTTTGTTCTTTTTTTCATTAAAACATCAATAGCGTCCTGCATTCTTTTATCGTATAGAACCCCTGCATACCGAAAGTAATCTAAAGCACGTAAATTATCATATCTCCAACGACTTGGGTATGGTAAATTCAGGAATCTCTTATCAATAATTTCTCCCGTTTTATCAGATTTATATAAACGATGCATTAGAATAAACTCTTCTGCTTGCTGCTTTACTTTTAACAATTCATCCAATCGGTATGTATAATGATTTTTATAGTATTCGAAAATCCCTTCTAAAACAGAAATGGTTGTATGTAAT
This sequence comes from Bacteroidales bacterium, assembly GCA_028282585.1. Classification (GTDB taxonomy): domain Bacteria; phylum Bacteroidota; class Bacteroidia; order Bacteroidales; family UBA12077; genus UBA12077. The sequence continues at coordinate 14,741 of JANQHR010000106.1, read as the reverse complement.
GAACTATGTCTGGCTCCCGACCTGTTTAAACGGCAGTTAAAACCACCATCAGCTAATTGTTGTGAAAGAATAATATCAACTATAGATTTTAAATCATTTTCTTCTGATAGAAAATACGAAGCATAGTTTAATACCATCCCGTTGATACACATATCGCTATTTCTCATTTCACCAATGGGAAGAATGCCGCCATCATCAGCTTTTGTTTCTGCTAAAACTTTATCTAAGGTCTCTTTCACAGGCCTACATTCAGGCGAAATTGAAAGGTTCTTTAGGTCCAATAAAGTATAATGGGTAGATATCCATTTAGGTTGATAGAATTTCTGTCCCCAATGCCCGTTCTCATTTCTTTTTAACAAAAATTGTTTTCCCCAGCCCTCTTTTTCAATTCTTTCCTGAACCCCTTTCCCCTGCCTGCCGGACGGACAGGTTTCTTCTCCCAACAAATCTCTATAAACTTGATATTGTATGGCTACATCGCCTTGTAATAACCATTTAATGATTTCTTCTTTATTCATTGTAATCCTCTTTTAGTTTTTCTATACACCGGTACATAGCCTCTCTTAAGGCAACTTCGCGAGGATCATTAACCAGGTAAAGTCCCATTTTCGACATTACATAAGCGTATCCGATTTCGTTTTCAGGGTCGGCAAAACCATATGAACCACCTGCTCCGGGAGTTCCAAAAACACTTCGATTGTTTCCGTATAATAAATCCGGTCCTGGTTTTATAAATCCATATGAAAAATAAGTATCTAACCCCATTACTATGTCAAACGGTCCTTTTGGTGGAACTTCAGCTGGTTGTTTTAATCGTGAAAATGTTTCTTCATTAAAATCAAGCTCTTTTGCACCCCGGGAAAACATGCTATATAATTTTGCTATGGAACGTGCATCACCAATACCATTTCCCGATGGCATTTCAACTTGTAGAGTTAATCTACTGTTGGGGCTAAACTTTTCCGGGATTTTGAAAGATTGATACAAAATGGATTCTTTATTTCTGAGATCTTTCCTCATCTTTTTGGGCATTTTGTTTATGTTTAATATAAACTGCCCAATAGAAGGATAATAAACTTTTGCCAACTCTTCATCAGGAATTGAATCTGGTAATCCGATAAAAAAGTTTAGTTCTAAGGGTTTAGCAAACTCTTCTGCAAAGAATTCTCCTATGCTTCTTTCATTTGGATCGACCCTTCGCATAAGTTCATTCATGTACATCCCCATGGTTGATAAATGATAACCATGTTGTATTCCCGGTTCCCAAAGAGGTTTTTGGCGCGCCATTATCTCAGCAATATATTCAAAGTCGGTCAAATCTCCTATTTCAAACTCCTCATCAACCAGGCACAATCCTGCCTGATGAGCCAACAATTGTTTAACGGTAATATCCTTTTTACCATTTTGTGCAAATTCCGGCCAATAAGTTGAAACCTTTTCATCGTATTCTAACCACCCATTGGAATGGGCCATGGCAAGGCATAATGCTGCTAATCCTTTCGTAGTACTAAAAACAATAACCTTTGTATCTTCTTCCCACTCAGTTTTTGTTAAGGCATCGCTATAACCACCCCAAAGATCAACCACTTTTTCACCCTTATAATAAATTGCTAATGCAGCTCCATTTTCTTTTCTGGTTATATAGTTATTAATAAATTCCTGCTTTACCTCCTCAAACCCTGGTGCAACATATCCTTTAACAATACTATCAGGATTTCTTTTAGCTTTATATGAAAGCGAACAACTTGAGATTAATAAGGCTATAAATAAAAATGTAACTATTAGAGATAAAACTTTACGCATAATCAGGAAATTTTAGGACTGAATCAAATATAAAAAAACTTAAAAAGTTAAATGCAACACTTAAAATAAAAAAACGTCTTTTAATTGAAAATAAATTTGGCATAAAGCTTGAATAATAAAAATCAAACGCCAGAGCTTAATATAATATCACCATTAAAAATGGTTTAAAAACAAAAAGTCGAAATTTTCGGCTTTTTGTTTTTACTTTTTTCTGTCTTCGATAAAAATTGCAATACTCCTCAAAAGGGGTCAAAGCTTTCTCTTCATAATGTGATTTCAATATAAAAGGTGACTTACATCATCATTTATTAATCTTTGATTATCAGCGTTTTAACATTGAATGAAATTCTTGTTTATTATAATAAATCGTTTATCAAAACATAGCTGTTGTTCATCTAAAAATTTTATTTTTTATGAATTATCTGCGTATATTAAAATAGAAATAATTGACAAAATTATGGACAACAACGAACAACTATTAGATCTGGATTATTCTTATAAAAAAAGAAATAAAAGATTTTTAACTGCCTTTACAGCGCACATTTTTTTACTCATATTATTCACTATATTCAGCAGTTATAAAAATCCTACCATAAGAATTAATAATAAATTAGAAAGCTATCATTCGCATCATTTTAAAAACAATCTTGAAGCTCAAATTCGTTTCATTGCCCGAAATATAGGCATTAACTCATCATCAATTTTAGACTCTACTTTAAAAGCAGAATTAATTAGTTTTTACCAGTACAGAGATTTTAATCCAATTTGGATTGAGAATTTTGAGTTGAATAGAAATTTTTTAACTCTTTTAAATCTTCTTGATAGCTCTGGTTATTTTGGTTTTCCCTTTGATTATTTCAATGTACAACGTCTACAAGAACTAAAAAATGAAGTACAGTACGCAGCCGGGGATATACAACAAAATCAGGTTGAACTTGAATTAACTGCCACCTATTCGGTAATGAAATTTATTCTATATCTTAAAAATGGAATTATAGAGAGTGATACAGCAAATAACTATTTAAAAGACATAGAAGCTCTTCCCGAATTGTTAAGTTCAGCTATTGAAGGTAACACTTTTAGAAAAAAAATTTTAGCTGTTCAACCGGATTTAGTGCATCATAGAAACTTATTAAAATCGCTATCTTATTTTATAGATCTGCATTATTCGGTTAAATATACTACACCGGCCTTTATTGATGACAGACTATTAGCCAAAAGCCTATATTATGCCGAAATTACCGAATCTCCGTCGTTTGGTTCTTCAAACCTAAAAAGTGATGCATTATTTGAATTGCAGGATCAATATGGTTTAAACCATGATTCTATTTTAAATGTTCCTACCCATGAAAAACTGGTTTCTTTACTGGAATACAAATATTTTCTGGCTTGCTTAAATTTAAACCGATTAAGAAACCTTAAACATTCGGGAGAGAACTATTTGTTTGTTAATATTCCTGAATATAAACTACATGTTATTGAATCGAATAAATCTAAAGAAACATTTAACGTTATTGTTGGAAAAAAGAGAACTCCAACGCCTACACTAACAAGTAATATAGAAAAAGTTATTGCAAATCCGTACTGGACTGTTCCAAGAAGTATTGCTTTTGAGATGCTTCACAAAATACGTAAGGATTCATCTTATTTAAAACGAAATGGTTATTATGTTATAAACTGGCGAGAAGAAATTGTTGATGAATCAATCATTGATTGGAATTCTGATGATCCATTGGGAAATAGTTATTGGTTACGTCAAATTAACAGTAGCATTAATGCTCTTGGACAGGTTAAATTTATTTTCCCTAATAATTATAGCGTTTACTTGCACGATACTCCTTCAAAAAAATTATTTAAACGAAAGAACCGCACATTTTCTCATGGTTGTGTTCGTTTGGAAAATCCTGATAAGCTGGCTCAATATTTAACAAACAAATACAGTAAAAAAGAAGAAAAAAGTATTGAAAACTTAATTTCTGAAAAGAATCGTCACGAAATTGCATTATCGGGAAAGGTAAAAATTCATATTCAATACATTACTTGTATGGGCACTGAAAATTCTGAAATGAAATTTTTAGATGATATTTATAATAAAGATGCGGAAGAAATTAAGGCAATTTTTCCAGATCTTCTTGAGTTATAGGAAGCATTGAAGGGTGATAAATAAACAAACATGATCCATTTTTAATTAAATCGATAATTTCAGTTACCTCATTCATAGGAACAGCAGGGCAGCCAAAGCTCCTGCCAATTCGTCCTTGCTTGGCGATAAATTCGTTACTTACATAATCGGCACCATGAACTACTATGGCTCTTTTTCTTGCATTGTCGTTTAAACCTTTATTCATTCCGTCTAATCTTAGCGAGTAGCCATGTTTCCCTTCGTACGTTTCGTTGGTTATATAAAGTCCCAGGCTACTTTTATTAGAATGCTTTCTATTGGAAAAATATTCAGCTGTATTTGCACCGGATTTCATTCCATGGGCAACCCATGTATTCTTTATGATTTTCTTGTTTTTTAAGTCCACAATAAAGAACCGTTGATCTACGGATGGACTGCTAAAATCAATTATTGTAAGTAATGAATCGTTTTTTAACAAATCTTTGCTTTTTAAAGCATAGTATCCATTCATAGCTATATTCATAGCGGGTAAAGGAATTCCACAAGAATCTGCCATTTTTTCTTCCCAATCCAATAAAGCTGTATCCTGGATTATTATCTCTTCGTGGATAGTTTGATCTTTATAGCTCTTACCATAAAGATAAATACCTGAAATTAAAAATAAAATTAAAATAAAAAGGATATTTCGATTCATCTCTTTAATATGAGAGCGCAAGATTAGTAAATCTTTAGCTTAAAACAAAATAAACGAAAAAATAGTTTAAATATTATTATACTGAAAATGAGGAATATTTGCAATTTTATTTTATACCCTAGCCAGTATTGATAACGATAAAATCTTTAACGAAAAGGCTACAGAGCCGTCCTTCGGCTCCCGGACCAATATGTTTTTTCGCATTTTGCTCGTAAACAATTCGTTCGAATAATAAAAAAGAAGGATAACAAAATAGTTTAGCGTTTTCATATCATTTATATTTCCTGTGCCTGTAACTCTCAATAATTTTAGCATCTACCCAAAAAATATCCAGGTTTCCATACCGGGTACTTGTATAGAAAAGATACTTCCCGTCTGGCGTTAGATATGGCCGGTTTTCAGAGGCTTCTGAATTAATATTATTACCTAAGTTTACAGGATTGGACCATTCTCCATTTTCCTTTAAAAATGCAACAAACAAATCATCTTTACCAAGACTTCCTTCCCTGGATGAACTTAAAACCATAAACCTGCCATCAGAAGAAAGGCAAGGATCATGTTCCAACCATTTAGAATTAATTGTTGAACCGAGATTTTCGACAGATTTATACTCTCCTTCTTCAGGTATTGACCTGTATATGTCAGCACTTCCCATACCACCTTCTCTGCTACTATGAAAATATAGAATCTCATGTTTTGTAACTGAAGGCCAGGCATCTGTGCATTTAGTGTTTACGGGATATGGTAATTTCGTGGGTTTTTCCCATTCTCCTTCTCTAAATCTCACACTCCATAAATCAATATTTACAATTTTCCCGTATTCATCCAGTGGCAACCACCAGGTATAAACTATTTTTTCATTATTTACAGGATCCGGATGGTTAAAGTACCAGGGTTTCCCCAGTTTTTCCGTAAGTGTGGGATCACTCCAATTGCCCTCAATTTCCTGACATATATAAATTGGATAATTTTCATAATCTGAAAAATCATCTGATGTTCGATCAAAAATAATATATCTACCATTGTTGAAGATACCAAAAAGGGCTTCGTTTTCATTTGTTGAAATAATACCCGGTGCAAAAAGTTCTGCAGTATCCGAGGGAGGTTTTTGACCTAAATATGGGCCCTTGAGAATTTGTTGGGTATTGTTATAAATTGAATTAACCTGCGTAATTCCGATATTCTGTATTAAACAAAATATTAAAATGGTAATATTTTTCATAATCAGTTAGTTTACAAACTCTTATGCCAAAACCTATACCAATTATCTTAATTTATTGATTTGCATTTACTTAGGCTTGAATGGCCTTTTGATTTTAAACTCATTGTGTACCATTATAGGACATCAGATGTTCAAAAATGCACATTATCATATTCTTATATGAATATTAGATGGCAAAATAATTCATCCATTTCATATTTATAGATTACAATTAGAAAATGTATATGGGATTCTGCAGAGCTTTAATTTTTGTATCGTTTCTCCCACTCTGCTCTTAAAATAATGTCTTTATTATCTTTTAAATGATCGGTTGCTAAAACCCCATGCAAATGGTCTATTTCATGTTGTAATAATTCGGAAAGATCATCCTGAAAAATTTCTTCTGATTTTTCTCCTTTTTCGTTTTGATATTTTACTTTTATTGATCTATATCTTTCGGTTTTCACAAAAAAGGCAACATCGAAACTAAAACAGCTATCCCAAACCTGCATGGTTTCTTTACTTTTCCATGTAATCTCCGGATTGACCAATGCAAAACTCCTATCGGGTAAATGAAGGTATACGACTTTTTTCAGAACTCCGATCTGTGGTGCCGCAATTCCCCTTCCCATTCCCTTTCTTTTCTGAAAATCGATGATGGTATCTTTCAGATCAGTAATCAGATTTGTCAGATCTTTGCTAAAATCAGTTACATCTTTTGATTTTTCCCTTAATACGGGATTTCCTATTAATAATATTTCCTTGATCATTTTAAGTTAAGAGCTATATGCCTTGTTCTATAAACTATCCAAATCCTTTTCCGAAATGTCATTATCAGGCAACTCCAGAATATCTTTTGGGTCTACGCTGGTTAAAGACTCTACATCCTTTAGTTTACGTTCCATAACATTGGTTCTTGTGGTCCTTAGCCGCTCTAAAGTACCCGATGCAGTGTTAATTTGAGTGTGTGCCTTAGCCAGAACATCAGAAAATGTTTTAAACTCAAGTTTAACTGCTTTTAGTATATCCCAAACCTCACTACTTCTTTTTTGAACTGCCAATGTTCTAAAACCCATTTGCAAACTACTCAGGAATGCGGAAAGCGTAGTTGGTCCGGTAACCGTAATTTTATATTTTGATTGCAGGGTCTCAAACAATCCCGGATGTCTTAAGACCTCAGCATAAAGACTTTCCACCGGTAAAAACATAATTCCAAAGTCCGTTGTGTGTGGTGGATCAATGTACTTTTCACTTATATCTTTGGCAAAAGATTCTATTTTACGAATAAGAACTCTTTGTGAACTTTCGATTTCCGACTTATCGCCCAACTCGAAAGCGTCTAGCAACATATGATAATCTTCTATCGGGAATTTAGAATCGATCGGCATCCAAACCTCTTTACCGGTTTCTTTACCTGGTAGTTTTAAAGCAAATTCTACTACTGCCTGACTTCCTTTTTTTGTTGCAACATTTTTTGCGAACTGATCAGGTGTTAACAATTGCTCTAAAATATTTTCTAATTGATACTCACCTAATACACCCCTGGTTTTTACATTAGACAATACCTTTTTGAGATCGCCTACTCCTGTAGCAATATTTTGCATTTCACCTAATCCTTTATGAACAAGCTCCAACCTTTCACTTACCTGCTTAAATGATTCACCTAACCTTTTTTCGAGTGTAGTCTGCAGTTTCTCATCCACGGTTTTCCTCATCTCGTTTAACTGTTGCGTATTGTCTTCGCGTATAGATTTTAGGTACTTCTCAATGGTATTTTCAACGCCTTTTATGTTTTCGGTTTGCTGACGATTTATTTCTGTCTGTTGTTTACTGAAATCGCCAAATTTATCACGCAATAAGTTATTTAATTCTTTTACATTATTTGAAAACTGTTCGCCAAACTTGTTTAACGAATTACTTAATTCTTCGCGGTTGGTTTTCGAAATTTCATTATTTTCCTGTCTGTTGCGCTGAAACTCATCTCGAATTGATTTTTCTGTTAATTCTAAAGTATTACCGAACCTTAAGATTTTTTCTTCTATTTCTTTTAGTTGCGGTTTTATGTCAACAGTAACTCTTTTTCTTAATACAACAAGTATATTAATTATAGACAAAACAATTAAGCCAATCAATAATCCTTCAATCATAAAAGTCAATTTTGTTCAAGCATATTCTCAAATTCGTTTCGGTATGCTATTAATTCTTCCCTTACTTTATTGCTTCTTTCCGTTTTAATCAAAGCATTAATATCTTCCAATGCCTTTGTATATTCAATATCAACCAAAAATCTGGCAGCCCGGAGTTTTATATCATCATTTTTTAAAATTAACATAGAACGGACCTTTTCAGCTGCAGCCATAGGATAAAGAACTTGTAAATCATCCATTGCTGCTATTACTTCATTTTTTTTGCCTTTGTCGAGCTCTACTATAAGCTTTTCAATTTCTTCTTTTACTCCAGCTTCCAGATTTATCTCCTTATCATATAAATTTGGACGGAAAACTTTTCTGTTATACCAGATAAGTTCTTTATTAAAGGTCCATCGAACCATTCTTGGAATCATCCATCTCATTCCAGGCGTTAATTCGGGGTTTATATTAGCAAAAATCAGTTTACCTTTTTCACACTTGGCTTTTATTAATACAGGGAACGAATCATCTGATTCAGCCGTAGCCAGCACCTGAACATTGGAAGTATCCAAAATATTCATTTTTGGCCCATAGTGATAATCAACAGTTACACTCTCATAGTCGAACAATTCAGGAAACATTCGTTTTCCATCATTTGTTAAAGAAACCCGAATAACTCCCGAATTAATATCAAGGTCTTGATTATCTGTTAATTCAATATCTAATAAGTCCAGAGATTGATACTTTTGGGATTTTGTTAAAATCTCACCACCATTGCTAAGGCTTATAGCGCCATTACCTCTTTTTGCAATAAAGTCAGTAATTATTTCAGCAACTTCATCATCAAGCTTATCCATTTTCTGATCTTTTGACATAGCGGGAAAAACCAATACATCGATATTGTTGAGTTTAGTTTTTAAGATATCCGCCTCGGTTAATGTTACATAAACAATAGCTCCATCAATCTTTAAAGCTTCTGTAACATAATCAAAATTAGGATAATCGTATCCGGTTGCCTTAAATACGCCAACTGCAATACTTTCCGTATTTAGTACAACTTTTTTAACATATTCTTTGTCGGAGCTACTCCGGTTACAAGCACCAGCCAAAACAGCCAGTATAAAAACGATCATTATAAAAACTGATTTCCTCATTATTCAAGGGATTTCGGTTAAAAATATTTTATTAAAAAAAGCTACTAAAAATAATCATTTAATATCGAAATAGAAAGCTGAAATAAAAATTGGATATCAATTTTATCTTGTTTCAACTCCCACTATTTGCCGATACTCGTTCATCAGGTCGTTTGGCAAAGTTAGCGCCAGGTTATAATGTTTTATTTTCCATCCATCTTTATACTTTTTTACAACTCCCGACCCGCGGCAAATTCCCATATGAGTTTCTAATAACTCGTCGAACCAGGCATATTTCATATCGTTGGAAAATTCCCAGATTCGATTGTATGGAGTAAATGCCCAGGCGGTATCTCTTTCGAAATACTTTAATCCCCAATCCATAAATTCGTGCTTTAACCATCGCTCACCAGGATCGGTGCCCAGGTATACTGCATTTTCATCAAGGCTGCCAAAAAATATATCTTCATCAGCTACCGCGGCAGACTGATGCCAATTGTCCATAAAATTATTGAGTTTTACAATTTCCGTTTCCTTATCGGGTACTGAACATGCCATTGTAATTAACACTAAACCAAATGGTAACAAATATTTTTTCATTTCAAATGATTTAATAAATTTCTAAATTGATTTTCTTCATTTTCCTGTTCCCTAAAAGGATTGAAAAACTAAGCTGACCTCTTCAGGACAAGGGGAAAACCTATGACTTTTATTTTAAAATTCCAAATTAAAAACAGAGATAAATATACTTATAAAAAACTACTTTAAAACATGTAAATCTCATGAATGAAATTTGTTAAAACCATTAAATTTGCCCTCACCAAACCTACATGTTATAATGAACAAGTATAAAAACATATATTTTGATCTTGACAGAACTATCTGGGATTTTGATAAAAATGCCATGGATACTTTTAGAGATATCTTTACAAAATACGAACTGGAAAAAGTCTTTAAGAATTTCAACGATTTTTACATTACTTATGTTAAGCATAATGATCATTTATGGAGTCTTTACCGGGAAGGAAAAATTGAAAAATCTGTTTTAAGCTATAAGCGATTTTGGCTGACTTTAAAAGAATTTGGTGTTGATGATGAAGAACTGGCTAAAAAAATTGCTCAAGATTACATCAGCATTAGTCCAACAAAAAAAGAATTATTCCCGCATGCGCATGAAACCCTGGATTATTTGCATAAAAAGTATAATCTGTACGTTATTACCAATGGTTTTAACGAAGTGCAGTTTACCAAACTAAAGAATAGCGATTTAGATAAATATTTTGAAAAAGTATTTACTTCGGAAAATGCCGGTGCTCAAAAACCAAGCCCTGTTATTTTTGAGCATGCATTAAATAAGGTTAATGCCAATAAACAGGAAAGTGTAATGATTGGTGATGATTTAAATGTAGATATTATGGGGGCCAAAGATTTTGGTTTGGACCAGATCTTTTTTAATCCGGATGGTAAAGAACATGCAGAACAAATTACACACGAAATAAGCTCTTTAAAAGAATTACAGGAGATATTATAAAAAAGCCTCGCCCATAGCGAGGTTTTTTTATTCGTTTGAGGTGATTCTACAAAGCAGATTATTACTTAAAATTAACCCTTTTACCCTTAATTTCCAAAGTGATCGGTTGATTTTTTATATTCATCAGTATAGAATTATTTGTTCTGATCTAAGCCGTCTGTAATTTTATTCTTAACACCTTTTCCAATAAAATCAAAATAAGTACTATTTGCACAATTTCGATGATCTCAAAAGTAAAAAATGCCAGTAGCCTTTCATTACTAAATTTTTCCCATCCTAATCTTTTTAACATAATTACAGGAGTGATTATGCATTCGGTAATTAGAACGGTTAAAGAGAAATACAAATAAGTTTTATTCATTTTATAATAAGCCAATACTATAAAAATGAAAGGTACCAAACCAAAAATAAAAGATGATGCACTTGCTCTTGGCAAACAAACCAAGTTGTATTTATAATATACTAAAAATAATACAGGCGCGAGCAGCACTGAAATTCCAAAAATTAATAAGATCTTTTTCATAATCGTTTAAATTAAATTAGTAATTACTTATTTATTTATTAGCTTTCACTAATATATTTAGGTAAAAAATTTTAAACAGATAATTCATCGCTGGTTAACTTAAAAACTGCTTTTTTAAATTCGTTCATTTTTTCTTTATTTAATTGGTAATGTACTATGGATCCGTATCGATCTGAAATAACCAACTTACAATCTCTTAATACTTTTAAGTGTTGCGAAACCGCCGATTGACTAATATCCAGTTTATTGGTAATAGCATTTACGCATTGTTTTTTATCACGGATCAGTTTAATGATCAAAACCCTGGATTTAACCGACAATGCTTTAAATATTTCAACTATTTCGTTTTCAGTCATATTAATTAGCAACCACTTATATTAGCCGACGCTAATATAATGCCATTTTATTTATTCGCCAAAAAAAATGTAATTTTTGTTATCTTTAGATAATTTACCTTGTTAAAATTGTATTATGAGTAAAGACCTTATAACCCTGAAGCTTGGCGAACATCACGGCAATAAAATAATCTTATTAAAATTTAATTATAATGAAAAATTAAAGAACGCAGTCAAGAAAATTCCTGATTGCAAATGGAGCAATACAAAAAAATCTTTTTACATAAATTACAGAAGTGATTATAAGCATTATCTTCTTAGGTTTGTTGATAAAAACTACTTTCGTAAAACTGAAAAAAATATAAAAAATCCGGATATACAGGTAAACAATGAAGAAAAAATTAAAGACATTGATAACAGAACGAGTGCCTGGTTAAGTAAATTCAAGCAGCATCTTGAAAATAAACGATTCAGCAAAAGCACAGTTGATAATTATGTTTTTCATGTGAAACATATGCTTAATTACTTCATTGAAAGAAATCCGGAAGAACTAACTAATGAAGATATTGAAAGATATATTCACGAATACATTATTCGGAGACAACGTTCGGCTTCATTTCAGAAAGTAGCGATTAGTGCATTTAAAAAATTCTTTGGTATTATTCGAAATGTTTATATCGATATAGAGGAAGTTGAACGCCCCAAGAATGCACGGCATCTGCCTTCGGTATTTAATCAAAAAGAAATCAAGAATTTACTGGATTCAACGAACAATTTAAAACATAAATTAATTTTATCTTTAATTTATTCTTCAGGACTTAGGTTAGGTGAAACTACAAACATTAAAATAAATGATATAGATACCCGCCGAAAATTAATTTGTATAAGGCAAGCTAAAGGTAAAAAAGACCGTTATTCGCTTCTATCTTCCAGTATAACTTCCTTGCTTAATTCATATTTAGATATTTACAAACCTAAAATCTGGCTTTTTGAAGGTAATAATGGAAAACAGTATAATAAATCCAATATCCAGAAAATATTTAAAAGAGCAAAAGAAAAGGCTAACATTAATAAATTTGGTGGGGTTCACACTTTACGACATAGTTTTGCTACTCACTTATTAGATAAAGGTACGGATCTTCGTTATATACAAGAACTTTTAGGACATAAGAGTACAAAAACTACCGAAATTTATACGCATGTAACAAATAAAGATTTAGGTAAAATTACTAGTCCATTAGATGAGTTAGATTTTGAAATTGATTAATAATACATAATTTTATAATTAGAAAGATGGATATTTTCTATTTTTTGCATAAACGACTCAACTATTTATTATTGGTGAGTTACAGGCATTTTCAACATGTCCGTCTATATGCAATTAGATGGAATTTTTGTCCATCTAACAACTAGTTATGCATCATGCGTTCCGGGCATTTCAAGCAGGGTTAACCAGGAAACATTTAGCGAAGTACTTATAAAAGCTGACAAGGCTGAAAATTTATTTTTAAAGGCTTGGAAAGCTTTTATAAGTTAGTGAATTTTACGAGTTTATTCAAGTCTTTTTAGAAAGCGTTAAGGGACATCAGCGGATTGGCTTAAAAATCAAGGGAAGCGAGCGTGAAGAAAATTTTGGTGCCATCGGCACGATCAAAGTTTTTAGGGAGCGATCCGTAGATTTTCTTGCCAGGCCGGTGCAGTCCTAGCGTTTTCTTTACTGCTTTCTTTTTGGCGATGCAAAAGAAAGCAGGCTTATTTAGTTGTCCAGCATTTTGGGATTAAGATTTATAATACAAACCTTTGTAATAGGAACTGCAAGTAAACAAAACGCTTGGGACTCTCTTACCCTTGATTGAAGCAGTAGGCAAACTACCTCAAGTTAACAGAATGCACAATGCATAACGTTGTTTCACCCTACATTTGGGCTTCTTGGCGGTTTGACAAAGTTTTGGTATCTTCGGGTTTAATTAAACAGTCTGACAGCAAAAGTGCTGTAACTCCCAAACGATAGGGTAAACAAGGGCCGTTATAAACAATTGCAAACAAGCATTCGAAATTCTAAAAATATAAAAGCAAAAGATGAGAAAAAAAATTTTGACATTAGTATTAATCAGTTTAAGTTTTGTATTAAATGCTCAAACTGAATACCCAATTAAGCAACCTACTCAGAAAGTGAATAATAGTCCATGGTATGGTTTAGGAGAAAGCAATATTATATTTCCTGATGCAAGTTACAATGCTATGCAATTGGCTGGATTTTATGGATTATTATTTAAAACAGGTAGTGGTGAGATGAGTTTACTAAATAATGGTAATGTTGGGATAGGAACATTTGCCCCTTCTCATAAATTAGAAATTAAAGGGAATAGTGCAGATTTTTATATAAGACAAAGTAGTGGTAATTATAGTGCAGGCATTGGATCAACAAATACAGGAGAAGGGTTTTTATCATTGTTGAATAATGCGGCGAATTACTACAGTCAAACAGTTTCAATAAGAGCTAATGCTGTTTCATACTTCAATGGTGGAAATGTAGGAATTGGAATCACAGACCCACAAAGTACATTGGAGGTTAATGGAGCTTTGACAATTAATTGGGGAACATTTTATTTTGACCGTTCTTCAAACAAGGAACATTATAAGATTTGTAGTCCTGCATGGAATGATGGACTGCAATATCACCATTATACAAGTCATAAATTTTTTACCCAGGGCACTGAAAAACTGATAATTAAGCAAAATGGTAATGTTGGAATTGGAACGACAGAAACAGGAACTCATAAATTGGCTGTTGATGGAACAATTGGAGCAAGAGAAATCATAGTAGAAGCTGGTACTTGGTCTGATTTTGTGTTTAATGAAAACTATGAGTTAAGGAACTTAGAAGAAGTTGAATCCTATATTGAAGAAAATAACCATTTACCTGACATTCCTTCTGAAAAAGAAGTTATAGAAAACGGAATTCAGATTGGAGAAATGAATGCTAAACTTTTGCAGAAAATTGAAGAGTTAACACTTTATATGATTGAAATGAATAAAAGGATGAAAAGTATAGAAGCAGAGAATATAGAACTAAAATATGAAATTAAGGAATTAAAATCAGGACAATAGCAATAGTTTATAAACATGTATTATACGCCAAGCTGGTAAAGGAGTTTATTTAAGTCCCTTTAGAAAGCGTTTAGGGACATCAGCGGATTGGCGTAAAAATCAAGGGAAGCGAGCGTGAAGAAAATTTTGGTGCCATCGGCACGATCAAAGTTTTTAGGG
>JANQHR010000103.1 GCA_028282585.1 Bacteroidales bacterium | reverse complement strand
ACAGTACTGACTGTTGGCAAGTAATTTCTTTAAATCGTATCTTTGATCTTGTTGTCATACCGACCCTTAAGATCGTAAATTTTAAGGGGACAACAAAATAAAAAGGCTGTCCTTTTACTTTTTGGACAGCCTCTTTGATTTTATAAATGCGGACTACTGTTCAAATTCGATTAACTCAATCTTAATTCCTGATTCTGCTTCAAAATCTTCGACTTCATCAACCATATCAGGATCACTTTTATCGTAATACCAATTTACTTTAACTTTTCCACCTTCATCTTCATAATCCTTTAGTATCTCTAACATATCTAATACACACTTTGTTGAACTGGTATTTAGATAAATAAGTTTAATGTTAAGTTCAATTGGTCTCTTAATATTATTTGTGAAATCCTTTATCCAATTTATTAACGGTAGATAAAACTTATAAGTCTCTTCCATGTACGATTCTCCACTTATTTCACAAGTACCTTTATTAACATCGAAATTAACTTCAGGGAAATAAGGCGTAGTAGGTGAGCTTGTTAAAGTAATATTTTCCATAATATGAATTATTTAATTTTTATCAACTTTTACGGTGAGTGAAAAATAAGAAAATTTTTCGTTTATCTGGTCTATCTGATATTCTAACTTATTTTTTGAAAGCATTACAGCTTGTATCAATCCTATTCTTGCCCCAAATTTTTCTCCCGGAGAATTTAATCTTTGTTCACGCTTTAATTCTCTTAATCTTAATTGGTCCGATGCATTAACTAATTCACAACGTTCTGCCAGGATATTTGCATCTTTATCTTTTACTTGATTTCTGGTAGTAAAAATATATGAAGTATCTGTTTCTTTTAAAGTAAGTTCTCCAACTCCAATTCGTTGAACATTATTAACCATATGGAAATCTTCAGAATAATTAGATACATTTTGTGAAAGCTCAATGAATATCTTAAAGAGTTTTTTGCGGGCATTGCTAAAAGAATCATTAATATTTCTAATGTTTGTTCCAAATACGCAAATTAATTCGATGTAAAATGGTCCTTTATATGATAAGATAGTTTTGCCCGTCATAATTAAAACTGTATCATTCATTAGGTTAATTTATTTTTATACCAATTAAAGTAATATCATCTCTTTGTTCCTCATTTTTTTGGAAATTATTCAGCTCATTTTCAATAATATCTTTTTGTTTATTCATTGGCTCCGAAATATTATTTAAAATAATTTCTTTGAGCCTATTACTTCCAAATCTTTTTCTTTCTGAGTTATTCTGATCAGTTAAACCATCTGACGATAAAAATAAAATATCACCTGCTTCTGTATCAATTATGCGGTTGTTAAATTCTTCATTTTTATTTTTCCTTTTTGCACCGCCAATTGATAATCGATCTCCCTTTATTTCATTAAACTCGGATGTTTTTTTGTTGAAAATAAACAAAGGTCTTTTTGCACCTGAAAATGTTATTTTCTTTGTATTTATATCAATTGATATAAAACAAACATCCATTCCGTCATTATTTTCAGTTTCGTCTTGCCTTAACGATTCAATTATTTTTTCGTTTAATAAAGATAATATTTTTGCCGGTTCTGTAATATTTTTTTCTAAAACAATTTCATTTAATAGACTATTACCAATCATAGACATAAAGGCTCCCGGAACACCATGTCCTGTACAGTCAACTGCTGCTAAAAACGCTGTGTCTTTTATCTGAGCAAACCAATAAAAATCACCGGATACAATATCTTTAGGTTTGTATATAATGAAACTTTCAAATAAGTTTTCTATTTGATTTTTTACAGGTAATATAGCACGTTGTATATTCTGTGCGTACTGTATACTTGAGTTAATCTTTTTATTTTGTAAATCAAGAATATCCCTTTGTTCTTCTATTTGATTTTTTTGCGATCTAATTTTTCTATAAAGGGCAGTAAGGGCAACCAAAAATATTAAAATGGCTATAATTCCCCAGGTTAAAATATTTCGAACCAAACGTTCAAATTTCAATTGCGCGGCTTGTTCTCTAATTTTGGATTCTTTTAACTCAAGTTGCATCTGTTGTTCCTTAGTTAGTTCTTCAACTTTTGCTAGAGATGTCTCCGTTTGTTTAAGTTTATCCGTTTGTTTTGCTAATTCTTGTTGAGTTTGTTGTTTTTCCTGTTCAGCCTTTTGAACTTGAGTTTCCGATTCTTCTTTTATAGTTTTAATTTCTTCTTTCTTCAAAAACTTATCTATTGAAGCAAACAAGTCGAAATATTCAATACTTTTTTCAGAGTTTCCAAGATTTTGGTAATTATTAGCAAGTATCCCGTAAAAGCTTCTGACCAGTTTTAAATCATTAATTTCTTTGGCAAATTCAACACCTTCTAAAGCTGATGAGTTAGATTCATCATAATTGCCCAAGTTTTGATAAGTTTGCGAAATATTAAAAAGCGAAGAAGAAATATTCTTTTTATCATTAGAGCGTTTATAAATATTTAAAGCTTTTTTGAAATATTCAATTGCAGTATTATAATCTTGCGTTTCATCGTATATTACACCTAGGTAATTGATACTTAAAAGAACTCCGTTTTGATTTCCTAGTTTTTCATTTAATTCCAGAACTCTTTTAAAATGACTAATTGCCTTATTGTACATTTGATTATCCCAGCACAAAAAAGCTGCTTTATTTAAATATTCTAACTCAAGCGAAGGATTATTTTCTTGTTTGTACTTTTCAATTTTTGTTTCATAGCTTGCAAGTTCGTTTTTTATATCTTGAGAAAAGGAAGAATCACATAAAAATATGCTTAATAGGGAAAGTATAAATATGATTTTTGCTATTTTTCTCACAACTATAATATTAACAAAGGTTAAAGTTATTTTATTTTTATACCAAAAACAAGAATATCATCAATTTGCTCTGCGGATCCCCTCCATTTATCATGCGAATTATTAAGAATTTCTTTCTGAATATTCATTGGCTCATGGCAAATTTTAACCAATAATTCTTTAAACTGTTTGTATCTGAATTTTTTATTTTTAGGACCTCCAAATTGATCAGCAAATCCATCTGAAAATAGATAAATTTGATCATCACTTTCTATATCAATAACCTGGTTAGTGAATGGTTTATCGAAGTTTACATGAATTCCAACAGGCATTCTATCACCTCTTATTTCGGTTAATTCTTTATTTTTAATGATGTAAAGAGGATTATTTGCTCCTGAGTATTGCAATTTCTTTTTATTACAATCAACAACACACAAAGCGATATCTAATCCATCTTGCGTTTCTCCTAATTCTCCTGTTTGATTTAAAGATCTCATAATATGATCTCTTAGTTGCTCTAAAATATCACTTGCTGTTTCATAAATGCCTGCATTTATAATTTCATTTAGATAAACAGAACCAAGCATATGCATTAATGCTCCTGAAATACCATGACCGGTACAATCTCCAACAGCAATGATTTTTCGATTACCCTGACAGTTAAGCCAATAAAAATCACCACCAACATGGCTTTTGGGCTGGTGTAAAATGAAATACTCCTGTAAATGTTCGTTTATATATTCGATACTTGGAAGTATTGCCTGCTGAATTCGACTGGCATAACGAATATCAGCCATTACTTCCTTATTCTTTCGAATAATTATTTCTCTTTGTTTTAACTCATTTTCAATTTGAAATTGAATACGTACATTTTTTTCTTCAATCTCGCGCTCTTTTTCATATATAGCTTCTTGTATATCAATAAGTGATAGGGTAGACTTTAGGTTTGAGATTAAAGTTACATCCTTGAAAGGTTTTTGTATAAAATTAATTGCACCTGCTTCAAAAGCTGTTTTATGCAAATTTTTCGACGAAAATGCAATAACGGGTAAGTTTAAATCATGACTAATTCTATAAAGTAATTTTTCACTTTTTTCTTCATGATTTAACTGGCTATCCAAATCAAAAAGAACTATTTCAGGTGATATTGCTTGTACATCGGATATTATATCTTGATGTTGATCTAAAATATATAAGTCAATATTAGGGTATTCGGAATTAACAATAGAATTTATTCCTTCAATGCTTGTTGAATTAAAATTTAAAACTAATAACTTGAAAATCATTTAAAGTTTCGAGTTTTGAAAAATAAAAATAAGGATTGTTCGGTAAATTAACCAGAAACCATATACGTTATTTTCAATTTTTGGTTTAAATCTTAATCTTATTTTGATGAAAGCTTAAATTATTAGTACGAACAGTAAAAATGTATCAGATAAAAAAAATTAAAATTCGACCGAATTCGTTTTAAAATTTATATTTTTAAACTCGTATATTAATTATAAACGATTTCAAATTCTATGAGTTATAAAATATTAATTGCAAGTGATAATGGAAATTCTTTCGATTATTTGCAAGAAACTCTAAATGATGATTTGGATAGATTTGAAATCATTAGATCAGCGCGAAATGAAATATATCAAATTGCATTAAAAACTCAACCAAATATTATATTAATAAGTGTTGATTCTTTAGCTAAAAGCGGTATAGAAAGCATTATGTCATTAAAGCAGGATAATTCTACTAACAGAATTCCTGTTATTTTAATTATCGAATATTCCCCACGCACAAACTTTGATAGAGTTTTTGAATATGGTATAGTGGATTTTATAAAAAAACCTTATACCAAAGATGAACTATTAATGCGAATTGAGGCTGCCGAAAGCAGAAAAGAATTCCAACATGAGATTTACATAGAACATGAACTTCTTCGTGAACTTTCAATTGTTGCTAAGAAAACGGCAACGGGCGTTGTAATTATTAGTCATGATAGTGAAATAGAATGGGTGAATGAAGGGTTTGAACGAATGTATGGTTATACTCTAGAAGAATTTAAAGAGAAATTTGAGTCAACTATTTTTGACCCTAACAAAAATCCAAAGCTAGCAGATGCAATTACGCAATGTAAAAATGGAGCAGAAAGTATTTTATATGAACAAAAATGGGCAACCAAATATGGCGAACCTATATGGATACAAACAACATTAACTCCTGTTTATAACGAACAGGATATTATTATAAAATACATCGCTATAGAATCAAATGTTACGGCATTAAAGGAGGCAGAAGAAAGATTAGAAGCAAAAAACGAAAGTTTGATAACATTGACTGAACATCTGGAAAGTTCTAATTTACTTTTGGAAAAACAGCGGGAAGAAATCGAGAAACAAAAGGAGTTTATTGAAGAACAAAGAAAGAAGTCAGATGAGTTGTTGTTAAACATTCTTCCTTTTGAAACGGCGGAGCAATTAAGGAAAAAGGGATTTGCAAAATCGAAGCAGTATAAACTAGTAAGCATCTTATTTACAGATTTCAAGAATTTTTCGAACCTAACTAATGTATTGGATAGCCAAGAGCTTGTTAAGGAACTGAACGTTTATATACAAAAGTTCGATGAAATTATTGAGGGACATTACATTGAAAAAATAAAAACCATTGGTGATGCATATATGTGTGCCGGAGGGCTTCCATTAAGAAATAAAAGTAATCCAATTGATGTAACACTGGCCGGTTTAAAAATTCAAAAATTTATGCGGGATTATGCGGAGAATAAGAGAAAAGAAAATGAAACTCCCTGGGAGCTTCGATTAGGAATCCATACCGGAGAAGTTATTGCAGGGGTAATAGGGAAAAAGAAATTTGCTTATGATATTTGGGGTGATGCTGTAAATAAGGCCAGCAGAATGGAGCAATCAGGAGAGGTAGAGAAAGTTAATGTTTCTGGTGATACGTATGAATACATTAAGGATTATTTTGAGTGCACCCATCGTGGAAAGGTTGAAGTAAAAAATAACGTTCAGCTTGATATGTACTTTGTGAACAGATTAAAACCAGAATTTTCTGATGATGATGATGGGATTACTCCTAATAGTGAATTCCTTAAAATCTTATCAAAATACTAAAATTTATTTTAGCATTTCTTTATCAAAATTAAATGGCAGGAATTGTTTGATTCCTTCAGCTACGGTAATTCTATTTTCACCATAAAGCAAAACTTTAATAGGATTTTGCGTACGGTTTTCACTTTCTAACATAACTTGTAAACATGATCCGCAAGGAGGAATTGGTTCGTTAATAAAACTATTTTCTATATTAGCTGTTATGGCAACCGCCTTTATAGTAACATTCGGATATTTAGAATTTGCATAAAAAATTGCAACTCTCTCCGCACACAGTCCTGAAGGGTATGCTGCATTTTCTTGGTTATTTCCTTGAATAATTACATTATTCTCTAATAAAACTGCAGCTCCAACTTTAAACTTCGAATAAGGTGCATAAGCTTTTTCAGCAGCTTCTTTAGCTTTTTGGATTAATTCCTGGTATTTAAAATCAAGTTCGGCAAGAGAATTGTAATCTATTAAAGTGGACTTTATTTCGCGCTTGTTCATAAGATATTATTACTTGTGAAAAATACCAAACCTAAAAAATGATATTTATATTTACATTTGTTCAAAATAACAAAAAAAAAATGACAAAGAAGTTATTATACCTAATAATACCAATAGCCGTAGTTTCTTGTAAAGTACGACAAGTACCTCAATCAACAAAACAACCAGCACCAAAATATATAAGCCTGGATAGAAAAGAGTATATTAAAACATATAAAGATCTGGCGATAAAGGAAATGAAAAGAAGTAAGATTCCGGCAAGTATTAAACTAGCTCAGGCCATGTTGGAGTCTGACAATGGAAATAGCACTTTAGCTAAAAAATCAAACAATCATTTTGGAATTAAATGCCATAGCAGTTGGAAGGGTGCAAAAGTTTATCATGATGATGACAGACGAAATGAATGTTTCAGAAAATATAAATCTGTTTATGAATCTTACATCGATCATTCTGATTTTATAGCAAAAGGTCAGCGATATTCCTTTTTGTTTGATTTAAGTCCTAAAGATTATAAATCGTGGGCACGAGGATTACAAAAAGCAGGTTATGCAACAAGTAAAACCTATGCTAGTATGCTTATCAAAATTATTGAGGATAATCAATTATATGTTTATGATCAGGGAGGAAGTTTAGTATTTGATGAAACAGAAGATATTTCGGATTCTGGTCAAATATATCTAGGTGACGTTGATAACTTTAATATCTATACTGAAAAACACAGAGTATTCAGTAAAAATAGGATTGATTATATAATTGTAAGAAAAGGAGATACATTTAAAAGTATTACTGAGGAATTAGGGATGCTTTCATGGGAATTATATAAGTACAACGAGATTGAAGGAGATATCGATTTAGCTGAAGGTCAAATTTTGTATATACAACCAAAAAGGAATAAAGCAGAACATGGCTTTGATTTTCATGATGTTAAAGAAGGAGAGACGATGTATTCCATCTCTCAGTTATATGGAATAAAGATCAAAAAGCTTTATGAAAAAAACTTGATGGAAGAGGGTACAGAACCGAAAGTAGGACAAAAGCTTTGGCTACGAAGCATTAAAGAGCATTCGGATGTTATTGAAGAAACTCCGGTTATAGAAGATTTCGATAAATAAGTTAAAGTTTACATTCAATTAGGGTGTGACTAATTCCTAAATCATCTGTTATAGTTTCGATCCTTAATCCGGCTTCTTTTATTAGTCGAATCATATCTTCCGAATGATACATGCGGCTGTTTCCATTTGCCAGGGCAGTAAAATATAGTGAGGTATTATTCAGGCAGAAAGTGGAGACATCAAACTTTTGCCTGTCCCAGTATGTTTCTAAAATGAATAATCTTGTATTTTCGGTCATAGATTGAGCAGCTCTTTTTAAAATTTGGAAAATATTTTCTTCGGAAAAACAGTCTAAGAACTGACTCATCCAGATAATATCAAATCTTTTCGGGAAAGGTTTTGAATGATCTAAAATATCAGTTGAATGGCCTTTTATTTGGTTTTCAAAGCCTTCTTTTCTCGCATTTTCCAAAGCAACATTTAACTGCCCGGGTAGGTCCATTATTGTAATTTCGGCTTCAGAATTGTACTTTGCGCATTGTAAAGAGAATTTTCCCGTATTACCACCAACATCTAAAACTTTTTTTCTATTATCTTCAAATATGATTGGTAAAACTGATTTAAAAACATTATCAGAATAAAAATGATCAAATGCAAACCAGCTTTTTTTAACCTGATCTGGTAATTTCGATAATCCATGATATATTGTAGGCCAGTTACCAAAAACCTTTAAGCCTTCGGGCTTTTTGTTTTTTATTGAATTTTCCAGATAAAACATTCCATTGTAGCAAACATCCTGAACAAAATCCATATTAATATTTGTCATTTGATCTGCAATAAAATAATATCCTGTTTTTGTTAAAAGATATTTGTTATCTCTTAACATTACCACTTCAGCACTTAACCCTGCGTCGAGTAAAACTCTTACTCCATATTCTGAAATATTAACTTTTTCTGCAATATCTTGCGCTGTTAATCCTTCAGAATTCTGATCTAGTATTTCCAAGATTTTCAAATTCCTTAAAGATAAAACCGCCTGGAAAACAATTGGAGCGAACGCAATTTTTTGAGCATCTATTTTCGCATCTAATGCAGATTTTTGATCAGAACCGTAGTTATTCATAATTAGATTTAATTATTTATTTTATTTTATTCAAGATTATTTATGGTATCCGGTTTAGGTAAGAATTTAATTTATAGTTTCAAACTTCAGATCTCAGATTTGATGCAAACTGCACTCTGATCATCATAACTGTTTCATCTTTTCTCTATTTCCTGTATTTTACCAATTTACCTGATTCGCATAATTTCTTTTCAATTATAAAATAACTGCAAGGTAAAACAATGATTCGTTTAAATAACATTAAAGCTTAGCTTTTGTTGAGAACTTATAATTTTTTATTCCTTGAAATCCCCTTAAAAAATTGTGGATATCCATTCTCTTTTTGCCAGCTTGTTGTAGTTCTTTTATTTGTATAAAGCCATCGTTAACTGCTACTTTTAGAAAAGTCTTTTCATCTGTGTATATTTCTCCAGGTTCAAAATTATGATCCTTGACTTCTTTATATGTCTTGAAAATCTTTAACTGAATTGTTTCTTGTTCATTGCTTATTTCAGTCCAAGAAGCAGGATAAGGACTCAACCCACGTATTAAATTGTGGATTGATTCAATGCTTTTTGTCCAGTCAATCTTACAATCATTTTTAAATATTTTTGGTGCGTGTTTAACTTTAGTATCAACTTTAACTAAGTCTTTTTGGTTTATTCTTGGGTAGTTATTTGCAATAATTGAATCAACTGTTTTTATTACAAGATCAGAACCGATGTGCATTAACTTATCATGTATTGTTCCGGCATTATCATCTTCGTTTATATCAACTTCTTCCTGATAAATTACATTGCCTGTGTCAATATCATGAGTTAAGAAGAAAGTACTTACACCTGTTTTAGGATCACCATTTATTATAGCCCAATTTATTGGGGCAGCACCTCGGTATTGTGGCAATAATGAAGCATGCAAATTAAAGGTGCCTAATTTAGGCATGTTCCAAACTACTTCTGGTAACATCTTGAAAGCAGCCACAATTTGCAAATCAGCCTGCAAATCTCTTAGTTCATTTAAGAAAGTTTCATCTCTGAATTTCTCAGGTTGAAGAATTTTCAGATCATGGCTTACAGCAAATTTCTTTACTGCCGATTCCTGCATTTTTTGACCTCTTCCTGCTGGTTTATCCGGATTAGTAATTACTCCAACTATATTGTAGCTATTTTTTAAGAGTTTTTTTAGGGGCTCTACAGCAAAATCAGGAGTACCCATATAAACTATTCTTAAACCGTCTTTATCCATTTTAATTGATTTCATTAAATTTGAACACAAATTTAATTAATCTTTTAAACTTTGGATTTTAACACAGGTCTTAGTTAAAAACTACTATATGAACAACAAATTTAATTGGCAAAGCTTTATAAGCATTGGATTGCTTTTATCATTTATTATTATGGTATTTTCTGGCATTCTTCTCTATGTAGCACCGGAAGGAAGTTTATCAAGGTGGATTGGATGGGATATATTAAACCTGACAAAAAAACAATGGGAACAGCAGCATACTATTTTTTCTTACCTTTTTGTTTTATTTTCAGTTTTTCATTTATTTAAAATTAACTGGACATATTTTATTTCATATTTTGTTGTTGAGAAATTAAAATTTAAGTTTTTAAAAGAAATTACTGTTGCCTTGTTAATTACAATACTGGTATTTACTGGAACATTTAATAGTTGGATTCCTTTTAAAACTGTAATTGATTGGGGCGAGAATATATCCGATATACATTCATTAGACGTTGAATTTACAGGTATACCTGATGCAGAAAAGCTTACAATGGAAGAATTTGCGGATCAGGTATTTCGTATTTCGTATCAACGTATGGTTGAAGAACTTTCTGGTTATGATTTAAATAATACCTCAAAAACTACTATTGTTTCTGAATTTTGTAAAATGAATAAAATTAGTCCTGAAGAATTTTACCTTACTTTAAAACCTAAATTTATAAAAGGAGGGAATGCAGGTTACTTTGATTTATCTTCTTCAAATTCTTTTTTTGATCAAACAATAACGATATTATAAAAAGACCGGGAGGAATCGGTCTTTTCTGTTTTTATTTATTGTTAAATTCAGGTTTTAGGTCTACAAGTTCTAAAGAATGTCCCATTTTATGTCGTTTTGTTTCTAAATAGAACTTGTTATGTTCATTAGGCTCTATCTCTAAAGGAATGTTTTCTACAATTTCAAGGCCGTAAGCTTCAAGTCCTTTTCTTTTAATAGGATTGTTTGTAAGTAATCGGATTTTTCCTAATTCAAGTTCACGTAAAATACTTGCGCCAACTCCGTAATCTCTTTCGTCGTCTTCGAAACCAAGCTCTATATTGGCTTCGACAGTATCCATTCCTTCCTCTTGAAGCTTGTAAGCTTTTATTTTATTAAATAAACCAATTCCTCTTCCTTCCTGGTTCATATATAGAACAACTCCTTTACCCTCATTATCAATTTTTTTCATTGCTTCATGTAATTGCTGACCACAGTCGCATCTTTTTGAGCCAAAAATATCACCAGTAACACAAGATGAATGCACTCTTACACAAACAGGATCGTCTTTTGTCCAAGTGCCTTTTATAAGTGCAACGTGTTCGAGTCCATTTGATTTTTGTTTGAAAGGAATCAAATCAAAATCACCAAATTCGGTAGGAAGTTTAACCCTTACGCCTTTTTCAACAAGACAATCTTCATTTAAACGAAATTTAATAAGGTCCTCAATAGAAATGATCTTTAGGTCAAATTTTTCGGCAATTTCAAAAAGCTCAGGTAAACGTGCCATAGTACCATCTTCATTCATGATTTCCACTAGTGCACCACCTGGTTTTAATCCTGCGAGCCTAGTTAAATCTACAACAGCTTCAGTATGTCCGGCTCGTCGTATTACACCACGTTGTTTAGCTTTTAAGGGGAAAATATGTCCAGGGCGGCCTAAATCTTCAGGTTTTGTGTCAGGTTCAACAAGAGCTTTTATCGTTTTTGCTCTGTCGGATGCTGAAATTCCTGTTGTACATCCGTGTCCGTTTAAGTCAACCGAAACAGTAAATGGAGTAGCATGTAAGGCAGTGTTATTACCAACCATTAGTTCGAGTTCCAATTCTTCGCACCTGTCTTCTGGCAATGGAGCACAAATTAAACCGCGTCCATGAGTGGCCATAAAATTTACGATTTCGGGAGTTATTTTTTCTGCAGCTACTACAAAATCACCCTCATTCTCTCTATCCTCATCATCAACTACAATGATTACCTTTCCAGCTTTAATATCCTCAATTGCTTCTTCAATAGTATTAAGCTGACTTGTTTTATTATCTTGATTGTTAGACATTTTACTATAATTAAAGGGAAAATGATTTTGCAAAAGTATAATAAGTGTTTAAATTTCCCTAAAAAAGACAATATAAATTAGGATTTGTTACTCTCTTTTTGCTCTTTCCCAGTTTACAGACTGTTTTTTTCTTATAAATCTGATTAATCCGATAATCTCTGCTAGATTCATAATGAAGAGATAATAAGGGGCAAATATAAATTTGAGATTTGTTTTCGTTTTTTGTAATAGAGCACCTATTAAAACTGTTGAATAAAATATAAGCTGCAAATAAAAAGCTATCGTATAAAAACCAATCCAATTAGCATTGAATGCCAAAAAGAGGTTAGTTATGAAAACAATAACAAAGGAAAAAGGTACAATTGCCCATCTTAGAACTTTATGCGATAGATATTGAAAAGAAAGAAATGGATATTTAAATGGATTGAGTAGTTTTTTTAATCGTCCAATAGCTTGGAAACCTCCAAATGCAATTCTAGTTTTGCGTTTTAATTCCTCCTTTATGTTTGCAGACGGCCCTTCTGTTGCTATTGCTCTTGGTTCGTATTTGATTTTGTAACCTCTCATTGCAATTCTTAAGGAGATTATAAAATCGTCAAGAATCGTATCACTTTCAATTTCTTCGAACAATTCTGTTCTAATAGCAAATAATTCGCCAACTGCACCAACAGCTGAGTTAATTTCAGATTCACATTTTTTAATTAAAGATTCATATTTCCAATAAATTCCTTCCCCTGCATTTACCGCATTTTCTTTATTCTTAGCTTTGATTCTTTTTTCTCCTGCAACACATCCGACTTTTGGATCTTTAAATATTCTTACTATATGTTGAATTGATTCCAAATTTAATATGGAATTAGCATCGGAAAAAATTACTATCGGAGTTTTTACAAATTGCATTCCCCTGTTAATGGCTCCTGTTTTTCCATTTCTTTCCTTAATATGATGAACTGAAATACGATCGTATTTTCTTAATATCTCAGGTGTTCCATCGTCTGAGCCATCCGTTATCCAAATATGATGGATTTTCTCTTGAGGATAATTCAGGGAAAACGAATTCTTGACTTTTTCGTTGATAAAGTCTGTTTCATTATAGGCTGCAACAAATAAAGTCACTTCCGGTAAATTATCTATAACTTCATTCTTGGCCTTTATTAAGTTAAAAAACTTTACAAATAAACTAATTAAATATAGTACGGCAGGATAAATTACATATGAGTAAAATATGATAAATAAAAATATCCAAAAGAGTATTTGCACGGTTTTAAACAATCTGATCTATAATATTTGAAGCAATTTTGGTAAAGTTATATTTTTCGCTTACAAAACGAAATGCATTTTCACCAATTTCTTTTTGAAGTTCTTTATTTTTTAAAGCAACTAAAACCAGTTGGGAAAAGTCAGATGCAGAATTAGCCAATAAAATATTTTCATCATAACTAGGTTCAATTCCTTCCACAGCAACATTTGTTGCAATAATTGCCTTTTTAAGAGCCATGCATTCAATAATTTTTACGCGCATACCACCTCCTGAGAATAGAGGAACTATGATAGGGCCAGGATATTGGATAAAATCATATGCATTATCAACTTCACCAAAGAATTTAATATTCTTATTATTAAATTTTCTTTTTAACCATTTTGGGGCATTTCTACCGGCAATGTTTAGTTTAATCTCAGGAAATGACTTTATAATTTCGGGTAAACAATTTTCTATGAACCAAATCAGTCCTTGCTGGTTAGGAATCCAATCAAGTGCACCGATATAATTTATTGATTGTTCAGAATCTGTTATTTTAATTTGTTTAGATTCAAAGCTATTTAAATTCAATCCAAAAGGAGCCAAAATTGAAGGCTTATTATTTCCAAGTTTTTTATAAATATCCGAATCTGTATTTGTTATGGGTATTATAAAATCATATCTATTTAACAGACTTTTTTCAAGTTTAATAAGTCTTATACTAGTGATTTTAAAATAATATTTTTTAATGAAAGATTTTGATTCAATTGAATTTCTTTCCCAAATAAGATATTCCAGGTTATGTGGCCTATATAATATTTTTCCCTTATATATTTTTCGGATTAATTGGATATATTGAAGTACATATAAACCTTCCAACTGAATAAATTCAAATGTCTCACTTTTAATAATTTCAACAAGTTTACTCTTAAATTTTTTGGATATGAATCTTTCAGAAATATAAGGTTTGTTAGAAAAAAAGAAATTTATTATCAACTTAAAAACAGAAATTCTAGTATTTATTTTTACGCCCGTTATTTGAAATGACTCATTTTCCCCTTCTTCAATTTCATTTAATTTATTTATATGCTTATGAGTAATCATATTTAATAAATGAACTTGACAACCATTCTTTATGTATCCTTTTGCAAGATTCAAGATGGCCAAAGTTCCTCCATCAGGAGGAAATATTGCTTTATTTGCAATTTGCAAGATCTTCATCTAATCAGATTTCTTAGAAAATCTTTTAAATAGTTTTTTGAAGAATAATAAATACGTATCAGCATTAAGAATTACGGAATCGGTTGTTGCTTTATATGTTAAAAATATACCTAACGGCATTAAAATAAAAGATGATAACCACATTCCAATAGGTGCCGACATTACACCTTCTCGTGCGAATTTTTCACCTGTTATCGATATTATATAATATAAAATAAAGAAAAGTACTGATACTACAACAGGAGTTCCAAAACCACCTTTTCTTACAATCGCACCAAAAGGTGCGCCAATAAAGAAGAATACTAAACAGGCAAATGAAAGAGAAAATTTCCTGTGCCATTCTATTTGATGCCTTCGGATCCGTTCTTCTTTATGGTTAAATTCTTTTCTTGAATTAGAAATAGTATTTTGAGTGGCTCTCGCATAATTAAGAGCGTAATCTATTGCTTGCTTTTTATTTCTTTTATTTAACGCAAGAAATACACTGTCAGGACTAAATGGTTTAACAAGTGTATCATTGAATACTTTTATTGTATCACTGGTAAATGAAGATTTCTTGAAATCCTCAGCTTCTTCAATTCGTCTAGCTTGCCTTACCTTTTCTTTCTCGCTATTCTTTTTATACTCATTTAATATTGTACTTTCTCGCTTAAAGTATTCGGTTGATGACAAGTTTTTTGAAAACCTACTAACTCGTTCATTATGTGCTTTTTTAAGAGAATCCTCAGCATATTGCAGTTGTCTTAAATTAAACATTTGAAAATTGTTCTTAAAAAGATCTTCATCGGTCCTACTAAAATCAAGACCAGTCAATTCAAAAATAAAAACTTGTTTTTCGAATTTTTGTCTTTGGTGCGGATAGGTTTTGTCTTTTGGTCTGGTATTTTTCGACTCTTCAATTTCTTCGTACGAATATCCGCTATACAAGGTAAAAATCAGATTTCTTTCATCGGCGGTCATTCTCATATAACCGGAGTCAGCTATAGTAACCTTTTTATTCTCTTTATTATCACTATGATCGTAGATCATAATATTTTGTAAGAGGTTTGTTTTATAATTTTTTTTTGCAATTTTTATACTATACCCTTCAATTCCATTATAGAACATACCTTCCTTTATTTGGAGTTCAGGACGTTGGTTTTTTACATCATAAATTAATGCACCTGTCTTAAGGTTAGTATATGGTATAATATAGTCGGAATAGAAGAATGCACCAATACTAATAATTATTGTAAATACCATTAGAGGAATCATAAATCTTTGAAGAGAAACGCCAGCTGATTTTATTGCAGTTAGCTCAAAATGTTCACCCATATTACCGAAAGTCATGATAGATGAAAGTAATATAGCTAATGGCAGTGCCATTGGAACCAGTCGAGCTGAAGCATACATAATAAACTCAGCAATAATTGTCCACTCTAAACCTTTCCCTGCCAGGTCATCAATATACCTCCAAAGAAATTGCATCAATAAAATAAACAGAGATACAAAGAATGTTGCTACAACTGGACCAAAAAATGATTTTAATATAAATTTATGTAATCGTTTCACTTATTATATTTTTTACAAAACGATTACAAAAGTAAATTATTTTATGAAAGAAATACTGAATAATACTAATTAAAGACCTAAGGCATGTTTTAGTTCCGATATTTGAGTATCCCATAATTCGATAGCATCTTCTTTTTCCTCATCCTCAGAAAAATCGGTAATTACGAGTGCAACTTCTCCGGTTAATTCATCCTTTCTTATTTTAAATTCAAAGTAGCTATCTTCATCTTCGTCAAGCCACTTAAATCGAACCAGTTGATTATCTTTTTTATTAAGAAGTTCAGCCTGTTGTTCAGTTCCTTCCCAAATAAAAGTATATACGTTACCTTGTATGTTTATGTCGTCAGCAAACCACTCTGATAATCCTCCTGGTGTGCTCAATCTCGTAAATAAAATCTTAGGTGAAGAATTTATTGAGTATTCTAATTCGTATTTGTTTTTCATAGGTTTACTTATTAGCAATTTTTCCCTTCATCGCAAGATATAATTTTTTTTTTATAATTTCTGTATTCAAGTTATAAAAGATAAAATAAAATACTATATTTGCACCCCGGTATTCACTACTGAAATGGCGAGGTAGCTCAGGTGGTTAGAGCGCATGATTCATAATCATGAGGTCGGGAGTTCAAGTCTCCCTCTTGCTACAAAAAAGAGGCTGTCCAAAAAGTAAAAGGACAGCCTTTTAATTTTGTTGTCCCCTTAAAATTTACGATCTTAAGGGTC
>JANQHR010000078.1 GCA_028282585.1 Bacteroidales bacterium | reverse complement strand
TTATTTTATAAATTTTATATAAGTTAAAATAGAATGAATAAGATGGAACCATTAAAAATACTTGCTAATGACTCGAATCCAGCCGTATACCTGGATGCTGAACAAGGTCGCTTCGAAATAAGAGGTAACTCAATGCCTGAAGATGCACGAGGTTTCTATGAACCCATAGTTAAATGGTTTGATGAATATGCTGATAATCCTAATTCGGAAACTGAAATAATTTTTCAGATGAACCTTCTCAATACATCTTCATCAAAATTATTCATTGACATTTTTAAAAAAATTAATAAGGTAGTTGAGTCTGAAAATTCGGAAGTAAATGTAATTTGGTATTACGCATATGGCGATGATGATATTCAGGAAGTTGGTGTAGAATTTAAAGACTTTTGCAAAGGGTCTTTTGAATTGGTTGCAGATAATAGTGATGATTTTTAAAAACTATTAGCCCTCAATTAATTGTTTTATTCGTTCAATTTGCATTTGCTTGTTAACCTCTCGTAAACTCTTCCCGGTTTTTGTAAAAAACTGATGATTAGAAAGAAATTTGACCTGTAATTTATTCCAATCATTTAATGTGCCAATTTTATTTTGTTCCTTAAGCTCTTTATATAAAGTATTTGAAACAGGAATAAAATCACTCCTACCTAAATAATCAAGATCTGCATCGCACATGATACTTTCAAGAATATTTTTAGGATTTGGTGGTAATTTCGTTGCCATTATTAATTCGCAAATTTTATCAATTTGATCCTGCGAATATCGATATTTTGGTAAATATTCTCTAGCTAATTGTGTTCCATTGTATTCATGTTCATCATATCCAATTACATGACCAGCATCATGGAACAAAGCGGCAGTTTTTAATAATAGAACAGATTCGTCATCAACACCTTCTCCATATCCAATTAATTCTGCTTGATTAATAACATCTATAGTGTGTTTAAAATTGTGATAATACAAATATTTTGGTAGTTCTTTCTCAAGCCTGTCAAGTACAATTTCCTGCAAATCAGTAAATTGACGTAATAGATATTTGTTCCACAATATTTGATTAGGCGATCGGCCCGTTTTTCTATCTTCAGAATACGCCGGTTTAATCCGTTTCAAGAAATACATTTCTAAATCGCCTTTATATTTAACCGGTATTTTTCCATGATAATCACAAGCAAAATATTGTTTTACCAACTCATATGTCATTATGGAGATATTTATTTTACCAACCTCACTCGCCGAAGCCATTCGAGTTGCAATATGCACAGTATCACCCTTTAATTCGTATGATATCTTCTTTCGACCGGAAAAGGTTGCCGTTACAGGACCGGTATGAATTCCCATTTTAAGATCCCAAAATTTCTTATTCTGGCTTTCATATTCTGCCTTAAGCTCATTTAAATAATCTTGCATTTCAAGCGCTGCTAAAACAACGTCAACCGGGTTTGTAATATTTTTGATTGGAACTCCTCCGGCGCACATATAAGCATCCCCAATGGTCTTAATTTTCTCGATTTTATATTTTTCAACAATTGAGTTAAAATGGAAAATGATTTGATCTAATTCATCAATTATATCACTTGTTGCAGATTGTTCTGCAATTTTCTTAAAGCCTTGTATGTCAGCATATAAAACCGTTGCCATTTCAAATCGTGTCGTACGACTTTTAATTTGGCCACTTGCTTCTTTAGGAAGAATATCCGGGGGTAAAGATGATATGATCTTGTCAAGTTTCTCGTTTTGTTTTACTAATTTTTCATTGGTATCGGTTAACTCTTTTAACTGATTAGAAATTTTTTTATTTTCTCTTAATAGATCTGCTATTTTTAAA
>JANQHR010000075.1 GCA_028282585.1 Bacteroidales bacterium | reverse complement strand
ATGTTAATATAGAGGAAATACTCGGTATTGTCCACATTAATTGACATATTAAATTCAGAGGTTATTCCAATATCAAAATTAAAATTGAATCCATTTGTGAAATTAATACCAATTTTTCCTTTAGCTCCTGAAGAATAATCAAATTTGTAGCCACCTACTCCGATAGAAAGTATTTGAATTATTTGATTTACCATTGAATAAATAAGTCCTCTCTTATAATCTTTACGTATCAATACAGTACCAGATTTAATTGAAAACAAATACAATCCAGTTGCGATAGTAAAAATTAAAAGCATTGCTCCATTTATAGTCCCTGTACCAAGTGCTAAATAAGCTGTCACTCCAAGACCAATTAATCCACCAAAGATTTGATAAATTCCAAGTATAAGAATAGTGGTTTTAGTGTTTTTGATTCGATACTTCATTTTAATTTTGATTTATAAGATTCATATTGATTCCGGAAAACATTCATCCTAACGGTGAGCATATGCGCTGTGCGGGTTTTAAAGCATTTTCTTTTCAAACTAAAACTAAGTTTATTAAATGAAAAGAAGTTAAATTTAGCTCTATCACCCGCATGGCGTATAATGCATGGTTATAAACTGTTGCTTACTCAGCAGTTTCCAGTTTTATTATTTTTCCTTTTAATAATTCATTTTCAGATTCAAGTGTTTCAACCTTTTCAATTAGAGTTTCAGTTTTCTTATTCTGCTCAATCATATAAAGTGTTAATTCTTCAATCTTCTGCAAGAGTTTGGCATCCATTTCCCCTAACTGAATTCCATTCTCTTCTACTTCTCTTGCTGATGGAATATCTGGTAAGTGCTTATTCTCTTTTACAAAATTCTCGATTTCATTTAAATCATTTAGCTTATAATTATCAGAAAATACATAATCAGGCCATGCGCTTGTATTCTCAACTTTAACTTCCTTAGCACCTATTGTGCCGTTAACCGCTAATTTATATCCAAATGTATTAGATGTTCCAATCCCAACATTTCCACCCAAAGGATTTAATGCAAGAGTATAAGCAGATGCAGGATATTGAGAGTCTTTATGCCTTGTTTGAATCCAACTTCCACCATTTGTTTGAGAACTCGCACCTATAGCTAATTCAGTATTGAGGCCAATAATAGCAAGTGCTCCCGTTTTATTCCCAGATAAACCTGGCTCAGAACGATGGTTTATCACTAATTTAGATTCAATAGGATTTGTTGTGCCTATACCAACATTTCCATTATTATCAAAATGACACAGAGAATTATCCGAGATATTTGTTAACTGTAAATCACCTGAGTTATTCATTCTTAATTTAAGAGAATTTGAAATATCACTAAAAACTATTTGTGCATTTGATGATTGCACTCTTAATCCACTGCCATCTTTTATATGTAATTGATAATTAGGTGATACAGTACCTATTCCAACATTTCCATCTACAGCTAAATGAGTGCCAATATCTATGTGTGTAGCTGGTGTGAAACCAATAGCGATACCTCTAAATTGTGATTTATCACCTATGTTAGGCTGAAGATGTAACGTACTGTAATATTTACCATAAGTACCACTTAGATCATCATGTCTAGATAAAATCCATGAACGGCGAGTATTGCTTGCTCCAGCTACACCAATTTCAAGAGTATTGTTTATTACTTCAAAAAGCTGTAAGATATCACCTCTCGAAGTAAGAGATGGGAAATTTGCATTAACATCACTATTATTTATATGTAAATTCGATTGAGGTGATGTTGTCCCAATACCCACATTTCCAGCATTGGTTGATGTTCCAATATCGTCAGGAACATTTAGTGTTTGACTTCTTCCTAAACTTATAATGATAATTGTTACCAAAATTGTTAATGTTATTTTTCTCATATTCTTTTCTATTTTATGATTATTTGACTTGTGAAACTACGATGCACTCCCTGCAATTGTTTATAACCTTTAGATTAGCAATTTAGCAATTTTCTTATTAACCTTAAAGATTTCCGGGGTGCACTATGCGTTAACAAAGCTTTAGGCTTATGGACCGATTAAGACCCCAGAAATCTTTATTTCCAGCGAACCAGTTCAAATAGATATTAAAGCATAAGGCTTATTATTAAGGTTTTGAAAAGTTCGCTCATTATTAACTTACAAGTAA
>JANQHR010000064.1 GCA_028282585.1 Bacteroidales bacterium | reverse complement strand
CTCTGTATTTATATATTTATTGCAATAAATTGCATAAATTTAAAATCCAAAACGCGGCTTCACATAGCCCAGCGTTGGTAGTAATACCAAAAAGAAAATACTTAAAGATGAAACTAAAATATTTAGCGATTTTATTGTTTATTTTTTTTACAAACTGTGGGAAAAATCAAAATTCTAATTCTGATATTGAATTAGTTGCAATGGCAATGAAAAACGGGAAGTATGGTTATATCAATACAGAGGGTGAATTTATTATAGAACCCAAATACAAATTAGCTAGAAGTTTTTCAAATGGATTAGCCTCTGTAAATATCGATGGCCAAAGAAATGATATCATTTCTGGAGTTGTTGGAGGTTCTTATGTTTTTATTGACCTTAGCGATAAGATAGTTTTTGATAATAAAACATTTAGAGACCCAATGTATTTTTATAATGGTTATGCAAAAGTTTTTATTGGTAATTATAATTTTGGTTTTATCGATAAAAAAGGAATTATGATTGACGAGGGTTTTAAGTCACTAGGTGATTTCAAAAATGGCTTAGCGCAAGCTTGGATAACCAAAACAAATTCTGAAACTGGAACCACCCTAAATAAAGTAGGTTTCATAGATACCAAAGGTAATTGGAAAATAGAATATGAATCAATAAGCAGTACTAATTCGGTAGGAAATTTTAGTGACGGACTAGCCCATTTAGGTAAATTTAATGGATTTTCTGACGGTTATAATTGTGGTTACATAGATAAGAAAAACAGATTGGTAATAGACAAAAAATATAAAAATTGTCCTGAATTTAAAGAGGGATTAGCAATTGTATGGAGCGAAAAAAAATTAGACAAAGACACAAACAGATATCAGTATGATTATCAATTCATTGATAAAGATGGGAAGGTTGTTATTGATGCATCAAAATATGATAAAGTTCACTCATTTTCTAATGGTTTAGCCAAGGTAGGAAAAGATGGTAAATTTGGATTTATTGATAAAAAAGGGATTGAAGTCATCGAATTGGAATATGAAATAGTAGGTGATTTCAATGAAGGTTTTGCCACCTACCAAACTGAACAGGGCAAAACAGGATTTATTAATAAAAATGGAGATAAAGCTTTTGAAAAAGAGTTTGTAGGTGCAAGTAAATTTAAAAATGGATATGCCGTTTTCCTTAATGAAAATAACAAACTAGGTTTTATAAGCATTAAAGGCGAAGTTGTTATTGAACCAAGATTCGATAGATTAGGTTTCTTTGTGAATCCTGACGAAAATAATATCGATGAAAGAATAAACTTGTAAAAGTACTACTACCAACAACGTATATAAAAAATAGCGGTTTAATAGCCTAATCGAAAGAAAATGAATAAATTAGAGGTCTGTTATAATCCGAAAAGTTAGTGCGTGAAATCCGCTACTTTTCATATACAAGACCGTAGGCAAAAATGCCTGGCGGCACGGTTAAACCGCCGCTTTACGGCTTCTTTTAATCCTATTTTTTGCCTACGGTCACGCAGTACACTGCTATTCGTCTTTTATTTGCTATATTCAT
>JANQHR010000063.1 GCA_028282585.1 Bacteroidales bacterium | reverse complement strand
TGTAGTTTTAGGTCTTAAAATAGACAGAATAAAAATCGCCTGAACTAATTATTGGGTGCTATATTAAATGTAAAAATATAAGTCCGACAGGCTGCTAGGGTAAATCCTTCCACAAAAAAGAAATCCTGCTTATGTAACAGTGTATTCTCTGGAATTAGGTTAACAACCCTTTGAAAGGTATCATGCAGCATGTACAGTTTTTCCTTGCTGCATGAGAGCAGTTCTGGCAGGAACAGCCGCAAACCAAAACCAATATCCAGGTTATTGGAAATAAGGTTGTCCCCATTAAATCCCAACACCGGTAAACTTATATGAATCGGCTTTACTTTCATTTTATGACTGGCAAATACGCCTTTTGATGGTGATAAACTGAGGTAATTGACCTGCAATCCGTTTTTTGTGCCAACCGGAATGCCCAAACTTTTTCTGGATTCGGTTAACCCGGTATAACCAGGAAAAGAAGCCGGGCATACATACAAGCACAGAAATAAGAGTCCCTGCAGCTATATACAGCACCACAAACAGGATCAGGCAAGTAAGGATTCCGTACAGGGCAGAATAAACCAGCTGCCCTGAGAATCCTTTAATATAAAGATTGATGTCAATCTTCTGAATCGTATATGAATTCATGACTCAGCCCTTTATGAAAAGAATGCACGGATTACCACACCCACCAGGATTAGGAATAGGCAGGCACCAAACCAGCCCATAATGGCTTTTTGCGTATCCTGATCCCCGCTTTGCCATTTGATGTACACGCGCACACCACCAATCAGACCTACAACCGCTCCGATGGCAATGATCAGGTTGGCAACCGGATCGATGTAGGAACTAACTTCTGAAGTCGCCTGGTCAATCCCAGCTGAACTTTGTGCCAAACTGTTATAGATTCCCAAGAGGAACATGGCTACTGTCGCCATGCCTTTACTGAAAAAGCTTTGATTGTTTTTTCTCATGATACTTTGTGATTAAATATTACTGTTGATATTGGATTCCGTGAAGCAATTTTTCCAACTCCCCGGTTGTTTCATTTAGCAGGTAGTCAATATGGATTCCATCATCGGGATATATCTCTTCATAGAAAGAAACTTCCAAAGGGATCGTACTCTCAGATATAGATGAAATCAACTTTGAGGGGAAGGATGTTGCTGAAACAGCTATAGGTTTTGTGCCTTCTGAACCTAACTGGGAAACAATTGAATATTCTTCATAGAGAACAGAAGGTTGGTTGTTGTTTTTAAACCATGCCCATAGTAAAAGTAGGACATACCATAGCACGATAGCTATTAACACAAACAGTATAAATTCCTTCCAGCTGATTTCATTTAGTCCAAACATGATCTTGTCGTTTTTAATTTGTTTTCGTTGAACATGCCTGGCAAAAATCAGCAGTAGAAATGGATATTTTCCCCAAGGTCTCCCCAACTTGGGTGATTTTTATTGTTAACTAATCTTTGACAATATCATAGGATATATCGGAGTTTAATTGAGTTTGATGATAGGATGGATGATGTTTTGATTAACTGCCTTAAAAATGAACCACTTTAGTTCTATTTATATGATATAAAATTTCCTCAAAAGAAAAGAAAAATGGAAAAAAAGAAAAGAAACCCAAAGCTTTGCCGTCCGGGGATAAAATGCAAGGCTGTCCTGAGAACAGGAATTTTATAGATCTAACCTTTAAAATATTGAGCGAGGGCATTCTATTTAGCCTTGCTTTTTTCCAAGGTGGATTTGTGGGGAGGAGGGCTAACTTTGGGATTCTTTTTTGTTTCCAGATATTTTAGCTAATAGTTTATTTTTCTATAAATTTAATTTTACTTTTCGCCTTGATAACCTTTGGGAATAAAGGTATTAAGTCTTGATTATTTGACAGCCTAGATTCAATTTCTTCTTTATTCCACCATTCAATCCAGAAACCTCGATCCTTCAGTTCCTCCAATTTTTCTGTTAGCGGGGCAGAGATTTGAGTATTTACTGCTAAAAAATAGCCATTCGAATTATGGGTTTCAAGGGTATCTCTAATATCTTGTACTTTATTTTTTCCAATGGTCTTTTTACCTGTCTTGCACTGACCTACAAACTTAATTGAAGAAGTAGGTGGTGTTTCATCCGAAATTATGTTAGCATCTAAAACATTCCATTCAATTAGTAGGTCTCTCCCTTTATCTGATTGATTTATTGGTGCTGGCTTACGCACAATAACGACATTGGGTTCTCTTTCTAATAATGCTTTTATCAACCCTTCAAATTGATCTGGACAAACTGATTCCATCCATTCAAATTCAGGAACTGGGAATAAGAATTTAGATTCTAAATTATGTCGCTTCCTAATTTGTTCACGTTCTTTCTTAAATTCATATCTGCCAGCTAATCTGCCAAGAGCAATTATATAGTCCTTAACTGTAGTAATAACCATATTTTCAAGAGGAATTATATTGTAGTATATCTTGGATTTGTTTTTTATCAATACCTTAATCAAACTATTAAGTTCTTTTAGAGTAGAACTATCAATATAATTTTTAATATCTCCGTCAAGTAATAGTTTCCCATTGATCCCATCAATTTTTGTTGTGTTTTGTGTTTTTAACTTGAGCGCAAAACGTAAGAAGTTTGACAATCCCTTTGATTTTATAATGGTAACTTCATTTTTCATGTCGTAATAACAATCCCAATTGGGTCTTACACGGCTTCCGAAGTTGATATGATTAGATTTGTATAAGAGTTCCATCGAGGTTTCAATATCCATAGGGATATCATATCCTCTCGTATTGTCAATATTTACTTTTTTAAAACATTCTTCACATGGACATTCTATATTTTGCCACAATATTTCTCTCCATATCGCAGTCATGGCAATAATTTTTGTAATAACCTCTACCAACTTTTTTTTTGAATTTATTCCAAAGAGTATTGGTGTTTGCTCTGGCATAATATATCTCCCCCAAATTTCATCAGGGATAATCGGATGTGGAATATCAAAAAGAGAACTAGATATACCTAAATCAAATATTCTTAAGAAACTTGAAAACATTAAACTTAATGCTACATGTACATCCGTCCTATCCCCATGATAAACAACATCCAATGTTCTTTGAAGAAAATAGAAAGAAAGGTTTGAATGCTTTTCAAGTTTTAAAAATATAGTTATTCCCGATGAATAGTCTGTGTATATTCGAAATTCTTGTTCCCTACTTTCTTCAAGATAAAGGGAATGTTTATCACACAAATCTTTAATAATTCGATGGAGTTCAGAATTTTCAATCATAGAATTTTATTCTAATAAAACTGCTTAAATTGGCTTTACGAAGTATTATCCAAAATACTCTGAGTCCTAAGTTATAATTTTCAATCCAAAGTTTCACATAGTGGATAGAAACCCAATTCAGATTTTATCCATTTATATATTGTGTTTATGTTCATTTCAAGATTAGAGAAAGCAAGATAATGTAACGGCTTCAGGAAAGTGTAGACCGGTAGTGAAACGGACGGGCTTCTCTTTCCGTGGGTTGCCCAAGGCTCTTGCCACGTACAGGCAAAACAACACCGGTTCCATGAGGAACGAATGGATATAGGTGGGTTGAAGGCTGGTAGTGGGATGTGCCGGGGCAATGGCTAACACTTAAAGTCCATTAAATAATACTACGTCTCATGCCTATTATCAAGCATACTGAAATGTCCCTCTCACTTTGCTATATGCAAATTCATATAAAAAATCACTTATTATTCGCGAATAACAAAGGGGTATTATTTCTCTTTTGTTGAATATTATCAACAAAAGAGTCGTTTTTGTGGATAATAATCAACATTTTCAATTTTATCCAAATTAATACGCTTTAACAAACACCGAATCAAACTTTGTTACAACTGATTTCATAAGTAAAATCACTCTCTATCTCTCAAAAAAAAGACAATATACTAGCTATTTAGAATGTTTTTTATTATTTTTAGATAATATTTTAGCTAAAATAAAATGTACTCATTAAAACCAACACCTTTCGAGGTCAGTAAAGCATTAGCAAATAGGTTTCGCGCCATACGGAAGCAATTAAAGCTTTCACAAGAAGAAATGGCAGGACGTTCCGGTGTTTCATTTGGAAGTTTAAAACGTTTTGAGAACACGGGGAAAATCTCCCTGGAATCTTTACTTAAACTGATGCACCTTCTTGGCAGGTTGGAAGAGATTGACCAATTACTTATTATCAAGGAAAACCAGGAAGACCTTGAAAAACTGTTCACAAAATAATTAAACCCCAATGATTGGAATTGAGAAAATATCCGTGTCTATCCTGCTCGAAGGGAATCAAACTGAAGTTGGGGAGCTTGTCCTTTCCAAGGGAAAAATATACTTCAAATACCATCCCGGTTACCTTAGCAATGGATTTGACCTATCTCCTATTAAATTACCGTTCAGTGGTAATATTGTAAGTGCCGACAGGGAACCATTCGAAGGATTGTTTGGTGTGTTTAACGACTCATTGCCCGATGGTTGGGGACGTTTGTTGCTTGATCGCTCATTATCATCAAAAGGGATTGACATTGCTAGGATAACGCCGTTGGATAGGTTAGCTTATGTCGGCACTTCAGGTATGGGGGCACTTATTTATAAGCCGGAATTCAAACCGGATAAATCTACCGGGGCTATCCCTGAACTGGACACCTTAGCTAATGAAATGAACCGCGTACTTCAGGGTACAAGTTCTGATGTCCTTGAAGAACTCTTTATCCTTGGTGGGTCATCTGGTGGTGCCAGACCAAAGATTTTTACAGGCTATAACCCAGTTACGGGTGATCTGATACATGGAACTGACGATATACCGGAAGGATTTGAAGAATGGATCATTAAATTCCCATCGTCTTCTGATAATGTGGAAATTGCAAATATTGAATATGCCTATCATAAAATGGCTTTGCTTGCTGGTATTGAAATGAGTGAATGCCACCTATTCAAAGGAAAATCCGGTAAAGAATATTTTGGGACCTTACGTTTTGACCGGAATAAAGGGAAACGTCTGCATGTACATACTGCATCGGGCATTATGCACGATAATTTCAGGATGAGTACTATGGATTACGGTCATTTAATGGATTGTGCTTTCAGGCTGGAGAAACATGTTAAAGCGTATGAAAAAATTTTCAGGCTTGCTGCTTTTAATGTTTATTCCCACAACCGGGATGACCACAGTAAAAATTTCTCGTTTTTAATGGACGCAAAAGGAAATTGGCAATTTGCGCCAGCCTATGACCTTACTTTTTCTTCTTCCAGTTATGGTTTTCATAGTACCATGGTAGCTGGAGAAAGCCAAAATCCGGGAAGGAAGGAATTATTGAAGCTTGCCACTCATTTTGGGTTAAAAAATGCAGCCCAAATCATAGAAGAGGTACAGGAAGCCGTAAGCCAATTGGAAGCAATTGCCAACGAATCTGGTGTTTCCAAAGAAAACAGGCAGGACATTCAAAAAGTCCTGGATAAACTCGCAGGTACTTAAACTTGCTTTTAGCTCCTTTTATCCCGTGCATTTTTATCAAACGCCACCAGGTTGAACATTTCACGCATCCGGCTTCTTACACGGTTTCCGTAACGTTGTTCAATTTCTGAAGCTGAAAGGTTGGTGGTGACATGTGTGAGAATACCTTTTGAGACAAACAAATCGTAACAACTTAAAAGTACTTCGCCCATTACATCGCAATTGTTACCAAAATACTTATGCGGTTGCTCAACTCCCAAATCATCAAAACAAAAACTAATTTTTAGCGATGGGTTGGAAGACATCTCGTTTCCATAGCGGTTAATCACTTTAAAACCTTCCTTTTCGAATTCAAAACCAATTTCCCTGCTTGATTTTAGCTGGTACTGCATATTTTGAGGAAAAAAGTATTTGATAAGGGTCATCAAAGATGTTTTTCCACAACCAATGGGACCAGTTAACAGAATTCCTTTTCTTAGGTTAAGATTCTTTTTAACAGCCGATTCTTCATCCCTGATAGCATAAACCAGCAAGGTTAGCAGAAGGGAATGGTCTTCCGGGTAAATCCGAAAGTGAGACCCAAACTTTTTCTTTCCAAGGGCTTCAATCCAGCGCATTGAATCAGGAAAATTGAATTGGAATTTTCCGTTTTCAATTTGGGCAATATCGCTATAGGGGTTCGGAGTAGTCCTTGTCTGTATTGACGTGTAACCAACTTCCTTTTCCTTCTTTTTTCCCTTTTCCATTTTTTGATATTTTGGGATCGAGTTTATCCTTTAAGTTGTTTGAATAGTTTAATAAGAGTGTCCCACTTGCTGTCCCATTAGTGGTATCAGTACCGGTATCATTAGTAGTCCCACTAGTGGTATCAAATCTGGTACAGCTAACTTTACTAACCTGGTACCGGTTTGCTCCTGGATTGTATCGGATATAACCCCAATCGTGCAATTGCTTCATACAACGGGAATAGGTGTTCCGCGAACCGATCCTTGACATTCCCATCAAATCGATTCGGTTCACTTCA
This sequence comes from Bacteroidales bacterium, assembly GCA_028282585.1. Lineage (GTDB taxonomy): Bacteria > Bacteroidota > Bacteroidia > Bacteroidales > UBA12077 > UBA12077. The sequence goes on along the minus strand of JANQHR010000063.1, from coordinate 26,340 downwards.
AACTGATCCCTGAAACGGTTCATATTCCAGAGGTTAAACAAAGCCATATATAAACTGATATGGTGGGCAGTCATCCGGTCATCCGATTCCAGGATTTCAAAGAAACCACGCAGGTGTTTGATATAATTCATTTCCTACCACGGAGCCTCAATACATTTTGCATATTCCGGGTCATCATCTTTTGGATTTCCGTACTGTCATAAAAGATCATACCTCCTAGTTTGGTATAAGGTATAGTCCCATTAATACGCATGGTTTGAAGCTTACCTTGGGAGATTTCAAGCAGGTCGCATACATCGGCTGATTTAAGCCACTTCTTGGTTAGGAATCCACTATGCTCAGCAAGAATCCTTTTAAAATCGCCTAATAGCTCTCTTTTGAATTCCCTTAAATCATCGGTTGTTACAATTTCTGTTGGCATAACTAAATCATTTAATTTGTTACAATTTGAGTTTTGCCAAATATTGAAGTTCAAATTGGAATTTTCCCCCAAGCTTTCCCCAACTTGGGTGTTTTTTTGAATTAAAAATATCAGAGGAAAAACCTAAAAAAGGAAACAAACAAGTTAAATGCTAAAACCTGAAATGATCTTTCAAATTAACCTTACTGTATTTGACATCATCAGGATATTTTCGTGCCAGCTTAATCTTTTCCCGAAGGCATTTATCATGAAATTTTTGGAGTTTATCCAGTTGTTCTTCCGGTAGTTGTTCGAGCAATTTTTCACGGTTTTCATTGGGCTTATCGTTCCAGAATTGGATAAAAGGACAGTCATCAACCGGTTCACCAATGGGGCAACATGTGAAAGGCACAACCACCCCTATGTATTTCTTAATTTCTTCAGAAAGGTTCATTTTCGAATTGTTTTTACGGGTGTCCCATGTCCGCTACTCTTTCGAAAAAGAGCGTGGGACTACAGCAATTCCAAAACTAAGGTATCGCCAGACACCCAGTACAACAGAATACTATAGCCCACGCAAAACGTGGGCGTCATACTCCTATTCTTGTTGTACTTTAAAAACTGGCGATTTTTAGTTTTAAGAATAGAGCAAACGCTCATGTCTTTAATATTTCAATACTCCCGTATCAGGAGTAGTCGTTTTCATATGTATTTCACAAAGGTAATTCAAAACTTCTTTTTTTAATCATTATCCTTAAATTTACTATTCATCCAAATCATACATTCTTTTATTTAGGGCTTCTACCAGGCTACTCAAAAATTTTGTCCTGTCCTTTTTCCGTTTTTGTATCTCTTTGAATATCCGATAATAATCACCAACCTTAATATTGAACATCATTTCAAACATTTCAACCAGTTTCTTTATTTCAATATGCCCGTTATTCACAGCTTTTACACTGTCTAAGGCATAAGCCAATTCAACAATTGCTGTAAGGGTACCGCTCCAATAAGCTTTTGAATGAAAAACTTCCTGCCCTTCACCATTTAATCCCATTGAACCATTTTTTAGTTTGACTATTTCATTTTCCACATATTTTACCAACCTCTCGTAGGCAATAATTTTTGCAACGGTTTGATCATAGGTTGTCGAAAAATCAGGATCAATCAAATTTACCAGATTGTCAGAATGAATCCTCATATTTTTATTTCCCCTTAGGAAGTAAATATGATCCAAATATATTTGGGTCCTCCAATAATATTGACAGAATTCCATGTTTTCCTGAAAGTAATGGTGCAATCCAGCCAGCACCTCTTCCAGGTAATGTATCTGAATCTCATTGCTGGCATCCCTTCTTTTAATTTCTATATCAAATAACTGAATATAGAAAATTAACTTGCTGTTTATCTTTGGCTTAAGGTATTTGAAGAAATATATCTCATCATCGGTGTTACTGAACCCTTCGCTAAGAACTGTCTTTCGCATCTTTATCATTGCTGAATTACACAGCCCAATTGCCAGTTCAATGAGCGTAAAAATATCATGAGCCTGGCTTTTTAAAAAATTCAACTCATCCTCTAGTTTCAGTATTTTGTCTTCATAGGCTTTATTATCCATCTTCAAGGATCTTTTAATGCAAAATCAGCCTATCTGGAGTATTACCCAAATCTGGCTCGCATTGGGGTTGAAAAAAAGTCCCTCTATTTATTAGTGTTTAAGAGTCCACCTATTTAAAGTAAAATACCATAAGCAAGCGAACTCTACAAACTAACGAAACGCCTTAACAACACGCAGTATACACGCACACAACATGATCAATTCTTTTGTAAACATCATTATAAGATAAAAGGAAATCCTTAAAAAGGGAAAATGGATAAATTAGCCCCTATTTAAAGAATTACTTTATTTGAATTGAATGATATTCCCAATTAGGTTTTAGAGCAATTTACATTGCTTTTATAAAAACATAAACCAACTACACGTTCCGATTTGTTTCAATTAATTGCTTTTTTCGGATTTCCACCCCAGGTATAGCAATTTGGGAAACCGTAATACTACTTTTAAGGAAAGCATTGTTAAAGCTTTCCATAGTTCCCCGGGGCGTACCTGTGCTGTTGTTGGCATTGTACCCATCATTTTCCCGCGGATTACTAACTTGCTATCCTTATATTCTATTTTCTTTATTTCCATCAAAGTTGCTCCATCCTGGGCGTGAAGGATGAAACTATTGGCTATTGCCCTTAACCTCAATGAGGTTAAGAGCATAAACAAAATAAGTGTACTTCCAGTTACAACCTGCCATATTATCTTTTTATCGGTAAACCAAGCTGCAATGAATAAACCAATTGCAATTAAAATCCCTGATTGGTAAAGCCATAATTTATTTGATGCTAAAAGTCCAATATGAAGGATTAACATCATCCCGACCAATAAGGCAATAGCTAGATTAACTAAGTTATATATTTGAATTTCAGTCGATACCAAAGCAAAAACAACCCAAAGGTTCAATGCCAGGCTTATTGCTAAAAGAGTTTTTTTCATTTTAATTCTCAATAACAGTATCAAAATCTAAACCTATATCCTCTAAAACGACCATAGCAGTCCCCCTGGCCCCACCTGTCACCCCTCCTCCGGGATGAGTTGAAGGACCACAAAGATAAAGCCCGTCAACAGGCATTTTATAGTATCCCGATCCGGCAAATGGTCTGTGGGAAAAGAATTGTGCCATCATATTCTTCATATGCAGTGGGTCGCCATTCAGCCAGGCATCGTTGAATTGTTGAAAATCCCATGGGCTCCATATGGTATTGCCCAGGATATTCTCATCCCCCATATTTGTAGTCCTTGACCGGATACTCTCAAGGACTGTTTTTGCAACCTTTTCCTTTTCATTATCCCATGCTTGCGCCCCACCTCTAATATTGAATGGGTTATACTGGAACAAATAAAGCGTATGCTTGCCTTCGGGTGCCCTTGTAGGGTCGTGGGCAGTAGCTGTAATACATGCAGGCATGCTGCCATCCATTTTGCCATATTTATAACCATCAAAAGTCTGGCGCATTTGGGGCAAAAAGTCTGCCAGTTCAACCAGGCAAGACCGGTTTACTTCTTCACCTGCTTTGTACAATGGTGCTTCATTTAACGACATATTTTGGTTGAAACATACAAAAACACTGCTTTTCACCCCGTTCAACCGTCGCATAAAATCTTCATCTAAATCTCCATCACCCAGTAACCCCGGGATTTGCTTTATATTCAGGTTGGCAATTACAGCTTTCCGGGCTGTAACCACTTCCCCGGATTTAAGTTTCACCCCGGAAGCCCGTCCTCCGGATTTTTCAATTTTAACAACAGGGCTGTCAAGGTACACGGTACCCCCATTGTCTTCAATACTTCTTTTTAAAGCCTCTGATAAAGCCCCCGAACCACTTACAGGTATAGCCATACCATAAGTATGGAGCAGTGGCACCATAATGAAGAAAAATGCACCTGTCCCTATATCATCAGGGGAAACAATAACTTCTGAAACAAATCTTGCCAATGTTGCTTTTACCCGTTCATCTTCAAACCAATCATCAATAATATCCAGCGAGCTCATTTGTAAAGCCCTGATTAAGTCCTGTCCCTGCCCCTGTTGATCCAATTGTGCGAATAATGCCCCATAAGGTGCAGGAGGTGCAAAGAACCCCTGCATCAGCATACCAAGGAGCGGTTGAGCCCATTCTGCAAATTTTTTGTAGGCTTCTGCATCACGGGGAGAAAATTTAGCTATGGATTGACAAGTTTTATCTAAATCCCGGTATAAAGCAATATAGCTGTTATCAGGAAAAACGACTGAAACCGAAGGGTCTTCTTCAAAACCAATGTACTTAAGCCCATATTTCGAAATAAGGTTGAGTTCATCGTTCCTGATAAGTGGGTTTGCCTGGATAAAAATATGGGCACCGGATGCAACATCGTGCCTGAAACCCTTAACATTTGGTTCTAACGTTACAGCACCACCACCTACATAAGGTTTCTTTTCAACAACAGCTACGTCAACCCCTGCCCTGGCAAGATATGCGGCTACGGTCAAACCATTATGACCACCGCCTGCAACAACTATTTCATGTGTTCTATTCATAACTACTCCGTATTTAATTGAATAATTTATACTACAATTTTTGTATGTTTTATTTTATACCTATGATTGATCGGTGTTATTACCTAGCTTAAATGTGGAGAGGATAAATGCTATAATCAGCAGGATTGCATTGACAAGGGAAAACCAAGTAATAATTCGGATATCATTTATATACCCTTTATCAGAAAGTAAACTTAAACCATGTATTTTAACTTGCCCTGTAACTTCGCGCAACAATGGCCCAAGCCAAAATGTACCCAGCACGATCAGCAGGACTGTAATGGCAACTTTTATTTTCAACCATAAATTCATGTTCACCTTCCATTTGGTAAAGAGCCCGTATATAAGACCGGTTAAAAAAGTCAAAATAGCGGCAGGGGTCAGTATCAGGAAATCAATGATATAGTTGATATAATGACCAAAATAAAATGCTTCAGGCGTTGTGGCACGTGGAAGGATAATACCTATGGCATACATGATAATCAAGGACGCAGTCCAAATACTCATTGATAACAAGTGGATTACTTTTAGTGTTTTTTCAGACTTTTCTGACAATCTTTTCATCTTTATAGGTTTTTATATTTATTGTTTTTTAATGTCCCGTCCACGAAACCAGCCTTTTAGGGTAAAACCAGCTTTTATGTTCCTGGCAATAAGAAAAAGGTTTGTGGCCCCCAGCACCAACTCCACTATTTGGGCTATCCAGAAATACCAGCCCAAAACCCCATCCCTGGAGTTGATATATAGGTAAGTAGCCAACAGAATGAGCAATATCCCATTGAAAGCTATCATTTTCATCCTTTTCAGTTTAGCAACATGCACTGGTGATTTGTACTGCCCGGTAAGTTTAATCCCTGAAACCCCAACAGACGGCATCGAAACCAACAATATGGGAAGGGCATAAAAGATTTTCTCTTTCACGGCCATTATTAAAAGGGTGTCATTAATAACTTTAGAAATTATTGTGGCTGTGAAAAAAGAAGATATTGTAAGACCAGCAATTACAGTACTGATCAAATGGATTTTAACAACCGACTTCCGCTTCATCTGGTAATTTGATTATTCATACCTGGAAGCAAAATTCAGGATTCCCCATTTTTCAAAATTGTAAAAAACGGAAATTCTTGATGTCCTTTTTGATATCTTTTGGCGCTTTGCCTATCGTTTTTTGAAAACTATTGATAAAATGGGACTGGTCATAAAAATCAGCTCCAACCCCGGTACCTGTTAAAGATGAACCCGAAGAAAACATTTGGTAAGCAGCCCTTTTTATCCTCACTATCTGCAGGTAGTCTTTTGGGGAACAACCGATAAACTTTTGAAAGTAGTTTCTCAATGTCCTTACCGTAATATGCAACTTTTCTGCAATCTCAACAACAGACAACAGGGGATCACTTTCTTCAATTAACCGAGTGGCTTTATCAATAAGCTCAAAGTCTTTTACAAGCAAAGCATCAAGGAACGATTTCTCAGCCAGGTCAAATAAGCCGGGGACAGTTTCAATTTTATTAAGCCTCTCTTCAAACCTTCTTGTTTTTATGCCCAGTATTTCAAATGGATCCATGCCCCAGTTTAGTTGGGAAACGGGTGTTTTTGTGAACAGGGCTAAGGCAAAAGGTCTTAAATGTGCCCCGAAAATTTGTATTTTATTAGTTGTTGGGCTAACGACAATTTGATCTTTGGTGACTTTCGTAACAAGGTTATTCTCTTTTTTTATTTCGTTCCTGCTTGAATTGTATACGTAAAACGGGTTGTTAAAAAAGAAACCAAAGGTAACCCTGGGGTATGGTATGATGTACTCGCTTTTAACAACCAATTCAGAGACATCGATATGGATGTAAAAATAAGTCAGGACAATATTCCTGAGGTATTCGTTCTTTGGCTTGCTAAATATGAAATCTGTGTTTTGCCCTAAAAACATACGATAAGGATTTAACGGGAGGATTTATCTCCCGTAACAAAAATTCCGCTTTTCATATTAAAAGTAGTTAAATCCCATAAAATACAGTTGGTATTTTTATTAATATCAAGTGAATATTGGTAGAGTAATAATGTCAAAAAGTTTGATTAGATGCGAAAGATGTTGCGCTATTTACAACAATTTTAAATTCATTTCCACATAAATTTATTGCAAATTCTTCATTACGATCTTACACACCGTGTAAATAAATGTTTATTTACCTTTGATCTTAGTGAGAGTTCTTTCTCTTAAATACCATCCTATTTCGTGTGTTGGATTTTTCGCTTTGTGCTTATCTCTTTCGATAGCCAACATCTCCAAATCGGCGCCTTTTCTTTTGAAACCACAATCATTACAATCTATAATGTATTCTTGTTTTAATATCATTTTTGATTAGTTTTAAATGTTATTGGAAAATTTAAACTCAAACTAGTCGTGCTACGATCCAACAGTTTATCTTCTTCAGTATTGTCTTTTAATAAATCAGCAAAATTTGTAAAGAGTTCAACGTTAACAAAAGGATTTTCCTTGTTTTTAGTTTTGAATGACAAAAATAAACCTGTACCTAAATTCATTTTTTGTGTTCCACCTTCAGAAACAACTTCAGTTCTTAAATGAAGTGCAGTATTGTTTTTTCTTGAAAAGAACCAGTATCCATCAACAAATAAAGATGTGGAGTTGATATCACTTTTGTATTCTTCTTTTTTATATGCGGCAATTTCTGATTTTGATATTCTTGAAGATGTACCAGAAGAATTAGAAATATTGTCAACTTGTTCAATTTTCAATGCACTTAGATCTCCAAGATTATCTTTATTATTATATGAAAATCCAAGCCTTAAAAAGTATGTTTTGTGATCATTTACAGTCAAATTATAGATATTATAACTTAACTCAACACCAAAATTATTGAATGAGTTCTTCGAAATTTGATCTTCAAAAATAACCGATTCATCAAATAACTTTATCGAATTATTCTTTAAACTACCATTAAGAGAAATCCAAGAAATCCTATATTCTTCAGGCTGCTTTAGTTCATATGTCTTTTTCATGGCTTCAACATAATTATTCTCAGAAACCTCAAAATTGGATATTACGTTCGAGACACTTAAATATTCTTGAAGTACTTCTTCCATATTTGATATATCATTTTCTGCTACCTTAATTTTTTCTGCTTTCATAGCCACTTTTCTCTTCAGTATCTCTAGATCCTGATTAGTTAGAGTAATTTGTTTTTTGTCTTTTGTAATAAATCCATCATTTATTGCTTTTTTATGCGATTCTATTTCTTTATTAAGCTTAATTATAAATTCCTTCTTCTTGATGATTTTGTCATTTTGATCCATATATTCCAGATACATAAAATACGGAATGATTTTTCCTTTGGATTCGATTAAAGTTTGAGCGGGTTTTGAAGCATTATATGTAATTTCATTTCCATATAAATCAACAAATTTGAGTACTCTAAATTCTCTTTCACGGATTAGACTATCTTGTTTTTCTTTAAAGCTAAATTGATTTACTATTTTTGAATAATAATCATTATCATCAATATACAAATGAAATCCTAGTTCTGTTCCAACAGAAGGAACTATTTCTAAACCTGAAAGAATTGAAGAAACGCCTTCATTAATCGCTCCATTAACACCCATATTTAAAAGTATGTTATCAGATATCTTGATGCTACCTTTTAGTTCTATTTTGGAGTCTTTTGTGTTTATTGAAGCTAAATTTGAAATATTCAGTTCAGTATTACTAGTAATAATTTCATAAAACTTATGCTTTAAATTTTTGTCCGCATTATTAAAACTATTGTCTGTCTTAAACTGCGAATATCCTAAGTTTGATATGCAAATGAGAAAAAATAGAGTCGTTTTAAATTTTGTTTTCATTTTTTTGCTATTGTGTGCTAAGGGTTGTATAATACAAACATTTGATTATTTCGCTACTGTATAATTGACATATCCCGTAATCAAAGAGTTTAAAACCAAGTTTTTTAATTGGTCATTCATCCAAAGAATTTTTCAGTTATCTTTTAATAGTAATGAACTCATTAACTCTTCATCATTTAATAGCTCAAATGACTCTTTAGGGTGGCTGTAGTCAGCTACAAGAGGATTTCGAATTTTAAACTTTTTATATATCCAATCATTATACTTCAATTCCCATATATTTGGCGGATCCAATTTTGCCCAATTTCGGTATACATTCAAGTGCTCGCCATATAATTCTTCAATATTATATAACAAACACATATATAATATAGAGCGTGCAATATCCCCTTGTGTCCTTATTGGTATAACCCATTCTTTTTCACTATCTAATCCATAATCAGAATAGATACCTTCCAGTTTTATATTATAACTTCTAATAATTTTGTCTCCCTCCACATCAAATGGAAAATTCAACCTTGCAGAATTTATTTTCCTATGAGCTGCCGCAAAATTCAATGGATTTGTTGTAGCTCCTTTTATTATTGTCTCCTTGTTACCTTTTAAAGCTAGATACTTTTTTATAAATGACTTAGGTACAATATGTTCTATACTATACATCTTTTTACGACGCAATAAATCAACTGTAACTCCAGCATAAACAGAATGAATATACTCATCTCCACTTGAATCAAAAAAGTTCCAAAAATGTTTTGCCTTTTCTGCTCCAGACCATTGTGTATAGTATTTATTGTTTTCATAAATACCTCCAGCTATTTCAATAAATTTGCGTCTTTCCATGATAACTTATTTTGGTTTATATATGATTGTTCTTATTTTCTAAAGTTATTTTAATACAAGCTAAAGGCAATTTCTATCTTTTTACTGGGAGTTACACAAATGGAAAAAGTTCCACGCTTGTGGAATAAAAGATCAACGGTCTTTATTTGTGTATTGCCGTCCCGTAGGAAACCTATACATTATATTCTTTATAAAATGTTATTTTTTGTTCTTATAATCTAAAAATCTGTTGCCTTTATCGAAAGCATAGACATAACGTAAGCCTAATAAAAACCTACCTTGTTCACTAGTTGAGTTCGAAGTTAAGTTTATTGAATAATTACAAACGACAGACAATTCTGGTGTGAACATATTCAATTGGAGGTTAGGGCTAATGTTTAAATCTCCTCCTTTTGATGAGATTGATTTAACATACTCAACATCTGATCCCAAAGAAAGCAAAGAACCCAGAAAGTGATATTTGAAACCAGTTATAATTCCAATTGAATTGCCAGATTTAGAGTTCTGGAAACGTACTCTTCCTAAAAATTCAGTTCCATTACTGTAAAATAATCCTGATTTGGTCATTTTTATTTTTGAATATCCAAGTTCAAAGTAACCACCATCAAGAAAATTTTCATCTGATTCTACTAAAACTCCTGTACCAAAACTTATTCCATCTAAATTGACTGTTTGAGAATAAGCGTTTAGGCTAATTAGAACTATCATTAATAATATGAAATATTTCTTCATTTGTTTTACATTAAAAGATGTGTAATTGTTTAAGAATTTGTTACTACCTAACTTTACATGCTTAAAAAAAGACCACCTTGATTTAAAAGATAACCATAGGCACTACTACAGGTATATTCTTGACCTTAATAGTGTTTTAGAATTTCAGGTTGACCTAAATACCCAATTCTCCAACTTTCACTATGGTAATGTTTGGCGCAAATCGCATCATTGTATTATAAATAGTTTAGTTTTAAAAAAATTGAACCCTTGATTATTATAGTTTTCTAATAGAAAGCCTTTTAAAATTAGTTCAAATCTTTGTTGATTATTTAAATTATAACCATATCCAGTGGTATTTGCTTGTTTATCTTCTGATATTTATTTTCTTCCATAATTTTATTATTTTTTTCTAATGCTTGCTAACGTTTGTATAACCTAAAACTGGGTTATTTGCACTTTAAAATATTGAACCAGAGATCTCTATATTGCTAAAATCCAAGTAAATCATATTAACATTTCATCTATGAATCTTGAGGGTTTCTAAGGTTCTATTCAGATATGGGAATTTATTATTTAGGCTATCTGGAGGTAAGAACTGGTGAATAACCTTAAAACTGGTTCCATACGTATAGAGGCGGATCGTTAACATCTTATAATTATGTATGAGGACATTAGTAATTAATTTTCAATACACAAGTTATGAATAATAAAATTAAAAGACAATAGCGTCTGAATATATTTAATTAAATTTTAATGATATCATTTCAAGATATCTTGTTGTACCCTGCTATAAATATGTATCAATCATAAAAATGATAATCAGTAAAAAAGTATTTCCCTCCTAAATCATTCAATAAAATTTAATACATTTGGATATAATTTATTGCGTTCTAAAACAACAATAATTATAGGGTTACCAGAAAGATACCACAGAAGAAAAAAGATTTCTACTTTTCTGAATATAAGTACGATTTACAATATGATATATCTTTATTCAAGATTTTATAGTTAATGTATTTGTCTTTTACCTTTTCATGCTTAATGTGGTCGAGACATGAATTTAGGATTGATTTATTAAAATAAGCTTTTACAGTGTATGCTAAGAAAGGTTTGCTTGCTTTCCCAGAATTTTATTAAAATATCTTGAGCAAAATCTTCACAAAGATCTTTATTGGAAATATATTTAGAGGCAAAAGAACTAAATACCGGATAGTTTTTATGGAAAAAATCTTTCAAGACAATATCTTCCCCATTGGTTAGTCTAATTTTACTATTATCATAAGTCTTAGCCATACCACAAAAATAGATATTTTGAGTTAACCTTAATTAGTCCAGAATAAAACTTGATAATCATGTAGCACTCGTTCAATGTATATATGAAATATCCTAACGCCTGTCATTCATACAAATATGTTGAAGAAAATAATCACAATATGTTATTAAGCTATTAGATTTTCTGTACATTTGGAAGTAATCATCAAAACAAAATCGTCAAGATGAAAACGTTTGGAGAATATATTAGATCAATTAGGGAAGAAGAAAAAATGCCACTTAGAAAAGTTGCTGCCATGCTTGACATAGATACATCTATACTTAGTAAAATTGAGAGAAATGAGAGAAAACCAACTCCAGAGATGATTCCTTTACTGGCTAAATCACTTGATAAACCTGAGAAAGAAATTGAAATAGAATTTATAAAATCGTTCCTTTTAGTAGAGCTAGGAGATTTAAAATATTTAAAAGAAGGAATTAAGGAATTTTTGAAACACTATTAATAAAATAAAACTAGCAATGCTAACTCAGTTTCTCATAAATGGATTTATAAACGGAGCAATTTATGCTATGGTAGCTTTAGGATTTGCGATTGTTTATAATACTACGCGGATATTCCATATAGCATTTGCTATTTTATATATGATTGCTCCTTACCTGGTTTATTCCTTTTATTCGCAAGCTGGATATCCTTTAGTTCTAAGTTCAGTTGCTGCTATTGTTTGTATAGTATTAATCAGTGTTCTGATTGAATTAATCATTTACAGACCTCTTATCAAGAAAAAAAGTTCACTCAATGTCATAATGATTAGCTCAATAGGTTTAATGATAGTCGGAATAAATGTTATCGCATTAATCTACGGTAATGATACTAAGATTTTGAGTTCTTCAATCTCAAACACGATTTCATTAGGTAACATCATTATCACATATAAGCAATTTACTCAACTAGTAATTAGCACTCTTGCCATTTCTGGATTTATGGTATTTCTCAAATACAGCAAGTTTGGAATTAAAACAAGGGCAATGAGAGACAATGTTACACTTTGTAATGTTTTTGCTTTAAATGTGCCAAAATTCAGACTTAGTTTATATGCTTTAAGTGGAGCATTTGCTGCAATTGGAGGTATACTTATTTCTTTAGATGTAGGAATGGATCCTTATATAGGAATGCCGATGTTTCTTAACGCAGTTGTCGCTCTAATAATTGGCGGAATTGGGAAGTTTCATGCCCCCCTATTTGGAGGTATTTTTATAGGATTATTACAATCATTAGTTGTCTGGAAGTTCTCCGCTAACTGGCAAGATTTAATGACATTCAGTATTCTTATAATATTTCTAATATTCAGACCACAAGGTTTGTTCGGAGAAAAACAAAGATTGGTATAGTATGAATTATGTATTGCATCTATTAATAATGATAAACATATATCTGATACTTACTGTAAGTACAAATCTTATGGTGGGATTATCAAATTTATTATCAATTGGGCAAGCAGCATTCTATGGCATAGGAGCATATGTTACAGCACTAGCATTGAAAACACTTGGACTTTCTTTTTTCCCAAGTGTAATATTAGCCATTGTTATAACTCTCCTTTTTGCAATAATCGTTGGATATATCTCATTAAAAATGGAAGGTGATTATTTTATTCTGGCAACTCTAGGCATTCAAATTATAGTCTTCACGATTTTAAACAATTGGATTGCAGTCACTATGGGTCCATACGGAATACCAGGGATTCCTTCCCCAAAATTATTCGGTTATATAGAAATAAAAGGAATAGAATCCTTTCTAATGGTTAGCACAGCTTTTTCAGCCATTACAATATTTTTCTTTCACAGATTAATTAAATCTCCCTTTGGTAGGGATTTAAAAGGTTTAAGAGATGACAGCATATCCATGATTGCATTAGGTAAGAATATCACAAAATTAAAAATTCAATCGTTTGTGATATCAAGTTCTTTTGCTGCAATTAGTGGTTTTATTTATGCGAGTTATATTAGCTATATTGATCCTACAAGTTACAATTTAGATGAATCAATTTTTATCATCTCAGCCGTCCTTATTGGTGGTACTGGAAATATAAAAGGACCAATTATTGGAGCTATTTTTGTAGTTGCACTCCCGGAATTGCTAAGGTTTGTTGGGTTACCGGATAGTATTGCTGCTAATATGCGAATGATAATTTATGGTTTAACATTGGTAATAATCATGAGATATAGAAGCCAGGGATTAGCTGGAGTTTATAAATTTTAAGATGGCAAGAAATATTTTAGAAATAAAAGAATTATACAAGAGCTTTTCCAAAGGGAAGTATGGAAAAGATGATGAAACTTATAATCTTTTGTCAAATCTGAATATTTCAATTCCTGAAAATACAATATCCGCACTTATTGGAGGGAATGCTACCGGTAAGACCACCTTATTTAATATTCTTTCAGGCTTTTTAAAAGAGGATAGTGGCAATATTTATTTTCACAATTCAAAAACAACAAACCTTTCGGAAATACCTCCATATAAACGCGAACATTTAGGAATTGGAAGACTATTCCAAGATAATCATATATTTCCAACTCTTACTGTATTAGAGAATCTAATCATTGCTGATAAAAATGTTTTAAAAGGAAACCCATTTGAAGCAATATTTAATGTAAAGAGAGTAAAAGAGTCAGAAAAAGTACTGACCCAAAAAGCTACTGAAACAATAGCTCATTTATTTGGAAAATCTCATGAACTTTTATCAAAACTAAACGATAAAGCATCATCCTTATCTTTTGGTCAGAAAAGACTTATAGGCTTAATAAGACTTTTCATGTCAGATTATAAACTTGTATTACTTGATGAACCAACTGCAGGTATAAATCCTGCATTAAATGATTTTATCTCAGAAATAATTAAACAGATGGTTTTGGAAAATGGAATGACCGTATTCTTAATAGAGCATAATATGAATTTTGTACGAAAAACAGCTCACAATTGTTTTTTCCTTGATAATGGCAAAATTAATATGCAGGGTACACCTTCAAAAGTATTAGGAAATGAATTCGTACAAAAGAATTATTTAGGAGTATGAAACTCGAATTACAAAATATAACAGGTGGTTACCTAAAGGATCAAGATATAATTAGAAATATCAACCTGACTGTATTACCTGGTGAGTCAGTTTCTGTTATTGGTCAAAATGGAGCTGGTAAAAGTACTATCGCTAAAGTCATTCTTGGCATGCTTCCTTACTTTTCTGGGAAAGTAATATTTAACGGTACTGACATGTCAAGAAAAAATACATCTGAAATTATAAAATCAGGGATAGGCTATTTTATGCAAGGAGGTGAGGTATTTCCTCATCTAAGCACTTATGAAAATTTGATAATGGCAGGAAATGAACTAAAACGAAAAGATCTGGAAAATCAAGTTGAAAAATTGTCAAAATATTTCACTTTTTTACATAAGAAGGAATTAAAAAAAGAAGCAGGATATTTAAGTGGAGGATTAAGGCATCAATTGGCGTTAGCAATGGTATTGATCCGCAACCCTAAATTTCTTATTTTGGATGAGCCAAGCGCAGGACTATCGCCAGCCTTAATGAGTGAAACGTATGAAATCCTAATTAAACTAAAACAAGAGAGAAAGTTAGGCATAATACTAATAGAACAAAATGTTACTAGAGCAATTGAGTTTTCTGAGAGAATAGTGCTAATTAAATCTGGTGAAATTGAAGAGAACTTTGAGTCGAATAATTCTTTATCAATAGGAGAAGTCAGTAATCTTTTTTTCTAAATAAGTTGAAAGAATTTTAACAAAATTTAATAATACTGAGTTAATATCATCATAATGTAAAGCAAACATAGTATGAAAAAATTAATTATAATAGTAACAATTTCCTGCGCAATTCTAATGTTTCAAAATTGCAGAAATAGTTCAAAAAATAATGAGTCAGAGAGAACAGTTAAGATTGGAGCAATTTTGCCTTTAACGGGTAATTTAGCTAGTTATGGTGTAGATACAAGAAAAGCTGTTGAATTAGCTGTAGAGCAATTAAACAATCAAGGCGGTCTTAATGGAAAAAAAATTATAGTAGTTTTTGAAGATAGTCAAGGTCAATCGTCAAAAGCTGTAAATATTTGTAAAAAATTAATTGAAATAGATAAAGTTATTGGAATACTCGGTCCCATTACCAGTCCAGAAGTATTGTCAATTAGTCCATTGGCAAACAGAGGGAAGGTACCGATTATAAGTCCATCATCAACAAGTGTAGATATTTCAAATGCTGGAGAATATGTTTTTAGAACAATTAACGCAGATAACATCGAGACTATTGCTTTTTCAAAATTTGTTAAAAGTAGATTTAACAATTTAAGAATTGCTATAATTGCAAATCAAGCTGCAGGTACTTTATCATATGCCAACTCTTTTGAAAAATATTATAATGATTTGGATCATAAAGTAATTGATAAGGTATTGTTTCAAGAAAATATTATCGATTTCAAAAACATTATTCAAAAAGCATTACAAAATAATCCTGATGCTCTATATATATCTGGTGTTTCACAAGATATTGGTCTTATAGCCAAGCAAATACGTGAAGCAAATAAAGATGTTCAATTGCTTTCTTATCAAAGTGCTGAAGATGAAAGAGTTCTAGAACTTGCAGGAACAGCTATTAACGATATGTATTATTCCTCTACGTCCCTTCCTGAAGGTTATATAGGTGATGTGCGAATGGAATTCATGAAGGAGTTCAACAAATCTTATGGTAATTATCCTGGAATTTTTGCATGTGAAATATATGATGCTACGAATATTTTGTTGAATGCATACGGGAATAGTAATGGGCAAGATGATTTTATTGAAAGGCTAAATAAAACAAACAATTATAAAGGAACTAGTGGAATTATTACTTTCGATGAAAATGGGGATGTAAATAAGCCAATAAGTATCTGGAGGTACAAAAATTTAAAGCGAGAGATATTATTTGTTGTAGAAAAAGATACTATTCAAAAATTATAATGGGGTTTATTAAAAAGGTATTGTTATTAAATTCTTCAATAAAAGAGATTGGGGATAAATATAATCCAACAGTTAATTATTCATGTTATCCTCCATTAGGATTGGTGAAAATTGGATCTGAATTAAAGGCAACATTTCCTTATATAAATGTTAAGATTATTGATGCTGAAATTCAAAATTTCAACCTCGTAAAAGATCAGATAAAGGAATTCAAACCGGAAATTTTGGGAATTAGCACATTAACTTCTACATATGAGAATGCCCTTGAAATTTCAAAATATTCAAAAGAAGTAGGTGTAAAATATATAGTTCTTGGAAATGATCATGTGTCTTTTTTTCCTGAATTAATTCTAAATAAAAGAGAGTATGTTGATTATGTTATTCAAGGAGAAAATGGAGGTTTTGATTTTTGTAATTTAGTTGCTGCAATAGAGTCAAACGATTTCAGCGAGACAAGTAATTTATTCTATAGAGAAGGAAGTATTGTTAAGCAGTCAAAGCAAATTCAAAAAACTTCTTTTAATAAAATACTTCCAGATTTTAATTTATTAGGGGGAGATCAATTAAAGAGATATAGTGAAAACTATAATAATGATTTTGGAGAATATCATGGTAAAAATATTTTTCCACTTACAGTAAATAATGCGCAAGGTTGTACAAATTTTAAAAACCATTGTTTGTATTGCAGCATTTATTCACTGAAACCTGAGTATGGAACACCTGAAAATTTATGGGAATTAATAAAGCATTATAATCAAGAATTACAAGCGAATCTGTTTTTTGAAGTTTGTGATAACTTCGGGGGCTTGAAGAAATATAGAAAAGAATTAGTAAAGTCCATACCTGATTGGTATAAGAACTCCGATATTGAACTAATTGTATATTCTCGAGCAGATAATATTGTGAAGGATAATGATATTTTAGATGATTTTGAAAAGCTGCATGTTAAAAGAATAATTGTTGGTTTGGAAACAGGAAGTGAATATACACTTAAGCAACTGAGAAAAGGTTACTATACAACTGATATTAACAAACAAGCAATTCAAAAAATTGCAGATTATAATTTTCAATTACATGCTTCTTTTATTCTAGGTGCTTTAGGTGAAACTAAGGATGATTTAAATAAAACAATTAGTTTTATTCAGTGGCTTTCAGGTTTTAGAAATGCAATTAGTATAGAGGTCAGCAAGTTGTACCCTCTTCCTAATTCCCCTGCATGGGATCTTTTTCTAGGAAATATAAAATCTAAATTCTATAACAATATAGAAACTGAGCTTAAAAAAGCGAATCTATTAGAATATAAGGAAGGGTGGAAACTGGCAAATAAAAATTTTAGCAATAAAGATAAGATTGATCTTAACCTTGCAAATAAAATTTGGATAGAATATTTTACCAATATTTCTTATACAGAAATAATCCATGAAATTTCTGAAATCAATGGTTATTTGGAATCTAAGAAAAAAAAGAGTGGAGGCTTTTTATAATGTTTACAGCTAATAGTGATAAAAATAGAGAACTAAACAAAAACTATAAGTGGGTTCAAGACATACATACTGAAATAGTATCTCCATACTCATTTATTAGGTCAATTGATGAAATTATCCAGAAAGAATGTATCGCAAGTATTATAGATCTGAGCTCTAAACCATTATTTAATCAATTAGTTCTCCAAATAAAATCATTATTCAGTATGAGGAATAATGAAAATGATTTTGTAATACTAGATTACTGGTTACCATCGGAATATGAAGCTGAGAAAAAGTTTAAAGCCTTTTATCTAACTCCAAATAATGATAATAATGAATATCTAATAAAACATGCAAAAAGGCTTACTGAACTTTACAAAAATCCCAAAATCGTTAATAAGATTTTTGATTCAAATAAAATTTTGGAAGCTTTATCTAGCAATTACCCAGAACGATATATGGATAATTTACCATATTTAATACTAACAAAAAACAAAACGGGTATTTCTGAGAATGAGTTTCATATACAATTTGAATCAAATGAAATTAATGAACCCAAGGATAACTTTGAAGATTTTATTGAAAAAGTTTATTCTGAAGCTAAATCAGAAAACCAAAACATTGATAAATGTGTACTGATAAATGATCTTCTAAATGAAAAGCAAAGCCTCACTTCTGGAAAAATTGAATTTTCAGATATTAATAAAGCTTTTTATACTTACTTAGAATTTTTCAAAACAATCGTACCTTTCAATGATTATAAAGAATTTATCTATTTTCCAGCAATAACAAATGTTATAGAAGAAGACAAAATAACTAAAAGGTGGGTCGGAGGTATGCTGGTTCCTTTCAAAACGGAATCAACATATTTTGAGCGAAAAAATTATCAAACTTTTGTACAAAATAATGTTATTTCAATTTACCAAACCTTTCAATACGCACTAGTTTTAGATCAGACAAAAAAAGCCAAATATCATGCTACAAAGTCAGCTATAAGTGCAATAATGGCAAGAAACATGAGCCATAATTTGGGTAGTCATGTCCTATCCAATTTAAAAACGAAAACTAATTCTGTAACAGATATTGTTAAGAACGAATTATTAGAAAATTTGGTAAATAAAAATTACCAAATAAAAGGTTATGATGCTCATAAGGTACAAGAAACAATTGAACAAGAGGGATTACCATTTCTATTGGGAACCAATCGATTTTATCAATATCTGCAGGAAAGGCAAGATTTTATTGCAACTATTTCAACATGGCATATACCTTATTTTGCACCTGTAAACTTTAAGGATTCAATTTACGATGAACTTAACTGGGATAAAAGAGTAAAGCGGCACAATTTGCAAGGTAGAGATGTTGTAAATATTTTACTTGACAATATTGCTAGAGCTGAAGGAGTAAGTAGAAATCAATTAGAGATTAATTATGGTGAATTTAAAGGTGACAAAACGAAACCTGGAACTCAAGCAGATAAAGATTTATCCGATTTAAGAAAGAAAAATATAGATCTGCCAGCTGGAATAATAGGTCGTCAAGCATTGTTCTCTATTATGGAAAATATAATAAGAAACTCTGCAAAACATTCTAAAAAAGATTTGGCAAAGTTAAAGTTTACAATTGAATTAAAAGATTCTAGCTTGGATCCTAGCCTTTTAGAAATTACGATATATGATAATTGCCAAGATGTTGGAAGCCTTATATGTATTGACAAGGAAGCTGATAAAATATATGCACTAACTGATGAAGAAAGAAGACATATTGATGATCAGGAAATTGAAGAAAATAAGATTTATCAGTACGCGAATATTTTTCGGATCAAAAAAGGAATTGATAGTCCTTTAACTAATGAAGATGGTTCATTAAATGAATCAAATAAAGGTTTAAAAGAAATTAAGATTTCAGCTGCATGGTTGAGGAATCTCGATTTTAATGAAGTGGAAAACAGAAATTCAAATATTGTAAGAGTTTTTAATAAAAAAAAGAATATTGCTTATCAGTTCAACTTGCTTAAATCAAGAAAAGTTGCTGTGTTGCTTACACAAAAGTTAAAGAATAAGTATTTTAGCAAGGAATTATCAGATAAATGCATTTATGAAGGTTGGTACTTTTTGACAGTTGATGAGTATAAAAACGAAAAATGTAAGAGTTATAGATATGTGATATACAGTAAGTCAGTCAAACAGAAAATGGATGCTGACATAAAGCAGTTATCACCTACTAGATTTTTTGAATATCCAAAGATTGAAATTTTTGAGAAAATACTTGAATCAGATAACTTCTCTAATGATAAAAAAATTAATCTCTTAAATGCGTTTTATCATGTGTTAGATAAACGATACATCAAAATTATAGATTACTGGATAGGTAAAAGATTCGGAAGGGAAAGACCAACAATAAGTATTTATGATAAAATCAGAACAAGTGTCTCCAGCACAAAAAAAGAAGAAAAGAAATTAGAGTCTTACTACCCAAAAATTGAACTATCGCTAGTAAAAAACAGCATTTCATTTTTAAAACATCTCAATGAATATAGCAATAAAGAATTAGAGGAACTTATTAAAAATGAGAAACCAAGATTCCTTGAAACAATAACAGGTGATAACTCAACAGATAGATTAGTTAGAAATTCAATTTTAAATGAAACTTGGTATCTGAACATGTTTGAATCAACGAAAACCAAGGTTCTTATCCTTGATGAAAGGATCTGGAGTCGTATTACCGGCGAGGAAAAATCACTATATGTTCAAGAATTTGATAAATTTCTCGAATTAAAGGAAAATGAAAAAGACTTTAATAAATATTTTAATGAAAAGAAATTTCTAAAATACCCTTCGTTTACTTTTACAGATCTAAATCATAAAAACAAAAATGAACTTGCTGAATTTATTTCAGAAAGAGATGTAAATATCAAACGATTAAATGACGAGAATATTAAACAACATATTCTATTTAAAAATAAAGAAGTCGATATTTTTTCAATTGATATTTTAGGCGACTTGATGATTTTATTTGATACTGAATCGAAAATTAGAAATATATTCAGAACAGCTTCGGATCTAAATTTTAAAGTTTTTAATGATTATCATTTTGTTTCAGTCCATCATTCTCTGACCCAAAAAATATCGGAAGGATTGAACACACAAGGAGGTCCAAAAGCTATTTATGAAAAAATGATTAATTCTATAACAGAAAAAAGACCTGGGAAGAAAACAAAAATTTTCATTCATTCT
The DNA here is from genome assembly GCA_028282585.1 of Bacteroidales bacterium. Classification (GTDB taxonomy): domain Bacteria; phylum Bacteroidota; class Bacteroidia; order Bacteroidales; family UBA12077; genus UBA12077. Next base: position 5,428 of record JANQHR010000063.1, on the reverse strand, counting down.
GGGAGATCTCGACCTGACTCCAATGAGATACCGGATTTATTACCTTTCATCCAATATTCATCTATTGAAAATGCAATTTTTGATTGCAAGTATACTTTAACTGAACAATTATATGCAGCCCATGGAACAAAATAATAATAACATTTTTTACGTATTCTGTACATGGGATGAAGATTTCATTCAAAAGTATCCTCATTTAAATGATACTTGCTTAGACAGTCACCAAGCTATTAGGTACTTTAATGTAAAAGCCGACAATCAAAGTAAAGAGGAATATATAAATTCATTATTGAGTAGTTTTTCCAATGAACATACTTATTATATCTTCTTGCATGCCAGTGATTTTGATTTTGCTAAAGATGAGAAAAAAGTGAATAACGCACTTTTGAGTGTTGAAGCTGATAATAATATTAATTTTTTTTCATTTTCTCACACAAATGGTATTGTACATCAGTTTATAAGGAAAGTGAAAAACGGGGAACAGACTATAGCAAATAATGAAATTGATGAGATAGTAAATAAAATTAAGATTCCTGATGGTGAAATTGAAAATCTATTAATCAAGAGAGAAAAAAATTTACTGGAATCACAAGCTGACCATGATATTGATACTGGAATAAGAGATTTTCAACTTAATGTTGCTATTGATTTTGAGACCCAAAGTATATTAGAAACTAGTTATAATTATTACATAACAGAAAGCTTTGAGAAGATAAGGAATAATTTTATTACAGAAGAAAATCTTAAATATTACAAGCCAATCTTAGAAGATAATTTTATTATTTGCTTTGTGACATTACTTGATTTGTCTCACAAGGATTTTTTGAAAACATTTTTTTCATTTTTTAATAAGATAGAAACATTTGATAAAAAGAAAGTGTTATTTGCGGGCGTCGACGATCTATTTGAATTAGCTATTAGTTCAAAAACCAAATCAGAAGCTTTTCCCTTGAAAGATATAAAAGCTTATTTTGAAGAATTGGACTGGCTCAAGAGCAAACTAAATATTGCAAGAAATATTCAATTTATTGACTCGAATATAAAAACAGCATACTACCCAATTGCCTATATAGAACAGGGATTATTCTCACTTCCTAATCATAATGCACAATTATTAAAATCTAGTGTATTCAGTGAATATTGTACCGTTAACAAAGCGTTATTTAATATAAAACTAAAAGAATCTGATTCACACGGTTCACATATTACTCCTTTTATCTTTCATTCAGAAACGAAAATGCAGGAGGAAACGAAAAAGCTTATAGGTAACAATGAAGAAATACTTAATTTAAAATGGAAATGCCTCTTAATTGATGATTTTGCCGATGTCGAACTTACTGGTTTAGAAGGAGAAGGTCTTACTAAAAAAGTAATTATTAGTGATATTATAGATAATGAAAATATAACTATTGATTCAGTTTCTGATCTTGATTCATCAATTAAAAGTAAAAAACAGTATATTATATGTAAAGCGCTAGAGAAATTATCTGAAAAAACTTATGATATAATTTTATTAGACTATTTGTTAGGCGAAAATTTAAGAAGAAAGGGAGCAAGAGAATATTCGCATGAATTACTTAATATTTTACATAGGATTCTTGCTAAAGATGAGGGGTATAATGAGAAAGATTACTCTGAACTAGCATTTTATATGCCAATTGAAATGTCTTCTAGTTATACTGAAAAAGAATATTTTAAACAGCTAATCGAGGGAATTTCTAGGAATAAAGGTCCATTGGGGAAATTCTGGATCATCAATATTTCGTCTTTTCAAACCGCCTTTCTAGACCGATTAAGGGAACAGGGATTAGGTCATAATAGTGAGCATTGGTATCTTTCTCGAGGAGGTGATCCTGTAAACTCTCCAGAATTGTTTAATTATGCTTTTTATTCATTTTTACGTCTTCAAATTTCTCAAGTAATCATTACAAAAGACATTTTGATAAGATTTTTAATACAGAATAAGTTAATTCCCAAAAAGGATGATAAGGAAATTGATGTTAGAAGCTGGTCAAAAGGCTTATATGGTGCATATATTTACAAATTTGGACAAAGGGAAATCATTTCAAAAGATTATGAATGTAATTCAGCTTTTGCTGGTTCGGTTATAGATCATATTAATTCTCAACTTGAATCAGAAAAAGTAATTTTTTATGACCATTTAAGACAACTTTTGTTTCAGCTGGCATACGGTACTGGTTATAATATAGGACAAACTTTAGAATTATATAAGCTTGTTAATAGCGAGTTACGAGTTACTGAACTTGAGGAAACTTTCAAAATAGTAGGTAATTATCTTGAATCATTGGCTAAATATTACTAATCCATGAGTAACGGGCAATTCTTTAAACTGTGTAATAATTCGGCTTCTCAGAATGGAGATTTAGTATATAATTATAAAAAGGTTTATCAGAAGAAGTCTTCTATTTCATATCCTGTTTATGTCATCTTTCATAAAAATAGAATAGGCTTTTACTTTACCGGAGAATTAAATAGAAAAAAAGAAGATTCTAAAAAAACAATAGGCTTAGATTTTTTGGATACCATTCTATTTGAGCTACCTTATTATGAAGGGAATAAAACAAATAATGAACTAAATACGACTCTTGACTGGATAGTTAACGCGGAATTTCCTCTTGCACAAAAATATTCAATTAGTAAAGATGTAAATTTCACTAACAAAAGTTGGTACTATAATGATGATAACATAAAGAAACAATTAGGATTCATTAATAATGAGGAAGATGCCAATTTAAAGTTTTGGCAGAAACTAGGATATCGAATAAGAAGAGTTTGGCAGTACCTAGTGCATTTCAAAAAAGGAAAAAATGATAATAATGGTATAAGGAATGATTACGAAAAATTATTTCTAAGGGAGCTATTCTTAGATTTTTTATTCGATTTTAACCATACGGAATTATTTAAATCTAGCCCATATTTTAGCCGGGCAAAAAGCCAATTGTTTCAAAACTTTTATTTCGAAGCTACATCAGCTAAGCTTGATTTCTATTATAACTTATATGTTTCTAATAATGATAAAATAAAAAAGGTTAATAGTAAGGTTAAAGATAAATGGGCTAGAGTATTGATGAAATCTGGCGCTGAGAATATTATACATAGAAAAAAGAATAAGAAAAATGGAAATGTTAATTTCTATTGGTTTCAAGACATTGAAAAAGAGCTCTATTCAATTTATAAGAAAACGGATGTAGACTCTAATGATAAGGCGAATTATTCACTCTGGTTAGCTCAAAGAAATAATATTGTATCTTCTTTTAGTTTGATTTTTAACCTTGAAAAATTTAAAAGTTTCCCGCCATGGTTATTAATAATAAGTTTTATCGCATCTTTTGTTTTTGCATTCTACGGGACTGATTTTCAAAACACTATACAAATCAGTCTTATAATTATTTTATTCTTTATTAGTCTTGGAGTTTTAACCTTCTTTTTCAGTTTTTGCATTTTAGGAATTTATAAATTGAATAGATCATTTCAGCTTATTTTATTTAGCCTGACTGTTATTCTCTTCTCATCATGGTTGCTTGTTTCTAAATCCAAATTCATTCTTGAGCATTGCTTAACAAATAATGATAGCATTGAAACTATATGCTATATTTTATTTCCATTAACTTTCTTCATGATATTGAGTAATGAAAGAACATTAAGACCACTCTCTCCTATAGGCAGATCCTTTTTAAAGACGTTCGGCATTATGTTCTTAGCTTCATTTTACTCTATTACTATTAGTCTAATAGCAGGGTCAATCACGTTGAAAGAGAGATTCTTTCAAGATGATATATTACAAGAGTTATGGGTTGAGAACATTATCCTTAAATCTGATTCTTCAAGATTATACAATCCTAATGGTAAAAAATTAGGGCTCCAAGACACGCTCTTCTATTTGGATAACATCAGTAAACCTGATACTTCCTCAATAATCTCGATCATTAAAAAAAATAAATTATCAAAGTCAAATAAATTGACTTTATTTAACAACTTATCGTCGATTGAGAGACAAAACGGCGATAAGATAATGCATAAATATGAAGGTAAGATATTTCGAAGAGAATTCGACTTATATATTATTAATACCATACTACTAGCTTATATTTCAATTTCATTATTTATAGGAGTATTTATTCAAATAATTATTCAACGTAAACCTTTAAGTGGATAGGATCAAACGTACACCTTTATCTACATTAGCATTTCACTAAAACAAAAATTAGATTTAAAAAATGAAATTATTATATGAAAGAATTTCACTAAAGTTTGATACATTTGAATATAATTTGTAGCGTTCTTTAAACAAATAATTATAGGGTTACCAGAAAGGTACCACAGAAGAAAAAAGATTTCTATTTTTCTGAATATAAGCACATTGCAAAACAAAACATGCCCTTGTTCTGATCTCATATGAGCCCGGGAGCTTTTATGTGATAGACAGGGCTTACATTGATTTTAAAAGACTGTACCATCTTCACAAGCAACAGGCTTTCTTTGTTACACGGGCAAAAGATAACATGCGGTTTAAGCGGATGTATTCAACCCTAGTTGACAAAGCAACCGGGGTGAAATATGATCAAATCGGCAAGTTGGAAACTTACTACCTAAGCAGGGATTATCCAGAGAAGCTCCGGAGAATAAAATACTATGATTGTGAATCAGGTAAGGAACTAATTTTCCTTACCAACAACATGCAGCTTAAACCTACCGAAATAGTTTACCTGCATAAGAAGCGTTGGGAAGTAGAACTGTTTTTCAAATGGATGAAACAGCACCTGAAGATAAAATCCTTTTGGGGAACAACTATTAATGCTGTAAAAATCCAAATGTATTGTGCTATCATCGCATACTGTCTTGTTGCCATAGTTGGTAACAAATTGAAAGTTGACCGCTCAATCTACGAAATCCTACAAATCCTTAGCATACCCCTACTCGAAAAAACTCCTGTAAGAGAAGTGCTTACAAAATACGATTACAAAAATGTCAAAGAACTAAAAAATAAACAATTAATAATCAGCGGGTTTTAAGTGCCCTCTAATGAAAATACCATAGAAATAATAGTAACCTTCCATAACCAAAGAATAATGGTCCCACAACAACAAAATATCTATCGGATATTAAAGGACTTTAATTTTTGATACAATTAAAGTCCTTTAAAAATTAATGTCACAAGTTTTGCAAAATACTTGAATCAATTTTAAGACTTAATGGAAGTAATGCTCCTAGCTCAATACTCCTTTTAGTTGGAACTGCATTTCCAACAGTTACTTCATAGTCTCCTTTAGGAATGAATTCTCTGCCAGATTCATCAATCTGAGTAAAATTGCATATTCTTGAGCAAAACGGACACCCGTTCTTGCTGAAAGCGGACACCAATTCCTGTTGATTCCGGACAAGGATTCTTGTTGAAAACGGACACCCG
>JANQHR010000023.1 GCA_028282585.1 Bacteroidales bacterium | reverse complement strand
GTTTCGTTGAAAAACTCATCGGATGACTCTGTTGATATCGAGCATTTTAGTCATCCGATGAGTGACATGTTAATTCAAAAACGCACTACTACTTCTTATGGCCTTGCCAGCTCCATACCTTATTTCTTACTGCAACAATAATTAGGGAAATAAAGAAAATTAATGCAATGCCTATCCATCGCATATTATATGTATCCCATACATGGTACCAAATAGCGGAAAAGACTAAGGCCAAACAAAAAGATATTAGTAACTCTTTAGTTAATTTTGGATCAGGTTTAATGTTCCTTTTCTCTCTAATCCAAACACCAGTCAATCCTCCGATGGTACAACCCAGCCAGGCCATTGTCATTGAAATGTATGTGCGATTGCCATGCCAACAGGCACCAATGAATAACACGATTGCTATAGTTAAAAAAAATATGGCCCTATATAGAAAGTTAATTTTCATAGTTAAAGGACTGCTTTATCCGGTGAAACGCCAAAGTTTATCTGTTTCTTGTGTATTACAGTAATTACCGTTAAGATCAATAATATTACAGCACTAAAGTAAAATTTTGGTGTATTGGTTATGTTTACAAATTTACCGGAAGTGTATTTATCACTTCCGGTAAAAAGTATGGGTACAAGGAAAATCACAATAATCCTATTTATGCCTGTATAATTACTATTTGGCTTCATTATTTCCTTTTGCTTTTCTTTTTGGGATATGATTTGCTCCAAAATACCCAAAAGGCTGCTGTTGTAATTCCAACAAAAAGGGATTCAAGTACTTCTTTGTTAATGTGGTTCCGAGCATCATTAAATACCAAATCGAATATCCATTCGCCCCCAAAAAAGCCAATACTAAATAGGATGGAATAAATTGTAAAATACTTAAATTTCAACATAATAAATTTCATTTTACCAAATTTCCCAATCGAATGATCTAATAACTCCTTAATGTCCCGGTTTGCAGATGACTTTTTTAGCTTGTGCCCATCGTTTCTTTCTTTTTCCATCATGTTTATTATCTAGTTAACGGTTAAAACCTCCGAAACCAGTTCGGAGCAGGCTCTGCATTTTCAATGCAGCTACTTTCAGTTTCTATACACTTTTTAAGTATCGCTGGAAGTGGGAAGATTGAAGCTAGAAGAAATTTCCCTTCCAGCTTCCCTGACTGCCGTCAGGCAGGCAACTTCTGGCTTCCAACCTGATTTTATCAACTGAGTTGTTAATGAATTTCATTCATCTATTAAACCTGTGTATTTTCAATGCATAGTGATTTAGTTTGTTGTCAAACATGATTTCATTCCTGCTAATCCAAACATTAAACATCTGATGGTCTATTTATTCTTATTAAATACTTTGTTGCCGATAATTAGTAAAGCAACAATTAGTCCAACTATTATTGAGTCCACCATTTCAGATGCTAAACTATCTCTTGGGATATTAAAGCTTAAATCTATTAGCCATTCCCCAAAGAAAAGGCCTACTGTAAAAACACTCCAGAAAAACAAAAAATATTTTATGGTCTTTAGCATGGTTTCTTACTTACCAATTTAGTAATCTTCTTATACCTGCGCCTGCAGAAACGAAACATGCACACCCGGCTTCATCATTTTAAGCTGTGGTGTTAGTTGATCGTACATCAGGTTGTAGATACTTGTTGGGCCACTTATTATTTAAGAATTTTAGTAAATCTTTTTCATCGAGCAGTATTTTAGGGTTCCATAATTCAATGTTGCTAAGTTAAGCCGTTACAGTGCAAAAGGTCTGCACTGTTAAATTTTTTTTGGGTGCAAAAGTTTCCAACTTCTGTTTTTTAGCGGTTTTAAACCGCTGCACCCATTCGGCCTTGTAATTTCCAAAGGCAGCAGGGGATAAATGAAACAAAAATATCTTCGACTTAACCAACATTTCATACTTGAGACTAGTCAATTCAATAATACATGTACTGTAGAATTAATAATCCTGAATCAACTTTTAATCAGTTTTATTGAATTTTGTCACTATCATTAACATCTTTCTTTTTTTTGAAGTAAAAGCCATTGCAATTGCTGTTAGCGCGCCAGATGCTAAAACAATTAATAATGCTTTAATTTCACCGATTGGAGGATTTACAGCCACTATATAAATTAAAATAATTGTGCATAGTAATAATGCAAGATAAAATACAATTCTACTCATTTTTTTTACTTTTTCATCCGGTGAAAAGTAAGATTCTTACCGGGTGTTATTACAATCATCTTCTTTCTGTTTTCTACGAAGAACTAAAAGAACCAGCCAGAATACAAGAAATATCAACAGCAATATAAATGCTGTTCCAGCTGCACCCATCACCCCTCTTTTTGCTGTCCCGAAGGGGATGTTTATTATCTTCCCGGATAAGAACGCACCGATTAAAAATACCCCAATCGTTCCCAATAGAATTGAAATATAAATTGGGACTTTAGCTTGTCCCTTTTTTGTCTTTTTCATTTTGTTTTGAGATTGTATAGAGAATTAGAGAAGCTAGAAATAGAACCACTGAAATAGTACCAAAAATATCAGAAGTTTGGTTCAAAACATTGTAGGTTCCCCGATCACTTGTGCCTTGCAGCGAATGTTCATACCGTGGTGCAAAATAAGCTGCAGTTAACCCGATTAAAAAGGAACATATAGCAATGATGAGCAAAGGTAATTTTGCCTTAGTCTTTAGTTTCATTTTGAAAGTATTTTATATTGTTTATGCCAGCTTTGAAGTTTTTCATAGCTGCTGTCCATAATCTTTTTGTTAAGACCTGTTAGAAGGGTGAAACCGGGAACTGCCAGCCTTAGAGCATTTCCTAAAGAGAAAATAGAGCCTTACAAACACGGCAATCCAAATAACATTTAAAGCAATTACTATGTTATCCATAGTCTTAATTTTATCTAAGAAAACCAGGAGTGCTATTATAATAATATATAGCACCAAAACAATCTTGGAATATAGGAAGTAGACCTTAAATTTAGCATCTATTTCTTCTTTTGGCATTCCTCTGTTTTCAAACTTTTTTCTTAATCTGTCACATGCTTTCATACAATTAATTTTTTATATGTCTGATTTAATGATGGTAGTAGATGAAACAACGATACAAAGTTACAGGCTATTGAATGTAGTTGCTTGTCAGCACACCATGTTGGGACGGGCTACAAGCTTTAATACCTGGCAGGCTGGTTTACCGCTTAGTTTACCATTATTTATACAAAACCTACCAGGTTTTTATTGATTATTTTATCAGTTTTCACTTTTCCCTAATTTCCATTTTATACCCCCTGGCACTATCCTTTATTTTGTGGGTAGGGAATAAACTTTTATCAAGTGCATTTAACACAAGAGGACCGGCAACCAAAAAAGAGCCCAGTAAAACTGAAGAATCATAGCCATTTTCAAATTGGTTAGCCCAGAAACGATCAATAGTAAAAACAGTCCCCAATGATGTAACTATTAAAATGCCTATTCTTTTGAAAGGATTATATTTACCGATGGCAAAAACTGACTCAACAGGTATTTGAATTAAATCTTTTGTTACAACCCGTTGGACTAAAAAATAATCCTTGTTGAATTCAATTAGTTTTCCATCTGCCAAACCAATATAATTCTCTCCTGTTTTTCGTTTAAAAAGGGTAAATGGTTGCCTGTCAGCCATAGACAACCGCTCTTGTGACAGGTAATAAACCTTTACATTGTCGTTAATCTTGATTTCTTTCTTTTTTTCGTTACCGTTCTTTTTTTGCTTGGTAAGCACAATAGCCTGCTGGGCTGAGCCATAACTGAATACAAAAAAAATCAGGATTGCCGTACATATTGTTTTCATAATAAAATTATTGGGTTTTAACATGGGAATTCACCACGTGGATGTTCATCTTTGCACTCCTGACAATAGGAATGATCCAAAAACCATTTGCAATTAAAATAATCGGCTGTTTTAACACCTGCAGTAAAACCCAGAGTACCACCAGCTATTGCCCCTGGGATACCACCTATTGTGAAACCTCCGACTGCTCCTGCAATTGTACCTACAACTGTAGTGACCACGGTAACAACTGCAGATACTACTTTTTTAAATGCCCTTTTTAATGATTTCCATAAACCATTGACTGATTTTAACCCATTACCTGAAGAAAATAAAGCAATAATAGGTTCAAGGTTCGTTTTTATTGCATAAGTAAACATTAATATCTTCTCTTTATCTCCTAACATTAACTGGTTACTGTTAAACACTGCTAACTCTTCTGTTTCAATTGCAGTCAATAATTTCTTGGTTAATAAACCTGAATCATCAATAGCACTATCTAACACAAGTTTACCATTTATTGAGTCGGCTTGTGCATTTAACTCATGTAAAAAGCCTGCACCTTCACTGTTAATTGTCACGACTATCTCCTGTATCCGTTTTTGAGCCGATGCTGATATTGAGTCGGTATCAAGAAGTTCAAGGAATTCCATAAGAAAACTTTCACTCTCTTGCGCTACACCTTGTATTGCTGCTCCTGGATCCTCATCAATATTTGCTGATTTTAGTTCTTGTTTTTCAAAAAATTGAGTTGTTATATTTTCCATTTTTTTTAACAACTCTTGATTGGTTTTTAAATTCAACTTTGAAAGATATTCAGACCTGAATTTATTTATTTTTTTAGAATAAAAAACAAAACTACCTTGATAATCAGTCTTTCTGTATTCAAAGTCCCATATGAAATCAGAAACGTTTTCAATAGCTGGTTTATAATTTAGATCAATCATTTGCCGTTCATTTGTAATATCCTGTTTTTGACATCCAACAACTATCAGAATAACTAGTATTAATATAATTTTTTTCATCTTACTTCAATTTGAATATAAAAAATTTTCCTTTTTTAATACCCCTTCCCCGTCAACCAACTATTCAGTTTGGTCATCAGTCCCATCCCCCAGGTTTGGCTCATTTGCATGGCTTCCCGGGTAAGGATCGGGGTTTTTGTAGCAAGTTTTTTACCGGTTGGGCTTTCGTAAAAGCTGATCAGTTCTTTTACGTCCTGATGGGTAAAATGCTTTTTGTAGAGCGGCACCAATTGTTTGGTCAGTTCCAGTACTTCCTTATCAAATACCTCCGTTTTGAGGCTGACCCATAGCGAGTCGGGCACACCCGGCTTCATCATTTTTAGCTGGGGTGTTAATTGATCGTACATCAGGTCGTAGGTACTTGTTGAGCCACTTAGTTGCAAGAATTTTAGCAAATCTTTTTCAAACCCGTCAGTTTGGGCATTAAGAACTAAAACATTCAGCAGCATACCTGCAACCATTATTATCCGGATAGTTTTTTTCATTGTTCTGGATTTTAGGGTTTCATAATTTTAATGACACTAAGATATGTTGTTACAGTG
>JANQHR010000016.1 GCA_028282585.1 Bacteroidales bacterium | reverse complement strand
ACTAAAATACTTTTCAGATTATTAAATCAAGTTAGAGTTAATAAAATAAACTATTCTCTGAAAAGAGTAATCTAAAATTTAATTGATGAGGAGTATAATGATTATAAAATGGTATATCAGAGCTTATAGTGTTTATAAAAAAAGTGTTAACTAACATCCAAAAAGTAAAGAAGAAATATTAATAAAAGATTATGAATAACGATGACGTCTTTGTCTATTTCCTAAATAATGTAATGTACATAAATGTCACTAATTTATGCACTAATGAATGTGTATTTTGTATAAGAAATTTGAGTGACACAGTATCTGGCAAAAATTTATGGCTAAATAACAAAACAGTTACTGCCGAAGAAGTTATTGAAGCAATTAAAAATGGCAAGCCAGAAATTAGAAAAGAAATTGTTTTTTGTGGCTATGGTGAACCTCTAATTAAAAAAGAATTAGTTAAAGAAATAGCAAAGTTTATAAAAGAAAATTATCCAGACAAGCCTGTACGTATTAATACAAACGGACAGGCTAATTTAATTCATAAAAAAAATATTGTTCCTGAATTGATCGGTCTAATAGATGGGATTTCGGTCAGCTTAAACGCTGACACGCCTGATCTATATCAAGAGTTAACAAAAAGTAAGTTTGATAAAGATCTTGCATTTAATGCTGTAAAAGAATTTATCAAAGAATGTAGTATTCATGGAATTAAAGTGGATGCATCAATTGTTGTTGGCTTTGAAAACTACAACGTAGATGTAGACAAATGCGAAAAACTGGCTAAAAGTTTAGGTGCCCAGTTAAAGGTTAGAGAGTGGTTAGAATCTGGTTATGAATAAAATCAATCAGATTCTACCTTAAAACCTGCTAATTGTTTTTTATAAATTGTTATTATATACAAGAAATTCAGAAGAAAAGGAAAAGAAAAAAATGAGCAAAGAACTTGACGCAATTATGCGACCAAAATCAATTGCTATTGTTGGAGCTACTGAAAGAGAAGGATCTGTAGGGAAAGAAATAACACAAAAACTTATTAAATATGGTTTTAAAGGTGACTTATATCCAGTAAATCCAAAATCTGAAACAATTTTTTCAAATAAAGCATATAAAAGCATATTAGATATACCCAGCAATGTAGATCTTGCTGTTATTGTTATTCCAAGCAAACTTGTGCCTAAAGTAATTGATCAATGTGGAGAAAAGGGAATTAAAGGTGTTATTATTATTACAGCAGGATTTAAAGAAGCTGGTAAAGATGGTGCTATATTAGAAGATGAAATAGTTGCTAAACTTAAAAAATATGAAATTAGAGCTGTTGGACCAAACTGCCTGGGTGTTTTAAACTCTGAAGAAGATATTAAAATGAATGCTACATTTGCAGAAGCCATTCCTATGACAGGCAGAACAGCATTTGTTTCTCAATCCGGTGCGTTAGGTGCAGGCTTCTTAAATATATCTAAAGATGTAAATGTTGGAATCAGTAACTTTGTTTCAATTGGCAACAAAGCTGATATTAATGGTGAAGTTTTATTAGATTATTGGGAAGACGACAAGAATGTTAATTTAATTTTGTTGTACCTTGAATCCATTTTAAATCCTCAGAACTTTAGAAACTTATCCAGCAGAATTTCTAAGAAAAAACCAATTATTGCTGTCAAATCAGGCAGATCAAGCGCTGGAGCAAAAGCTGCATCTTCTCATACAGGTTCATTAGCTGGTGCAGATTTAGCTGCTGATGCTTTATTAAAGCAAAGTGGTGTAATTAGAGCTAACTCTATGTTAGAAATGTTCCAAATGGCGCAAGCTTTTTCTAATTGTTCCGTACCAAGAGGCAACAGAGTTGCTATTATGACAAACGCTGGTGGTCCTGGAATTATGGCTACTGATGCTCTTTGCGAACATGGTTTAGAAATTGCTGATATACAAAAAGAAACAAAATATTACTTAACAAGTTTCTTACCAGAAGCTGCAAGTGTTAATAACCCTATTGACATGATTGCAAGCGCACCTGTAGAACACTATAAAAAAACATTAAAATCTTTAATTTCTGATGAAAATGTTGATATTATAATATCTATATACCTGCCATTAATGGGATTAAAACCTATAGATGTTGCTAAAGCAATAATGGAAATTAAAGAAGAAAATCCAGAAAAACCTATTTTAGGTGTATTTATGGCGGAAAAAGAATTTTTTGCTGAATTAACACATGTTGATACAAACTTACCATTCTATCAATATCCTGAAGAAGCAGCTTTTGCTATTTCTAAATTAGATTATTACCGCAAATGGTTAGCAAAACCCGAAGGTACAAAACCTAATTTTAAAGTTGATGAAGAAAAAGCTAAAAGTATTATAAAAAATGCTGTAAAAAAAGGTCGTGATCAACTTACGACATTAGAATCTATTGATGTACTTGATGCTTACGGAGTTAGAACATGTAAATATGCTTTTGCGAACGGTGTTGATGAAGCTGTTAAAAAGGCTAACAAGATTGGCTACCCTGTTGTAATGAAAATTACATCAACTAAGATTTCTCATAAAACGGAAGTGGGTGGTGTAATAGTTGGCATTAACAGCGAAACAGAGTTAAAAGAAGAATATAAAGGTTTAATTGAAAGATTAAAAGAACGTAACCTCAAAGATGCTCTTGATGGTGTTATTATTCAAGAAATGGTTAAAGGCTCAAGAGAAATGGTTTGTGGTATAGCTACAGACCCTCAATACGGACCAATGATGATGTTCGGATTAGGTGGCATTTACATTGAAACAATTAAAGATGTAACCTTTAAAATTAATCCATTAACAGATGTTGATGCTAAAGAAATGATTGAATCAGTAAAAGCTTACGAAATATTAAAAGGTGCAAGAGGTACAAAACCTGCACAAATGGATCAAATCCAGGAAATAATCTTAAGACTTTCTCAGTTAGTAAGTACTTTTAGCTTTATTGATGAATTAGATATTAATCCATTAAAAATATCTGAAAAAACCGGTGAAGGTATTGCTGTTGACGGTCGTATTCAGGTAAGAATGAAAGAAGCTAAAAAAGCTCTTGGCATAGGATCTTGCGGCTGCGGTTGTAAATGTTCTAAATAATAGTTCAAAAAATAAATTTAAAATATATAACAAAAGACTGTTTTTGATCTGTAACCCTATTACTGGACAAGTAAAAAAGTCTGCAAGTAATAGGGTTATTTCATGCGTATAATTAAACAAAGGAGGAAAAATGAAACGCAA
>JANQHR010000011.1 GCA_028282585.1 Bacteroidales bacterium | reverse complement strand
CCATACTTTTTTTATCAAAAAGACAATAACCAAAACTTATTTGAAACCAAATATAAAAAAGCGGCATAAAAAAGAGACTGCCTTTTTGGACAGCCTCTTTTAATAATTTGATTAGAAATAAAATCCTATTCAATCTATTGTTTAATGAACCTTTCCACAATCAGACCACCTTCGCCTTCAATATAAATCATATAAATACCATATGGTAAATCTGAAACATTGATTCTGTTTTCTGTTTCTGTTAATTTCATTTCCTTTATAATTGTGCCTGTTGTATTAATAATCTTAGCATTTACATTTTCATAAGGAACTACGACTGTTAACTCATTTCGAACAGGGTTCGGATATAATTTAATTGTTTCCAATTCTTCTTCATTAAGAATCTCCGGAGATGCAAATGAATAAAGTTTAGCTATGCTTATATTATCATAATTTGGAGATAAGGACCTGGTTATTTTTCCAGTAATAGTTATATCATCAATGTATACATCATCTCTGTTACCACTTGCATCGCACATAAATCTTATCTTCATATCCGTTGGGAAAGTGTAATTTGCTTCATCAATTGTAACAGTTGCAACGTAAAAAGTATTGTTATCAAAATCAGTTGACCTAGCAAAAGTTGCAACTGTGTTCCATGAAGAGCCATCATAATATTGTACCCAGAAGTCCTCATTTGAATTATCCATACTTACTGCATAGAAATAGAATTCTACATCTATCTGAACGTAACCAGGGTTATGAACATCGACTCCGTTCGTTAAAAAGAATGATGAAGCTGTTCCTGAATTATCTTGAATATTAATTGCTGCACTTCCTCCGTACGCATACGTGCCACCCGTATATCTGCTGCAGTCTCCTCCACCATCTGTCCAAATTCCCAACCACTTTCAAAGTCCGAATATGAAAGTATATCATCACCACCAGTTGTTACTACTGTTGCTGTTGTTTGAGCTGAGCCCGTTGCTCCTTCATTGTCTGTTACAGTTAACGTAACCGTATAGGTATCTGCAGTTGTATAAGTATAGGTTGGATTTGCAGCAGTGCTTGTTGACCCATCGCCAAAATCCCAAAGATAATCTGAAATTGTTCCGTCAGGATCATACGAACCGGAACTGCTAAATGAAACAACATTATCCACAGTACCATTGTACGGACCATTTATTACTGCAATAGGATTTTCATTTGTTGGGGTACCACTTTCTGCAATATATACAGTATAATCTTCCACTTCACCGTAGCTGAATGTATTTTCACAAGAAGTTGGTTCACCATTATATTTCATGGTTACTCTCATTCTTGTGGTAGTTTCCGCTGTTCCTGCAGGAATTGTAATTTGTCCTGTAACCGTAGTGCTGCTCATTCCTCCCTGATCAAATACGTTTTCATTAGCATCTTCAAAATCACCATCACGATTCAAATCAATCCAGATTTTCCAGTATTCGTTATATGTTGTACTTCTAAACCCTGGAGTTAAGGTGATATTGTAAGTTTCTCCTGCAGTTAAGTTTGCGGTTAAACTTGTAAAATCGGTATATGTAGCAGATCCTGAATTATTTGAAAATGTACCAACCTCAACACCTGTAATCCATTCATAATATGAACTATTTCCGGCTGATGCACAATAGTCAGGAATAATTTCTTCAACTACAGTTATATAATCTGTTTTAGTTTCGGTATCACTTCCTTCAGCATTTGTTGCAACTAAAGTTACATCATAGGTTCCCGGTGTATTATAAGTAACGGTTGGGTTTTGTGCATTACTTGTTGATGGAGTACCTCCCTCAAATGTCCATGACCAGCTTGTCGGGCTATTAGTTGATTGGTCAGTGAAATTAACAGAATTTCCGTATAATACTGTTGTTTCATTTGCTGTAAATGCAGCAAAAGGAGGTTGAGGAACATTGTCATAAACTACATAACATACAGCACAATCAACTGCAGCTGAGTTTACAGAAATTCTCATATAACCACTTTCTCCCCAGCTTGCCCCCCAAGAGTTTCTTAAAATCCAATAATCGCCTTCTGTTGGATCGTTGCCCCAACCCACTAATGCTATTGCATGATTTGTAGTTGTATAAGCACCATTACTGCAAGAATTATTATTATCCGACCAAATACCTCCACTGTAATTTGAAAAAGATGTTGTTACATATACTGCTGCATCTACAACACCATAAGTCATTATGGCAGTTTTAATTGCGTCGACGTCGCTACTTGCAACTCTATGCCAGGATTGGAAAATAGTCTTTGGAGCACTTAAGGTTGATGGTGGGCACGATTGGTTATTTGCATCAGTATAAGGAAAGTAAGACTCCGGAATAGCTCCCCAGTCAGGGTCTGTTAAAGCTTCCAACTCATAATAGTCATAATCTGCACCATTACATCCGCTAAAATGACTACTGTATGGAGAAGCCTGACTTATACACCAAGCTATGTATGATTCAGAAAAATCAGCAACATTACCATCATAACTTCCGGTCGCCCAGTTATATGAACCTTCTGCTGCTGCCGCTGCACCAAACGCATAACATGAACCACATCCTCCTTGATCTCTAACATCTCCTATGTATGTATGTCCATTATAATCTCTCCAATCGAAAGAAGTAGGCAATGATTTTACAGACTTAAAGTTAGGATCTGGCTTTGCAATATCTCGCATGCTAGGTGTATTTCTTTCAACTTCGAAGATTAATTCATCGCCATTTAACTTCATAAACTCCAATAAATCTATACGTTCTTCAACTCCTTTGTTCGAACGCACACAAACAGGTTTTTCAATTATAAATCCGTTTTCTTTGATTACTTCAGTCTCGATTTCGAAACCGTGCAGAGCTGCATAAGAGTATTCTTTAGCAACTTTCCCTTTGTAAAAATCCCAGGCATTAACTATTTTGCCATCAGGTAAATGTACCATTCCAACATCGCCAGCTGCTTTTGTGGAAGCAATTTCATAGCGATATCCAAGCATTTCACAATACTTAGCTGCAGGATTTACATAACTCTTCTGAGCTAAAGCTGCAAAGCTCATCATTAAGATTAAGGTTAACGTGAATAGAGTAGATTTTTTCATAAGTAAATAATTTATGGGTTAAAAATTGAATATTAAGTTATAATTATAATATCATAATATTTTCTAGCATAGACAAAAAGCAAATACCTACCCCAAAAAACTAATTTGCTCAGATTATCTAAATTTTTATTGAAATAGATTAAGTGTTTCTTAAAAATAATTTTTATATTGCTCGTTAATTTCAAATAGACGTCTCGCTTAATCGCCTAATTTAAAACTATTTATGGATTTAAAATGTGTTGTAGTCGATGATGAACCATTAGCTATAACGATTATTGAAGGTTACTTAAAAAAGATTCCGTATATTGAAATAATAGGAAGATTCGATAACGCTATACCTGTTTATGAATTTCTTAAAGAAAATGAAGTTGATCTGATTTTCTTAGATATAGAAATGCCGAATATTTCAGGAGTAGATTTTCTCAAGAGTTTATCAACTTCTCCTTCAGTAATTTTTACAACGGCAAATAGAAATTATGCAATTGAGGGATTTGAATTAAACGTTGAAGATTATATTGTAAAACCAATTAGCTTTGAACGACTATTAACCGCTGTAAATAGGGTTTATGATAACAAAAAGGAAAAAACAAAAGAGAACATAAATGCTGAGGATATTCTTTACCTAAAAGAAAACAAGAAGATGGTTAAAGTATATTTAAAGAATATACTTTATTTGGAGAGTATAAAAGATTATGTAAAAGTAGTAACCTCATGCAAAACGGTAATTACAAAAAAGCAATTAGGCTATTTTGAGTCAATTTTAGATAATAAAAAGTTTTTACGAATTCATAGATCATTTATGGTTGCAACTGATAAAATTGATGCATATAGCTTATCAGGAATCGACATTGGATCAATTGAATTACCTATAGGTAGAAAATTTAAAGAAGAAGTAATAGAAATATTAGAAAACTTAAACCAAGTTAAAAATAATTAACTCTGAAAATATATCGTAAACATATAATATTCATCATTCTATTTTTTTCTATTACAATCGCTTTACCCGCTCAGGAAAGAGGTCTTTTAATTTCAAAACACTATTCGCCGGAAGATTATGATGCACCATTACAAAATTGGTCCATTGTTAAAGACTCTAGAGGTGTAATGTATTTTGGAAACTCTAATTGCATCCTGGAATATGACGGTAGCGAATGGAGAAAAATTTTTATGCCAAATTATTCCACTGTACGTAATCTTGCCATTGACGATAAAAATATTCTATATGCTGGCGCATTTAACGAACTCGGATACCTTTTACCAGATGAGAAAGGAGATTTAAAATACAATTCTTTAATTCACCTGCTGGATTCAAGCTATTTAAGTTTCGGAGATGTATGGGATATTCATTGTATAGAACATGATACCTATTTTTTAACTGATAATTACTTATTTAGATATAAGAATCAACAATTTGATTATTGGACTAAAACCAAAGAACGATTTTATCTAAGTTTTGAAATTGAAAATGAACTTTATGTTCAAGAAATGGGAGCCGGTTTAAAAAAACTTGTAAAAGACTCATTGATACTAATTGAGAATGGTGATTTTTTTTCAGATAAACGAATTCATGCAATTATTCCTTTCAAGGATAAGCTATTGGTATGCACAAGAACTGAAGGTTTGTATTTATTAGATAAATCTAAAAAATCTAATAAATACACGTCTTTTTCGGAATTAAGTGTTAATGCAAAAAAACTTAATCATTATTTGCTCGAGCACATATTTTATTACGGAATAAAATTAAATGATGATTTTTTTGCCCTTGGATCAATTACCGGTGGAGTTCTAATTGTAAATAATAATTGGGAAGTAGTTGATATTATAAATGAAGAATCAACCGGAGTGGTAAGTTCACCTCAGTATTTGTATTTTGAAAAAGATAAAGCTTTATGGATTGCTATGGCAGATGGAATAAAACAAATAGATGTTTTATCTCCTTTTCGTTACTGGAATGTTGATAAAGGAATCCATGGCACCGTTTCAGATGTAGCAAGTTTAGATGATATTTTATATGTTTCAACAGGTACAGGAGTTTATTATACACCGAGAAAATCAGATCAAATTAATTACTCTATAAACACTTTTAAACCAGTAAAGGGCAGGTTTGAACAAGCTTGGGGGTTTTTATATTTTATTTCGCCATCATCAGATTTCGGCACACTTTATAATAAGTTAATGGATGAAACGATCAAATACAATCCTTCATCTAAAGATGTAATGCTTTTAGTTGCATCAAGCACCGGATTATATCAAATAAAATGCCATAAATCAATACTTATATCTGATTATAGCGGAATATTTGAAATCTATCAATATAAAAAGGATCCTTCAAAGATTTTCTTGGGCTTAAATAATGGAATTGCTCTATTAAGTTACTCCAATGGAAAATGGAACGACCACGGAATACAATACCTTAATAATGATAAGATTCATGAACTTATCGAGGATTCTTTAGGCAATATATGGGCTAGTGCGAGTTATAAGGGAGTTTATAAAATTCAGAATCCACTTGATAAGGGTAAAGCAAAAATTCGCTTATTTGATGAAAGCGACGGGTTATCTTCTGTACAATCTGTGCGATTAGCTAATATTAGCAATGAATTAGTTTTTATCAGTAATAATAAGTTTCTAATATTGAACGATTCCAATACCTTTTCGGAGTACGTGTTTTCTAAAGATTCGTTAAAAAAAGAAACTTCTGAAAAAATTATTGATTCCTTATCATGGTACAAAGTTTATGGAGAAAGAACTTCAAGTCTTTTTGTAACTACTTACGCTGATTCAATGATGTGGTTTAGCACTTTAAACGGTGTTTTCAGGCATTATCCTACGCAAATTAAAGATTACAGTTTAAATCCTACTCTTATACGAAAAGTATCGATAGGCGATTCAACAATTTATAACGGCACAAATTTTATAATGGTAGAAAATATAGAAGACACTACCATTAAGAGATTGCTTAAAACTGATCCGACAGTTGATATCGAGACAATTCTAGAATATAAAGATAACTCTATTACTTTTAACTATACTGTTCCATCATATGAAGATGAATCTAAAAATCAATATAGTTATTATCTTGAAGGATATGATGAGGAATGGTCTGCTTGGACTACAGAAACTAAAAAGGAATATACTAACCTGAGAGAAAAAGATTATATATTTAAGGTTAAGGCTAAAAATCTTTATGAAATTGAAAGTGAACCTGCTGAGTTCAAATTCAAAATTTTACCACCGTGGTATAGAAGGTTTGGTGCTATTTTAGCCTATATAATTATTGGGATTGTTTTGATAATAATTATTGTACGATTATACACGTATCGTTTAATAAAAGAAAAGGAAAAACTCGAAAAGGTTGTTATTGAGCGCACTCAGGAAATTCTAATGCAAAAAGAAGAAATTTTTGTACAAGCCGAGCATCTAAAAGATGCTAATGAAAGAATTAGTGCTAAAAATGAAGAACTCGAAAAACAAAAATGGGAAATTACAAATCAAGCCCTAAAACTTAAAAAAGCTAATATAGAGTTAAAAAAATTATCAAAAGTTGCCAGTGAAACTGACAATGGTATAGCTATATTTGATAAAGAGCTTAACATGCAATGGATTAATGAAGGCTTTACTCGAATGTATGGCTACACATATGATCAGTTTAAAAAGGAAAAGATTATTAACATCATAGAAGGAAGTGACAATCCAAATATAAAAGAAGTATTAAGAACTTGTGTTGAAGAAAAAATATCTGTTGTATACGAGTTTAAGACAAAAAATCGAAATGGTAAAGATATTTGGGCTCAGACTACTTTAACACCTGTTTTAGATAAGGATGGAGATATTATTAATATTATTGCAATTGATACGGACATTACTAAAATAAAAAAAGCGGAGAAGGAAATTGAAGAACAAAGAGATAAATTAGCAATTAGTAATGCAACTAAAAATAAGTTTTTTAGAATTATTGCACACGACCTTCGAAATCCTATAAGTACGCTAGCCGGGTCAACTAATATTATATTAAACGATTTTGATGAATACGATAAAACTCAAACTAAAACCTTTATAGGCGAGCTAAATAAGCTTTCTCAAACTACCTATAATCTTCTTGAGAACTTATTAGATTGGTCATCGAGTCAAATGGGCGAAATTAAGTTTGAGCCAAAACCTATTGATTTAAAACTTCTTACAAGCGAAAGTGTTGAACTTATAAAAAGGAAAGTTGATTCTAAAAATATTTCTTTGAATTCATCAATTATTAAGGAATACCTAGTTTTTGCAGATGAAAATATGGTAAAAACCATTATTAGGAATTTGCTTTCAAATGCAGTGAAATTTACTCCGGAGAACGGTAAAATTAATATTTTATGTACTGGTGAAAATGACATGATAAAATATTCTGTTGTGGACTCTGGAATTGGAATAAGTAAGGAAGATCAGAAAAAGCTTTTCAGGATTGATAAACATTATACAAGACCTGGATTATCGAACGAAAAGGGTTCGGGATTAGGTTTAATCCTTTGTAAAGAATTTGTTGAAAAAAATGGTGGTACTATAGAAATAAAAAGCGAACCTAAAAAGGGAACTTCAATTACTTTTACACTTAACAAGTTTCGTATTTAATACATTTTCATACCTTTTAACTTTTATTAACTTGCTGTAATACAATTTTTCCCGTTAATTTGAGTAATTAATTTAGCAAACAAAACTTAAATTAATGTCGCAAAACGAATCAAAATTCTGGGTACGAAATTCGGTAACAATCAAGTTTATTGTAATCGGGATTTTAATATTAGTACTTCTTATTCCGGCAGGAATGATAAGAAGATTAATCCAGGAAAGAAACTCTTTGAGAAACTCTGCTATTTCTGAGGTAAGTTATAAATGGGGAAACCCACAAACTATTGGAGGTCCTATTATAACTATACCTTATAAAGTTTATTACAAAAAAGATAAAGAAATTATTGAGGACATTCAATATGCTCATTTTCTTCCGGAAAATTTAAATATACAAGGAGAAGTTTATCCGGAAGAAAGGAAAAGAGGCATATACAAAGTGGTTGTTTATAAAACTAAATTAAATTTTGAAGGAACCTTCAACAAGCCCGATTTTAGTGATTGGAAAATACAAGATAAAAACATTTTGTGGGATCAGGCGACTTTATCAATACGAATTCCCGATATGAGGGGAATTAAAGAAGCCATAAAAGTACAATGGAATAAAGAACAATATGATGTAAATCCAGGTATAAATCATCAAACTACTTATACCGGAGTATCAACGTTAATTGGCCTTAATAATAAAAATAAATATAATTTTCAGTTTGACCTTAAATTAAATGGAAGTGAATATTTATACTTTGTACCACTAGGAAAACAAACAGATGTGAAATTAACTTCAGGTTGGGCAAATCCCAGTTTCGACGGTGCATTTTTACCGGCCGATCATAACATTGTTGAAAATGGGTTTGAAGCAGAATGGAAAGTTTTACATTTAAATCGTTCTTATCCACAACAATGGATTGGCGATGGTTATGGAATAAATTCATCATCGTTTGGAGTAAAATTATTACTTCCGGTAGATCATTATCAAAAATCAGAAAGATCAGTTAAATATGCTATTATGTTTATATCATTAACATTTCTGATCTTCTTTTTTACAGAAATATTAAATAAAAAACGGATTCATCCGATTCAATACTTGCTAGTAGGTTTAGGTTTAAGCATCTTTTACACTCTCCTAGTATCATTATCCGAACATTTCAGTTTTAACCTGGCCTACTTTATAGCAAGTTTTGCAATAATTGCTTTAATTACGACATATTCGTATAGTATATTTAACAATGTACGGCTTACATCTATTGTAGCTCTAGTACTAATTATACTCTATGCTTTCTTATTTATTATTCTACAACTGCAAGATTATTCTCTATTACTAGGAAGCATTGGATTATTCTTAGCTTTAGCTATAGTAATGTACTTATCACGAAAAGTAAACTGGTATTCCAATCTTAATAACAATAATAATGGTAATGATATTTCAAATATAGTAAGTTGATTGGTTTGGTTTAGTTTAGTTTTCATTAAATCCGGTTATATATTTAACCGGATTTTTAAATATTCTTTTTTTTATTTGTAATATATAATTTACCGATCGTTACCTAAATAGTGAAGAAATAAAACGGGCAGGAAATCGAATTAATCAATTTATCGTAAAAGCTTTTTTTACTTTTTGTATTATAACAAAAAAACAAAGAACTATTATTTAAATGCAACCCAGCCCCGGTCTTTTGAAATTGCACTAATAACAGAAGTGATTCGCATAAATTCTTTTTGCAACTGATCAATTTCTTCAGGAGATGCATTAGAGTCTTGAAACTCTTTTAATCTGGATTTTGCATCGCTTTGTGCAATCTCCAAAATTTTTCTTTTATATGCTATTATTGTTTCCGGCACTAACTGCTTTAATTTCATCTCCTCCGTTTCAATATGAACACCTCCTTTTTTAAAGATTTTACTTAATGTATAGGAAGTACTTAATAAATCTGCAGCAAGTTTAGATATTCCCGGATCGGAATGATAAATAAAATGCTTTTTGTCGATTTGTTCTCCAGAATTTAATGCAGCTAAATATTCCTGAAATATCTGCTTATAAATTAAATTTTTAAACTCTAAATCATCGTTTAAAATTTCTCCAATAATATATTCTGCTACAGAAACTTGTCTTGGCTCATCATATTTATCTTCCTGATATGTATATAGCGTTTGTTCAGAATAATGCAACAATAAACGAATAATTTCTTTTTCCTGAGCTTCGGAATAAACATCATCAACAAACGAAGGCACAGTTGGCGATGCTGTTTTAAAAGTTTCATCAGGTGAGATTGTTCTTTTATACTCTTTTTCGTAATTTTTCCTTCGGATCTTGTTTATTTCACCGTAAAGAACTTTTTCGTCAATTTCAAGAATGTTACTACACTCTTTTATATATACAGTTCTTATAATAGTTTCCGGTATTACAGCAATAGATCGAACAATATCGGTTATGAGATTTGCTTTTCTTACCGGGTCGTTTTTTGCTTCATCAAATAACAAACGTGTCTTAAATGTGATAAAATCTTCTTCATTTTTTTTGATAAATTCCTCAAGTTCAGTTGAACTATTAGATTTTGCAAAAGAATCCGGATCTTCGCCATCAGGTAATAACAGAACTTTTACATTTAATCCTTGTTCCAAAACCAGATCAATCCCTCGAAGTGAAGCTTTTATTCCGGCAGCATCACCATCATAAATTATTGTTACATTTGGCGTAAAACGTTTTACTAACCTAATTTGCTCTACTGTTAATGAAGTACCAGAAGAAGCTACAACATTCTCTATTCCTGATTGATGCATAGAGATTACATCCGTATAACCTTCAACTAAGTAACATTTATCAAGTTGAGTAATACTTTTTTTGGCATAATACATTCCGTATAATACCTTACTTTTATGATAAATATCCGATTCCGGAGAGTTCAAATATTTGGCCGCTTTTGCATCTTTTTTTAAGATTCTTCCTCCAAAGCCAATAACATTTCCTGACAAGCCATGGATAGGAAAAATTACACGTCCCCGAAAACGATCATATTGACCATTTTCATTAACAATAGTTAATCCCGTTTTCTCAAGAAAATCGATCTTATAACCTTTTTCCTTAGCAGCAATAGTCAAAGCATCACGAACATCTAAACTATATCCTAATTCAAATTTTTTGATAATGTCTTCACGAAATCCTCTTTCTTTGAAATAACTTAATCCAATTGCTCTTCCATCAGTATTATTGTGTAACTTGTCTTGAAAGTACGAATTTGCATATTTGGTTACAACCAAAAGACTGTCTCGCTCATTTTGTTGTTGAATTTCCTCTGCCGTAAGTTCCTTCTCTACAACCTCAATATTATATTTCTTAGCTAGATATTTTAAAGCTTCAGGATAACTCAAATGCTCATGTTCCATAATAAAATTAACTGAATTTCCTCCCTTGCCACAACCAAAGCATTTATATATTCCTTTTGAAGGAGAAACAGTAAATGATGGTGTTTTTTCGTTATGAAAAGGACACAATCCCAAATAATTTACACCACGCTTCTTTAAATTAACAAAGTCCTGAACAACTTCAGTTATCTCGGCAGTGTCAATTATTCTTAGTATGGTACTATGGTCAATCATAAGTCTATTTGTCAGAAATTCAGCACCTTATAAAACTGAATACATAGGCTAAATTACTAAAAAAAGGTACAAATACTTGAATATTTCATAAAAAAGAAAAGTTCCGTAAATTAGTAAAGTTTTAACACACTGATTTTAAATATAGATAATGAAAAAACTTATTGTTTTAACCGGATCAGGAATTAGCGCAGAAAGCGGAATAAGAACATTTCGAGAAATGGGCGGACTATGGGAAGAATACGATGTAATGGAAGTGGCAAGTCCGCATGCCTGGGAAAGTAACCCTGAACTGGTTATGCGATTTTATAATGAACGTAGAAAAAAACTTTTTGAAGCTGTTCCAAATTATGGACATTTTGGATTATTTGAATTAGAAGAATTTTTCGATGTTCAAATAGTTACTCAAAACGTAGATGATTTGCACGAAAGAGCAGGAAGTACCAAGGTTTTACATTTACATGGTGAATTAAAAAAAGCGAGAAGTACAGCTGATCCTGATTTAATTTACGAATTAGACAAATGGGAATTAAAAATGGGAGATACGTGTGAAAAAGGTTCTCAATTAAGACCACATATAGTTTGGTTTGGAGAAGCTGTTCCAGCTATTTCCGAAGCTGCAAGTATTTGTCAAACTGCAGATATTTTTGTTGTAATAGGTACTTCATTAAATGTATATCCTGCGGCAGGGTTACTGGATTATGTACCTAAAGGTATTCCCATCTTTTTAATTGATCCGAATGAAGTTTATACATGGAACAAAGAAGTAACATTTATAAAAGAAAAAGCCAGCATTGGAGTTCGCCGGCTTATCAATATATTAAAGGAAAAATATCTTAACGATTAATTAAAATTTTCTTTGTATTTAACAATTTTCCATCAATTTGTAAGGAACAAAAATACAAACCGTTCTTATAGTCAGTAACCGAAATTCTTAAATTATCTTGTTTTTCTTCAAGCGTTTTGGTATAGACAACTGCTCCTATTGAGTTATATATCTGAAGCTTTGCTTCTTTTATATAAATCACATCGTACTCAATAAAGATATAATCTCTAGCCGGATTAGGATATAGTTTTAATTTTTGAATATCAAAAACATTCGTTGAATCAGGTTGTATTTCATTACCAAACGGATTTTGTTTCAAATGTTTTGGTGATGCATATAAAGAACCAAATAGAATCATGAATGTTATATAAAGTAGAAAGTTTTTCATAAGCAAGGTTTGTTAATTGTAATATAATATACAAAATAACAAAAACTATACCTTTCTATACGTGAGAAAAGTGTTAAAGTTTGCTAATAAACCTTAATAAATAAAAGCACTTCTTTATTATTTTTGATTACTTTAGCCATTTAAGATTAGTTAAATATTTTATGAAAAAAATCATTATTCTATTACTAATTACAACTTTTTCTAATATAATATTAGCTCAAACATTTGGTGGAGGAGTTTTTGCCGGTTTATCTGCTTCGCAATTAGATGGTGATCAATGGGGAGGGTATTCTAAGCCCGGATTGGCTTTTGGAATCTACACAAATGCTCAGTTAAACCAATATGTGGATGCTCAGCTAGAACTAAGATATATTCAGAAGGGGAGCAAATCCGACAATAAAGATCAAAGTGTTTTTTACGTCTCCAAATTAAATTATGTTGAATTACCATTGTTTTTGAAATATCATTTTTTGGGGAAATTTAGTGCTAATGTGGGGTTAACTGTGGGTTACCTCCAAAAATCAACTGAAAACAAAGATAAAATTGGAGATGAACCGGCTGATCCTGCTTTTGATGAATTTGAGCTTTCAGGACTTGCAGGAATAGAATACCAAATCACCGATAACTTTTTTTTCAATATACGTTTTAATTATTCTATTTTACCTGTGAGAGATCATCCGGGAGATCAAACTTATTATTTAAACCGTGGCCAATACAACAATGTATTGACATTTGCTGTTTATTATCAAATTGCAAGATTTGGGGAATGATAAAAAAACACAAAATAATAATAGCAGTAACCGGAGCTAGTGGTTCAATATATGCAAAATCTTTATTAGATAAATTATCCACATTAGAGAATCAAATCTCTGAAGTCGGAGTAGTGTTTTCAAAAAATGCCAAGGAGATTTGGGAATATGAATTAGAAAACAACTCTTATTTAAATTATCGTTTTAAACAATATGAACCTAATGATTTTTATGCCCCTTTCGCATCGGGTTCTGCCCAATACGATACGATGATAATCTGTCCTTGCTCGATGGGAACACTTGGAAGAATCGCAAATGGAGTATCTAATGATCTAATAACAAGAGCAGCTGATGTAATTTTAAAAGAAAAACAAAAACTCATATTAGTTCCCAGGGAAATTCCATATAACCTGATTCATATAAGGAATATGGAAACAATTACTTTAGCGGGAGGAATCATCTGTCCTGCAACACCTTCCTTTTACTCAAAACCTAGAAATACGGATGAAGTAATTGCAACTGTAATAAATCGTGTTCTAGATCTTGCGGGTTTTGAAATTAATGCTAAACGTTGGGGAGAAATTTAGTTTATTTATAAACATTTTAAGCTACTGCTAATGTTGCGATGCTTACCTTTGTATTTTCCAATTCAAGTAATGAATTTGCACATGCTTCAAGAGTAGAACCTGTTGTAACCACATCATCAACTAATAAAATATGTTTTCCTTTTAAATTTTCCTTATGCATAACCTTGAAAATACTTTCTACATTTTTCCAACGGTCAAATCTCGATTTGCGGGTTTGAGTTTCTGTAGCAACAGATCTAATGAGCGATTTTGTATCAATTGGGATTTTAAGTGCCTCTGCTAATCCTTTTCCTATCCAATCACTTTGATTATAACCTCTTTTCTTGAGTTTAAATTTATGGAGGGGAACAGGTATTACTATATCTGCTTCTTTAAATACACTATTCCTTAGTTGATTCCCAAATGATTTACCTAAAACAAAACCTATTTCTTTTTTACCATGATATTTAAACTTATGCATCATATATTGATAATTACTTCCTTTGCTAAAAGAGAAAAAGGCTGTTGCATATTCAATCTTTGTGCGTCCCCAAAATAACTTGGAGACGGGATTATCAATTTCTTTATGGTAATTTGTTTTAGGCAGGTTATATAAACACTTTGTACATAATAAGTCTTCCTGATTTATTAATCGCGAATTACAGACAATACACAAGTCTGGAAAGAATAAATTAAAAAAATCTGCAAAAAATCGTGTAATATTTCTCATCTCATTATGATCTTTACGCTAAAAAAAGAATAATAATCTTTATCAAACTATCTGAATTAAAACAAAATTAACTTTATTTAATGCTTTCCCATTCATCATAAAACTGCTTCAGGAAATTTTCCATATATGAATGTCTCTCTCTAGCAATTTGTTTCGCAGTATTGGTACTTATCCGATCCTTTAAAAGTAAGAGTTTCTCATAAAAGTGATTTATGGTAGTTCCTTTTGAATTTTTATACTCTTCGAAATTATTATGCATTTTAACTTTAACATTCGGATCGAACATTGGATTGCCAAACTTTCCACCAAATGCAAATGTGCGAGCAACTCCAATTGCTCCTATAGCATCTATTCGATCAGCATCTTGAACAATTTTTCCTTCTATAGATTCCATTTTATCCTTAACTCCGGACCCTTTAAATGAAACATTACTAATTATGTCTACAATTCTTATTTTGACGGATTCAGAAATATCAGATTGATCCAGCCAATTTTTAATAATATCTATTCCTTCTTCTTCTTTTTCATGAAACTTCCAATCACCAACATCGTGCAATAATGCAGCCATCTCTATTATAAACAGGTTTCCTCCTTCCTTTTCTTGAAGTTTCTTTGACATATTCCATACCCTATAAATATGCCACCAATCATGACCAGAGCTATCTCCTCTAAGTTTATCTTTTACAAAATCAATAGTTTTATTAATAACCTCTTTATTATCCATAATTATTTAGATAACATGACGGTATCCAAAAGTTTAAATTATATCCTTCTCAGCTATTTTTTTGCCCAAACCCTAAAGCCAATTTACCAGGTTGGCTGGAATAAAGTGCTGTAAATCAAAATACATCTTGTCTACTAACAGGCAGGCATTAGAGATAGGGTAATTGCAGATTTACAGAACAAAGAAAAATTCTAACTTTTTAGACACCTCCTTAGATATATTATTGCATAGTTATCCTCTTAATTTTTCTTCTCTAATCCATTCTACTTCTCTACCAATTACCGAAATTCCAATGAATCCTTTTACGTGTAAAGTCTTATCATCACCATCTTCAAACCACATATAACATTTATACGTTTTTCCATTCTGTGGATCATAAATAGTTCCATCGATCCATTCCTGATCGTTTTCATCGTATTTAAATGCTTTTAGAATTTGAAGACCTAGAATTGTTCTTTTCTGTAATTCAGGGTCATCATTTTTGTTATCCAATTTTGGAGAACCATCTTCTTCGTTTGGCTCATCTAACCATTTAATATTACCATAATATTTCCCATTTTTAGCTTTAAATATTTTAATCTGAGAATCTCCATCCTGTGTTAACCAATATCCTAATATTTTATCAGCATCTTGAGCAATTAGATTTGGTGTAATAAATAATCCTGCTATCAGAGAAATAAAAAATAATCTCATTTTCATATCGTTAAATTTTAGCCTGTCTGCCCTGCCTGCTGGCAGGTAGGTGACAAGTTGGTTTATAATAAGTACCAAGATAACATTTTCTATACATATTTTTATAATACTAATATTAAAGATCAATCATAAAAATAATCATTAAGTGTCCAGGAACATGCGGTTATTAACTCATTATCATTAAAAAGAGATTTGTTAAAATCTTTAATTAATTGCATTACTTCCTTTGCTCTGTTATCATCTGAGAATTGCATAAATATAGATGAATTATATCCTGGCCATACAGCTGTATTAAAACGAGGTTCACCTTTTACACTTTTTGCTGTTACCTGTTCAATTACCTGATAATCTTTTATATCGTTTTCTTCCAGCATTTTTAACAAAGGCTCTCTAACACTTACATTGCACGTAACATAAATCATTTTCATAGCTTACTGAATTATAAATTTTAAATTAGTAATTATAAATTGTGATGTTTTCGAGTAATAATAACGATACTATTTATAATTTTAATAATCTCTAAATTAAGGTTATGTAAACTAGCAAATTGAGTTTGATTTAAATAATCACTTTTGTATAAAAGTCTTAACCAATATGATGTTTCTCTTGCTCCTTTTGCCGATATTGTTAACATTATTTACAAAATCCTTTTTGTTAGAAGCTGCTATAGCTTCCTTTACATTAGCACCTACTGAAGTTCCAGACTTTAATAATTGCTTTGCCATTATAAATTCTTTCTTATTATTTGTTAAGAATTTATATAATTCAACTAATTGTAAAGCAAAATCAAAAGATTTATTAATCATTACATTTTCATTGATAATTTATAATTCATAATTAATTTTCCTTTCTATGAAAGATACCATAAATGGTAGGCACCAAAATAAGCGTAACTATTGTTGAAACCAATAATCCTCCAATAACTGTTACTCCAAGTGGAGCATACATCTCTCGACCCATACCTTTACTTAATGCCATTGGTAGCATTCCAAGCATTGTCGTGAAAGATGTCATCAAAACCGGGCGCATCCTCGATCGACCAGATTCTACAACAGCCTCTTTTATAAGATAACCTCTTTTACGAAGTAAATTTGTATAATCCACCAATACTATTCCATTGTTTACCACGATTCCCATAAGCATAATAACTCCAATAAAAGTTGTTACACTTAAGGTAACTCCGGTTACAAAAAACGCAAGAATAATTCCTACAAAGCTGAATGGAATTGCAAACATAATTATAAACGGATCACTCAAAGATTCAAACTGAGCTGCCATTACCATATAAACCAGCATCACACCAATAATAAGAATTATATATAAATCGGTAAATGATTCTCCTTGTTCTTTTATTTGTCCTGAAAGCACTACATCAACATCATCAGGAATTGGCATTGTATCGATTAAATTTTTAACTTCTTCCGCTGCTTCTCCTAATGATATATTAATTAGGTTAGCCATAACTTTTACAATTCTTTGTTGCGACTTGTGCTTTATAGACAACGGCCCAGTTCCTGTTTTAATTTCTGCAATTGCAGAAATTGGAATCTGCTCCCCCCGTAAATTCATGATTTGAATATCGCCTATACTTTCTATTTTTGAACGATACATAGGAGCATACCTCACATTTATTTTATAATCCTCTCCCGATTCAGTGTATTCGCCTGCTTTTGAACCAAAAATACTTTGACGCACCTGCATTGCAATCATTGCAGTATTTAAAGACAATGCCGAAGCTTTATCTTTATCAATATCAATTTGTATTTCCAGTTTACCGTCATCAATAGTTGTTTGTAAATCTGTAAGCCCCTTAATGTCTAACATTTTAGCATATAATGCTCTTGCATATTCATTAATTTTATGGTAGTCATTACCTGTAATTTCAACTTCAATAGGCTTTACGCTTCCCGTGATCGCTTCTGAAATGATGCTTCCTGCAGTAATATGAAATTTATCAATTTCCGGAATTTCAGAAACTTTTT
The DNA here is from genome assembly GCA_028282585.1 of Bacteroidales bacterium. Classification (GTDB taxonomy): domain Bacteria; phylum Bacteroidota; class Bacteroidia; order Bacteroidales; family UBA12077; genus UBA12077. The sequence continues at coordinate 54,664 of JANQHR010000011.1, read as the reverse complement.
GTCTTAAAACCTCACCAATTTCAATTGCAGATCTTTCTCTTTTATGAGGCTTTACTAAATGTGCAATTACAGTACATATGTTTTTACCCTCATCAAAACCAACCGACTTCAATGTTCCACCATCTGTTTGACCTGTAATTGAAGACAGCGACCCAGGTGACATTTCAGGAACTTCTTCTTCAAAAATCTGCATTACCTTTTGTGCAACCCGGTCAGTTTCTTTAGCACTGGTTCCAATTTCCGTTTCAAAAACCAGTGAAATATCCCCTGCATCAAAGGCTGGAATATAATCCGAACCTAAGTTTTTTCCAAGTATAATGCTTATACTAAAAATTACAATTGCAATTGAAACGGTAAGAAACTTATGATGTATAGACCAATTTAATACATTTTTATAAGCACTTTCCAATACTATGAATCGGTTTTCCGACCATTTATAGAATTTTGTTTTTGGTTTTAAGTCCTTTTCTTTTTTTAATCCTTTCAACAACTTTGATGAAACCATTGGAGTTAATGAAAGTGAGGTTACCAGAGAAGCAACCATAGTAACTGAAGTTATAATTGCAAGCTGCTTAAAAAGTAACCCAACGACACCACCAACAAAAATCATAGGAATAAAAACCATTAAGGTTGTAGTAGTTGATGCTGTAATAGCCATTCCCATTTCACCGGAACCAAAAATTGATGCTTGTTTAGGTCTTGATCCCTGTTCAATATGGCGGGTGATATTTTCTAAAACCACAATAGCATTGTCAACAACCATTCCAATGGCAATTACAATAGCCATTAAAGAAAAAATATTAATCGTGTAATCGATGATAAACATCACTATAAAAGCTATGATCAAAGAAAAAGGAATAGTTAACAGAACAATTAAACTTGACCTCCATTCACGAAGAAATGCAAATACTACTAAGGTTACAAATAAAAGTGCCCACCATAAGGTTTCTGTTAAATTATCAATTGATTCAACAATCAATTCATCTGTATTTATTATTTCAAAAACCTCCATATCCGATGGCAGTTTTTTCTCTATTTCTTCCATCTTGCTTCTGATACCATTGGCAACCTCCAGGGTATTTACTCCAGATTGTTTTTGAATTAAAAGTGCAACTCCCAAACCATTTTTTGACCTGGCCCACTCATCCTTTTCTTTATATCCATCCTTAACGGTGGCAATGTCTTTTAATTTAATTATTCTTCCTTGATAATTAACAAGTACAACATTTTCAATTTGCGAAATACTTTGAAATTTTCCGGGAACTTTTACAGCAAAATCATTAATTCCAACTTTTATATTGCCGCCTGGGATAGTTATATTTTCTGCTTCTAAAATTGTTGATATCTGACTTATTGATAAACCATAAGCAGCTAATTTTTGAGGATCAACATTTACTTTTATTTCTCGTTCAGGCTGTCCCATGTATACTACGGAACCAACTCCTTTGACCATTTTTAAAGGGCCTACAATTTCATCTTTAATAATATTATTTATCCCATAGTAATTCTCATCGGCCGTTACACCATACACAAGAATTGGAAATAGTGATGAATTTACTTTATAAATTATTGGATTTTCGGCATCTTCCGGTAGCTTTCTTTTGGTTAATTCCAATAAATCGCGTGCATCATTGGCAGCATTAGTAATATTGCTCCCCCACTCAAATTGCAACGCTATAAATGAAATGTTCTCTTGAGAATCAGAAGTAATATCCTTCAATCCTTCAGTTCCTGCCAATATTTCTTCAAGAACTTTTGTTACCTGTTCTTCAACTTCGTTTGCTGAAGCTCCCGGATATATGGTCATTATAGTTAAGGTAGGAAGCTCCATTTCGGGCATAATATCCAAAGGGAGTTTTTTTAAAGAAACCAAACCAAATAAAAGTATGGCTATAAATGCCATTGCGGTAGCTACAGGCCTGTTAACACTTGCTTTTGGTAATTTCATAAGCTTTAAATTTTTATTAAGCCTGAATCTATTTTTCTTTAATTTCAACCTTCATTCCGTCTCTTAATTTATTTTTTCCTGCTACAACTATTGTTTCATTAGGCTTGATTCCATTCACCGCAACTAATTCTTCAACTGTATAAAGTCTTTTTATTTGTGTTTTGTTAATCATGTTTCCATTAACTATATATACAAAATCATTACCTGTTCCTGGTTGCCTGTATATTGATTCATTTGTAACAAATGTTGCTTTAATTTTTGGTAATTCTATAAATACTTTTGCATACATACCGGGTTTGATTAGTAAATCATAATTGTTAATTATTACCTGCCCTTTAGCGGTTCTTGAAAGCGTCGACAAAATGGGTTCGACCATAGCTAATTTTCCCTGATATGCCTTATCCGGATATGCATCGAATATAACTTTGGCCTTTTGTCCTTTATATACTTTTGAAAGATCTTTTTCATTGATATCTATTTCAACATTAAGCACTTCCAGTTGCATCAATTTTACAATGCCAGATGTCATGGAATAACCTGGTTTTAGGTAAGGAGCAAAAAAATAGTTTTCCCCTTCTTTGACAATATGATCTACCACGATACCGTGGAAAGGGGCTCTTATTTCAGAATTCTTTTTCATCATTTCAGTTTTAGCAACGGACGCATCGTATTTTGCTTTTACATGATCATAATCTTGCTCACTTAAACTACCTTTGTCTCGTAACCTGCTTACCCGATCAAAATCTTTTTTTAATGCATTTCTTTCAATAAGCGCTTGCATATATAGTTCCGATGAAAGTTCAGCTAACAAATCGCCCTTTTTAACTTTTTGTCCCTCATTAAAATGAATTTTCTCCACTCTTCCTGGTACAGCCGTTCCTAAGTTTGCTTCCTTTTTTGCAAACGCTGTACCAGAGAAAGCTAACTCAGGACTAAATTCCTTTTCAACAGATTTTGAAACAAGTACAGGAATTAAAACAGGGCTTTCCTGTTCCACCTCTTTTTTATTATTACAGGCTGTAAAACTTAAAGCTGTAATTATAATGATTACAATTGCTCTCATGGATTAATATTTTAATTGGCCGGTTACCCTAAATAATTCTGTTTCAAAAATTTTATTTTCTGTTTTTGCGTCAATGTATTCCGAATAAGCCTCTTGCCATATAGTTTGTGCTTCCAACAAATCAGTTGTATTTATAATTCCCTCATCAAAACTATCTTGTGTAACATCCAGATTCTCTTTAGCTTGTTGTAAAGCCATATGAGTCATTTCCACTTTTTTAACTGATTCAGTATATTTAAATTCGGTTTGTTTTACCTCAAGCGTAATTAATTCTTCGCTTTCAGCCAACTGTTCTTTAAAAGCATTCGTTTTATGCTTTGTTGCTTGTATTGTATATTTTTTATCATTCCAGTGCCAAATAGGAATATTTAGATAAACGCCTACATTCCAATCGGCTCCAAATTCTTTTTTAAATCCATTATAAGGATTAGGATTCATAAATAAGTAATTCGCAGTTAAACCAACATTTGGAAGATATCTTGATTTCATAACATTCTCTGCAGATTCCGCAATCCTAATTGTAGAATTCAACATATCTAATTCAGCTCTGTTTTGAATAGCTTCTGTTGCTGTAATATTTTTTTCTTTAAACTGATAATTTATAATGATTGTGTCAGTTAATTGAATAATTGTATCTAAAGGGAAACCCAAGGTTTGATTCAATGACATTTGAGCTAATTTTAGTCCATTTGTAGCTTTTAAAAGTTTTAAACCTACTTCATTATATTTTACCTTAGCTTTTAAAACGTCGTTTTTTGTAACAATTCCTTCTTCGTAAAAATTATTAAGATCCGCAAGAAGGTTTTCAATCATTTGTTTATAGGAAGTCGTTAATTTAACCTTTTCTTGCAGCGAAATAACCTGCCAGTATTTTTCGTCTGTTTCTACTATTACTTCTGTTTCTGTTAAAACCTTTTTTGCATGGAACAGATCTTCAGCAAATTGTGCCATTCTGTTAATTTCTCTAATCTTACCACCCATATAAACAGGTTGTTTCATACTAAAATTTAACAGAAAAACATTATCTAAATCCAAAGTAGCCTGATCAGCAGGCAGATATGCATAATTCTTAAAAACCGGATTTCCTCTTTCATCATATACAATGTTACCATTATCGTCTAATACAAGGGTCTGTTGCAATAAATCAGGATTTCTGCCCAAAATTATTTCATTTATTACACCATTTGTTATCGCTTCTTGCGGTATAATAGGAAGAAAGAGGTTTTCGCTTAATAAACTAATCTCTTTATTCATTCTAAGAAATGCGCCGTTTGCTCCAAATCGAGGATAATGTTGTGTTTTAGCAGCTTTAGATATTGAGTTTATCATATATTGATTCTCATCGGCTACTTTGATTTTTCGATTTCGCTGTAAAGCTATTTGTCTGCACTCCTCAAGATTTAACTTTTCTTGAGAATACAAGATAACAGGAATAAAAAAAAGTACTATAAAGAGTTTTAGTTTCATTCTGCTATTTTACCATTCCATAAAATAAAATATGTAATATATCATCAAGGTTTTTTTCCAAGCTTTTTATATCCCATTCCTCGTCAATGATCATTGTTGTTTCCAATCCTTTAAGGAAAGTTACAAATGCTAATGCTGCAAATTTCGCGTTCTGTATATTGAAAATTCCCTGATTTACACCTTCCTGCAAAATATTTTTAATGGTTTCCTGCTCTTCTTTATCATATTTTCTTCGTATACGTTCTGTAAATGCAAGATTCCCCAAGTAATCATTTTTTAAGGTTTCATAGAAATTTACCATTTCCTTAAGATATTTCATCCGAATTATTGTATAATTTCTAATCTTATCTTTTGGACTATCATTTACATTAATTACCTTTTTTTCAAGTTCAAGGCTTAAAGCATGCGCCTCCTTTTTTACAACTGCTTCGAAAATCTCTTCTTTACTTTTAAAATAATAATAAATTGAACTTTTTCCCATTCCTGCTTCCTTCGCAATGTCTTCCATAGTTGCTTTTTTAAATCCGAAGCGACTAAAAACATCAGATGCTATTCCTACGATTTTGTATTTGATTGCTTTTTGTTTCTTTACGATATGCTCCTTTATCATTTTTCGAATATTTTTATTTCATATTCCAAAAATATAGAATAAAAAAACAGTCTCAAAATTCTTCGACTGTTTATTTCAAAAATTCAATTTTGTGTTCTGTATGACTTTACTAATAGCTTCCTGGCTTATTTTTAAATTCGCTAATAACAAGTCGAAAATTTATGCCAGCGCATAATCCAATTGCTTCTTTTCCAGATCTGCCCTAACTATTTGGATCGTAACCGGATCTCCTAATTGATATGTTTTTTTATTTCTCTTTCCAATAATCGCATAATTATCTTCATCGAAAAAGTAATAATCATCATCCAGCTCTCTTATATGAACTAATCCTTCGCATTTACTATCGTTTAGTTCAACATAAAATCCCCATTCTGTTACACCTGAAATAATTCCATCGAACTCCTCACCTATGTGATCTTTCATAAACTCCACTTGCTTATACTTTATCGATGCCCTTTCAGCTTCAGCAGCGCGACGTTCCATTTCGGATGCGTGTTTGCACATCTCTTCGTACTTATTTTTGTTTTTACTTTTTCCACCATTCATATACTCGGTCAAAAGTCTATGAACCATCATATCAGGATAACGACGAATAGGAGAGGTAAAATGAGAATAAAATGGAAAAGATAATCCGTAATGCCCAACATTTTTTGTTGAGTAAACCGCTTTTGCCATTGACCTTACAGCTAAAGTTTCAATTACATTCTGTTCTTTTTTACCCTGAACTTCGTCCAGTAAATCATTTATCGATGTAGTTATGTTTTTATGACCTGTTGTACTTATATTGTAACCAAATCTTTGTATAAACTGAGCAAACTTTTCAAGTTTATCAGGATCAGGCTTATCATGAATTCGGTAAACAAATGTTTTTGCAAGCTGTCCTTTTTCTATATCACCAATAAACTCAGCCACTCTTTTATTAGCAAGAAGCATAAACTCCTCTATTAGCTGATTTGATTCCTTATGCTCTTTGAAAAATACTCCTAACGGTTTACCATCATCATCAATATTAAATTTTACCTCGACTCTTTCAAATGATATCGCTCCGTTTTTTAATCTTCTCGATCTAATTTTTTGCGCCAAATCATTCAAAACCAACAATTCTTGCTTAAAATCACCTTCTCCACCTTCAATAATTTCCTGAGCTTCTTCGTAATTAAATCTTCGGTTCGAATTGATTACTGTACGACCTATCCATTGATCAATTATATCGGCATTTTTATCCAGTTCAAATACAATACTGTAACAAAGTTTTTCCTCATTAGGCCGTAAACTACAAATTTGATTCGAAAGTCTCTCAGGAATCATTGGTACAACCCGATCGACCAAATAAACAGAAGTTGCCCGTTCAAAAGCTTCATTTTCAACTATTGTATCCGGAGTTACATAATGAGTAACATCTGCGATATGAACGCCAATTTGCCAGTTTCCATTTCCCAGCCTCTGAATAGATAATGCATCATCAAAATCTTTTGCATCCGCAGGATCTATTGTAAAAGTTTTAATATCCCTAAAATCTCTTCTCTCCTTATAATCTATATCTGTAATTTCATCAGGTATTTTACTGGCCGCTTCTTCAACCTTTTTATCAAAATAGTAAGGAAGATCAAACTCAGCCAAAATAGCATGCATTTCTGTTTCATTCTCTCCCGGTTTACCCAACACAGCAACGACTTCACCAAACGGATTTCGGTATTTTTCCGGCCAATCAGTGATTTTTACAGCAATTTTATCGCCATTTTTTGCTCCATTTAATTTAGGTAATGGAATAAAAACATCATATGGCATTTGCTTACTATTCGCTGTCATAAAAGCAAAACTCTTTGATACTTCAACAATTCCAACAATGTTTTGATTTGCTCGTTCTACTATTTCAACTACCTCGCCTTCGGGCTGCTTTCCCCTCTTCTTAGCATATAAAAATACCTTTACTGTATCGCCATTTAATGCATGGTTAAGGTTAGACTGCGTTACAAAAATATCTTCATCAGATTCTTCTGAAATTATAAAACCTGCTCCTCGCATTGTTAATTGAACTTTCCCGGTAATGTATCCTCCCTGCTGAATTAATTTGAACTTACCTCGGGCGGTTTCCACCAAGGTTCCATTATCTCGTAATTCATATAAAATAGCTGTAATTAAGCCGCGAGTCGCAACATCTTTAATATCAAACTGCTTAGCTATTTGTTTGTAATTGTATATTTTATTTGGATTACTAGTAAAGAACCCAATAATTAAATTTATAAGTATTTGCTTGTTTAATTCTTCTCCTTTTTTCTTTCCCTTCTTTTTCTTTTTATTCTTTCCTTTTACCATATTATCTATTTTCTTGCAATATTAACTAATTTAAAATCAACACAATTAGCTAATTGTTAATTCTTTTTTAAATTTATCAGCTGTATCTGCGATGCTATCATTAATTGAGATAAACGTTTTTTCAATTGCTTCTTTAATCTTATTATTTGAATAATTTGACTTTGATAAACTTGCGCGAACTACACTTTTCGTAATTTCTTTTTTCTTTATTCTTAATATGCTTGCTATTGAGTCGAAAATAACTGCAATTCGTAATAACCTCTCTGATGCTTCCTTCCTGGGTGATTTAACACCAATAACCCTCGAAATATTTTCAAATAGTTCTTTGTAGTTTAAATTCTCAGAACTAATAATAAATCTTTCATTTTGTATATCACTCTCCATTAACTTAATCATTGAATCTGACACATCGCGTACATCAACAAATCCAGTTGAACCCGATGTATAATATTTCATTCCTTTTGCAACTTTAGTAAATAATGAACTGCTACCTGAATACCAAAATCCTGGGCCAATAATTACGGACGGATTAACTATAACCGCATTTAAACCTTCCTGAATACCCCTCCAAACTTCCATTTCCGATTTAAACTTACTAATTGAATATGCTGAATGATTTTTTGAAACTGTCCAGGCTGTGTTTTCATCAATAAGTTCACCGTTTAACGAATTACCCAAAGAAGCAATTGAACTTACATGGCACAACTTTTCTACCTGATGCGTCAAACACATATTTACAATATTTTCGGTACCTATTACATTTGCATTTATTAAGTCTTTTCTACTCTTCCCGCCAATTGAAACGATAGCTGCACAATGATAAACCTGCTTAACATTAAAAAAAGCTTTATCTAATGATACTAAATCTAACATATCACTTTCGATCCATTCTATATTACTCATAAACTCTTCTGGCTTATCAGTATAATATGAAAAAACCCTTTTTACTAATTCTATCTTGCTTTTATTTCGAACTATAGCCCGTATACGTTTACTCTGTTTTACAAGTTCTAACAGTAAATGTGAACCAACTAATCCTGTACCTCCTGTTACTAAAATCATGTTAAGATATTTTTTCTGATTCCTCTTTACCCCAGATTAATTTCTTTCCAAAACCCAATCGATTATCTGTAAATTTAAGAAAACTTAACTCAACAACCCATAAATGAGTTTTCATTAGCATAGCCACCGGAAATCTTTTTAAGTATTTTGTTCTAACTTGTTTTAATAAATCCTCTTTTGGTTCGTACATCCTTCCTTGAAACTGAATCCCTTGAATTTTACCTACCACGTTTGTTTCTAATACTATTGAGCCTGCCACAATATTCTGCTGAACAGCATCTTGAGCATGTTTAGTTGTGTGATCGGTAGTAAAAACAAGCATATTTTTTTCTTCGTAATATACGTAGAAACAATTAGCACTATACGGTATATTATTTTTAGATGTTGCTAAGGTTAGTACATGGTGTTTATTTATAAATTCGATTATCCTTTTATCAATATTGCTCATAGATTCTTAAAACAGTTTTTAGTTTAATTAGTTTAACAAAGCTAATATATTTATTAAGAGTATTATTTTTTGCAATTATTTAAAAGTTATAATATTCTTTTATACCAATAAAAAATCCGAAGCATGCTTCGGATTTTTTCTATTATTATGATAGTGCTATTCGTACCGTAAACTTTCTATCGGATTTGCTCTTGATGCCTTAATTATTTGTATGCTTATAGTACCAATAGTAACAATAATTGAAGATAATGATACCCAAATAAACATTGAATAACTTGGTTCAGGTTTGTAATAGGAAGGATCAGCCCCTCCCATAAAAATACCAAATGGAATAGCAATTAAATTTGCTATTATTATAAGCTTAAAATACTCTTTGGCTAATTTTATAAAAAGTTGACTAGCCTTAGCACCAAGAACTTTTCGAATTCCTATTTCTTTAACCTTTCTTTTACTACTAAATGAAACCAAAGCAAATAATCCAATAACTGCTATAATAATTGATATTACGGAGAAGAATCCAAAAGTTTTAGCCATACCCGAATAAATTCTATTGGTATCATTATTATCTAAAGTCAAATTAAAGGGGACCACTTCGAAATTACTCTCTGGAAAATAGTCTTCTAATTTTAACTTTATTCTACCTTTTAATTCGGCATTAGATTCATCATTTACACGTATCAATATGTTTTTCCATCCTGTTAAATATCCAGGATGATGAATTAATATATATGGATTTATTTTTGCGAAAGGAGATTGTTCATGAAAATCCTTCATAACTCCAATTATCTGATAATCTCTATCCCAAACCAACTTACCAATTGCGTCCTCTGGACTCCAACCAATTACTTTTACAAAAGTTTCATTAACAATACAAGCTGCGGAATCTGCTGCTCTGTTTGGGTCAAAATGCCTTCCAGCTATTAAATCTATTTTCATAGTGTTTAAGAAAGTCGCATATGCTCTATTAAACCTGCAATTCATATTTTCACCAACTTGACTACCTTCCCAATTTACTACTCTACCCCAAGAACCGTTAAAAGGAGAGTTGTATGAAACCGAAGCATCTATTACTCCCGGAATCTTCAACAAGTCTTCTCTTAAAATCGCAAATTCGTTTATTTTAACTTTTTTAGTTTCTTTTATCTTACTTACAAATAAATCATGTTTATCAAAACCTAAATCTTTATTTTTTAGGTAATTAAATTGACTTAAAACACCTAAAGTAGTTATCACAAAAAGCACAGATAAAACCAACTGAAATACTACTAACCCTTTTCTCATTGAAAACTTTTTAAATTTATCAGCTTTAAATAGCTGATTTTTTATTATATGTAATGGGTTTAATGAAGACAGAATTAATGCAGGATACAATCCAGACAAAATTCCTGTTAAAGCAGTAGTTCCAATAATTATTAATGTAAATTGCCAATCTTCAATATACCTCATATCCATTGGTACCGAAACAATTCTATTAAATAAAGGTAAAGAGGCTTCTGCAATGGTTAATGCAACAAGTAATGAAATAAAAACTATAACCAACGATTCGCCCAGAAACTGTTTCATTAAAATAAAACGTGAACTACCAACTATTTTTTTTACGCCAATCTCCTTGGCTCGAGTGAGCGAATAAGCTGTTGTAAGATTAATAAAGTTCATTGCAGCCAGTATAAGCGTAAAAAAACCAACTGCTCCGTACAAAATTACTGCAACCCAATACCCATCGTCATCTCCTTGTCTTAATCGCACTTTCCAAATTGGGTTTAGATACAATTCATCTGTTCTATCTTCTAAAAAATCATCCAATAAATACTTGATTTTACTTTCGAACTGCTTATAATCAACGTTTTCTTTAAGCTTTAAAAATACCCGAGTATCGTGCCAATCCCATTCTTCAAAAAAATCTCTGTTGTAAACATTTTTATATGTACTAAAAGGAATCAAATAAGTCAATTTCGTATTTGTATTAAAAGGGTAATCTTCAATTATAGCAGAGACTTCGTAGGCTCTTTTGCTATCAACAAATATGCTTTTGCCCATAGGATCCGAATCTGGAAAAAGTTTTTTAGCAACTGATTCCGTTAATACTATTTTCATGGGAGCATCCAATGCAGTCTCCTTATTACCAGCTATAAATTCAAAGGCGAATAAATCGAACACGTCAGGATTAGCGTAAAATCCATTTGGTTCCATAAAAGTTCTTTCTTTCGATGTAGAAAGATATTCTCCCCATATTTCTCTAACAGTTATTGCTTCCTCTATTTCTGGATAATTATTTTCTAATACCGTACTTACAGACGCAGGTATCTGGTTCCATGTATCAACGTCATTTGCTAAACTTACCCTTTGTTCTACCCTATAAATCCTATCATGATCTTTATGAAAAGAATCATAGCTTGTTTCGAACTTAACAAATAATGTGGTCAATATAAAGGCAGCAAGTCCTGTTGATAAACCAAAAATATTAATTATAGAATAAGAAGTGTTTTTAAAAAAATTTCTAATTGCTAATAATAAAAAACTCTTAAACATAATACTCAAATTTAATTATTCATGTTTGTTTATGCCAATTTGAATGCCAAAATCATACTATACTGATTTTATGAATCTTATTTTTTTAGCACGTTAATTACTTGGGAAATTTTTTCCCACCTGTTGGGAAAATAATTCCCATTTTTATACATTTATTTAAATTTATAACTATGAAGAAAACTGCTCCAAGAGTTCTCATTGTTGAAGATAATACTGATGTTATCGTTGCGCTTCAGTTGCTTCTCAGAAATAGTTGTAGTGTTTTAGACTCTATGACTGATCCTGGACAATTATATTCAACATTAAGCAACTCGATGTATGATGTTATTATTCTTGACATGAACTTTGTTGCTGGTTTAAATACCGGCAATGAAGGCTTTTTTTGGATGAAAGAAATATTAAAAATCGATCAGGATATATCAATTATTTTTTTAACCGCCTTTGCGGAAATAGAAAAAGCCGTTCAGGCAATTCAGAATGGAGCAGTGGATTATATAGAAAAACCTTGGGATGACAATAAACTTATAACTTCAGTTATTCGAGCATCAGAAATAGCCAACTCTAAACGAGAAATAAAATCATTAAAAAAAGTAAATAAAAAACTACGTTCTGAAATAGAAGAAGATCAAAATATATATCATAGCTCATCTCCCAGAATGTTGGAAATAATGTCCGTAATCGAAAAAGTATCTAAAACTGATGCCAACATCTTAATATTAGGAGAAAATGGAACGGGGAAAGAAGTTATTGCAAGACATGTACATGCACTTTCCTATAGAAATGAAAAAATGTTCGTCAGTATTGATTTAGGAACTATCCCAGAATCATTGTTTGAAAGTGAATTGTTCGGCTATGAAAAGGGTGCATTTACCGATGCAAAGGAGTCGAAAACTGGTAAACTGGAACCTGCTTCTGGCGGGACTTTATTTTTAGATGAAATTGGCAATTTGAATCTTGACTCGCAAAAAAAACTTTTAACCACAATTCAAAGTAAAAAAATCACTCCTGTTGGATCCTCAAAACAAATTGATATTGATGTACGATTAATTTCCGCAACTAACCAGAATTTATATGAAGTAACCGAAAAAAAACAATTTCGTGAAGATTTATTGTACCGAATCAATACGGTTACGATCGAAATACCGCCCTTGCGAAAAAGGTTGGAAGATATACATGGTCTTGCCCTTCATTTCTTAAATATATTTTGTAATAAATATCAAAAATCCATCAAAGGTATTTCTGAAAAAGGTATCCAGTTTTTACAAAAATATCATTGGCCCGGAAATATTCGTGAGTTAAAACACTCATTTGAAAAGGCAGTTATTTTAAATGATTCCGGTTATCTTACGGAAACCGATTTTAATTTTCGAAAGATTTCCTCTAAAAGTACTTTTGACACTCTGGATCTTGAAAATAATGAAGTTAGAATAATAAAAATTGCTCTGCAAAAGCACAATAATAATTATACTGAAGCTGCAAAAGAGTTAGGTATCACGAGACGTACACTTTATAATAAAATGAAGAAATATGGGTTTTAACCGATTTAACATAATTGTTGCTTTAATCTGTATATTGATTGCAATTACAAGTATTGCCCTTGTCATTGCATGGAGCAACAATGATTATAAAGTCGCCAAATTAACCATAAGTATTTTATGGATTTTATTGATTCTTTTATTGATAAGGTATGTTAATAAAACTAATAGAAGCCTTAAGCAATTTTTGGAGAATTTACGCTATAGCGATTATATTGCTAATTCTAGTTCTGCCAAATCATTTAAGGAACTTAATGTCAACTTTAATGAAATAATTAGGTATGTTCGCTTGGCTGAGTTGGAAAAGGAAAGTACTCATCAATATTTAAGACAGATTCTGGATCAAATGCCGTCGGGAATTATTACAACAGATAAACAAGGAAAGGTAGAAATAATAAATCGCGCCGGTTTAGATATCCTTGAAATCCAATCAGTTTCAGACATACAACAATTAGATACCCTTAAAGATAATCTTTCGAAAGAGCTACAAGAATTAAATAAATCAAAGAAAAAAGTTATTAATCTAAACACAAAAAGTGGTTATAAAAGTGTTTTATTTAGGCTAAAGGAAATTATTATAAATCAGCGATTGGTTCAAATTATTTCCTTTGAAAACATACGGACAGAACTTGATTTAGAAGAAGAAAAGACATGGCAAAAAATATTTCGGGTTCTTACTCATGAAATAATGAACTCTATAGGCCCTATTCGTTCTTTAACCGTTTCAGTTTTAAAGCTTTTTACTAATAACGAAAAAACAAAGACAATAACCCAACTAAATAATGAAGACATTAATATTGCAGTTACCGGACTTAAAAGCATTGATAATCGAAGTCAAGGATTAAATTCTTTTGTTGTAAACTTCAAAAAAATGATGAGGATTCCTGAACCGCAGTTGGAACAAATTGAATTGAACCAGTTTCTGGATGAAATAATTCCATTATTGAAAGAACTTTGTACAAATAAAAATATTCAATTAACTTATATAAGATCAGATATAGTATTTTTTATTTCAATAGATAAAGAGCAAATTACACAAGTTATAATTAACTTAGTTAAAAACTCTGTTGAAGCTATTAATTCAAGTAACGGAATTATTAAACTTAAAACTTCTTTAAAAGGAGATTACATAAATATCTCCATTTGCGATAACGGGGGAGGTATATCAAAAGAAGTTTTACCAGAAATTTTTATTCCTTTTTTCACTACCAAAAAGGAAGGCTCCGGGATTGGATTAAGTATATCAAGACAAATATTAAGGAAACATAACGGAGACCTTCATGCTAAATCGGAGGTAAACATTGGGTCAACTTTTAGTTTAAAACTTCCGATGCCGAGTTAGTATTTTCTCTCAATATTTTGTTAACCATAATTTAACTTGTCGAATATTACAAAACTTCCTAACTTCGCAAAGATTTTAACTTTAAATTTTTATTACTATGTTTTCAGGAATAGTTGAAGAAGCTGCAAAAGTTGTGAATCTTGAAAAAGATCAGGGAAACTTGCATATTACCATGCAATGTTCTTTTGCAGAAGAATTAAAAATCGATCAAAGTGTTGCTCACAATGGAGTTTGTTTAACGGTTGTAAAAGTGGATAAGGAAAATAAAACATTTACTGTAACTGCTATACAAGAAACTTTAGATAAATCGAATCTTGGATTACTTAAGATTGATGACAAAGTAAACCTTGAAAGAAGCATGAAGATTGATAGTTTATTGGATGGGCACCTGGTTCAAGGACATGTTGATCAAACAGCAACTTGCACAAACGTTCGCGAAGCGGATGGTAGCTGGTACTTTACGTTTGAATATGACCCTTCGCAAGAAGATTATATTACAGTTGAAAAAGGTTCAGTTTCTGTAAATGGAGTTAGCTTAACGGTTGTTAACTCTAAAGACAAGTCTTTTGAAGTTGCTATTATTCCATTTACTTATGATATTACTAACTTTCACCAATTTGAGGTGGGTACTGTGGTAAATCTTGAATTTGATATTATCGGTAAATATGTTGCAAAAATAGTAAGGCAACAACTGGATAAATAAAAAAATAAAACAAGATAGTGCGAAGCCTCATGCATTATGAGGCTTTTTCGTCTATATAAAAATAAGGCTTATGAGAAGTTCATCACCCAAGCAAATGGCAATTTTAATATCTTTAATTGCTGCTGTAGTTTCAGCATTAACGCAAATGGTATTACATTTTCCACGAACGGTCTTAGAATTTTTACCTCTGGTTTTTTCAGTATTACTAATATTTATAAGCAATTATATCATAGTTTATTATCTTTTAAATAATTTCATTTTCGAAAAGATTAATCCTATTTATAAGACTATTCATAATTATAATATTCCTGAAAAAGATTTACGAAGAGACCTTGAAGAGAAAGATGTTTTAAAAGAAGTAAATGAAGAAGTGAAGAGTTGGGCAGATAACAAAGTAAAAGAAATTGCTCAATTAAAACAGTTAGCTAAATATAGAAAAGAGTTTCTTGGTAATGTTTCTCATGAACTTAAAACACCTATTTTTAATATACAAGGTTATGTTCTAACCTTACTTGACGGAGGTATGGATGATAACAAAATCAATAAAAAATATCTTCAGAAAACAGAAAAAAGTATTAACCGTATGATCTCGATTGTAGAAGATTTAGAAGCTATTTCAAGATTAGAATCAGGCGTTTTGAAATTACATTATTCCAATTTTAACATTGTAGAATTGTTTGAAGAAGTTTTTGACAGTCAGGAACTAAGAGCGAAAGATAAAGGTATAGAACTAAGGTTTAAGTTAAATTATGAAAAGTCTATTTTTGTTAATGCTGACAGAGAACAAATCGATCAACTAATAACTAATCTTTTGGTGAACTCAATTAACTATGGAAGAGATTACGGGTATACAGAAGTATCCTTCCTTGATATGGATGAAAATATTTTAGTGGAAATAACCGATAACGGTATTGGAATTCCGGAAGAAGACGTTCCGAGGATTTTTGAAAGATTTTATCGTGTAGATAAAAGCCGCTCTAGAAATGCGGGTGGTACTGGACTTGGATTAGCTATAGTTAAACATATTGTAGAAGCTCATAATCAAACTATTAATGCAAGGAGCACAATCGAAAACGGAACTTCCTTTGCCTTTACGCTTAAAAAAGGAATTAAAAAATAAACTACAGATAAAATTTTGATTGCATTTTTTAGTTCATAACTCTATCTTTGTACGCTTTAAATTATTGTAGACCATAAAAATATAGATATTCGATGAGTGAAAAATTTCGCACATATAAGCAGTTAGATTTGTCGCAGGTAAATAAGGATATACTTGCGCGTTGGGATAAGAATGATACATTTCATAAAAGTATAACAACACGCGAAGGAAAGCCAACTTTTGTTTTTTACGAAGGCCCTCCTTCTGCAAATGGAATGCCTGGCATTCATCATGTAATGGCACGTGCAATTAAAGATATTTTTTGCCGCTATAAAACAATGCAAGGTTATCTTGTAAAACGCAAGGCAGGATGGGATACTCATGGGTTACCTGTTGAATTAGCAGTTGAAAAAGCGTTAGGAATCACTAAAGAAGATATCGGGAAAAAAATTACTGTCGACGAATATAACGAGACATGTAAAAAGGAAGTAATGAAGTATACCGATGTATGGGAAGACCTAACACATAAAATGGGATATTGGGTTAATATGGACGATCCATACATTACTTTTGATAATCGTTATATTGAAACTTTATGGTGGTTATTAAAACAACTTTTTGATAAAAATCTACTTTATAAAGGATATACCATTCAACCATATTCTCCTGCAGCAGGAACCGGTTTAAGTACACACGAGTTAAATCAACCGGGCTGTTATCGTGATGTGAAGGATACAACTTGTGTAGCACAATTTAAGGTTATAAGAAATGAAAATTCTGAGTTCTTATTCGAAAATACTGACACTGAAGTTTATTTCTTAGCCTGGACAACTACTCCTTGGACATTGCCTTCAAACACTGCTTTAGCTGTTGGTGAAAAAATAAACTATGTTCGTGTAAGAACTTTTAATCAATATACAGGAAAACCTGTTACGGTTATTCTGGCTAAAGATTTGTTCAGTACTCATTTCGATAAAAAGGCAGAAGAGCTTAATCTGGAAGATTACAAAGAAGGTGATAAAAAAATTCCTTATAACGTGTTATCTGAATATAAAGGAAAAGAATTAGAAGGAATCAGATATGAACAACTAATAAACTGGGTACAACCACAAGGAGATGCTTTTAGAGTTATAATTGGTGATTTTGTTACGACTGAAGATGGTACAGGTATTGTTCATATTGCTCCAACTTTTGGTGCTGATGATGATCGCGTTGCAAAACAAAATGGAGTTTCTCCTTTAACAGTTTTCGATAAGGATAAAAAATTAAATCCTTTGGTTGATAAGCAAGGACGTATGTTTCCAATCTCTGATCTGGATCCGGAATTTGTTTCTACCAATGTAAATAAAGAAACATTTGCTCCTTTTGCTGGAAGATTCGTAAAAAATGAGTACGATCGTAACTTAACCGAAAAAGACCCTACAATTGATGTGGATATCGCGGTAATGCTTAAGAAAGAAAATAAAGCATTCAAGATTGAGAAACATACCCACAATTATCCGCATTGCTGGAGAACTGATAAACCTGTACTTTACTATCCATTAGATTCCTGGTTTATTAAAACAACAGCTTTAAAAGATCGAATGATCGAACTGAATAAAACCATAAACTGGAAACCAGAATCAACAGGTACAGGACGTTTTGGTAAATGGTTAGAAAACTTACAAGACTGGAACTTATCTCGTTCCCGTTATTGGGGAACACCACTTCCAATTTGGATTTCGGAAGATAAAAAAGAAATAAAATGTATCGGTTCGGTTGAGGAACTTTACAACGAAATTGAAAAATCTGTGAAAGCAGGAATTATGGATAAAAATCCGTATGCCGATTTCGTTGCTGGAGACAATTCAAAAGATAACTACGAAAAAATTGATTTACATCGCCCTTATGTTGATGGAATTTATCTTGTTTCAGATAACGGTAAGAAAATGATTCGCGAATTAGATCTGATTGATGTTTGGTTTGATTCGGGAGCTATGCCTTATGCCCAATTGCATTATCCATTCGAAAATAAGGAAGGATTCGACCAGGTTTACCCTGCGGACTTTATTGCGGAAGGTGTTGACCAAACTCGAGGTTGGTTTTTCACTTTACATGCAATTGCAACCATGTTATTTGATTCGGTTGCATATAAAAATATCATCTCAAATGGTTTAGTTCTGGATAAAACCGGAGCAAAAATGTCTAAAAGATTAGGTAATGCTGTTGATCCGTTCGAAACCATTGAAAAGCATGGCTCCGACCCATTGCGTTGGTATATGATCACCAATGCTCAACCATGGGATAATCTAAAATTTGATGCTGCCGGGCTTGACGAGGTAAAACGAAAGTTCTTCGGAACTCTCTATAATACTTATAGTTTTTTTGCTCTTTATGCAAATGTAGATGGTTTTAAATTTGCCGAAAATGAAATTCCGGTAGAAGAACGCCCTGAAATCGATCGATGGATAATTTCATTATTAAACTCTTTGGTAAAAGAAATTGAAAACGATTATGAAAATTACGAACCAACACGTGCAGGTCGAGCAATTCAGGATTTTGTAACTGAAAACCTAAGCAACTGGTATGTTCGTTTAAATCGTAAGCGATATTGGGGTGGTGAATATTCAAAAGATAAAATTGCAGCCTATCAAACACTTTATACTTGTTTAGAAGTTGTTGCAAGGTTAATGGCACCAATCGCTCCATTCTTAGCCGATCAGATCTTTACAGATTTAAATGAAATTACAGGAATTGATAAAACCGAATCAGTTCATATTTCTGATTTTCCAAAATATAATGAAACTTATATCGATACTGAATTAGAAGAAAAAATGGATATCGCTCAACGTGTTTCTTCTATGATTCTTGCTTTGCGACGTAAAGTGAATATCAAAGTACGTCAGCCTTTAAGTAAATTAATGATTCCCATTTTGGATAAATCGTTACAGCCAAAATTTGATGCAGTACGAAATTTGGTATTAACGGAAGTAAATGTGAAAGATGTTGAATACATAACTGATACAACAGGGGTTTTAGTTAAAAAGATAAAACCAAACTTTAAAACTTTAGGCCCTAAGTACGGTAAGTTAATGAAGCAAATTTCAGGAGTTGTAGCACAAATGTCACAAGAAGATATAGTTGCATTCGAACGCAATGAAACATACGAATTGAACGTTGATACTGAAACGATCAACCTTACATTGGAAGATGTTGAGATTACATCTGAAGATATACCAGGCTGGTTAGTTGCAAACGACGGTAAATTAACGGTTGCACTAGACATTAATGTTACAGATGAATTAAGAGAAGAAGGTATCGCACGTGAATTTATAAATAGAATTCAAAACCTTCGTAAAGACAGTAATTTTGACGTTACAGATAAAATACAAATTCAAATTCAAAAACATGAATTAATTAATAATGCTATCGAAAAATTTAACGATTACATAAGTGCTCAAACTCTTGCAAAATCAATAGATTTAGTAGATAATTTCGAACAAAACTCAATTCATTTCGTAGAAATTGATGAAGAAATAAAAACAAATATCAAAATAGATAAGATAAGCTAACAATTACTTTTTTGATTGAAAAAATTTCTTATCTTTAGACAACTTAAAATTGATGAATTATGGCGGAAAAGAAAAGGTACACAGACGAAGAGTTGGTAGAATTCAAAGAAATAATATTGACAAAGCTTAATAAAGCTAAACAAGATTATGATATATTGAAAAATACTATTACCCACAGTGAAAGTAATGATACTGAGGACACATCGCCAACATTTAAGGTTTTAGAAGAGGGAGCAGCTACCCTTTCTAAAGAAGAAGCCGGAAGACTGGCTCAACGTCAACAGAAATTTATTCAGCATTTACAAGCTGCTCTTATTCGCATTGAGAATAAGACATATGGTATTTGCCGCGAAACTGGAAAATTAATCTCAAAAGAAAGACTTCGTGCAGTTCCACATGCAACTTTGAGCATTGAAGCTAAACAAAATCAACGTTAATTAAATTTTAACATACTTTATCATAATGATTGAGCTAAGTTGGCTCAATCATTTTTTATTATTCAACTCTTTTTAATAGTTTTATGCACTAAATTCTTAAAAAATGAAATCAATTACAATAAAATCTATTAGTATCATTCTTTTAATTTTAATTATTGATCAGAGTGTTAAGTTCTGGATTAAAACTAATATGCATTTAGGTGAAGAAATCAAGGTTTTTGGTGATTGGTTTATAATTCATTTTACTGAAAATCCCGGTATGGCATTTGGTATAAAATTTTGGGGTGGAATAGGAAAGGTTTTCTTAACTATATTTAGAATTGTTGCTGTTATAGGAATTGGATGGTATTTAAGAATATTAATCAGGCAGAAAGCTCCAACCATGGTTGTTATAAGCATTACATTTATTATGGCAGGAGCGTTAGGCAATATTCTGGATAGTGTTTTTTATGGTTTAATTTTTGATGAAGGAACGGTCTTTGATCCGATAACACAAAGATGGATTGGATATTGGGGAGTAGCTAATGCAGATATGTCGGGGTACGCTTCTGTTTTTAAAGGTTGTGTTGTAGATATGTTATACTTTCCTGTTTTAAAAGGCAATTACCCGAGTTGGTTTCCTTTTTGGGCAAATCAGGATTTTATTTTTTTCCGTCCTGTTTTTAATATAGCAGACTCTGCTATAACTATCGGTGTAGCTTATATTTTATTATTCGAAAGATCCTTTTTTAAACATATTGAATAACAGGTAAATTGCTGTTTAAAATATTTCGATATTTCTAAAAATATCTTTACTTTAAAAGAAATTTTAAATTAGCAATTATGCACCGTATCATTGTTCCTATCGACTTTTCAGAAGAATCACTTAAAGGTCTTGAGCTTGCCATTTTATTATCAAGTAAAATTGAATGCAAAATAGAAATGGTATACGTTCAAAAAAAGAGCCTTGATTATAGACCGGGAACAAAAGATGAAGAATATAAATTTGCAAAAAGAGAGTTTTCTAAAATTTTAGAAAAATATAATCCTAAATTACCTTCAGGAATTATACTTCAATATATTGTAAAATCAGGAAAAATATATCGCGAAATTGTTAATCAAACAGAGTCTTTTAAAGACTCGTTTATAGTAACTTCAACACATGGTGCTTCCGGGTTTGAAAAGTTTTTTATTGGAAGTAATGCTTTTAAAATTATAACAGCAACTTATAAACCTGTATTTACAATAAGGGACTGTGAAGTACCTAAAAATATTAAGGATATCGTGTTGCCTCTTGATATTTCCACCGACACAAGGCAAAAAGTTCCTTTTACTACTGAATTAGCAAAATGGTTCGGTGCAAATGTGCATGTAGTTACAGTTACATCATTACAAACCGAAGATATTAATAAAAAGCTAACGGCTTACTCTAATCAGGTTTGCGAATATTTAGACAAACATAATGTAAAACACGAAACTGTTTCTTTAATTGGTTCGAATATCACCAATATGCTCATTGAATTTGCTGAAGAAATAAATGCAGATTTAATCTCTATCATGACTGAACAGGTTTCCGATGGTAATTACATTATGGGTACGGCAGCTCAACAAATGCTAAATAGGGCAAGTCTTCCGATACTAAGTATTAATCCAAAAGAACTTCACCTTTCAGGAGTATTTGCTACACAAGGTTAATTTTTAAAAGTAAAAAGGGCTAAAGCCCTTTTCTTTATTCTGTAAGGATCATTCTTCTTGTTCCTATTGTCTTATCATCCGCGATCAAAGTATATATATACATTCCTGACGCAAACTCATTTGCACCAACTGCAATTTTGCTATCTCCTCTTGAGTAAATATCAATTTGCTTTAACAATTTGCCATTCATATCCATTACTAAAATATAAGCATCACTCACATATTGAGGTAAGTAGAATCGTATTTCAGTTTCTGATGTAAATGGGTTCGGAGTATTTTGATATAATATTGCTTCCTCTGATTCTAAAACCAAGCTATTATCACTCAAAATCCCTTTCTCTTTTAGAATATTAACTATTTCAGCATTCATCTGCCTTAACTCCTCAATATCTTTGTCTTTTTCTTCAATAAGTTGTTGTTGTTCTTTGAATGCCTCTACTAATACAGGAATAACCCCGTCATAATTTACAGCATACATATCATCTAAATCACTTTTAACAACAAGTTCTGGTAAAACTTCTTTTAACTCTTGTGCTATAAAACCATAATTTTTAGTATTATCGTTTTTTTGTTTTGACTTTAAATTATATTTCGTACCTCTCAATGATAATATCTTATTTAATGCACCATTCACATCTTCAATATCCGTTTTTAAAGTAGCGTCAGACGTAATTAATGACCCATTTTGATATGCAACATTCATATATGTAAATTCATCCATACCATAGATACTTAATACATCATTTAAACTTTTTCCGGTATAATTTCTTATTGGCTTTTGCCCATTCGATGACGTTTCTAATCCAGTTATTTCTCCATAAGTTCCATATAAATAATTATTTTCAACCACTGAACCTTCTATTTGTATTTTAGTAGTACAATTCTCTAACCTTAAACCCTCTAATCTATTGAATTTCCCAGTAAGTTTTATCCCAATATTCATTCCTTCTATATGTCCTGAAAAAGTATTCATATTAGGCATATGTGGTGAAACCCCTGGGTCCATATATATACCACAGGAATTTGCCCAAGCACTATGTGATCTTCTGCCACCATCAGTGTGCATACCATCAATATGAATATAGTTCTGATTCACCCACCCATCTCCATTTGGATTTATAACCACCAAAATAACGTTATTTAAAAAATACTTGACTTTTAAATTACACCCTTGAATTCCTGTTTCACCACCCATTGAAATTCCATATTCAAACCCTTCAATTGTGCCAAAATCTAATTTTGCATATTGACCATTAACCATCACTGCAGCTTTTCCTTGAGACCATGACCAAGTTGCATCCTTCATTACAATTTTCCCCTCTCCAATAAGGTTTCCATTCGATCTTAATTCAATTGCGGAGAATGACGAACTTCCTCTATCAAACTCTATGGTTGTATTTGCTGGAACATATAATGTTTTAGCATCTGTAGGATATGAAGTTGAACTATTCTCACCTATTATAATACGAGTGGAATTAATTATATATTTTTTATTGGGTAATAAGCTTACATGGCTATAATCTGTTAAAGCTTGGTTTATGGCTGCTCCATCATCTGCACCCGAAGGTTCTACGATTGTCCAAATACCAGAATTTCCGGAACTAGTTGCAGCAGTTGTTTGCTCACTACCATTTGGGAAAATTATTTTATTGTTAGAAATAGTTATACTTTCTTGTGCTTTAGATATAAAAGCACAGAATATCATAGCAATTGCTATTACACTTTTTACGGTTTTTAAGTAATTTTTCATAATTATTTAGTATTTTCTATTAGTTTCTTTATTAATTGTGTTTGCTCAGCATTTATTTGTCTTTGTTCATCGTTTTCTTTTTTTAGTTCAATAACATAAAGTGTTAGCTCTTCAATCTTTTGTAGTAATTGAATTTGAAACTCACCTATATCTATTCCATTCTCTTCCATATCTTTTGCACTAGCAACTTCCGGTAAATGTTTATTAGTTTTAATAAACTCTTCCACTTCGTTTAAACTTCTTAAATCATATTCTTCTTCAAATACAAAATCTGCACCTACAATATTTTCCACTATTACCTCTTCGCAGCCAATAGTGCCATCAACGGTAAGCTTGTAATCAGGAGTCGTAGTTCCAATTCCAATATTACCTGATGCAATATAATGGTCTCCAGTTCCAGTTATCTTTAAATTTCCTGAAGATTCAACTGAACTTTTCGAATCTAATATAGTTCTCCAGTCATTGAACTCTCCGGTACCATTTTCAGACGATCCTCCTGTCCAGGTGCTTGTTCTAAAGTATAGCCTTTTATTAGCTCCAAAATAAAGATTGTGCTCCCAATGATTAACCCTTCCATATATAGATAACAAAGTCCCGTAATTATTGCCACCTGGAGCTTCACCTCCTGGACGGTGAACATTATAATCATCAAACAATTTCAGGCTCATACTTTCAAGCTGAGTTCTTGGGCTAGCTGAGAAATCATAATAAACAGTTTTAAATTTATACTGATTGGCTACTACGTTACCATTAACTTCTAGTTCTTCATTTGGATTTGTGGTTCCAATTCCAACTTTTCCATCAGATAATATATATAGACCCAATTTTGAACTATAGGGATAAGTTCCATGCGCAATATAAAAATAACGCGCTTCAGCACCAGACCCAAACAATCCAATTCCAGAGTATCTTGTTGCATTATCAGTATCGTAATAATTTAGGCCTCTCGCCCACCCTCCAGCTGTAGAAGGCCTAATAAATTGTAAAGAGTAACCATCAATTTTCACATTATCATCGGAAGGAAAAATATTTTGCCCACAGACACTTACTGTAAAGAGGACTGTACTAAAAAATAAAATTGTAAATTTTCTCATATTCTTAGATATTTAAATTAAAAGATTATTAATTATATGAGATATGTTATCTCAATAAGAATTGTCTATTAACATATACAAACTATTTAATTGTATTCGTAGATTTTTGGTTAACAACAAATTAAACAAAAAGTAACTCCTCAATTCAAATATAATTCAATTCAATAACTATTGCAATTTGTTTTGAAGGAAAATCAAATGATTAACAATGAGTTTTTTAAGTATAGGAAAATTATTTAATTTACTAAAATAAGCTAATATCAATTCTTAAATGTTACAATAAAACAATCGGGGTATTCCTTTGAGAGTTTTTTCTTTAGATTGTTTAAATATTCATCATTATTACTAGTACCTATAATAATTCTATATACTTTTTGTTTTTTAACCTCCGATACCTCAACAAACAGCTCCTCTTTATATTTATTCCTAATTTCATTAACTAACTTAAACACATTTTCATCACTTTTAAAACTTCCTATTTGGACTCCTTTACCTTTGGGATTTACCTGCTCTGCATTTACTTTAAAATAAAGGGATCGATTCCCATTCTTTTTGTATTCGGATTTTTTACCTGGAAGATCTTCGGTTGAAGCTATTAGTTCCACTCGTACTTTTGCAAGCCCCTTCTCAATAAAATCGAGCTCGTTTGCTGCCGATTTTGAAAGATCAATAATTCTGTTGTCTACAAAAGGTCCGCGATCATTAATACGCACAACAACATATTTATTATTCTCCACATTGGTTACTTTTACAACGCTTCCAAACGGTAATGTTCTGTGAGCCGCAGTTCTTTTTACATGATAATAGATCTCACCATTAGCCGTCTGCCTTCCTTCAAATTTATCAGCATAAAAACTAGCTATCCCTGTTTTATTATATTTTGTTTGGGCTTTTAGTGGAAAACCAAAAAATACTATTAAAACCAATATAGTGATACTTTTCATTTCAATCTTCATTTTCTTCTGTTTCAATTTCCCAATATCTATCTTCTTCATCTAAATCTTCATCCTCTTCTTCTAACTCCCAACTATATACTTTTCGTTTTGGCCCTTGATCTTTATAATAAACCGCTAAAACTAATCCTGCTATTGCCCCCATCAAATGAGACTCCCATGAAATATGGGGTTGTAAAGGCAAAACTCCCCAAATCATGCTTCCATAAAGAAAAACAACTAGTAATGATATGGCCATTAATCGCATATTTTTCCTAATCATACCACTTACGAACAAAAAAGATGCAAAACTGTATACTAATCCACTTGCACCAATATGATAAGCATGTCGAGCACCTAGCCAAATCCATACATTTGCAATAAAATAGCTTAAAAAGAATACTTTATATGCAATTTTGTTATAAAAGTAAAAAATTCCTGTACCTAATATTAAAATTGGAACACTATTGGCTATCAAATGCTCAATATCCGAATGTATAAGTGGAGCTGTTATAATCCCAACTAATCCTTTTGTTTTAAGTGGGAAAATTCCCAAAAAAGTGAAATTAATATTTAATAAAATTTCAGAAATTTTAATGAGCCATATTATAATTAGAAAAAATACCGGAAAAACTAAGCTGTAAATAAATCGTTTATGATCTTCTTTCATAATATGGATTTTGAATTATAAATATCCTAAATTTTAAACAATAAAAAAACCCGATCCTTTTTTTGAACTACACCCCAAATGTTGTATCAAACTTTTGGGGTGCAGTTCATTTTTCAATCGGGTTTAATCCAATTAAATAAAGTTATCTAATTAAAATTCTATTGCTATTAATTGTTCCATCTTCAGATTCAATTGAAACAAAATACATTCCTTTTGCATATTGCGAAATATCAATTTGTTCGCGAACATAAGAGTAACCAGAAACTTCTTTGGTATAAATAGTAGAACCAATTATATTAAAAATTCTTATCGTAAATAATTTATTATTTATATCGTTTATCTCTACTATAAATTGTCCATTTGATGGATTTGGATAAATTTTAACATACCGTTCTTCTATATCGTCAATTCTTGTTGGAACCATCAATATATCAAGAACCTTATTCTCATCAACATTAATCATCCCACTATTATCCTCGTAACCATCCATTGTTATTTGATAAGTTCTGTTTAGGGAATAAATCAACTCAAAAATAGACTCTCCATTGCTATCGCTTACTTTACTAATCCCATCAAATGTAATACTTGCATCAGTTACTGGATTTCCATTCTCAATAAGTCTAAATATTACTTCATAGGTTGTGTAAGTAAGATCTTTTACAATCGTAATATTGTCGCCTGAAATACTAATAGTACCTTCTTCAATATTAAAATGTGGTTTAGTAATTTTATAAGTCATGTTTTCTAACTCCTCAATATCCTCAAAAATTGCTAATCCCTCATTATTTGTAAAAAGCGTATCATTATTTAGTATAACTTCGGCATTATATACTGGATTTAATTCCCTTTTTACTTCAAAACGCACTTTATAATATGCTTTACCTCCATTTAAGGTTAAGTATATAGTTGAATCTTTCAACACATTAACATTTCCCTCAATATTATCATAATCTGTTTTTCGAACAATATAGTTTAGCATTGTATCCATTTTCACCTGTTCAAACTTAGCCAACCCATTAATATCCGTACTTACTTCCTTATTATCAAACTCAATAATCACATTTTGAACGGGATTTATACCATCAGAAATAATAAAATCAATATCGTAATTTATTGCATTTAAAACTATATCCACAGAAATATTAGTAGCTACATCTATTGTATCTATTTTGGTTTCGCAACCATAAGATTGAATTATACATTCTTTGTTTAATCCATATTCAACGTCTTCGAAAGTTACGATACCGTTTGTTGTTGATAATGTTAATCCGTTAAAAATTACATTTCCTTCAACAGAACCATCCGGATCGAACAAGTTAAATGTAATATCATATTTCAAAATTTCAAGCGTAAACTCTTCGTTTATATTTTCAAATATATTAAGGGTTGTCTGTAAAGTTTCATATCCAATAGCTGAAATAGACAATGGATAGTTTATACCTTTCGGTATATTTACAAATTGGGCTTCACCATTTATATCAGTAGTATCAGTTTGTCCGTCAAACTCAACAACTGCTCCTTTTACCGGGCCACTAATGTCCGAAACCATTAAAGATAGATTGTAATTTGTTCCTTGTACCGTTGTTATTTCAGCCTCCCACCCTTGATAAATTACCGAATAATCGGAAGAAAATCTAAACGTTAGAGCCCCTTCCGGATTTGTTGCGGTAATACTGGCGGGAACATTTGAGTTACAATATGATCCTATTAAATCTGCCTCTGTATTTAAACCGTCATATATCTCCAAATAGTCATAACAACCACTTCCATCTGCTTCTATGCTAAATTCCAAAAATTCTACATTTATGTACTGACCATCATTATAAGGACGAATTGTTATTGTATCATTTTCATGGTTAGAATAATTTCCTGCGCTTCCCCCCGAATCATAAAAATATCCTTTGTTAACAATACTTGTATCTTTATCATTTATCAGAATATTCGGAATTTCTCCTACGCTTATTTCTTTATCCTTTGTTATAGTATAAAATTGATTTATTGGATCTTCTATAACATAGTTCATATATACTACTGTACCATAAACAGTTTCAGAATTAGCGGTAACATTAAAAGATATGGTATCTGTTTCACCAGCATCTAAAGAAAAGCTGTCTGAAACTTCATTGTTGATTGTTAAATATAAAGCTCCTTGCCCTAATATACTGGATTTTCCAACTAAACCCGAAATTAAAGAATTACCTTTGTTTTTTACAATTAGTTCTATATCACTTGTTTCTCCTGGATCTAAAATTTCATTATTATTGCCTGTCAAATCATTTATTTGAACATCCATAATTTCTACTTCCGGTGCATTTATTACCAAATTAAATTTTGAAATCCAACTATATTCGACACTTCCCAAGTCTTCACCAAGTATTTCAACTACAAATTCTATATTATGTTGGTTGGTAACCCTATTTTTTATCTGAATTGTAAATGTTCCTTCAACAAATAAACTATCTGATTTAGGTATCGAACCAAAGTCATGATATCCATCTGAAATAATAACATTTGTGTCAGAAGTAGTCAAATTAGCTTTAACATTTAAAGCATCGTAATCGTCGGATAAATTCTTTAATTGAATATCTAGTTTTATTGTTTCTCCGTAATCGGGAGTTGAATCATAATTTTCGGTTTCATCATTAATCACATAATAGTCTAACAATATATATGGAGTAGTCGAAGGAATCACGTTAATTTGATCAATAACAGGCTGACGATTTTGCTTAGTAATTACAATATCTGCAGTTCCAACTTCGGTGACTGGGTCAAATGATAATTCGACGGTTCCTGATGCATCTACCAGGTGGGCATCCAATAGCACTCCATTTTGAGAAAGCGCTACATAAGAGTTTTCTTCAGCACTTATCTGAAAACTTGAAGATCCTACAATAATATCCTCATTATAAGAAGCCACAAGAGAGGAAGGGACAGTTACAAATGGTGTAAGCGAAGGATCGCCCATTAAATGATAAACCTCCCAATAATATGCTTTTCTGGATGAAGTCGATGCCTGAACTGCCAAATTACCTGCAACATTTATTTGCCCTTGAGTTACATACCAATCCTCTTGCGATTCACCGTTTAAATGAAAGAACCTGTCGTATACTCCCAGTTCACTTCCTTCATAAGTTGGATTTGCACTAACAGATCCCGTAAGTCCTATTGCCCAATAATAATCTTCATCCCAATATGTAAGATTAGATCCACCAATATACCCGACTGCACCTTTATTTGCGGCCATTAAAATCTCTTCACCAAAACAATCGTCATTATAAAAAGTATTTGACTGGCAGCAATTCCCAATAATCAAGGGATACATATGTTCATTTGTAAGCTCATCAATATGGCTTATACTAAAACTAGGGTCGGACCATCCATTTGAGCCACAATGCGCTGTGTAGTTTGAAAAAGAAACTCCTGCGTTAATATAACTTCTAATTGATGCTGATGCTCCTGAATTATTTGAGGACATTACCCCACTATCATCATTATATAAATAAAAATAAGATGTTATATTGTTTTCTGAATTGGTATAGTAATTATTAGCATAATTAATCGCACCATTACCATACGTTGGTGCATAACTGCCATCAACTCCTGCTACTAAAACCACATTATCAAGATATGATGGATTTGGCATTTCATACTTTTCTACTTTCAGGGTTTTTTCAATTTGAGGTTGCAGTTCCTCTACCGACTCAGCTGAAAATCTACCATAAAATACTTCTGGTAACTTATCTCCTGTATATTCAAAGTAATATAAATCAGTTTTATGACTTCCTGCAGTACCACTAAAAGTTGGTACTTGATCCACATCACCAACCAATAATCCGAATGTAGGAGATATGCCATCACTTGGGTTATCATATAAATCTTGTAAATAGGCCTGTATATCTGTTGTGGTATTACCTATTAAATCTGTATAAGCCTCAACAACAATGTAACCCTTTTGAGTTTTCCATTCAATAAATGGTCGCAATGTTTCCTCAAACATTCGATCTGATACAATGACATACTTAACAGGACCACTAATTAGAGATTTGGATTCGGTTGTTTTATTTATTGTTTGGTAATTAACATTATTAAAATAAGGCGATCCCAGTTGATCAAAGGTTTTATGTTTTTTTTGTTTTTCAGGAATAAACTCAACGCTAACCTCGATATTATTTAGAACTTTTAATGTGTTTGTTACAGGGTTGTACGAAAATGGTGATATCTCAATATATCCTAAATGTTTATGACGTAAATACCCAATATCCTCAAATTTTACACTTTCTTTACTATAAAACTCATTAGCGCTATAAACCTCTTCATCTTTATAAAATGGAATATTTTTTGGATTTTTACTTTTTTCAAAAGAAGGTTGAGCCGGAGATATTAGCTTGGTTAATCCATAGTCTTTCAAATTAACTATTTCTTCATCGTAACGGATAAGCTTTACTTTAGCAGTATGATTTTGTGGAATTTCAATAAGTCTGTTAATAACTGGCAGATCCGGTTTACCTGCATCGAACGTTTTACTCATTCCTTCCGAAAATAATTGGCGATAAAATCCCTCTTTTGTCTCCTTTTCGTTTAGCTCAATAACACTAATATCTTTTTTTATAATAAATCCATTTTGAACGTTTTGAACAAATTCCTGATTTTTCTTAATATGGCTTCTTTGTTTTTTTAAATTTATTTTTACTTTTTCCTGGGATAAAACTACTCCACCAACAACGAAAAATAAAAATATGAGAGCAAGACGTTTAAACATACCATCTACCTTTTAAACAAATAATAATTAACAAATTAGGGCATGACAAGTTATTTCTTTTCTACGAAAAAAAGAACTAATTTGTTCAATTTATTGATGATTAATATAGCGTTCTATCAATAGAAAGCAGTTATTTATTTACTTTACCGATTTTTGATTCAACTGACTCAATCTTCTGTTGAAGTCTATTCGATTTTTCTTTTCGAATATCCAATTTGATTGAAGAATAAACTCTTTTTGAAAAGGGCTCGAGAACTTTATATGATCGATTTACTATATCTAATGCCTCCTCTATTGTTTCAGTTTCAATTATAGTACCCATTGCCGTGAGTTTATAATTTACTCCACTTTTATGAATCATCTCAATTACTTTACTTACTGATTCACTGGCACTATCACCAGATTTATCCGTAGGAAACATCGCAAACTCAAGAAGTACTGACATATTATTGTTTTTTTACATTAAAATTAACTTCAATATCCCAATTAGACCTGACTTTTATTTTCTCATCATGATACAAAACTTCTTCCGGTTGAACATTCTTTAAATATTCTCCGGTATCCCACTTTCCATTATAATTTTTATCCAGAATAACTTTAAATATAAATTCTTTCGGCGGTAAAAAATCAAATTCTACCAATTGATTATTTTGTATTATTTTCTCCTCGAAAACTGTTTCTGATTCTTTTCCCGGAATTATTAATTGGCAGATTAATTGGTAGGATGGTATGGAATCCATGCCAATAATATCAACCAAAATCTTCCCATAATAATCACGTTTCTGGGTATCAAATAACAAAATACTTGTATCGTTAGTAGCTTCATAAATATCTGTGAAAGCACCGGGGTAAACTTCGAGCCGATATACAGTATCTTCACTCCAATCAACTGCCATTGAATATGAACGATGTTTTATACTGTCTTTATAAACTTCAAACTCTTTCGGTATCTCAATACTGTCAATAACTTCAAACAGATCTATTCTAGAAGTATCATAATAATCAAGAGGAGTTTCAAAGAAAAATTTGATGTCTTTATTTAAATCTATTTGGCCTTTATTCTGAATATTTACATTATACTTTAAACTAGTATCAGGTTCTTCGTTCCTTTTTAGTTTTTCTTCAACATATCTCATATTAAGAGTATCAACATTCCATTGATAAACTAAATTTGAATCTTCTCTTTGATAGTTTAAAGCAAATATGAGCCTCTCCTGATTATAAAAAGAGCTATCCGTTAGCCAATAAATTATGGAATCCCGTGTTTGATTAATTTCTTCAATATACCATTGCTTTTCAATTATTGTATCTACCAACGAAAAAACTAAACTGTCTTTGATAGGTTTATTAAATGTAATTTCTATTTTTTGTTTGGTTTCTCTGGTATTATTTGTTAAATATTGGAGTTCATTATATTCAGTAAATAACCTGAATGTATAGTCTATTACCGGATAAAACGAGATCGACTCATGTATAATTGTATCCAGCTTAAACAAACTTTCTTTTAATATTAAAGATGTGTCAGCATTTATATAGCTGGTATCCCTTACAATCGTATCTAATTTATTATTAACCATTGTTTCTATGGTAGTAATTGTAATACTTTTGCTCAAAGTATCTTTTCTATAAACCAAAGAATCTGTTTCAGTTAATAAAGTATCAACTATTATTATGTCAGCTCTGTAAATTGAATCGGTAATTGTTTCATTAATTAAATCAAACCTAATTAATGAATCGGTGAAGGCAATGTCTTCATTAGGTAAATCAAACAGGTAATTCTTATTAAAATCTCTTACACAAAAAAGTTTGTATTCATTATGCCCAATATTATTGATTCTAAAAAATCCTTCTTCATTTGTTTTCGATATATAAGTCGGTATTTGTTTAATAGGTACCGAATCTCCAAGCTCTTCATACAACATAACAAAAACTCCCTCTTCAGGTAATAAATTAAACGAGTTTATAACCTGTCCGGAAATTGATAGCGAATCAACGTATGATCCTGTAGATAAAACATATTGATAATTCTCTATTGGATTTCCTTCATTAAAATCTTGTACAGAATTACCAAAGTAAATGTTATACGTTGTTGAATCTTTCAGTTCCTCCAAAAATTCAATAACCAATGTTTTTCCTTTTACTTTAATCTCAGGGTTCTCTTCAAGCGGAGGAGAAATTACCAAACTTTCATTTAGGTCCTTTAATTGTATAAATTCGTTAAATGTTATATTTACTTTCTCGCTATTAAAGTTAATTGTATAATCAGGAGGATCGATTTCAACTATTAACGGATGATCTTCATCTTTTGGACCACCAGTAGGCGCTACAATTTTTGCGCAACTTGCAAGTATTATAATACTAAATATAAAAATATAAATTACTCTGTATATTGAATGTACTTTCATACCATTCTTCATAAATTAAAACGTACAAACTTAAAAAGTTTATTTTAATAAACAGTTATGCTTCCATTTTTATTACCGTATTTGTTTATTTAACATTTAATAACATAATACTGAGTCTATAATTATTTAAGGGCATTAAAAATTTAATACATTTGTGTTATTAACAAAAAATAATAAACATGTTGCTAAACTATATTAACTGGGATGTAAATCCTGATATTGTAAGTTTCTGGGGGTTAACCATCCGATATTATGGTATTTTATTTGCCTCATCTTTCTTTTTTGGTTATATCATTATGCAAAGAATTTTTAAGAAAGAAGGATTACCCGTTGAATTACTCGATAAACTCACTGTCTACATGGCAGTAGGAACGGTAATAGGAGCTCGTTTAGGACATTGTTTATTCTATCAACCTGAATATTATTTAAGTAATCCTCTTGAAATTTTAAAGATCTGGCATGGCGGTTTGGCAAGCCATGGTGCTGCAATAGGAATTTTAATTGCTTTGTACTATTTCTCTAAGAAAAATAAGAAACCCTATATGTGGATTTTAGATCGGATTGTAATAGTGGTTGCGCTTGGAGGATTTTTTATACGCATGGGAAATCTTATGAATTCAGAAATTTATGGTATAGAAACAAGTTTACCCTGGGGTTTCATTTTTGTTCGTGATGGACAAACGATCCCAAAACACCCTACGCAAATTTATGAAGCTTTAGCTTATCTTTTGATTTTTATCTTGCTTTACACCATTTATAATAAAAAGGGGAAAGAACTCAAACAAGGCCTTATATTTAGTATATTTCTAATTCTGTTATTCACCGTTCGGTTATTAATCGAGTTTATCAAAGAAGATCAGGTTGGGTTTGAACAAGGAATGGCATTAAATATGGGTCAGTGGTTAAGTATACCGTTTATTCTAATTGGATTTTTCCTTCTATATAGGAGTTACAGGATCAAACCCAAGGCAGAATAGGACTTCTTAAACCAAATTTCAGACAAAGTCTAGTTATATTACAACTATCTCTTTAAGTACGGGTAAATTTCCATAGGGCATAAACTAGAAGAAGATAAGAAATATAATTTTATTGATATTTATTCGTTAATAATCTCAAAGTATTGAACTTAATGAAAATATAGTATACATTTGCAAATCGAATACTAATAACCTAATTAAAATGGAAGAGCAAAACAAAAATCTAAATAAAAATGAAACCAACCAGTCTGCTGACAGGCAGGCAAATAATCAAGCTCCAATTCCGCCGAAAAAAAATAAAAGTGGATTACTGTTTATATTATTCCTTGTACTGGGACTTTTAGTTGTTGTAACATGGTTATACATTGATCAACGTCAAACCACAGATCAAATTGAAACAGCACTTACCGCTGAAAAAGATTCATTACAATCACATCTAATGCAATTACGTGATGGTTATGATGAATTAATGACAGATAATGATTCTTTAAATGCTCAATTAAACGAAGAAAAAGAAAAAATAGATGATCTTTTAGCAGAAATTAAAACAGTTAAAGCAACTAATTATGCTAAAATAAAACAATTACAAAATGAATTGACGACCCTTCGTAAGGTTGCTAAAAGTTATGTTCGACAAATTGATTCGTTAAATACAATGAATCAAGCTTTAGTTGCAGAGAACATTAAAGTTAAAAATGAAATTCAGGAAGTGACCAAGTTTAAGAACGAACTTGAAGAGCAAAATAAGGATCTTTCTGGAAAAGTTGAGATGGCAAGTACTCTAAGAACTGACGAAATTATAGCAACTCCAATTAACAGAAGAGGAAAAGCTAATAATAGATTAAGTAAAATTGAAAAAATAAAAGTTGATTTCCGTATTAAAGAAAATGTTTTAGCAGAACAAGGAGAACGCGATGTATATATTAGAATAGCAGGTCCGGATGATTATATTTTAGCAAAATCAGAAGAGGACCTTTTCGAATATCAAGGACAGGAAATTATTTACTCTGCTAGACGCCCCGTAGATTATATAGGAAATGATTTAGATGTTACGATTTACTGGGATAATAATGGCGCTTTAATTGCGGGAACATACGAAGTTCACATTTTTGCTGATGGAAATGAAATTGGAAACACTAAATTCCAGATTGAAGAAGGAGGATTGTTTTAACAATATGATATTAAGGTAATAAAAAAGGAGTTCTAACGAACTCCTTTTTTATTACCAATTACCTTTTCTATTAATTAAAACAATTTTATGCTCATTTTCAATAAATTGAAAATATTGATATAACTTAAAGTTAAAGTCAATGCCATAATCAATTGATTGATCATAAGAAATATATGTTTCATAGAAATCTCCATATCTGAAAGGATCATGATGTCTGATATTCCATTCTGTAGAGTACATAATATTCCAATGTCTGTAATATTCATTAGAATAAAAATCCTTAGAATACGGAACAGTAACTAAATAAGTGTCAAATCTGGAATCAAAAACAATCAAGTCATATTCTATAGTATCTTCAGAGTTTATTTCGATTCCTGATGAGCTTTGCTGATTATCTTGTGCAGATATTGTACCTGACAATAAAATGCCAACAAATAAAACAATTAGTAAATTAATGGTTCTCATAACAATACAATATTAATCAACAACACAATATACAATTAAAATAGTATGAAATCAATGCCCGAAATATCAGATCAATTTCATCAGTAAGTAATAATGTGCCTGCATCAATAAGTATTCTATTTAGCCATTTTATTTGGCCGGTTATGCAATCCACATTCACGTTTTTCAGGTTGCTCCCACCACCATCTTCCTGCGCGTACATCTTCTCCGGGTTGTATTGCTCGCGTACAAGGTTGGCAGCCAATACTTGGGAATCCTTTATCGTGCAACTCATTATACGGAACATTATTCTTTTTAATATAATCCCAAACCTGATCTTCCGTCCAATCAATTAAAGGATTAATTTTAAAAAGATCATGCTGTTTATCCCATTCAACCAATTTATTATTAAAGCGAGTTATCGACTGATCTTTTCGTAAACCACAAATCCATGCCTCCAATCCTTTAAAAGCCCTTTTTAATGGCTCTTTTTTTCTTAAATAGCAGCAGCGCTCCCTATTTTCAACACTTTTATAAAAATGATTGATTCCCAACTCCTCAACCATTTCTTCAACCTTTTTGTGATCCGGAAAATACACCTTGATTTTTTTCCCATAATGATCACTTGTTTTAGCAATAAGATTATACGTTTCAGGAAACAGCCTTCCGGTATCCAATGTAAAAATATTTACATTTTTATTTATTTTACAGATCATATCGGTCAATACCTGGTCTTCAGCTCCAAGGCTAGACGCAAAACCAACTTTTTGATCACATTTATCAATAAAATATTTTAGAACTTCTTCAGGCGATTTACCTTCTAATCGATCTGATAGTTCTTGTGCTTGCTCTTTATTACTCATATTATCACCTATACCTAAATTTGAGGGCTCAAAATTAAGAATTATATTATTGTTCCCGTTATATGTTCACCGTTTTTAACATGTATACAATAATAACACCTTACGTGCATATATTGTTTGCCTTGCAAATCAACTCATTAATCTATTTGATTATATATATATATTTTTTAAGTTTACTGGTTAGATTTTACTTAAGAATAAAAGCGATGGTACCAGAAAATTTCATAAAATATATTGAAAACAGTTTAAAGAAAAACTGGGATCTTCCAGCTCTTAGCGATTATCAGGGAAAGAGTTTTAAATATAGTGATGTTGCAAGGAAAATTGCAAAAATGCATATCATGTTCGAAGAATGTGAAGTTAAAAAGGGTGATAAAATTGCATTAATTGGAAAAAACTCTGCAAACTGGGCAATAACTTATTTAGCAGTAATTTCTTATGGAGCTACTATTGTTCCCATTCTTCCTGATTTTCATCCGGATGATGTACACCATATTGTTAATCATTCCGATTCGATTGTTTTATTTGCCGGAGATCATGTCTGGGAAAATCTTGATGAAAAAAGTATGCCAAACTTAAGAGCTATTTTTTCGTTAACAGATTTTACAATTCTTATTGAAGGAAACGAAGAAAAAATCAAATCAATATATGATAACCTTCCTGATCTGTATGATGATGTATATCCTGGTGGAGTTGCTGCTAAAACTCTTAATTTCGATGAGGTTTCAAATGAAGAAGTAGGAGTTTTAAATTATACATCAGGAACAACTGGTTTTTCTAAAGGTGTTGTTTTACCTCTTAACAGTTTAGCTGCTAACATTAGGTTCGCTCATAGAAATCTGCCTCTTGATCCTGGTGATGATGTTGTTTCCTTTCTACCTTTAGCTCATACTTATGGTTGTGCGTTTGAATTTTTATGGCCATTTTCTATAGGTTGTCATATCCATTTTTTAACAAGAACACCTTCGCCAAAAATTATTATTCAAGCATTTAAAGAAATAAAACCTACTATAGTAATTACAGTTCCTCTTATCATAGAAAAAATCTACAAAAAGCAAATTTTACCGGCCATTGGCACAAAAACAATGAAAATCCTTTTAAGCGTTCCTCTATTTGACAAAGCTATTTATTCAAAAATTCGGAAAAAGCTTACAGATGTTTTTGGCGGAAATTTCAAAGAGGTTATCATTGGAGGAGCAGCGTTGAACAAAGAAGTAGAATTATTTCTGAAAAAAATAGGATTCAATTTTACGGTTGGTTACGGAATGACAGAATGTGGACCTTTGATTAGTTATGCAAATTGGAATAAAACCAAGATAGGATCGGCAGGTAAATTGGTCGATACGCTAGAAGTTAAAATAGATTCTAACGATCCATATTCCGAAATCGGAGAAATTATGGTACGAGGTGAAAACGTAATGTATGGATATTACAAAAACATTGAAGCTACTGAACAGGCAATTGATAAAGAAGGATGGTTACATACTGGTGATCTGGGCGTTATTGATCAGGAAAACTTCGTATTTATAAAAGGGAGAAATAAAAGCCTGATACTAGGACCTTCCGGTGAAAATATCTACCCTGAAGAAATTGAAGCAAAATTGAACAATATGCCATATATTCAAGAGTCTGTGATTATTGAAAAAGAAAACAAATTAACAGCGTTAGTTTATCCCGATTTGGAAGCAGTGGACAAAGAAAAAATTAGTGAATCCAAGTTAAATGAAATTATGCAAGAAAATAAAAATAATGCTAACTTAAATTTAGCAAAGTATATGCAGATTTCTAAAATTAAAATTTATTCTGAAGAATTTGAGAAAACTCCAAAACGTAGTATAAAAAGATTTTTATACTCATCTGCGGAACTATAAAAAAGAGCGCCCACCACAGGCGCTCTTAACCACTTTAAACTGCTTTGAAAAGAATAGAACGGCTTTTCAGCCTAGAAAAAACGTAATATAATTTATACTCAATCTTAATTGAGTGAATCCTAACCTAATCATAATTATAAAACCAATCTAGTTATGTGCATTTAGCATATTGGTTTTCTTGTCCAAAAAATACAAAGTATCAGAAACTCTTTCCATTCTTAATATTTCATTATCAGGGATATTAATCATAAACTCTCTTTTAATTCGTTTAGCTAATCCCATCAAATCAAGAATATCCAGATTTAAATCGAAGTAATAATCCGTGTCCTTCGATATCTTGTTTCGATCAATTCCATATTCAATCAAAACTTTCCTTAATCTCTTCTCTATATTTTTCATAAGCGTGGCGTTTTTATTATTATTTAGCTTATCTACTCAAAAATTGTTCCTTTCATTAATTTTTACAATCAAATATTATACCAACCATCCGGTATGTTTTGTTATAAAAAAATTTTAAACCTTAATACACTTATATAATTGTTCAAATGCCTGTTCCAAATGGCTATATAAAACCTGCGGATTACCGGTGAAAATAGAGTTTAAAGCAATCCCATCCTGCAACCACTGAAAATGATTCGCTAAAATCTCCACATCCAGTTCTTTGTTAATTTCGCCTTTTTGTATTCCATTCTCAACTATCTTTTTCCAAAAGGCCAATTCATTTTGATTCGATTCCTCTATTTTTCTGTTAAAATCCGGTGCATAATTTGCAACATCTAACATTAAACGGTAATATCCCATTCCAGAACCTTCTTCTCCTATATAGCTCGTTATCATTTTAGCCATCTTTTTCACGTTATCAATATACATTTGCATGTAATCGTAAAAAGAAACTTCCGGATTAATAACCATTTCTTTATTAAATGGTGATATAGAAAAAAACAAATTATCTAATGTCTCAACAAATAATTGCTCTTTATTTTCAAAATAGTGATAAAAAGCTCCTTTTGATAATCCCGTCGCTTTTACAAGCATACTCATAGTAACTTCTTTATATCCTTTTTGTAAAAAGAGTCTAAATGATGTTAAAATAATGTGTTCTTTTGTTGGACTCATAAAACCGACCGTTTGGTATGCAAATATAATAACATTAATTTAAACAAAAAAATTTCCACATAATTTTGTCAAACCCCAAATATAATAAAGTAATTAGAATTATCAACTTATTGAATTGGCAAGTTTTTATTTATAACTTTGAATCTTATTGATTATAAAATGAACAGATTTGTAGTTATAGTTGCCGGTGGTTCAGGTCAAAGAATGGCTAGTTCTTTACCAAAACAGTTTCTTAAAATAAATGGCGAAATTATTCTAATGAAAAGTATTTCCGTTTTTCATAAGTTTGATCCAACTGTTAAAATTATTCTGACTCTGCCTAAAGGTCATATTAATTACTGGAAAGAATTATGCAGTAAAAATGATTTTGTGATTGACCATTCTATTGTTTTAGGTGGAAAAACAAGGTATCACTCCGTTAAAAATGCTCTCGAAAAGATATCTGGTGATGGAATTGTTGCAATACATGATGGAGTCAGACCCTTGGTAAATCAAGAAACTATTGAACAAGTTTTTGAAATTGCAACAATTAATGGAAATGCTATACCGTATATTGATTTGGTTGATTCTATTCGTTACGTTGATGATGGAATAAATAAACCTGCCAACAGGAATAAATATAAGCTCATTCAAACACCACAAGCTTTTGATGTAAAACTAATTAAAAAAGCGTATGGACAAGGTTGGGAAGAAACATTTACTGATGATGCGAGTGTAGTCGAAAAATTAGATATTAAAATAAATCTGGTTCCCGGTAATAGAGAAAATATTAAAATTACCTCTCAAATTGACCTGAAATTAGCTGAAGCCTTATCTCATAATTTATCTTAATGAAACACTAAAAAAGGAATATTTGTGTGAAATAATACTTTTCTTGCGACACTTGGATTCAATAATTTAGAGATCAAACTTCTTTTATGCGTAACTAAAGAAATTATATCAATTCGCTTTTCCCGGATTAATTCCTGTATTCCTTTTAAGAAATCTTCTTCCTCCAATAAACTACATTCTATTTCATAATCTGGATATTGATTAATGAGTTTTTCCTTCAAAGTATTCATTTTAGCTTTATCCCACTCAAGATTATTTGGCTTTCCAATATGAACGCAATATAATCTAAACTCAAATGGGGCTAGAATATTCATAAGCTTTTTCATAGCCTTATAATCGGACTCATCAAAGTCGGTAGCATATAAAATATTAATAGTGGCAATACCCTCGTACAACGAATCCTCCGGAATTACTAATACCGGAACTTTTGCATCTTCAATAATTTTAGCTGTCACACTACCAATTAAATCATTCTCACGTTCTCCTTGCCCACGCGTACCTATAATTATTACATCAGGTTTGTACTCTTCGCTCTTTGCAATGATTTCTTCGCTTGCAATACCTCTTACTAACATATAATCCAACTTCACTCCCTGAATATTATCAATCTCTATCTTTTCTTTTAAATCTGCATAAAACTGTTCCATACTAGTTTTTGCACGTAACTCTATTTCTCTTATTATTTCGTCCATATTGACCTGATAATAATATGTATCAGTAAGTGGCATTGAGTTTACAACAGGATTGTAGTAAACATGCATTAACTTTATTTCAGCATTAAGCTTCTCTGCTAATCCAATTGCATAACGGCAAGCATTTACTGAATAATCGCTAAAATCTATTGGGACTAAAATTCTTTGAACGCTTCTACTTGTTCCTTCCGTTTCTGTTTGATATTCATCACGAAAGTTTTCGCTCACCTTTTCAACAACGCGAAGAGCTTTCTCCAAATCTTTTGAGTTAACTCTTACTTTCACTCCTCCTGAGATCACAGAATGAACTAGATTAATATTTTTTAGGTAACATGCAATATCCTCCGCTTCCAATCGGGTACGAAGGATTTCTGCCCGGGCATAATTATGAACCGCAATTGTTATTAATTTATCTTCCATAACATAAATTATTAAGTTAAACAAAAGAAGGTATTAACAACAATCAGTCAATAAATTAAATATGCTCCCCGGCTCCTATTT
Source organism: Bacteroidales bacterium (assembly GCA_028282585.1). Classification (GTDB taxonomy): domain Bacteria; phylum Bacteroidota; class Bacteroidia; order Bacteroidales; family UBA12077; genus UBA12077. The sequence goes on along the minus strand of JANQHR010000011.1, from coordinate 12,804 downwards.
TATCGTAAAATTTGGTAGCAAATTCTTTCATTTCATCTGGAATTTGATCCATTAATTTATCAAAGTCCGGTTCTGTATCCCTGTCAACAACTATTTCCTTTGGATCTTCCGGTGGAGGAGGAACCGAACACTTTCCAACAAATGGCAAAATTTGCCAACTTTCAGGATGTTCCTTAAACATTGGGAGCAATTCGTACGCAATGATTAATAATTTACCTCGATTAATTTTATCCTTACGTCTTAATTTATTAATCTGATATTGTACCCATTCATTTGCAACCTGGTATTTAACAATATCTACCTTACTAAAGGCTGCACCTAAGAGATTACTTTTATATGAATCGAAATTATACCAATATTCTTTTAAATAATCGTTAGGTGGATTTTCATCCCACTTACGCGCAAGAAAATCCAAAGCATATAATCCACAAAGGTGACTTACCAATTGAATAAACCAACTTCGCATTCTTGGATCACAATATATTCTACACAACCCCTGTGAAAATTGAAAAGCCGCTTGATTATAATTTACATCAGAAATATTTAGTGCAATTTTATAAAAATCTTGCCCACGAGGCCAATAAAAGGTAGGCCCTGCTACTTCATCATTAATCAATTCAAGTCTTTTAAATCCTAATGGAGGGCCGGTAGGTATTAACCTGTCAAACTCTTCAACAATGTCATTTATTACAATCATTAGTTTTTCGTTTTTTTCGTCGCTATCCAAGACATTGTTTTCTATTTTCCATTTTTCCATAAGTATCTTATTTATTTTTGGTTAGATTAATGTAATTATCTACCACACCTTTGATTAGCTTGCAAGAGGTTTAGGTAAGAAATCAATTGTTATAATATACAAAATATCTCGAATATAATCAAATTAAAATCTCAGATTATCCTAATTTATATCGCTTAATAACTATTTTATATCGATTGAAAAATATTATTTTTGTGAGATTAATTTTATCATTATTAAATTATGGAACAGAGAAGAAGTTTTATTAAAGATTTATTACAATCGACGGAGGCAGATCGAAATGTAAATGTAAAAGGTTGGGTTAGAACCAAAAGAGGAAATAAACAAGTTGTTTTTGTAGCACTTAATGATGGTTCCACAATTAATAATATACAAGTAGTAATAGATGTAGTAAATTTCGAAGAAAATTTAATAAAAAATATAACAACTGGAGCAAGTATCAGTGTAAATGGTACATTGGTTAAATCAATGGGAAAGGGACAAAATGTTGAAATTCAGGCCAAAGAGGTTGAACTATATGGTACTGCCGATCCGGAATCTTATCCTTTGCAAAAGAAAGGTCATACGTTGGAATTCTTGCGTGAAATAGCTCACCTAAGATTTAGAACAAACACATTTGGTGCTGTTTTCAGAATTCGTCATGCAATGGCTTTTGCTATACATAAATATTTTAATGATGGAAATTTCTATTATTTACATACACCAATTGTAACAGGATCGGATGCTGAAGGCGCTGGTGAAATGTTTCGCGTTTCCACTTTAGATTTCAAAAACCTACCAAAAACTGAAGACGGCGAAATAAACTATACCGAAGACTTTTTTGGGAAAGAAACTAACCTTACCGTATCGGGTCAGTTAGAAGCAGAATTAGGCGCTACAGCTTTATCAAATGTTTATACATTCGGACCAACGTTTAGAGCTGAAAATTCCAATACACCTCGCCACTTGGCAGAATTCTGGATGATAGAACCAGAAATGGCATTTTATGATATCCATGATAACATGGATTTGGCCGAAGATATGCTTAAATATTTGATTAAGTATGCTTTGGATAATTGCATGGATGATTTGAAATTTTTAGAAAACCGTTTAATACAAGAAGAAAAGAACAAGCCACAAAACGAAAAATCAGAAATGGCTTTAATTGAAAAATTAGAGTTCATTCTTAAAGATGATTTTGCCAGAATATCATACACCGAAGCAATAGATATTTTAAAAAATTCTAAACCTGCAAAAAAAGGTAAATTTCAATTTCCAGTAAACTGGGGTGTTGATTTACAATCGGAACATGAACGTTACCTGGTTGAAAAGCATTATAAAAAACCAGTAATGGTAACTGATTATCCAAAAGAAATTAAGGCTTTTTATATGAAACAAAATGATGATGGTAAAACCGTTCGTGCTTTGGATGTTCTTTTTCCTGGAATTGGTGAAATAATTGGAGGTTCGCAAAGAGAAGAGGTTTATGATAAGTTAGCAACCAGAATTAAGGAAATGGGAATTCCTGAAAAAGATTTGTGGTGGTATTTAGAAACAAGAAAATTTGGTACAGTTCCGCATAGCGGATTTGGATTAGGTTTTGAACGGTTGATTCTTTTTGTTACAGGAATGTCGAACATTCGTGATGTGATTCCGTTTCCAAGAACACCAAAGAATGCAGAATTTTAATTAAATTTAAGCAAATATTTTGCACGGGATATGTTAAAGCAAAGTTTACAACAAAAATTATTACAAAAGCTTTCGCCTCAGCAAATTCAAATGATTAAGCTGTTGGAAATACCAACTATACAGCTTGAGCAAAGAATTAAGAAGGAGCTAGAGGAAAATCCTGTGTTGGAAGAAGGAAAAGAAGAAGATCTGTTTAATGATAGTGGAGAAGAAGAAATAACGGAAGATAATTTAGATAATGATCTGGATGAATTTTCTTTAGACGATTACATTAATGATGAAGATATTCCTTCTTATAAATTAACTGCAAACAATTATTCAAAAGATGATAAAAAAGAAGATATCCCTTTCTCAGTTGGGATATCTTTTCATGAACATCTCCAAAATCAATTGGGACTTAGAAATCTAACAGAAAAGGAGGAAGTGCTAGCTACTTATCTAATTGGAAATTTGGACGATGATGGTTATGTTAGACGAAAATTAGAAGCAATTGCTAATGATTTAGCATTTTCTCAAAATATTGATACCGACGAAGATGAGTTACTTGAAGTATTAAGAATAGTTCAGGATTTAGAACCTGCGGGTGTTGGAGCAAGACATCTTCAAGAGTGTCTGCTAATTCAAATTCAGAATCGGGATAGGGAAAATCCAGAAATTGATTTAGCCTGGAAAATTCTGAAATATTATTTTAACGAATTTACAAAAAAACACTACGAGAAAATTGTTACACGATTAAATATTTCTGAAGAAGAACTAAAAGTTTCCATCAATGAGATATTAAAACTTAATCCCAGACCAGGGAGCAGTTTTTCTGCTACATCGCAAGTAATTCAAACTCTGGTGCCTGATTTTATTCTTGAAAATAATGACGGAGAATTACAATTATCTTTAAACGCACGTAATGTTCCTGATTTAAGATTAAGCTATACTTATACAGAAATGCTTCAATCTTATACAAGTAAAAGTAAAAACGAAAAAACCAAAGGTGATAAAGAAGCAATATCATTTGTTAAACAAAAGTTAGATTCTGCTAAATGGTTTATCGATGCCATTAAACAAAGACAAAATACTTTGCTATTAACTATGAATGCAATCATAGAATACCAGTATGAGTATTTTAAGGAAGGAGATGAGGCAAAATTAAAGCCAATGATTTTAAAAGATATTGCAGAAAAAACTGGTCTTGATATATCAACAATTTCGCGTGTTGCGAATAGCAAGTATATTCAAACTCATTTCGGGATTTATTCTTTAAAATATTTTTTCTCTGAAGGATTACAAACTGAATCAGGAGAGGAAGTTTCTACAAGAGAAATAAAATCTATCCTAAAAGAATGTATTGACGGTGAGGATAAGAAAAAACCTTTAACAGATGATAAACTTACTGAAATTTTGAAAGAAAAGGGCTACAAAATTGCCAGAAGAACGGTAGCTAAATACCGTGAACAACTTAATATTCCCGTTGCACGGCTTAGAAAAGAACTTTAGTATGGATAAAACTCTTGCAAAAATATTTTCAATACTATTCCATCCTCTTTTGTTGCCGACAATAGCTATTTATATTTTATATAATTCCGGATCTACATTGGAATTCTTACCTTATAATTATAAAAAGATATACTTACTGATAATCATAGTTTGTACTTTTGTTTTACCATTAACTTTTGTTCCTTTTTTTATTTTTCAAAGGATAATAAAAAATATTCATATGGAAAGTAATAAGGAAAGGCTGCTACCTTTTTTTGTCACTTTTGTGTTATATGTTTTAAGTTATTATTTAATAGCAATTAAAATAGGAGCTCCTGAAACTATTACAAGATTTATTTTATCGGCTTCTATTACGGTTGGGATACTATTTCTTACATCTTTTAAATGGAAAATTAGTGCCCATATGACAGGAATCGGAGGGCTAACAGGTGTTTTAATAGCTGTATCCTTTCGATTAGGTGTGAATTTGGAATATTATATTATAGCCTCGGTTATAGCTTCAGGAATAATTGGTTATTCAAGATTAGTACTGAAAGCTCATAATCATTATCAAATTTATTTAGGTTGGTTAATGGGTGTAATAACGCCTGTTGTTATAATTCTGCTTTAATATTTCAATCCTTCGGTGAAGTAAATCCTTTATATCTACTTCTATTTTTGGGCATTTAACAATATTCTCAATTGCTTTTTTCAAACTAAATTCCTTTTGTTTCATGCTGTAAAAAAAACCTTTATTATTAAGATATTTAGCTAGATACTCTTGCTCAGTTTGCCCTGGTGTTGGTACTAATACAGCATTTTTTTCGAGTATAAATAAATCCATTACCGACGTATAACCTGAACGACAAATTACAAGATTAGACCTTAATAATAAACTATTTAAGCTAGATGTATCAGCTACATTAATAACCCTGCCTTCAAACTCAACTTGCGTTTCGGTATTTGAGCCTCTTACAAGTACCATTTGCAAATTTGTGTTGATAGATTGCTCCTCAATAATCTTTTCCAATATACTTCTTTGAGGCTCAGGTCCTGATAAAATAAACAATATATCAATATCTTTATTAATTATAGTTTCTTGTTTTAAAAAACGGGATAATGGATTAACAAAGTAAATATTCGATATTTTACTATTTTTTGTATGAGATAACTCTCCTGATAAATTGGACTCTCCTTCAAAATCAGGAACCCAACACTCATCAAATTTTTTTATAAATACGTTAGATATATTTTGGTATATAAGTTCAAATAATCTTAAAACCCCTGGAAACTTTACCTTTAGTTGATGTGTAATAAAGATATTATATGTATGTCTGTTTCGTAATCCAAACCTGTTATCAGAAACTATGATATCTATATTATAATCTGAGACGATACTTTTTAATAAGAGATACTCTTTAAATGTCCAATAAAAGATTTTTGGAATTAGCATTAACATTCTAACTAATTGTGAATTCCATTTTGAATACTCCACTCTATATCCCGGTAAGACAATAAATGTAAGCGCAGGAAATTCTTTCTTTAAATAATCGTAAGAGATTCCATCTGCAGCAATGATTACTTCAAAATCCAAATTAATAAACTTTTGAATTATTGGCACATCTCTAGTAGCGTGCCCCAATCCCCAATTAAGAGGACAAATCAAAACTCTATTTTTATAACTCATTCAAGATCTTTTAGTCAAAATTAGTATAAGAATTTCACTGATCGATTTATAATGAAATTAAATAAGAACTATAATTATTCTATTTTGCGCTAATTCTGGTACATTGCTGATATAATGATAATTATCATTTTATTTAATTTGCATCGGTCTAAATTTGTAAACTGATAAAAAGGTGCACATGAAAAATATAGTAAATCCTGAACCGTATCAATGGAAAGATAAATATAATGTAAACATTGGTATTATAGACGAGCAACACAAGAAATTACTTGATATAATTAACGAATTGAAAGTAATTATAAATGGAAGTACATGTAAGGACAATGTTTCTGATATATTTTTTCAGTTGGCTTATTTCATTGATCATTATTTCATTAAAGAAGAGATTTATCTTAAAGATCTAAAATATCCTAACTTTGATCAGCATAAAGAAGAGCATAAGCAGTTTATTGAAAGAATTATACAGTTTCAAAAGGATGTGGAAAGCAATAAACCAAATTTATGTTTGGAAATTTACAAATATTTGGAGTATTGGTTTGATGAGCATATTCTAAAATATGATAAAGAAGCGGTAGATTATTTGAAATCTAAGGGAATAAGTTAAGTTAAAACTTTAACCTCACTTTTTGCCGATATTTGCATTTTATCAAAATCAAAATTGGTTATTAAGTTTATCCCAGGAGATTTGCCTGTTTCCAGACTTCCAAACCTATCATCAATTTTTAAAGCTTCTGCCCCATTTATTGTAGACCATTTAATTAATTTATCAAAGCTTACATCCGGATAGTGTTGGTTAATAACTTTCATTTCTTCTAAAATTGATAAACAATCGTTGGAAGCAAGGCTATCGGTTCCTAATGTAACTCTTGGCATTTTTTTGAAAATATCCATATCCGGCAATCGATCTTCCAGGTTTAAATTGGATAAAGGGCATAAACACCAAAAAGCATTTTCAAAACTTTGCTTAATCAATTCAACATCTTCTTTGGTAGAAAAAGTATTATGCACAAATAATATATGATTTTGCTTAGGTAATAAATTTTGAATAGATGAGATGGAGTTTTTTCCGGTTGATTTAAACGATCCCATATCAACTCCCACTTTCTTAAATATGTTGATAAGTTTTCCAGTACCCGAAACAAACATTTCTTTTTCAGAATTACTCTCCTGGTTATGAATTGTAATTATAGCGTTTTGTTCCTCTGCCAGCTCCTTTATATATAGAAAAAGCTCTTTGGAAACAGAGTAAGGTGCATGAGGAGCAATAGAACCAATTAATCCATTATTTACAAATGATTGATGCAATAATTTATTTTTTTCAAAAATTTCAACAGCATCATCTTTCAGTCCCAAACATTCTATAAACGTATGATAATATATGTTACTTTCTTTTTTTATTTGTATAGTGTAATTCGTGTTTGATATATCTCCGACCGCAACAATTCCAAGCCTTCTCATTTCTGAATCATATATTTTAATTGAATTTAATAATATATGATTCTTCTCTTCTTTATTCATTATTATTTCTTCGAGAAAACTGGGAAGCCCTCTTTTTTTTGTTATTTTATCCTTTAAATACGAAAGTTCTAAATGACAATGAGAATTTATAAAACCAGGTGTAATTACTCCGTTAAAGAATTCAAGGTTTCGAGATTCTCTAAGCTCTCCCCGTGTATCGATGATTTTCTTAATTACTCCTTCCTGGTCTATTTCTATGATACCATTTTTGAGCGGAGGTTGATTAATTGGGTATATATAATTTGCTGATAATCTACGCATTATCAATTAAGCTTGCCAGTTAATCTTCAATTTCTACATTTTCTTTATTTTCTTCTTGAATTAGTTCGGTCTCCATTTCATTAAGCCGGTTTAACACTTCTGCGTAAATCTGATCATATTTATTAATATTCTTACTATAGTAATAAACAGAAGTATCAAAATCCGTTCTGCTATAACCATAATTATTAAATATTGCATCATAATAATTTATCGAATCTTTACTGGTCAAATCTCTCCTTACCTCCTTAACCGTTAACAAACCATCCGTTAGGTGAATATCAATTACAATATTTATCATATCACTTTGAGGAATAACATAATCTGGAACCTTTTTATCCTGACCACAGGAAAAAATAAAAATTGCTATAAGTATTAATATAAAGTTTTTCATATTTAACCTTTAATTTAAATAAAAATACCGGCAATTTGCCGGTATCAAAATTATGTAAAATATATTACTTTATCTTATTAAAATTATAGCCAACCATTACTTCTATGGTTCCGTTAGAATACCTTCTTAGATCAGAAATTGTAAGATCGTACGCAATACCAATTAGAATTCTATTTTCATAGTTATATCCTCCCATGATTGAAATTGCATCACCCGTTCTAAATGCAAGTGCAGCCCACGCCATTCTTTGATAAGTAACTTTAGCATTTATTTCAGCTTGTATCTGACCCGGGCTTGAATATTTAATTAAAGCAGAAGGAGTAATTAAAAAATCTCTATTTAGAATAAAATTAGCACCTCCCGCCAGATAAACATGCTGTGTCAATCTACTAATTCCTTGAATTGAGTCTGTTTGTTCATGCAAGCTATATTTGTTTCCTAATAATTGGTGTGCAGATAATCCAACAAAATAATATGTCGTATATGCATAAACACCAACACTTGCGTCAGGAATAATTTTCGATTGTACTCCTTCCGGAAGAGCCGGGTCATTTCTTGATTCCTCATCAATGTACATAGCACTACCATCAAGTTTGTATTGCATTATTCCAACTGTTAAACCCCCGGAAATTCTCCACTCATCATTAATTGCTATATTATATGCATATGAACCACCCAATGAGAGCCTACTTTCTGGACCGGTAACATCATTATAAATATAACCTCCATAACCCATATCTCGACTTTTAAATGGTCCATATCCTGAAAGGCTCATTGTTCTTGGTGAATCATTAATTCCTATCCACTGGATACGCTGATTTGCTGTGATTTTAAAGTAGTTATATGTTCCGGCAACAGCTGGGTTTACCAAGTAATCATTAAACATATATTGCGTATAGTATGGTGCTTGCTGTGCGTTTGTTTTGTTTACAAACACCACACATAAAGCAATTAATATCGTGAATTTTAATTTTTTCATACTATCGAATTATTGTTATAGGTCCTGTAATCGGATTGAAACCTTCTTCATTTAATATTATTACATAATAATATGTTCCACTGGCAAGTTCTTTACCATTTTTAGCCGTACCATCCCACCTTTTATTATCATCATCATTATTATAGCCCTTTTGCTCAAATACTTTAACACCCCATCTGTTATATATTGTCACAACGTTATTTGGAAACTTGTCGATAAATTTAACGTTCCAATAATCGTTTATTCCATCACCATTTGGAGTAAATCCTTCATTAGGAGAAATTGCTGGTATAAATTCCAGATATACAGTAGTTGTATCAGTACATTCATCCGTTGATGTCGCTGCAACAGTATAAGTTGCGGAAGAATCAGGAGATATATTTAATATTTGAACATCTGACTGTGATATAGGAATACCTGCTTCAAACCACTGGAATGTAATATTTGAAGCATCTATAACATTTGCAAAAAGTTGCCCTTCTCTTGCTCCTTTTAAGAAAATCGTATCACCTACGTTTCCTTCTATGTCTGAAATATCTAAATTAAAACTTGGGAAATATTCTACCTCTATAAAGCCAGTCTCATAATCTCTACAATAATCATTTTCAACCTGGAACCGATCAAATGCAGCTTGTTCAGAGATATAATGATAAGTTACAAATGGTTGGATAACTATTTGCTGAGTTTTTTCTGCATCATCATCATAAAAATAGCCTCCAAGATCCGGGTCGTAAATTCCAATTCTATAATTTACGGTATCTGCATTTCCATTATAGTTTAAAGTAATTTCAACAGGTTCATTCCAACAAACACTTAAATCTTTAAAGCTCACAGATAAATCAGTTATGTCGTAATCGTAGCTTTCTGAAACGGTCTCATCAACAATCGTATCACATCCTGCTTCATCTGTTATTGTTAAGAAATATGTACCAGCTTCCAAACCATCTATAAATTCGGTAGATGCGCTAAAACTATTTGGTCCTGCCCATTCATAGCTAAGTTCTCCCGTGCCACCTGATACACCAGGATTAATATATCCTTTTGCAGCATCAACATCTATAGGGAAACTATTTATACAATATACTGGTTTCGGATCAAGTATAATTTTAAAATCCTCCGGGTTTTCTAATAATACAGAATCCGTTTCAACGCAGCTATTCGGTGAATTACTATCTGTAACGGTCACATAATATGTTCCAGGTTCTAAGTTTTTAACTGTATCACTCGTAGAAGAAAAACCATTCGGACCAGTCCAATTATATATAACAGATCCTGTACTATCAGCAATATTTACAAAAGCTGCCCCATTTTCATCGCCAAAACAAGTTATAGGTATTGAATCGGCATCTATACTCATTGCAGGATTTAAAATAATTGCTGTATCTGTTTGAGCTGATGTACATCCATTAAAATCAGTTACATAAATTATATAGTTATCTACTTGTAAATTTTCAAATAACCCAACTCCTGGGTTTGTTGTTGACACCATATCGCTTTCCCTAATAATTGTATAGCTATAACCAGGTGTTCCTCCTGAACCATTAAATGAGATTATTCCAACATTTTGCGGATTATTACACTCCGAGGTATGAGTCACAGTTAATCCTGTTATAACTACTTGAGTTGGTTCATCTACAATAGCAGTACTATCAGGCCCCGTGCAACCATCATCATCCTCAACACTAATAATATATGAGCCGGAAGAAATATTTGTAAATACATTATCATTTGGTGGAGTATTAGGAACTCCATCTATTAAATATGTAAAGTTACCTGTACCACCTTTAGCATATACTGTTATTTCCCCGGATGCATCACCAAAACAAGTTGCGACATCACTTACAACAACTGAATCAATCTCTATAGGTACCGGACCAGTTACAGTAACTAAAGAATCAAGCATTTTTATCTCACAATCGTCTCTTACGTAAATGGTTGTATCACCAACGGGTAATCCTTTGATTGTATCATTACCATATTGATATGTTATTCCATCCGTAGAAATTCCAATTGGTCCAACTCCTCCTGAAGTAGTCACAACTATTTGTCCATCGTTTCCACCTCCAATACATGAGGTTGGGATCATTTCAATTGCATCTATTGAAATCGTATCCGGATTTGCCAAATAAATAGTATCTCCATATTTAATACAACCCAATGCATCTTCAACAGCAATATACAAATATCCTGAATCCAGCGGAGCGAATAGTCCAGTTGTATTGGAAAAATCTAGTGTTTCCGCAATTGAATAACCGTATGGTCCTGTTCCTCCCGAAGCACTTATATCAATTTCTCCATCTGCGGCATCATGGCATGTTATTGGAGTTATGCTATATGAAATATTAATTTCAGTACCTTCAGTTATATTAATAATTGTATCTTTTGTACAACCTGAAGCGTCTGTAATTGTGAATGTATATGCATCAGCTTTCAATTCGTCGAAGGTTTCACCACTATTTTTGGGAGCTCCAGTATATTTATCATGAGTATAAGTTAAAGCACCTGTGCCTCCGCTAAATTCAAGTGTTACCTCCCCTATAGAATCGCCATAACACGTATTATTTACAATTGTACGATTAGTAATTACTATTTCTGGAGGTTCGCTAACCGTAATTGAATCTATTCCTATACAACCGTTAGAATCAGTAACACGCACATAGAATGTACCTGCGCATAATTCTGCAGTATCAGCTGTTGCACCTTCTAAATAAATTGTACTAAAATCTTTAAATTGACTCCACTCATACCAAGTATATGGGAAAAGACCTCCTGATGCTGTAACTACCGCTTTTGCATCGCATTCACCAAAACAAGATGTAGTTAAGCCCGTTATAGGAAGAACTATTTCAGTAATATCTGGTACTAATAAGGTTCCTGGCCCAATTGTTCTATTTATGCTCGAATCTGCATACAATATGCTTTCATATATTCCATTATAATTAGTATCAGAAAATGTAACTGTAGCTTCCTCAATATCACCATTTACAATATTATCATTATTTCCAACACGTATTCTCCACGCTCCATTTGCAGGATCTTGTCCGTGTAGCTTTTCCTTCCAATCATCGTTAAATAAATATTTTCCTGTTACCGGACTACAACTACTTATTGAGCTAAAGGAAAGTGAATCATTAAAAAATTCCCAAGTCGCATCTTGTTGAGGACCTGGAATAACTGTACAATATGGTTTTAACTCTACTACAGAATCTAATGGAGAAACTAAATAAACGCCAAGATTACCTAAAAATCTATGCCCATCAATTTTAACATAAACACCAATATGTGTTGATGCTGAATCAATAAAGTAAGGAGTTGGTTTACCTATAGATGCAATAATTTCAGATAAATAAGTTATACGAACTGTATCGGTTATATTTGAACATGGCGCAACACCATTTACAGTTAATACCAGATCCACATAACCATTTAATAAATCTCCTGCTCCCGGAGTATAAGTTGGATCAATTAGTCCATTATTATCAAAAGTACCATCTCCTCCATCTGTTGACCAACTTACTGATCCAGAACTATTGGTTGAATCAGCATCCTGAACATAATAGGAGGAACCATAACATAATAGACTATCTGCTCCTGCATATGCGGTTGGAGAAATTGTAACTGTAATTTCCATTTGATCAATTCCCTGCGCACAATCTGCATTTCCATCTGCTACTAAGGTTAAAGTAACAATATTGCCTACGTCACCTGCGGCTGCTGTATAAGTTGGAGTAAGTGTGGTTTCATTAGTTAAAACTCCTGTACCATTATGGGTCCATAAGTAAGTGCCATTGCCATTGCTTACTGATGCATCATTAACGGTATAAAAACTTGTCTCGCAAATGTTAGCATCAGAGCCTGCATCAGCTACTACAGCCGCTGCAATTGCTATATCCATCTGGTCGATATCCTGTGGGCAATCTCCATTGCCACCTGCCGTTAAGGTTAAGGTAACTGTATTGCCTGCATCACCTGCGGCAGCTGTATAAGTCGGGGTTAATGTTGTTCCATTGGTTAATACTCCCGTACCATTGTGGCCCCATGAATAAGTACCATTGCCATTGTTAACTGAAGCATCA
>JANQHR010000007.1 GCA_028282585.1 Bacteroidales bacterium | reverse complement strand
TATCTTTGATCTTGTTGTCATACCGACCCTTAAGATCGTAAATTTTAAGGGGACAACAAAATTAAAAGGCTGTCCTTTTACTTTTTGGACAGCCTCTTTCTTTTGTAATATTTTAATCTTTAAGCATCAATTCTAGCATACTTAGCATGCTTTTCAATAAATTCTCGTCTTGGTGGAACTTCATCACCCATAAGCATTGAGAAAATATGGTCAGCTTCTGCAGCACTATCGATTGTTACTTGCCTTAGTTTTCTTCTTCCTGGATCCATAGTAGTATCCCAAAGTTGTTCTGCGTTCATTTCACCAAGCCCTTTATATCTTTGAATAGTTACACCCCCTTCTTTTCCTTTACCTATTTCCTCAACAGCCGCATTTCTTTCTTCTTCAGACCAACAGTATTTTTGAACTTTTCCTTTCTTAACTAAATATAAAGGAGGAGTTGCTATGTATAAATAACCTTTATTAATTAATTCAGTCATATATCGGAAGAAAAATGTCATTATCAAAGTTTCGATATGGCTTCCATCAACATCTGCATCACACATAATAACAACTTTATGATAACGTAGTTTTTCCAGGTTCAATTCTTTACTATCCTCTTCAGTTCCCAACGTTACTCCTAGTGCAGTAAAAATATTTTTAATCTCTTCGTTTTCAAATATCTTATGTTGCATTGCTTTTTCAACATTAAGAATTTTGCCACGAAGCGGCATAATAGCCTGAAATTTTCTGTCTCGACCAGCTTTTGCAGTTCCACCTGCAGAATCTCCCTCAACTAAAAATAACTCGCATATTTCAGGGTTTCTTTCAGAACAATCTGATAATTTACCTGGCAGGCCAGACCCTGTTAATACATTTTTACGTTGAACTAACTCACGTGCTTTTCTAGCTGCATGTCTTGCAGTAGCAGCCATAATAACTTTCTGAACGATTGTTTTAGCATCTTTTGGATTTTCTTCCAAATAGTTAGCCAACGATTCGCTTACAGCCTGGTCAACAGCTCCCATCACTTCTGAGTTACCTAGCTTCGTCTTTGTTTGCCCTTCAAATTGAGGTTCCTGTACTTTTACCGAAATAATTGCTGTTAACCCTTCACGAAAATCATCTCCACTAATATCGAATTTAAGCTTTGCCAAAAGACCTGATTTCTCTGCATAGCTCTTTAAAGTTCTTGTTAATCCGCGGCGGAAACCAGATAAATGCGTACCTCCTTCGATCGTATTAATATTATTTACATAGGAATGGACATTTTCAGAGAAAGAAGTATTGTATCTTAAAGCTACTTCCACCGGAATGCCATTTTTTTCGGTTTCCAAATAAACTGTATCGTTTATTAATTTCTCGCGTGCAGCATCTAAGAACAATACAAATTCTTTTAACCCATCCTCTGAATAATAAGAGTCTTTTCTATATTTAGGCTCATGACTGTCTCCATTTCCATTTCCATTTTCCTCAAGTTCTCTTTTATCTTCAATAGTAAGCCTTATGCCTTTATTCAGGAATGCGAGTTCCCTAAGTCTTGTCGCTAAAACTTCATATCTGTATTCTGTTACTGTAAAGATTGAGGCATCTGGTTTAAAAGTAACAATAGTACCTGTTTTATCAGTATCTCCTTCAACTTGTATATCACTCTTTGGTTTTCCGATCTCATATTCCTGTACGTAAATTTTTCCATCACGGTGAACTTCGGCACGTAAATGTGTTGACAACGCATTTACACAAGAAACACCAACACCATGTAAACCTCCCGATACTTTATATGAATCTTTATTAAATTTACCACCGGCATGCAGAACTGTCATTACAACTTCAAGTGCTGATTTTCCTTCTTTTTCATGAAGGTCAACAGGTATACCACGACCATCGTCCTTAACAGTAATTGAATTATCTTCGTTAATGAATACCTCAATGTTGTTACAGTAGCCTGCAAGTGCTTCATCAATTGAGTTATCAACCACCTCATATACTAAGTGATGAAGCCCCTTTTCACTAATATCTCCAATATACATTGCAGGACGCTTCCTAACCGCTTCTAATCCTTCTAATACCTGAATACTTTCAGCTGAATAACCATTATTATTTTCATTATCAACAGCTCCATTCAGTTCTTCATTTGTTAGCTCACTCATTTTTTTGATATTAAGTTAATACTATCTATTTTTTAATTTAAACAAAACTCGAGTACTTCCAGGTTTAAAAACCTGGTTTTTGAGTTCTAATTTTTAGTACTTTTTAATTGGATTGATCTTATTTCTTCAATACTCAAGAATACGTTTACATCTATCTCTTATTGAGGCCTTTGTAAATTAAAGCACAACCTCAAATTCCAACATGTAAATATACTAAAATTAAGTGATTTTTAGGTAATTAAATAACAATAAAAACATGTGATTTATTAACATTAAATTCACATTATTATTAACTGCTTTTTTTCTTTATTCTATAATGAATATGTAAGTCCTAATAAAATATTAAATCCATAAGTTGGATAATAATTCCACTCGTAATATCTATCGGATAGTATATTGTTAAGCTGAACAAATCCTGATAAAACTCTGGAATATCTGTATTCTGCTCCTATATTTACATCAATTGCAGACTCTAGTTCACCAATATTACCTAAATCATTTAGTTTAACATACCTCTTACCAATAGCCAAGATTTCACCTTTTAAGATGATTTTATGCCGTAAATTATATCTTGTGGTAAATGACATATCAAAAGCTGGTTTATGCCAAGGTTCATCCTCATTTTCCATTTCATAACTTCTGTAATTTGCTTTAACATTTATATTCAGCTTTTCTGATGGTGTAACAGAAATTTCACCAAAGTAACTTGTCAATTTAACATTATCATACACCACTCCAAATTGGTTTCCTATACTATCTGTACTAACCAGATTATTATAATAAAATGGCATATTATCTATTAACGCGTATGATACTTTGAAATTATAATATGTAGTTGAATTAAAATTACCTCTAATACCACCATAAAGAATAATCTTTTGATCCGTATTGGTAACACTTGTTCCGGGAACCAAAAATGGATTACTTTGGCTTATTCGTTGAAAGTTATTTAACTCTAACTTACCATCAACCCCTGCATAAGGAATCAAGTAGTGGTTTGCCATATCATATTCCAAATGCCCAACAGGGTAGTAATATGCTTTTGATTGATCACCACGAATATCGGAATACATATTAACCCCGGCTTTAACACGCCATTTATCGCCAAAAATTCCAAGCCAGGGGTTTATATTAACAACTGTATTATTTGTAGAATCAAGTTGTTCATTTGTCGAAAAATGCTGGATAGCAACTTTCACTCCAACCATTTCTTTTGTAAATATTTTATTCACATCTCCAACAATTCCCAACCCCAACTCATTATGTTCAAAATTATCTCTTGTATAACCTAACTTAAATCCAAAATCGTAATTAAGATGAGTGGAATCAACATAATTACTTTTGTAATTAGCATTTAGATTTAAGTTTAAGAAGTTTTGTTTAATATTATCTTTCTCAATTATTGTATCAACTTGTGTATTATAACCATAGAAATAACGTGTATTACTTAACATTCCCATCTCACCCTCCAAAATCGAATTCTTTAAAAACTTCTTTCCAAAAAAACGTAGATTATTATCACTAAAACCCGCAAATTCCTTTTCATCGTTGTCAAATGTGACCTGTGCAATGGAATTATGAAATTTATAGTATGCTCCTAATGAATATTCTTTTGAACGTTTATTGTTTACGTAACCTTCTATCATAGGTAACATTTTAGTACCTAAACCTACTTTAACATAGCCATTGTATAACTTCGATAATGGTTCTCCTACCATTTTTGCAGGTTTAATTGGTGTTACCTCATAACCAACATTCAGCGGCTTGGTTTGAAGAATATATTTGATTTCAGGAATAGTTTTAACCGTATCTGTAATTCTTGGTAAATGAGTTATTTTAAATGCGCTTGAGATAGTTGGCTCGTATGGTTTTACCACTTGAACTTCTTTAACTAACTTCTCCTGAGCATTTAGTTTTTTATATCCAAACAATAAAAAACCTATAAGTTGAGAGTATATAAATATTTTTCGGATCATATCTAATGTCTTTATTTTAAAATTCAATCGTATCAGGCTTTTCTTTGAAAAGCTCATTATACTGCCCTTCTTTATTCTCTTCAAAATTTAATTCTATTACATCATCTGCTCCTCTCTCCAATTCTGCTTTTTCAATCTCTAAAATAGCATTGTATTTTTCTGTTGCAACGGAAATGATTTCGTCTTCAGCATCAGGATTATAATTATCCATAATACTTTTTAACGTATGTTTGGCCTGAAACATATCATCTTTTTGCAAGTAAACATCTGCTAATAAAATAAACGATTTTGCTAACCAATATTCTTGTGACGTATTTTGAGAAGCAAAGTCAAAAATCTCATGCTCAGCAATATCATACTGTTTATTATCAAAATATATTTGACAAATTAAGAATTTAGCCTCTGCACCCTCCTTACTATTTACTTCCTCGGATATAATTCTAAATTCATCCAGAGCCATTTCGTAATTTTTGGTCTCGAATAATGATTTCCCTTTTTTATAATGAGCCTCACGTTTAAATTCCTGAGAAATTTTTTCAGTATGAAGTAATTTGTCTGCTGCTTCAATTGCTTTTTTATAATCTTGTAATAGAAAACTCGCCCTTAATTGACCAATTCTTGATTCAATCAAATTACTATTAACCTCTGCTACCTGATCAAGCTTTTGATAATTTTCCAGTGCTTCTTCATAATTCCCATTATTATAGTTAATAGATGCAGAAGCCAATAAAGCCTGCTCGGTAAAGTTATTCTTTGGTTTATTAATTACAAACTTATATGATTGGATTGCACGATCGTAATTTTTATTTCTGTTATGACAATCAGCCAAATAAAAATGCGCATTTAAAATAAATAATCCATCAGGAAATTTAGTTAGGTAATCATTAAACTGTAGGATTGATCTTTCGCAATCGCCAGTCATATACAACTTTTCTGCCGACATATAGGTTAATGAATCCTGCTCATTTAAGCTAATATCTGCAAATTCTCCTAATCCATTTACATACGCAAAATATGAATCAACATCATTCATATCCACATAAATATTTTTTATCCCTGTTAAAGCATTTTTAGCATCCACAGTACCAGGAAATTCAGCTACAACTCTTTGGTAATACTTTAATGCTTCTTGGTTATTGTCTTTATTATAGTTCAACAGACCCAATTGAACTAAAGATTTTTTAACATAACTACTGGAAAGAAATTCATTAACAACACGTTCATACTTTTGTATTGCCAAATCCGGATTTTGCAGATCTGTATGGCTTTTAGCCATTTCATAAAGGGCATCGTCAATATAAGCAGATTCTGGATGTTCATCCAGCAATTTTTGCATTGAATTTAGCTTCTTTTCCGGACGTGTTAACAGTCCAAGTGCAAAACCTCTTTGAAAAAGTGCATAATCTCTATCTAAAAGTCCAATTTCAACAGCTTTATCATAAAACTCAATTGCAACCCAATAGGTTCTTGAAATAAAATAGCTGTCACCAATTCTATTATAAGCATCTGCAACCGTTTTTGATTTTTCATTTTTTGTAAACCCAATATACTTTCTAAACCACTGAATTGCATTTGGATAATCTTGTAATTTGAAATAAGAATACCCCAGATTATAATGAGCTAAGTTGTACTCCGGTAATTGAAATGCGCCACTTGTCGTAAGAAAATTATTATATGATTCGATCGCTTTTTCATACTCTTCTAACTGATAATAGGCTTCAGCTCTCCAATAATTTGTTTGGGCAGCAATGGCCCGATTATAGCCCGGAAATTGAAGTGATTTATCAAAAGTTGCAACAGCTTCTTCATAATACAAATTATTAAAGAGCTCTAATCCTCTATAATATGCAACTTTTTGATATGCTTCCTTCATTCCATGGTCTTTATCAGAAATCATTTCAAGCGAATTAAGCGCTTCTTTATAGTTACTCGTATATAAATATGCCATTACTAAGAAGTTGTATGCTTCATCGGCTCGGATTGAATTTGGATATAGTTTTATAAATTCGTGAAATGCTCCAATTGCTTCATTAAAAGGTGAATGATATAATTCATAAGTTAATAAAGCATAATTAAATAAAGCTTCCTCCTTTATTTCGGCATCAAAATCCAATTTTGAAGCAAATTCAAATGCCAATCTTGCTTTATTTTTTTGATCCAACTCTATATAACAATCAGCTAAATGAAAATATGCATTTTGTGCTAATAAATCTGTTTCGGTTAGAACTTTTTCAAAAGATACAGCAGCACTGTCATATTGTTCTAATTTATAATAACAATATGCCAGTTGGTAATAATCCTTGCGGGATACAAATTTTGCTTCCTCCTTATGTTTTTGTAAATACTCTATTGCATTGGTAAACTGTTGTTTTTTATAATATGAATCACCAATTACTTTTGCAATCTCCGGGGTTCTTTTTGCACTTGCTGATTCTAACAATGAAGGTGCATATTCAAGTACTTCATCATATCTTCCTTGTAAATAATAAATTTGAGTTATGTAATATGGTACAACAGGAGCAAATGTTTCGTTTTCGCTTAACCTTTGAAATCCTTGCAGAGCAGTTTCATAATTCTTATCCTGATACGCGATGTGCGCATAATAATAGGTTGCCGGTGAACTAAATTTCGTATTTATATCTTTTATTTCTCTAAAAGCTAAACTGGCTTTTTCATACTTTTTACGCATAAAATAACTGTATCCAAGCTTAAAGTAGTATTCATCCAACTCCTCTTTATTTAGTTTATCTTTATTTAACTCATTAAACCATTTTATGGCTTGATGATATTGTTTTTGACGATACTGAAACTTTGCCATATGAAAATAAGCAGAATTTACCTTTGAATTCTCGGGGCGCTCTGCAATGAACTTTGAAATTAAGTATTCTGCATCTTCATTATAAAGCTCGATAGCACATAAGGCAGAGTAAAATTCGGCATTAGCTTTATACTCAATGTAAGAGTCATCATATTGTTTAATTGCATTTTGAAAATGTTTTTGTGCTACACCGTATTTTTGTTTTTCAAATAATTCCAAACCTGTCTTATACTCTAAGTCAGGATCTGTATATATCATTGATTTTTGTGCAAATAAATTTGAGGACAAAATCAACAACAGACTTACAACCAAAACTTTAATATATTTCATTTTAAACATAAATTCACTTCTTGAAATTCGCATAAATTTATAAAGAATAAACCTTTTCAATTGGTTTATAAATTCTTTTTAATTAACATAAAACTGTTAATTATTGTAAATATTTTCTAGTGTTTATTAAAAAAGGTAGAAATTGTTAATATATTTTATTTGCGTTACGAGATTAGTAAAATTCATTAATAAGTTTTTTTATCTACATTTGTGATTAAAGCAAATAACATACCATGTATTTTCTAAAAACTCAAGGAACCGACAAAATACCTGATTATGTGCAAATTAGAGATGATAATTTTGTATTATTAGCTCATTTCAGAACTAATAATCCAGATAATCAGATTAAAAAATTCGGCCTTGACGATTACAAAGAAAAAATACAGGGCTTAATTAAACAAGCGCCCTTTGGAATTTTATACAAGTTATAGATTCCTAAAAATTGTTGCTATAATAAGAAATGAATTAATTATTCCATAAACTTTGAAACTATAAATATGGCTTTAGATACAATCATTGAATTTGAAAACGCAAATATATTTCAGAAGGATAATTTGATTTTAAAAGACATAAACCTATCCATAAATAAAGGTGAGTTTATATATTTCATTGGTAAGGTTGGAACTGGAAAAACCAGTTTAATAAAAACGATTAATGCAGAAATTCCCTTATTAGATGGTGAAGGAAGGGTTTCAGGTTTTGACTTAACAAAACTTAAAGTAAAGCAAACTCCGTTATTAAGACGTAAGTTAGGTATTGTTTTTCAGGATTTTAAGCTATTGACAGACAGAACGGTTTACGATAATCTTTTATTTGTTTTAAAGGCTACAGGATGGAAAAATAAACAAGAAATCAATGATCGAATTTCAGAAGTGCTAGACCGGGTTGCTTTAAGTTACAAAGGTTACAAAATGCCTCACCAACTTTCCGGTGGAGAACAACAACGCGTTGTTATCGCTCGAGCTTTGTTAAATGATCCCGAGATAATTCTTGCAGATGAACCAACGGGAAACCTTGATCCGGAAACTTCAGAAAATTTAATGAAGCTTTTACTTGAAATAAGTAATAATGGCAGAGCAGTTATTATGGCAACCCACGACTATAACATGGTTAAGAAATTTCCTTCCAGGACAATTAAATTCGAAAATGGTAAATTATTTGAACAAGATCAAAATACTGAAATTGATTTTGATAGTTTAAAAGAATAGTTTACTTATAATTTCGCTAAATGATAAGTCTTAAAAAAAATCCTATTACAAAAAGTGAATTTATAAAAAATGTTTTCACTTTATTATCTGGGGCATCTGTTGCACAAATAATTACTTTAATAGCAATACCAATACTTACAAGGATTTATACGCCGGAGGATTTTGGTTATATCGCCATATACTTAAGCGTGGCAAATATTGTTGCTGCTATATCAACGGGCAGATATGAGTTAGCAATAATGTTACCTAAGAAACGCCAAGAGGCATTAGCTATTTTCAAAGGAACCTTTAAGATTACATTGATAGTTTCATTAATCTCCTTAGCGATAATAGTAACTTTAAAAAGCTTTGATCATAGATTAAGTAGTTTTATTGAACCCGCTTATTTTTATTTTTTACCGTTAAGCATTTTTATTGTTGGATTAGGAAACGTTTTTTTTCAATGGTATACAAGAGAAAAGAAGTTTAAGTTGCAGGCCAAATTAAAAATTGCAAAATCCGGAGCTAACTCTGGAGTCAATATTTTTTTAGGACTGCTTTTCAATTTTAAATCTTTAGGGCTATTTTTTGGTCATATCATAGGGCAAGGAGTTCAACAAATTCTTTTTGGAATTAAATTTTACAAAGAAGAAAAAAACAGCTTAAAAGAAATAAGTTCGGATTTAGTAAAAAAACAGTTAAGTATAAATAAGAATTTTCCTTACTTCTCAGCCCCAATGGCATTCTTAAACGCTATATCTAAAGATATACTGATTTTTGTTTTTAAACTATTTTTTACAACTAGTTTAGTTGGACAATATTCAAATGCCATAAAAGTTATTAGTTACCCTCTTGATTTAATTAACCAGGCATTTATGACGGTTTTTTACCAAAAGATTACTGAAACAAATAAAAAGCTTAGGCTCTATCTTATATCTTATTTTGGAAATTTTATTATTGCAATTATAACTATGATTCCAATTGTATTTTGGGGCGAAGAATTGTTTGTTTTTGTTTTGGGAAAAGATTGGAAAATTGCGGGGGCAATAGCACGATACCTAGTTCCTTTAACCATAACCAGTTTTGCAATGAGAAGTGTAAGTAACATTTTTGCTTTAACAAGAAGAAACGGGACTTTATTGGTATGGCAAATAATTTATTTAGGCATAGTGCTTACAACTATCCTAATAACAAAGGCAGAGAATTTTGAAGTAATGCTTTTATATTTCTCATTTATTGGTAGTTTTTTATATATTGTGTTAGCTATTATCGGATATGGAATTATAAAGAAAACATATGAAAATGTTAATTAAATCATTTTTTTATCGAATTCTTCGAATAATATACCAAGATATTAATAAAAACCTATCTCCGTATTCGCTAAAAGAGTTATATACATATGCATTCAGACAAAAAATATTAGGCTACAACAGATCAGTTCCTTGGCCTGTTCATTTTACATCACAAATTAAATGTCCGGAAAAAATTCAAAGAGGAAATAAATACCCTGGTTATGGGTCAGGATGTTATATTGATGGCAGGTGCGGAATAATCTTTGAAGAGAATGTAATTACTGCTCCTAAAATATCTATTATAAGTCAAAATCATGATATAGAAGACTTTAATAAATACACTGAAAACAAACCGATCCGAATTAGAAAAAACTCTTGGATTGCCAGTGGATCAATTATTCTAGCTGGTGTTGAATTAGGAGAACATACTATTGTTGCCGCGGGAGCAATTGTTACAAAATCATTTCCTGAAGGAAATCAATTAATTGGTGGGAATCCGGCTAAAGTAATTAAAAAATTAGATAAATACAGGGATTGATTTATCGTTTTAACCATCTTAGAGGTATTGGTAGTTTATTGATGTGTACTGCATGGTAATTTAAACTTTTAGCGCCAAACCCTTCATTCCATTCTGCAACGCCATGAATATTAGACCCGGCAAAATCAAACACCAGATCTTGTCCGGCATGATCTTTTATATACTCATCAACTAGAACAAACATTGCACGTAATTTGCGTCCGATTTCATTTGCCGCATGATAAATAATGGCTCTTTTATTCCATTCCAGAATAAATGCTGCTGCACATGGTTTTTTATCTTTATACAAGGTATAGAAATCTGTTTTAATTTCTTTACTTTTAACCGAATGATCATAAATCTTCCCTAAATTCAAGAAATCTTCCTCTCTATAGCCTTCAACGTTTTTTCTGGAATACATTCCGCGCAATAAATTAATTTCGATTTCACCATTAGGCTCCTTTCTTATCTCAAGACCTTCTTTTCCGGCTTTTTTAAGATTGTTTTTATTGCTTCTTGAATAGCATTTTTTAATTTTCTCATAATCGTCAATCAAAAGTATTTCCTGCGTCCTCCTTTCTTCACTAAACAGCCTCCTGTTTAATGGATTACCCGGATTCAACCATATATCTAAATAATGAACCTTTGTAGAAGCTTTATCAATAAATTCCTGGATAACTTCTGCATTTAATTCTTTTTTTGAAAAAATCCCATAAAATTGAGCAAAGAAAGGTTTAAATACGTATCGCATCCCCCACTTTCTTTTTATAGTTAATGGCATAATAATCTCGTAATCCCCCACAATTAAAGCTTCCCAATTTGGAGAAACAATATCTAAGAACCACGATAGTGCATAAATTAAAGTATTTCGGGAATTCTTAATTGTCGAATCCCATTTTATAAAATTAATTTCGCCATGCTTTAAATGCTGAATATCCATTATTGACTTCGTTTTATTTCGTTCTTAAATATCAGTTTTTTAAGCAGATAATTCCGATATTCATTTATAACAATGTTGCTTCCTGATTTTTTCTCCGCTTCCATTGGTAATCTCTGTAAGTGCTTTTTATGATAATCATCCTTAATACCAGCGCAACCAAATGAGAGATCAACAAGTTGCCCATGTTTATTGAATATTTCCTCGAAAAACCTTTTTGAAACCTTATAATCAGTAAATGGAAAAGCAAACACGTTATACTTTTGCTTAAAACAATCGTTTATCCATTGTATACTAACTAAAGTCTGGTTAATTTGCTGATTATATGGAATTTTGTAATACTCAGGATGATCAATACTATGTGCACCAATAGAAAAACCTTTCTTTTGAAGTTTTTTAAGTTGATTTAGCGTTAGATAAGGTTTAACATCTCTTAGATAGTCTTTATAACTAATGCCAACCTTATCAGCTATTTCATCCAGAGTTTCTTTATTAAGATAATCAATATCGAGAATTGCTCTTTTTACCAAATTACTTTCCTTTCTCAAATTAAAGTAGTCTGAAGCTTTTTTTAACTTGTCTTCGTCTTTTTCAATCTGACTTATTATTAAACTTGATTTATAACGATAAAAAAGATCTTTATTATCAACAAAAGCACTGTTCACAAAGAAAGTAGCCGGAATACCTTTTTTAAATAATATTGGAGAAACAACTTCTTGTATTTCTTTTAATCCATCATCAAAAGTAAATAGAACGGAATTATTTTTTATAGGTTTTTCATTATTAATTGATTCAATTAATTGATTGAGATGAATTGGTTTAAAGTATTTTAGAATAAAATCTATTTCTGATTCAAATTCTTTACTGTTCTTTAATTTATAAAGGTATTTAATATGCAATGGAGAATCATCGCTAACAGCATGATAAAGTGGGATTAAAAGTTTTTTTCTTGATATGTTTATTAATGTTTTTAACATCTTTTAAATCCAATTCTAAGTGCATTTATATATCATTTCTCTACAACCATCTCCTAAGTTAAGTTTAACGATTAAGTTTTTATCTACTTTTTCTCTATAGTCAATTTGTTCAACATTTAATCCGCTTTCTTGCAATCTTGAAATAATATCTCGTCCATATAATCTTTCCAGGTCAGGTTCACCATAATGATTTAACCTTTCACCAGCAGTTTTTATATTGGAATTTTCGTATGTTTTTTCTAATCCAAAATTAATCAATGACATAATTATTAATTCACCACCTGGAGATAATACACGTTTTAACTCATTAACAGCTCTCTTTTCATCGGGGATATGACCTAAAACATGAGAACAAATTATTATATCAAAATAGTTATTCAGATGCTTTATATTGGTAATATCAATTACATTTCGTGCTAATAACGGATTGATGTCTCCATCAATATATTCTAGCTTCTCTTTTTTTAATAATTTGAATAAACATCTTTCAGGAGCAAAATGTAAAACTTTTAATTCTTTACTAAAAATTTCGGTTTCATTTTTTAAATACTCTAATAAAAGTCTTGTTCTTTCTAATGACATGCAGTTAGGGCACATGGCATTTTTACGCTTAATATTTCCTTTTGGTAAAAATTTGCGAAATCCTTTTTGGCAGTAATTACAGTAAAATTTATTACCTCTTAAAAAAAGACTTCTAATTTTATTAGTAAGATATATAATTTCTATTCTAATTTTTTCGGGAATAATAAGTTTATATGCCTCTTTCAACAACCTGTTTATCATTTTTACAATGAGAATATTTAATGCTTAATTTAAAAAGTTAATTTTCAAAAATGATTTCAAGCATTTTTTTATAAACTGGTTCCCAACCTTGCCAATGTCCATGGTCACTCAAAGACTCATTATGCCATAAACTTATAAAGGTCCCCTTTACCTCTTTAACTTTATTTATAATGTCTCTGATTCTTTCTATGGCTTCATCAACATTAAGTTTTAAATATTCATTCAACGTAACATCCATAATTTGGAAAGGATATATTTTTAATTCCGTTTCCTTTTCATTATATAAATCATAGAAATTAAATGGCGTACAAGTTCCTGCTCTAAATCCTATATCAGTACTGTAACCTAATGTATAGTCTTCTTTAATTCCTAAATCTATAAGATTCTGATATGTCTTCGTAAATAAAAGTTTTAGGTAATGCTGCCTACTTTTTGCAATAGATCTTTTTGAAATTCCTGATAAATAATCAAACTCTTTTTTAAGTTGATCAAAATCTTTGTTTGATTCATAAGAAGGGTGAATTCCAACTTCAGCCTTTTCCGAAATCTCTTTTATAAGTTCCTGGAAAGTTACATTGTCTAAAGGAAGATTTTTATCGTATGTATTATAATTCCCAACTAAAAAGAACCATATGGGCTCCACTTCATACTTCTTATGTATTGCATCCAGGTATCCGTAGGTATCATAAGGATCTTTTTCTCCTTTGAGAGTTTGAAACCGCTTTATATTTTCATTGAAATCAAGCTTAAACAAATCTCGCATAGTAGCTCCAATTGTTCTAACGGTTCCTTTGTACAAATATGCGTATGCGTTATCTACATCAATGGTTGGAATGTATTTAAATTCTCGGTTACATGATTCAAATTTGGGAAACTTCTCCTTTAATAATTTTGATAATGTGCACACCCATTGGTCAACGATAGGGTCATACAAAAAACCATTTTGGCCAGCCAAACTTTGATTTGCTTCAAAGCGTCCGTGCTGGTCAGAACTAAAAGGTAAATACTCCTCATAGCGACTAACCAAATAAAAACTAGCAGCAAACAAATCAAAAGGTATATCTTTACCGGAAGTTTCAAAAAAGATTTTTTGTCCCTCCCAATTACTAACCGTAATTTTCTTTTGTAATATACTTTTCTCAAAAAGTAGACCTGTTGGAATTATCTGTAAACAGTTCTCAATACCTTCATTTGAATAATTAACTTTTGGTAGATCTGATAATTTGAATACAGATTTGTCCGTAACAATTTTATGATCAGTTCTGAGAATATCATTAAACAAAAATTTTATGATATATTCTAATCTAGTTGATGTTTTTGGAGTGTATAAAAGTATCAATGCTTTTAGTTTTGATTTATCCAAATTTACAAAAAAATAGGATCATTCAAACTCAACAATGGTAATCCCAGAGCCCCCAAACTGGACACTTTCATCACGAAAAGATTTAATGACATCTACAGTTTCAAGGTGTTGACGTATTAACTGACGTAAGATTCCATCGCCTTTTCCGTGCAAAATTTTTACGGTTCCCATATTTATGACGATAGCCTCTTCAATGAAATCTTGTACAATCTGCAATGCTTCTTCGGCGCGTTTACCACGAACATCAATTTCTGGTTTAAATTTTAGTTTTCGTTCACCAAAATCATTATAGCTTGATGCTTTTGTAATTGAAATTTTTGTATGCTTTTTATATTCTTTTTCTGATATTTTTTCCAACTTCTTTTCATCAAGAGTAGTGATCATATTTCCAAAAGCAACCATTATGCTTTTTCCATTCACATCTAAAACTTCACCAAAATTATCTTGTCCAAAAAGCTTAACCTTATCTCCTTTTTCAATTTTATAAGGGTCAGGTTTAACCTCTTTCATAACTTCCTCAATAGTAGTTTTTTTCTTACCTTGCTTTTCTCTGTTCTTTAGTTTTTCAATTTTTCTCTGAATTTTAGCTTCTTCTTCGGTATCAACCTCTGTTAGTTTTTCCTTAAATTCGGCTAAATTCTTTCTTACAAGTTTGGTCTTTTCTTTTTCAGCCTTACTTTCTTTTATTTCACGAATAGTTTTTTCAATTCTTTTATTTACGTCAGCCAATAGAATTTCAGCTTCTTCCTTAGCTTTCTTTAAAATTTCCTTTCGTGATTTATCCACTACTTCAAGCTCTGCTGTATACCTTGCAATTTGCTCTTCTAACTTCTTCTCCGACTTTCTAACACTATTTCTTTTGGTCTCCCAGTAACGCTTATCACGAATAATATCTTTTAGGTTCTTATCAAAATCGATATGATCTTTTCCAATTTTTTCAGTTGCTTTATTTAAAATATCTTCCGGCAAACCAATTTTTCTTGCAATCTCAAATGCAAATGAACTACCGGGTTCGCCTATCGAAAGTTTAAACAAAGGTTCTATTTTACCGGTATCAAAAAGCATGGCTCCATTTTCAATTCCAAAAGCCGATGATGCAAAGTGTTTCAATGATGTATAGTGTGTTGTTATAACCCCAAAAGCTTTTCTTTGATTTAAACTATCTAATATAGCTTCTGCAATGGCACCACCCAACATAGGCTCTGTACCAGATCCAAACTCATCAATTAACACCAAAGTTTTGCTATTTGCTGACTTGATAAAACTCTTCATATTCAACAAATGCGAACTATATGTACTTAAATCATTTTCAATGGATTGATCATCACCAATATTAATAAACAGATTTTGAAATAATCCAATTTCTGAATTCTCATTCATTGGAACAAGCAAACCACACTGAAACATGTACTGAAGCAATCCGACCGTCTGCAAACAAACCGATTTACCTCCGGCATTTGGTCCTGAAATCAATAAAATTCTCTGATTATCATTATTTAATTCAATATCCAAAGGAACAACCGTTTTTCCCTCCTCTTTAAACGATAAATATAATAAGGGATGAACAGATTTTTTCCATTCAAGCATCGGATGATCATTGAATATAGGTTTAATTCCATTCATTCTATTTGCCAGCATAGCTTTGGAACGAATAAAGTCTATAGTTCCCATATATTCGTACGCCAGCATTAAGTCATCTAAGTAAGGTCTTATATCATCAGCAAACTGGGTAAGAATCTTTACAATTTCTCTCCTTTCGGCATAATATAACTCTTTGATATCATTATTCAGTTCAACAATCTCTGTTGGCTCAATATATGTTGTTTTTCCAGTTGCCGATTCATCAAGAATTAAACCTTTTATTTTTCTTTTATTGGATGCATCAACAGGAATAGTTGCTCTTCCATCTCTAATAGATAAAGAAACATCCTGATCAACAATACCATTTTTTTGAGCATCTTTTAAAATCTGTTGTAATCTCTTGGAAACTGAACTTTCTTTATCACGAATGTCCTTTCGAATACTATTTAAGTCTGGTGAAGCATTATCTTTTATTTTACCCTGCTTAGTTAAAATTGAATCGATTCTTTCAAAAATAAATGGATAAAGCTTAACATTATCAGCTAGTTTCTGCAAATGAAGATATTTTTCATCTTCTTTTCTAACTTTAAAAAACTTCAAAATTGCTTTGATTGTTTCTAATGATCGTTTTAAATCGAATAACTCTTCTGCAAGAAAATATGTGCCTACAACTTTTACTTTTTTGAGTGCCGGAGTTAAATCAATAAAATGACTTAATGGAAAATCATCTTCCATTAACATAATTTGTTTAAAATCATCAACTTGATTAACAAGCGTTTCAATAAAAGAGTATTTTGTTGAAAATCGAATTTTATCAACTCGCATTCGACCAAGATTACTAAGGCATCCTCCTTTAAGCATATCTCGGATCTTATCAAAACCTATTTTATGTTCAAAATTATTAGGAAATAACACTAGTTTAATTTTAGTTTTTTGAAACTTTGCAAAATTAACATTTTAACTGGCAATTTAGCAATCTAATTATACGTTATAAAAATTCTTGATTAATTAAACTAAGTCTATTAACTTGTAGATTTAACCAAAACCTTAAACGTGAAAAATCGAACCTTAATTTGGGTAACCGTTTTTGCAATTACAATGGGTATTTTCGAAGGAGCTGTTGTTGTTTATTTGCGTGAACTTTATTACCCGAATGGTTTTGAGTTTCCCTTAACTCCAATTAGTAATCCCCTGGCAATAACAGAACTAATTAGAGAATTTGCTTCTATTATAATGCTAATATCGATAGGTGCATTGGCAGGTAATACTTTTTCTCAAAGATTTGCCTGGTTTATTTATTCTTTTGCGATATGGGATATCATTTATTATGTCTTTCTTTATTTAATTCTCGGTTGGCCCGAAAGTTTGTTAATATGGGATGTTCTTTTTCTTCTTCCAATAATGTGGACCGGACCTGTTATTACCCCAATCCTGTTATCAATTTTAATGATATTACTCGCGCTAATAATAACGAATTTTGAGGTAAAGCTTAAACGTAAAAATTGGTTATTTCTAATTTCTGGTTCAGTAATTGTTTTTATATCTTTTATTTGGGATTTTAGCAAATTTCTTATAAAAAATATCTCGAATAATGAACTTAAAATCACATCATTTGACGATAAATTGTTCGATTTATCAGTTGAATATATACCCGGTTCGTTTCCTTGGCCCTTATTTATCTTAGGTTTTATGGTTATTTCAGCCGGAATTTTCTTTATCTACAGAAATGCTAAAGTCAATTTATCGAACAATTAATGTTTTACTTCTATAAAGAATTGTTTTACTTCTATTTGAATTTATTCAAAAAGGTTCTTCTTATACATTTACTTCCTGAATATATTTTAACGAATCTTTAAAAACTATGCATCAAATTATCAATACGGATAATAATAGTTAAATATTTATTTTGTTAAATAAATTAAGTACTTGATTCGACTTTTTATACGATTGGTTCATTTTATTTTTTAATAATCCATAACCTAATTAAAATTGACAATTAAAAACCAATAATCACTTAAAACAAACGCATGAAAAGAAAATATTTTTTACTTGTTCTTTTTACATTAATCTTTTTTAATGGGTTTACTCAAAACAAATTCACCATTAGTGGGTATGTAAAAGATGCAAAAAACGGAGAAGAACTAATTGGTGCTACCATTTTTATTAAAGAAATCCAAAAAGGAACTATTACTAATGTATATGGTTTTTATTCTCTAACTATCCCTGAAGGTGAATATGCAATTCAGTATAGTTATATGGGTTACAACTCTCAAGAGTTCTTACTTAATTTAAATGAGAGTAAAACTAAAAATGTTGAGCTCGTAGAAAGTACGAAGCAACTCGAAGAAATTGTTATTACTGCTCAAAAAAAAGACCATAATATTAAATCAACCGAAATGGGAGTTGTTAAAATGAATCCGAAAGATATTTCTGCAGTACCTGTTTTATTTGGAGAAAAGGATTTAATGAAAACGTTACAACTTATGCCTGGTATAAAATCAGCAGGAGAAGGAAATAGTGGATATACAGTTAGAGGAGGAACAACAGATCAAAATCTTATTTTACTTGATGAAGCAACTGTTTATAACGCATCTCATTTATTAGGTTTTTTCTCTGTATTTAATTCTGATGCCATAAAAAATATGAAAATGATAAAAGGTGGAGGCCCTGCTCAATATGGAGGAAGACTATCATCCGTTTTGGATATTCAAATGAAAGAAGGAAACATGAAAGAATATGATGTATCAGGCGGATTAGGTTTAATATCATCAAGATTAACGGTAGAAGGCCCAATAGTTAAAGACAAAGGTTCTTTTATTATTTCAGGCCGAAGGACTTATCTTGACCTATTTTTAAAACTAACAGAAGACTATGATGATATAACGTTATATTTTTATGATCTAAACTTAAAAGCTAATTACAGAATTAATGATAAAAACCGATTATATATTTCGGGTTATTTTGGTCGGGATATATTTAGTTTTGAAGATATGATGGGAATAGATTGGGGCAACTCAACAGGTACAATTCGTTGGAACCATCTTTTTAATGACAGGTTATTTCTTAATAGTTCTTTAATATTTAGTAATTACGATTATGATATCAATTCTGATATTGGTGATAATGAACTTACTATCACATCAGGAATTAATGATATTGACTTAAAAGAAGATTTTACTTTTTTTATAAACCCTCAAAACACTTTGAAGTTCGGAGGAAAATTTACTTATCACACTTATATTCCGGGAGAAGTTTCGGGTAATGAAAACTTTGATTCATTTAATCAAGACAAAGATTATGGATATGAAGCAGCAGCTTATATTTCTCATCAATGGAATTTAAGTGATAAATTAAGTTTTGAATATGGTTTAAGGTATTCCATGTTTATGGCAGCTGGTCCGGGAGATATTTATTCGTATGATGATAGCGGAGATGTAATTGACACAACAACATATAAATCCAATGAAATAATTAAAACATATGGAGGTCTTGAACCGAGGTTTAATGCCACATATTTAATAGATGACAAAAGCTCTTTAAAACTTTCATATTCAAGAAACAGACAATATATTCACCAGGTATCCAACTCGACTTCCGGAACTCCTATGGATGCGTGGATTCCAACAAGTAATATTGTTGAACCAGGTATTTCTGACCAAGTATCACTTGGTTATTTTAGAAATTTCTTAGATAACCAAATTGAAACATCTGTTGAAGTTTATTACAAAGACATGCAAAACCAAATTGATTATGAAAACGGTGCTGACCTTTTTTTAAATCCTTTTATTGAATCACAACTGGTTTTTGGAAAAGGTCGTTCGTATGGGGCTGAATTCCTTCTGAAGAAAAATACAGGTAAATTTACAGGTTGGTTAAGCTATACATATTCCAGAACTGAAAAGCAGTTTGATGATATAAATGATGGTGATTGGTATCCTACAAAATACGACCGTACTCATGACATATCAATAGTAGGTATGTATCAGTTTAACCCCAAATGGAATGTTTCTGCTTCATGGGTATATTATACCGGAAATGCGGTTACGTTTCCCAGCGGAAAATACGAAATAGAAGGGCAAACTGTTAATTACTATACCGAAAGGAACGGATACAGAATGCCAGATTACCATAGATTAGATATTGGAGCTACGTATACAAAACAAAAGAAGAAAGGAAGGGAAGCCAGTTGGAATTTCTCATTATATAATGCATATGGGAGAGAAAATGCTTATACAATTACTTTTGAAGAAAACGATGATGGCATTACGGAAGCTCTTCAATTATCATTATTCAGATGGATACCATCAATTACATATAATTTTAAATTTTAAATTATCATGAAGAAAATAACTTATATATTCATAATAACATTACTTTTTTCATCATGCGAAAAAGTAATAGATGTTGACCTAAACTCTGCAGACCCTCAAATAGTAATAGAAGGAGTGATAACAAATAGCGCAGGTCCTTTTTCTGTTACCATAACTCAAACAACGGATTATTTTGAACCTTCTAGTTATCCTGCAATAAGCAATTCCATTGTTAACATTAGCGATAGCGAAGGTAATTTTGAAACGCTTGTCGAAGTTGAACCAGGAGTATATCAAACTGCAAATCTCCAGGGTGTAGAAGGCAGAACATATGATTTATATGTAAACATTGATGGAGTTGAATACACCGCTTCCTCTTATATGCCTCCGGTTACAACCATTGATTCATTAGAATATGAAGAAATAGACATAGGGTTTGGAGGACAAAGTGATGAAGACAATTATGCGGTATTTGCTCATTTTATGGATACTGAAAATATTGAAAATTATTACAGAATTAAATATTATATCAACTCTGAATTTGACGGTGAAATACATGTAATTGATGATCAGTTACTGGATGGAAATGATATTGAATATGGATCAATCCTGGAAGATGTAGAAATTTCCGATGAAGTGATAGTTGAGCTTCTTGGAATAGACGAAAATGTTTATGATTATTTTAACACCTTGTCTACGATTCTTGGGGACGGACAAGGCCCTTCATCTGGTTCAACCACACCATCAAATCCTAATAGTAATATTTCTAATGGAGCATTAGGGTATTTTTCAGCATACTCTTCTGTCCTAGACACTCTGGTTATTAATTAATATTCATTAAAAGCCATCTTATTCAGATGGCTTTTAAATTGTTATTCTTTTATTCCAATTTGCTGAAAAATAAATGCATACTCCATAGCGTATTCTTTTAAAGCTTCGAAACGCCCTGAAGCTCCTCCATGGCCCGCTCCCATATTTGTATGAAGTAATAAAACGTTATCATCTGTTTTCATTTCACGAAGCTTAGCAACCCATTTAGCTGGTTCCCAATATTGAACTTGTGAATCATGCAATCCTGTTGTAACAAGCATTGCCGGATAATCTTGTGCTTTTACCTGATCGTATGGAGAGTATGATAACATATAATCATAATATTCTTTATCTTTAGGATTTCCCCATTCATCAAATTCCCCCGTTGTTAAAGGAATACTTTCATCAAGCATGGTTGTAACAACATCTACAAATGGAACTGCAGCTACCACACCTTTATATAGTTCTGGTTGCATGTTAACTATCGCACCCATTAGTAATCCACCTGCACTACCGCCCATTGCAAATAATTTTTCCGAATTTGTATAACCTGACTCAATTAAATATTCAGCGCAATCGTTAAAATCCGTGAAAGTATTAATTTTCTTAAGTAACTTTCCATCTTCGTACCATTGACGACCTAAATACTGTCCTCCCCTTACATGAGCAAGAGCAAATACAAACCCGCGGTCTAATAAACTCAAACGGATCGAACTAAAATAAGGTTCCATGGTTGCACCATATGAACCATACGCATATAATAATGCAGGATTATTACCATCTAACTTAACTCCCTTTCTGTAAACAATTGACATTGGAATTTTAGTGCCATCATCAGCATTTGCCCATAACCTTTTTGTTTCATAATTAGATGCATCAAAGTCTCCTAAAACCTCTTGTTGCTTTTTAAGTTCCTTTTCCCTGGTTTTCATGTTGTAATCGTACGTTGACCTCGGAGTAGTCATAGAACCATAAACAAATCTCAATAATTCAGTATTAAATTCAAGGTTAGTTGAAATGTTAGCCATATAAACTTCTTCATCAAACTTAACAAAATGCTCCTCATTTGTATTCCAGTCAATAATTCTGATTTTGGTTAATCCTTTTTCTCTTTCCTCAACTACCAGGTAATTCTGAAAAAGCGCCATGCCTTCTAAAAATACTTCCTCCCTATGTGGAATTACTTCTTTCCAGTTTTCTTTTGTAGTTTTTGTTACAGGTGTCCTCATTAATCTGAAATTCTTGGCATCCAGGTTTGTTTTAATATAGAAATAATCTCCAAAATGAGAAACTGAATATTCCAAACCTCGTTCTCTTGGTTGAAGTACCTTAAACTCTCCTGAAGGGTTATCTGCGCTTAAAAATCTATATTCTTCTGATAATGTACTGTAAGAACTTATCATTATGTATTTGTCAGACTTTGTTCTCCAAACGCTTGTTCCAAATGTCTCGTCAGCCTCATGATAAATTTCCTTATCATTTTTAGAATCTTCGCCTAAAATGTGCCTAAATATTTTATGAGATCTTAAAGTAGTTTCATCCTTTTTAGTATAAAACAAAGTTTTGTTATCGTTAGCCCACACTGCAGATCCAGTTGTTACAGGGATTTGGTCTCTATGCAGTTCTCCGGACTCTAAATTTTTAATATGTATTGTATATTTTCTACGGCTAACGGTATCTACTCCATATGCTAGCAATTTATTATCAGGGCTAACACTTAAACCCCTTGTTCTAAAGTATTCATATCCTTCTGCCATTTCATTAACATTCAGTAGAATTTCTTCTTCAGACTCTAATGAACCTTTTTTGCGGCAATAAATCGGATATTCCTTGCCCTCTTCATAACGCGTATAATAGAAATAGCCGTTCTTTTCATAAGGTACTGATTCATCAGTTTCTTTTATCCGAGATTTCATTTCCTGAAAAAGATCCTCCTGGAATTTTTCGGCAGGGCTTAAAATAGCTTTTGTATACTCATTTTCAGCTTCTAAATACTCAATGACTTCCGGATTTTCTCTTTCATTTAACCAGTAGTAATTATCAATTCTTGTGTCATCATGAATAGTTAATTCTTTTGAGATTTTCTTTGCAACCGGAGGTGTTACTTTTACATTATTAGTACATGATACCATAACCATTAAACTTATAAGAAGTACAGTTAGATTTTTAAATAAATATATTTTTCTCATTTTAATTTATGTATTAAATTTGAATTTTAAAGGTAATATTTTTATTTATATCGTTTTTAGTGTTAGATTATTCAACAACATTAAGGTTTAAATAGTTTTTACTTTATACCATATTACAATGTACGAAAGAAAGCTAATAAGGTCGAATGACCAAGTAATTGCAGGAGTTTGTGCCGGTATTGCAGAATATTTCGGTTGGGATATAGCACTGGTAAGAATCTTATATTTAATTCTAAGTATTTTTAGTGTTGCTTTCCCAGGAATAATCGTTTATATTATTTTATGGATTGTAATGCCGGAAAATAAATACCAGTAGTTATTAATTTTACATATCATATTTATTCTTTTAAATCACATTTCTTAATACTTATCAAATAATTATTAAATACAATCAGGTAATTTGGTTTTGAGGCATTTTTTAAATAATTTTTAGACGCCATTAACCTAAACCAGCTTATATATGAAAAAGGCACTCTTTTCTTTTTTGTCCTTTTGTATAATCCTTGTATGTAATTCAAACCTTCATGCGCAAAACGAAATAGGAATGCCATTTGTAATCAATTACTCTGCAGAAGACTATAAAGGGCATTCGCAAAATTGGGCAGCAATACAGGATGGCAGAGGAATTATGTATATAGCTAATGGTAATGGTATTTTGGAATTTGATGGAAATACATGGAATATGATTGAAATTCCTGGTAATGTTACCATTCGAAAATTCGCTAAAGATAAAAATGGAATTATTTATGCCTCAAGTATTAATCAGTTAGGCTATTTGTCTACAAATAAGTTCGGGAAAACAGTATTTGTTTCTTTAAATGATTCTTTGGGCCTTGGCAATAAAATTGGAACCATTTGGAATATAAACATAATCAATGATGAAATATATTTCACAAGTCCAAAATATTTGATTCGGCTGAATGAAACAGGCTTTAAGTATTGGCAGACCAATTCACCAATTACATCTGATTTTGTATATAATGATATGATTTATATATGCACTTCGGGTGAAGGATTATTGACTTTAAAAGGAGATTCTCTTTCGGCTGTAGATGGTGGAAGAAAACTAGCAGGTTATCAATTTAAACTTGCAGAAAAAATTGAAAGTACCATTATCCTTGCTGATAATGAAAGGGGATTATATTCATTAAATCTTAAAAACAATCAGATCATCAACTTTAAATATTTAAATACAAATGCAAGTAATTATATAAAAAAACATTTTGCATATCGTTCAACCGTTAGAAACGATAATGAGCTTATAATTAGTACAAATACAGGAGGATGTTTATTTATTGATAAAAAAGGTAATAAAAAAAGAGTTTTAAGCACTGAACATGGATTACAATCAAATAATGTACATGATGTTTTTATTGACCAAAATGATGATCTATGGCTTTCATTAAATAAAGGAATATCTAAAGTTGAAGCATATTCACCAATTACATATTGGGATGAATCAAACGGATTGACTGGTATTGTTTTATCTACCATTAGATTTAAAGGAACATTATACATTGCAACGCATCAAGGTTTATATTTTCTTGAAAATAATGAACCTATCAAAATTGATGCGCCTGTAACCCAATGTTGGGACCTTTTTATCCATAAAGATACTCTTAGCGGAAATGAAAGATTATTGTTAGGTGCAACTCAAGGAGTATTCGAAGTTAAAAATAAAGAACTATATCATTTAATCGAAGAAGATGTAACATTTGTTTTTTACCAATCTCGGTTTAAACCAAATATAATATATTTTGGTTCAAGAAATAATATTGGTGTAATTGAATATAAGAATGGAATTTTTAATTATAAAGGTTTAATTTCTAATACCGGAATAAGTGTAAGGTCAATCCAGGAAGATAAGAATGGTGATTTATGGGTAAGCACTTATAGGCATGAGTTGATAAGAATTATATCTTCCGATGATTTAATGAATCCGGAAAAAATAATTACTTATAACATTGAAGATGATTTACCGTCTTTAAAAAATATTTTAATTTATAAATTTAGAGATAAACTAATATTCGCAACTGAGAATGGTTTATATGATTTTAATTATGAGTCAGAGAAATTTATATCCAATAAATCATTTCAAAACTCATTTGGCAATAATAAAAAGGATATTTTTTCATTTGTGGAACAAAAAAATGGAAATATTTGGTTAGCACAACTAAGTAATGAAAATGAATCCATTGGAATTGCAATTAAAAATCCTGACCAATCATTTTTTATTTATACAGCACCTTTCAACCGCATACCTCAAATGATGGTATTATCTATTTATGTAGAAAATGATCAGATTGCATGGTTTGGAGGATCAAAGGGATTATACAGATATGACAATAATATAAAAAAGGATTATAACGCTGAAATAAATACTTTAATAAGAAAAGTTAGTGCTGAAAATGATTCTATTCTATTTTATGGTAATTATTATGAAGTTATTGATGATAAATCTACGTTTACAACTGTTCAAAACAATCATCTTAAGCATACATTAGATTATAATAGAAATTCGTTAAGTTTTTATTATGCAGTTCCAGATTATAGTAATATTAGTAGTATTGAATATCAATATTGTTTAGAAGGTTACAATGAAAGTTGGTCAGATTGGACAACGGCAACCAAAAAAGAATATACGAACCTCCATGAAGGTCGTTATTCTTTTAAAGTAAGAGCAAGGAACATTTATAATAAAGTTAGTAATGAAGCTAGTTTTGAATTTTCTGTTCTTCCACCCTGGTACAGAACAATTTTAGCTTACGCAATTTATGCTCTTGCTTTATTTACCTTCGTATATATAATTGTCAGGATAAGTAATAAGCAATTAAAACATAGAAACGAATCTCTTGAAATTCTTGTGCAGAAAAGAACTCATGAAATAGAGCAACAAAATGAAGAAATATTAGCTCAATCGGATTCGCTTGAAAAGCAAAATCAGGAACTCGAAAAGCTTTCATTAATAGCAAGAGAAACTGATAATGCAATTACCATTACAGATTCAAAAGGAACCATAGAATGGATTAATGAAGGATTTACAAGAATGTATGGATATACTTTAAAAGAATTAGAAGAAAATAACTATAAAAGTTTATCAGATTTTAGTGTTTCTAATAATATTCATGAAACGATAAAATATTGTTTAGAATACAAGCAAAGTAAGACTTATGAATCACTTAATCATTCTAAGTCTGGTAAAAATATCTGGGCGCAAACTACTATCACTCCTATTTTTGACGAAGTTGATAATGTTTTTAAACTAATTGCTATCGAATCTGATATTAGTAAACTTAAGTTAGCAGAAATGGAAATCCTGCAGCAAAAGGATGAAATTAAAGCACAAAGAGATTTTGCAAATCAACAAAAACAGTTTATTGAACAACAAAACATTGAGTTAGAGAAACATCGAAATAGATTAGAACAGCTTGTAAAAGAAAGAACTATTGAATTGGAAGCTGCTAAAAATAAAGCAGAGGAATCAGATCGTTTAAAATCAGCTTTTCTGGCTAATATGTCCCATGAAATTCGTACACCAATGAATGCAATTGTTGGATTTACAAGTTTACTTGGAGATACTGAATTATTAAATGAAAATAAACAGGATTTAATAAATCATATTGTTCATAATAGTGATACTTTACTTCATCTAATAGATGATATAATTGATATTGCTAAAATAGAAGCAGGTCAGCTTAATATCAATAAAAGAAACTGTGCAATAAATAAAATACTTATTGAACTTTTCGAAACTTTTAATGAAAAGAAAAGAATATTAAAAAAATTAGATTTGGAATTTATTTTAAAACCTGGAATTGAAAATAATCATTTTTCGGTATACACTGATCCCTTAAGAATACAACAAATATTGACAAACCTTTTAGATAATGCAATAAAATTTACAGAAAAAGGTTCAATAGAAATTGGTTATAACCTTGAAGATGCAATTAAAGATTCTTTCATTGTATTTTATATAAAAGATTCAGGAATTGGGTTATCAAAAGATCAACAAAGTAAAATATTTACACGTTTTACAAAATTCGAAAATGATAGAAAAAAATTATATCGTGGAGCTGGTTTAGGATTAGCTATTTGCAAAAACCTTTCAAATCTTTTAGGAGGCGATATATGGGTCGAGTCTGAAGTAAATAAGGGATCAACTTTTTATTTTAATATACCTTTTATACAAAAATCAGAAAAAGAAATTCAAAATAAAGAACAAGAAGATAAAACTATAGATCATGATTGGTCTGATAAAACAATTCTTATTGCCGAAGACGAAGAAAGTAATTTCAAATTCCTAGAAATGGCTCTTTCGAAAACTAAAGTCAAGCTTAAAAGGGCATTAAACGGTAAAGAGGCAATTGAAAAGTTTCAGAAAAATAGTATTGATCTAATATTAATGGATATTAAAATGCCCCATATGGATGGTCTGGAAGCTACAAAACTGATAAGGCAAATGGACAATGAAATACCAATAATCGCTCAAAGTGCTTTTGCTATGGAAAACGACGAAAAGATTAGTATTCAGGCCGGATGTAGCGATTATATTTCTAAACCTTTAAACAAAAATAGGTTAATACAATTAATCAGTGTTTTTTTTGATAACTAGTAATGAATTCTGAGCTTCTTATTTTATTAATAAAGAAAATTGCTTTTATGAGCATATTTCAAAACCGATACAGAAATTAGAACTTTTAATCATACTAGATAAATATATGCTTAAATAGTAAATTACAATGAATAAATTCTTAAGACTAATAAATAATGTAATTACAAGTAATGTTGATGGAGGTTACGAATCAGAACCCGTTCGAAAAGCAGTTACAATAAATCTATTTTCGTTTATTGGTTTGTTTTTTATGTTTTTTTATGCGGTCGAAAGTTACTTTAATAATAATTTCAAACATGCCTTAATTTTAATCAGTTTTGCAATTTTTACAATTTTTCTCTTTCTCTTTTTAAGAAAAACCAAGAACTATGTAGTTGCAAGTCATGCTTTAATTTTAGTAATGATCTTCCTGGAGGTTTATTTACTCGTTACTGGTGGTGATAATAACACAGGAATTCTTTGGTTATATATATTTCCTATACTTTGTTTATTTACTGTTGGAGTTAGAACAGGAATCATCTACATTATTTTTATTCTATCATTTATAATGATCATTTTTTATCTGGAACCCTCCTTTGCAGCAAAATATAATCCTGTACTAAAATCAAGATTCTTGTCAACATTCATTGCTGTAACATTTATTGCCATAACATTTGAGTTTGTGCGTCAGAAAACATACAATGAATTAATGGAATCAAATAATAAAAAAACATTTTATTTAAATAAGGTAATGGATCAGCAAAAGGAAATTATTTTGCAATCAGAAAAATTAAAGAAAGCAAATAAAGAATTAGCGCTGCATTACAATCATCTGGAAAATTTAGTAAGAGAAAGAACAAAAGAATTAGAGATCGCAAAAGAGAAAGCCGAAGAATCCGACTTATTAAAATCAGCCTTTTTAGCAAATATGTCTCACGAGATAAGAACACCAATGAATGCTATAATTGGTTTTTCCAGCCTATTAGTTGATCCAGAAGCCGACGAAAAATTGAAAGAGGAAATGACTATACACATAAAACAAAATATAAATTCACTTTTAAAACTAATAGAAAATATAATCAATATATCAACTATAGAAGCAGGTCAGATCGAAACAAAAATTGCAAGAGTCAATATTAATGATCTATTGGAAGATATCCACGAAGATTTTAAAAATTCTTTTAACACTGAAAAAATAAACTTTATATACGAAAATGAATTTACAAGAAATACGGTAGAAACAAATACTGACTCAAATCATCTCTACAGCATACTTTCAAATTTATTGGATAATGCATTCAAATTTACCGAAATTGGTGAGATTCGATATGGTTTCAGGAAATATACAGAAAATAAAGATCCTTACCTTCAATTCTATGTTAAAGACACTGGTATTGGCCTGGACAAAGAACAGCAGGTTCAAATATTTAATCGATTCACCAAAGCTGTAAATTCTAAAAAGAAATTATATCGGGGTGCAGGTTTAGGTTTAGCTATTTGTAAAAATCTGGTTAAACTTTTAGGTGGAAAAATATGGGTTGAATCTCAGCCAGATTATGGTTCGGTTTTTATGTTTAATATTCCGTTTGATAATTCGGAAATTAAAGAAAAAACGATTGATTATAAAAAAGTTAGTTTTAATGAATACAATTGGAAAATAAATAAGTATTAATTTTTGATGATAAAGCCCAGAACTCTAGTTAATTAAACGTTGAGCATGCCAAAATGATATTACACTTTATTTTGCTAACAATGTAACATGAGCTTTTTAATGATATGAAAGAACATAAAATAGATCTGTTTTTAATAAATAAGCTTTAAATGATTTAGAAGTTACAAGCGAAATAAAAAATAAATAAGAACCTTATCGCATTAACTGTTGATTTTATCCAAAAAATTAATATCTTTCAAAATTACTAAATAGGTATACACTTGTTAGTATTTATTTTAACCTA
Source organism: Bacteroidales bacterium (assembly GCA_028282585.1). Classification (GTDB taxonomy): domain Bacteria; phylum Bacteroidota; class Bacteroidia; order Bacteroidales; family UBA12077; genus UBA12077. The sequence continues at coordinate 15,867 of JANQHR010000007.1, read as the reverse complement.
GGCTGAATGAAAAAAATCGGTTATTTTTTGGTTATTGTTCTACTTATATTTAGCATTAAAGCAATTCCTCAAAAATCTAGAACTGATAGCTTATATAAAGCACTAATAAATGCAAGATCGGATACAACTAAGCTTTCTACCTTAAATGAGCTTGCCGTTTATTTAAGAAGGTCATTCCCCGATTCCGCATTATCTTTTGCATTCCAAGCAAAATCATTATCAAATAAGTTAAATAACCAGTTAATACTTGCAGAAAGTTATAAAAGTATTGGAAATATATATAATGGTAAAGACGATTTTAAACAAGCCCTGAATTATTATCAAAAATCATTAGATACTTATATCGAAATTTCGGATACACTCGGTTTAGCTAAAATTTATAATAACCTGGGAACTTTGTATAAAAACCGAGGTGATTTTACTAAAAGTTTAGAATATTATCAAAGTTCTCTTGAATATCGAAAAATCATGAATGACAAGTTCGGTATGGGAATGACCTATAACAACATAGGAAATATTCATTATTATCAGGGAAATCTTGACTTATCATTAGAGTATTATATTAAATCTCTTGAAATAAGAGAAGAATTTAAAGACAAAATGGGAATGGCGGGTTGTTATAATAATATTGGATCAATTTACAATGAGAAAAGTGAATATAAACCGGCAATCGAAAATTTTCAAAGAGCCACAAAAATATATGAGGATTTTAATGATAAGCTAGGCATAGGGAATTCATATAAATACCTAGGAACCACCCACATAAATCTAAAAAACTATAATCAAGCACTAGACTACTTTAAAAGATCACTAATTATTGATGAAGAGTTAGGTGATCAAATTGGTGCAGCCAAATCGTTCATAAAAATAGCATGCGTTTATAATAATCTTGAAAATTATTTACCTGCTAAAGACAACGCATCTAAAGCACTCGAAATTGCAAAATCGGTTGGTGCAGTTATAGAAAAGAAGGACGCTATGGAACAGCTTACAATAGCATTTGAAGGTTTGAAAGATTATAAAAAAGCATTAAGCTACCATAAACAATTTCTGGATATAAAAGATGATATTTTCAATTTAGATAAATTAAAAGAAATAGAATCGTTAGAAAATAAATATGAATTGGAAAATAAACGCTTAGAGATACAAAAGTTAGAAAGCGAAAATCAACTAAAGACAGTTATGCTTGATAATATGAGAAATCTTCAATTGTTATCGTTTATTGTCATATTGATTTCAATAGGTTTTATTGTGGGTTTACTAAATATTAGGAAAAAATTACATAAAAAAAACAAAACTATATTTGAACAAAATGAAGAAATAAAACTTCAAAAGGAAGAACTTGAGAGTAATAGAAAAAATCTTGAGATACTCGTTGAAGAAAGGACTCAAGAATTAATTATTGCAAAGAATCAAGCCGAGGAAAGTGATCGTTTAAAATCCTCATTTTTGGCAAATATGTCTCACGAAATTAGAACACCTATGAATGCTATCATAGGTTTCTCAAATTTACTTAATGAAGATAATATTGATCCTGAAACTAAAAGAGAACTTATACAAGAAATTACAGTAAAAGGACACAAATTGGTACGACTTATTGAAAACATCCTTGATCTTGCCAAAATAGAATCTAATCAGCTTAAATTTAATCTTTCTGATGTTAGCGTAAATGATATTTTAAACAATATTGAATTTTATTTTAGGGATGATGTAAAAAATAAGGGCCTTACTTTTAAAATATCAAAACCTTTCGAAGAAGACATTATAATATACTCTGATAGCTATCGAATTAAGCAGGTTTTGTCGTATTTAATTGATAATGCAATAAAATATACCGAGAAAGGAAACATTGAACTGAGTTATAATATCCGGGAAGAGTCAGGAAAAGGGAAGTTAACATTTTGTATAAAAGATACAGGAATTGGTATATCCAAAAACGGATTAGAGTACATATTTCAACGGTTTTCCAAAATTGAAGATGACAAAAAAAAGTTATATCGTGGTGCCGGATTAGGATTGGCGATTTCAAAAAATATCATTTCTCTTTTGGATGGCGAACTAAAGGTAGATTCGGAAGTTGGCAAAGGTTCGAACTTTTACTTTACATTACCTGTTAGAAACTTAGTTAAATCGATACAAAAAAAATCAAAAAAAATCAAAAAAAGTGATCATTATAATTGGTCAGACAAAACAATTCTTGTTGCAGAAGATGACGAAAGTAATTTTCGATTTTTCAAATTAATGCTTGAAGAAACGAACATAGATATAGTTCATGCTGAAGATGGTTTAAAAGCACTTGAAATATTCAAGAAAATAGATTTAGATATAATTCTAATGGATATAAAAATGCCAAAAATGGATGGTTTAAAAGCAACCAGGCTAATAAGAAAAAGTAATAAAAATATTCCGATTATCGCACAAACGGCTTTTGCTATGGAAAACGATGAAAAAATGAGTATCCAAGCCGGGTGTAATGCATATATTCAAAAACCAATTCACAAAGACCAACTGTTAACATTAATTGAATCGTATCTTTCATGATAAGAATATAATAAGCCCAAGAAGGCTTGCGAAAGCACTTACTTTTAGGTAACTTACGTAAATTATTAAGTAATTTTTCTGAGAATGAAATGCCTTTCTACATTTATTATAATAGCTGGTTTCTGGATCTGCACTTTGAATGTATTATCTCAAAACTCTTTTCAACAAGGCAATTTTTATATCCAGAATTATGATCATAAAAATTACAATACATCGGAAAATCAAATATGGGCAATTACACAGGATAATAAAGGGATAATGTATTTTGGAAATAATGCCGGCGTTTTAGAATATGATGGAACAAGTTGGACCCTTATTGAAATCCCAAATAAATCGACTGTTAGATCACTTGTTTTAAATGAAAATAATAATACCATTTATGTTGGAGCAAAAGGCGAACTTGGTTATTTAAAACCTGATAGTACTGGCAAATTATATTTTGTTTCGTTGGTTGATAAAATACCTGAAGAATACAGGAACTTTCTGGATGTATGGCAAATTTCATGTATTAATAATCGAATAATCTATAGAACAAACTATGCTATATATATTTTTGAGGAAAATAAGTTTGAAATAATTTTAGCAAACAATAGATTTCATCAAAGTTTTAGTGTAAACAATGAATTTTATGTAAGAGAATGGGGTAAAGGTTTGTTAAAACTCAAAAATAACGAACTAATTTTTATTGAACAAAGTGAAATATTTGCCGACGAGCGCATTTATTCAATGCTCCCTTATAATAACAAAATTTTAATAGCGACGCGTACCAAAGGTATCTTCCTATATGATTCAGGTTCAAATAATTTCACAAAACCTATTAAGTTTAAGGCAGTCGATAACTTTTTAACAGACAATAAAGTATATTGCGGTATTGCACTATCCAAAAATAAGTTTGCTCTTGGTACATATCCTGGTGGAATTTTAATGTTTAATTCAGAGGGACAAATTCTTAAGCAAATAAATAAACAATCAGGTTTAAACGACAATGATGTACTTACCATGTATTTAGACCAACAAAATAATTTATGGGCAGGTCTTAATGATGGTATTTCATATATCATACAAAATTCTGCTTTTACATTTTTTAGTGAACTAAACGGATTAAATGGAACAGTATATACAATTAAAGAATTTGAAAATAAATTATATGCTGGCACATCTTTAGGGCTTTTCGTAAAAGATAAAAACAAAAAGTTTTCTTTCATTAAAAATACGGATGGACAAAGTTGGTTTTTGGATGAGTTTAATAATGTATTATTACTTGGACATTTAGACGGTATTTTCACAGTTAAAAATGGCAAAGCAAAAAATATATATCCCTTCGCCGAAACTGCATGGAACTTAAACCAGCTAGACGATAAGCACATTTTGGCGGGTTTGAGTACCGGATTTTTAGTATTAGAATATGTAAACGGTATGTGGAAACCAAAACATAAAGTGAAAGGCTTTTCCGAACTTGCAAGACATGTAAAAATCGACGATAAGGAATATATATGGATTACTCAACCAAATAAAGGTGTATACAAATTAAAACTAAACCATCAGCTTGATAGCATTATAGAACTTAGCTTTTTTGATTCTAACAATGGGTTACCTTCTAATACAAATAATTATGTATTTAAAATTAATGGCGAAAATAATTATTCAAGAATTCTATTTGGTACGGAAAATGGAATTTATAAGTTCAACAGAAACAGTAATCAATTTATTATAGATGATCGTTTTAATATGTTAGAAAGTAATTCTGATTATATTGATAAATTAACTAGTGATACAAACGGAAATATTTATTTTCAACAAGGTAACCTTAAGGGAGTCCTTACATTACAAAGTGATGGTACCTATAAACTTGAAAAGTCTGTATTAAGTAAACTTTCAAATATTTATTCGGAGAATATTTTTATAAATGAACCAAACATTATTTCATTCTGTACACGAGAAGGTATTATTCTTTTTAATCCTAACAAAAAAGTTAATTATGATATTCCATATAAAACTGTTATTAGAAAGGTAATATGCAAAGATTCAATAGTATATATTAATAATGTAAAAGAAGATACTACGGATATTAAAAGAATTCCTTTTTCTTCAAATCAACTTAATTTTAATTACTCTGCAGTTTTTTACGAAAATAATAATGATACGAAATATAGTTATTACTTAGAAGGATTTGATAATCAATGGTCAGAATGGTCCTTAAAAAACGAAAAAGAGTATACCAATTTGCAAGAAGGAAAATACACTTTTAAGGTAAAATCAAGAAATATTTTTGAACAAGAGAGCGCAATTGCACATTTCGAATTTGAAATTTTATCTCCATGGTACAGGAGTATCATTGCTTACATAGCTTATTTATTATTTGGATTTCTCTTTATTAGGCTGATAGTTAAGTTATATACTTGGCGAATAAAAAGAGAAAACACACGATTGGAGACAATTGTCCAAAAAAGGACCAAAGATTTACAAGAAATAAATACTCAACTTGAAGAAAAGCAAGCCGATCTTGAAGTAAAACAAGAAGAAATAGTTTCACAGGCCGAACATCTCGAAAAAGTTAATAAAGAACTTGAAAAACATAAACATCACCTTCAACTTTTAGTTAATGAAAGAACATCAGAACTTTTAGCCGCAAAAGTGAAAGCAGAAGAATCTGATAGATTAAAAAGCGCGTTCCTTGCAAATATGTCACATGAAATTAGAACTCCAATGAATGCAATCGTAGGGTTTACAGGTTTACTTGAAGATCCGGAGATTGGAAATCCTGAAAAAAAAGATATAATTTATCATATTAATTTTAACTGCAACACATTACTTCACTTAATCGATGATATTATTGATATTTCAAAAATAGAAGCAGGTCAACTTAATATTAACAAAGAATCATGTGATCTAAACCGTATACTTAATGAACTGAATGATACATTTAATGAACATAAACATAGTATTCAAAAATCAAATATAGATATAGCTCTTAAACTTGAAGATAATAGCAATTTGACGATTTACACTGATCCTATACGTCTTCAGCAAGTTCTTACAAACCTTATAGATAATGCATTAAAGTATACAGAAAGAGGTTCCATTGAATTTGGATATAAATTAAAGAATTACCCTGAAGGAAACTTAATCGAGTTTTTTGTTAAGGATACTGGTATAGGTTTATCTGAAGATCAACAAGCAATTATTTTTAGTCGATTTACCAAAATTGAGGCAAATAAAAAGAAAATTTATAGAGGTGCGGGATTAGGATTAGCAATATCTAAGAATATAATTGATCTGTTAGGAGGAAAAATATGGGTTAATTCAGAGATTAATAAAGGTTCAACCTTCTGCTTCACAATACCTTACATAACAGAAGAAACAAATACGGACTTTTTAAAGGTTAAAAGAATAAAATATGATGGTTATGAATGGCCTGATAAAACAATATTAATAGCAGAAGATGAAGAAAGTAATTACCTGTATTTTAAAATGCTGTTATCAAATAGTAAAGCAAAAGTAATGCATGCAAATACCGGAAAAAAGGTAATTGAACTATTTAGAAATAATACTATTGATCTTATTTTAATGGATATAAAAATGCCTGATATAGATGGTATTGAAGCTACTAAAATAATAAAAAAAGAGAATAAAGACATACCAATAATAGCTATTACGGCATTTGCTATGGAAGATGATGAGCAGCTATGCAAAGCAGCGGGATGTAATGAGTATATGCAAAAACCTATTCAAAAAAATGATCTTTTCAAAGTAATAAACAAATTCCTATCCTAGGAACTTAATTCAAATTGCAAAATCTTTTATATATCGATTTATTTTAACTAGTATTAACTTAAAAAATTCTATTAATTTATAAAAAGAAGAATCTTAACTGATTCTGAAAAAGATAAGTGCTCTGTCTTTTTTTTTACGTTACCATTTAGTAAATTAGCTACAAACGAATTATGTTATTCTTACACTAACAATATATGATTTCAAATACACTAAACTGGAATAATAAAACAATATTAATTGCTGAAGATGAAGACAGTAATTATAGGTATTTGGAGATGGTGCTTAATAAAACCAAGGCAAATGTTGTATGGGCTAAGGATGGTTTAGAAGCAATTGAATTGTGTAAACAACATATCCCCGATTTAATTTTAATGGATATTAAGATGCCAAATATGGATGGATTGGAAGCAACGCGAAAGATAAAAAAGATTTATCCAGAAATTCCAATCATAGCGCAAACGGCATTTGCAATGGAAAATGATGAAAGATTAAGCTTGGAAGCGGGTTGTAATTCTTATCTATCTAAACCGATTAAAGCAAACAAATTATTGGAAGTTTTAACAACATTTTTAATGAGTGACTAAGACTACGCTCAAAAAAATAAAAATGCATCAAACACCCAGTAAATTTCGAAAACGAATGCGGCTTTTATTGGTCTTAAACCTATTATCAATATTAGCATTTTCAAAAGGCCAACAATATAAATTAGAAGCGATTCGAGAAATATGTAAAGAAAATCAACAAACTCCTATTATTGTCCAATCTGCTTACGCTATGCCCGAAGATAGAAACTTAAGCTTTGAAGTAGGAGCAAATGATTTTATTGCTAAACCTATTTGGAGGTGATAAGTTACTTAAAATCATTGATAGGCATTTAAATGAATAATTCAATCAAAAAGAAAAATCATCTTCGATTTCCTTTTTCGGTTTTCCACCTTCTTTAAATAATTCCTAACAGATTATTTATTATTCTTTTTCGGGTCTTTTATATATTCTAGTAACAATTGACCTTACAAAAAATTCCACGTTCTATGCAAAGTTCGCAAAATGAAAACCGCAAAAAGTACAAAGCTTTATTTTGTATATTTTGTGCTTTTTTCCCACTTAGCGCGGAATTTCTTATCATGATCCGTAAAAAAATAGTCTTACTTCTGATTACCAAAGAATAACTGATCGTTCATCTTTAAAAAGATGGACAAGGAACAGCTCCCATTTTTCGTCTTCTTCCACCTCGATCTGAACCAAATTTATATGCTATTGATATTTCATGTGCTCCACCAGTTGATGCTAGTAACCGCGAAGTAGATATATCGTAACTATAATTAATTAAAATATCATTAAAGCTGTAACCAACAAGTAATACAACTGCATTTAAATCCGCATCTTCCTCAAATGCAGGAATTCCTCTAAACCAAAGTCCTATTCTAAAAGGATCTTTCTCATAGTTAACTCCGAGGTCTAACTGATTAAACCCTGCCTGATTTTTATAAAAAAAGGACAATGAAACAAATCTATCAATCTTGGATCTCACAGTTTCAAACAATTGAAACTTTACACCACCATAAGCTGAAATCTTAAGTGAAGGGTACGTATCATCTTCTGCAAATTGTTTATTAAGTGCCAGTAAATGATCCGTTGTTGCACCCAACCAATACTTATCCGTATAAGTTAATACGGATAACGCAAAATCGTAATGATTAACTTGTTCATTTTTAGGTATTTCAATAGATGATGTAGCACCCCTTGAAAGTTCATCAGCAAAATCAAGTTCAGAATAGTTAATACTACGATTGTAATATGATGCAGTTAATCCCGGTCTGACTTTTATGTTATTATTTACATCTATAGCATAAGAATATGCAACTCCTGCAGTTGTAGTATTATAAACTCCACCTTCTTGATCTCTTAATACCAGCAAACCTACTCCACTTTTATAATCGCTAACATAATGATCAAACGAAAAAGCATATGTAATATATGCATTTGGCAAATTAGCCCACTGGTTTCTGTAGTTTGCTATTAAACGAGTTTGCTCAGTAGCTCCAGCCAAAGATGGGCTTAAATATAATGGAGACGAATAAAACTGGGAAAACTGGGGATCTTGTGCTTTTAATTGAACTGCCAGAAACACTCCCAGAAAAACAAAAATGTATTTAACTATTAACTTCATATTTTATTCCCTCCTAAAATTAATGTAACAACATTACTGTTCCCACCTTTTTAAAATCTTTTCCATTATTGTATTTTCCGGTCACTTTCCAAACATAAACACCTTCATCAAGTAACTTACCATCATAATAACCATCCCAGCCAACATTAATATCTTTACTCTCAAAAACTAATACACCCCACCTATTAAATACCTCCAAATGATAATTTTCAAGTCCTTCTCCAATAGGATAAAATACATCATTACTAAAATCATTTGCATCATAAGCTCCGCCTGAAGAACCATCCAGGTTAGGTGTAAAAGCATTAGGAAATATTACCTGACCACTCTCAATCACTTCTAATGCCTCTTGTACTGTTATTCTATCGTAACAATCATATTCCGACCAAACTTGTAGTTCCACGTCATATAATCCTGCGTTTTCATAAATATGTCTTGGATCGGGTTCAGTAGATGTGTTACCATCTCCAAAATCCCATAAATAAGTAGTTGCATCAGAAGATTCATTAATAAATAAAGCTTCCTCCTCGGGTATATAAACCTCTTTATTAACTACAACAAACGATGCTTGAGGTTGAGGATAAACTGTAATTGTAGTATCTACGGTTACTACCTCTCCATTAACTCCATATATTGTTAAACTAGGATTATAAACACCTGATTCGTTGTAAACATGTTTAAGACTTATTTTATCTGATGTATTGCCATCATCAAAGTTCCAGATAAAGGGTAAACCGTCTAAGGAATTATTTACAAAATTAACTTCCAGAGGTGGGCAACCTTCTGATGCTGTAATTACTAAACTAGCATCAGGAGGAACATTATATGTTACATAGACATCATCATAACTTAAACAACCATTAATAGTTACTGACCATCGGAATGTATTTAAGCCGGAACCTAAATTTGTAACTTCAGTTATAGGATTTCCGGGATTAGTAAAACTACCAGAACCCCCTACGACAGACCAATATCCTGATCCTGTTGACGGATTACTTGCTGCAAGTAATGTTGAGGATTTATCAACAATTTCATCGGAACCTGCATTAACATCTAACTGGTTGTTAGTTACTATTATTTCATCACTAGTAGTACAATGTTCATATGTTATCGTCCATCGTAAAGTATTTACACCAAAACCAAGGTTCGTAATATCAGTATTTGACAAAGCTGAATTTTCAAAGGTACCGGTACCGCTTAGTATTGTCCACTGACCTACTCCTTGGCCAGGATCATTTGCATACAATCCTGCAACAGTTCCGCAAACATCAATATCAACTCCTGCATTAGCCTCGAATGGTAGTGCATTTGTAATTACCAAATCGTCAGATGACTCACATCCATTGTTCGTTATGGTCCATCTTAACGTATTATCTCCGGGATTAATATCCGAAGCTACAGTACTGTTAGAGTTGCTTGGTGTAAACGTTGCTGCTCCACTAACCAAACTCCATGCTCCTGTTCCATATGTAGGAACATTTGCCAATAAATTGGTTGTAGTACCACAAATTACCTGATCATCACCGGCTATAGCTTTAGTAGGTGAATTATTAGTTACGATCACGTCATCGGTAGAAGAGCAACCTCCGTTCGATATAACCCACCTTAAGATATTTTGCCCATTACCAATATTATTTATCTTGCTGTTAAACTTATTGTTGTCCTCAAATAAAGCAGAACCACTGACTACTGACCACTGTCCTGTGCCAAACGGAGGCTCGTTTCCATATAACACTGTTGAATCAACACATATTGCCTGATCAATTCCGGCATCACTCGCTATAGTAGAATTATTAGCTATTACCACCTCATCAGTAGATGTACAACCATTATTTGTAATTGTCCATCTCAAGGTGTTTACTCCATAATCAAGGTTTGTAACATTACTTGTAGGATTATCCGGGCTAATGATATTCGCCGATCCACTTAATATGGACCATTCTCCAATTCCGGTTATAGGTGTGTTTCCTGCTAATGTAGTATTATCACTACACAATGCTCTATCTGCACCCGCAAATGCCTCCGTAGGTAAATTATTCGTAATAACCACATCGTCAAACGATATACAAATGTCATTTTCAATTGTCCAACGCAAGGTATTTACACCTTTATCCAAATTAGTAACCCTGGTATCAGGTTCGTTTAAATCATCAAAACTTGCCGATCCTGAACCACCCAATATAGACCAGGTTCCTGTTCCTTCCAGTGGATTATTTGCTTCAAGAACAGTTGTTTCGTCACATAAAACCTGATCATCACCAACAACTGCTTCGATAAACGAATTCTTAACTGTTACTTCATCATATTGGACGCATCCGTTTTTGGTAACTGTCCATCGAAATACATTTATTCCAATTCCCAAATCTGTTACTTTCGTAGTTGGCGACAGATTATCATCAATAATCGCAGATCCATTTTGAATTGTCCAAATCGCGTTACCTTCCTGTGGCAAACTTGCAGCCAAATCAATTGAATCACCGCATAGTATCTTATCTCCTCCTGCATTTGCATTCGAAGGTTGGTTATTTACAATTATAACATCATCATAAACTGCACAACCTGTAGTTGAAATAGTCCATCTTAAAATATTCGTATCTGCAGCAAGGTTGTTAACTTGATTACCACTAAAATTACCAGCACCGGCAATAACACTCCATTCGCCTATACCAACACTTGGGGTATTAGGATTTAAGGTTGCAGAATCCTCACATATAGTTTGATCACTTCCGGCATAAGCATCAGTTGGTAAGTTATTTATTATAGAAACCTCATCACTTGATGAACATGATTTATTGGTAATTGTCCATTTGAAAATATTTTCACCTTTTGCAAGATCAGTAACTATTGTGTTGTAAGAAGAATCGTCCTCAAATACTGCAGATCCACTTAAGATTGTCCACACTCCTTTACCAACTATAGGATCATTTGCAGCAAGACTAGTGCTATCATCACACAATGTTTGATTACTTCCGGCATTGGCAACAGTTGGTGCATCATTTGTAATAATTACTTCATCGTATGTCCAACCATTTTCCCATACACCCCATTGTAATATATTATCACCACTTGCTAATCCTATTACATCTGTTTTCGGATTACTAATGTCATCAAATAGGGCTGTACCTTGAATTACCGACCATTCTCCGAATCCAAATACAGGTTCATTTCCATCCAAGGTTGTTTCATCAGAACAAATTGTTTGGTCATCTCCTGCATCTGTTGTAATAGACATGAAGTTTGTGACAATAACATCATCAAAAGAAGTGCATGAATTTTTAGTAACGGTCCAACGGAAATAGTTTTCTCCCGGACCAATTGCAGTTACATTCGAGTTAGGCGAATTGACATCATCAATATCTGCAGAACCACTAATTAATGTCCACTGACCCGTTCCTTCAGTTGGTGTATTTGCCGCTAAAATAGTCGTAGTTGCAGATATCGTTTGATCAGGTCCTGCATCAGCGTTTGTTGGCGAATCATTCGTAATTACTACTGTATCTGTAGTTATACAACCATTATTATTTATTTTCCATGCCATACCGTTATCATCAGGATCCAGGCCTGTAACTCTCGTTTTAGGATCGCTAGGATCTTCTAATATTCCTGATGATCCATCTAATACAGACCAATAACCAACACCAATGGTTGCAGCTTCTGCATCCAGATAAGTGGTTCTATCACACAATAACTGATCAACTCCAGCATTAATATCAACCTTGTTGTTTGTGATAATAACTTCATCTGATAAACTGCAAATTCCATTGGTAACTGTCCACCTTAATTCATTATCGCCTTTATTTAGTCCCCTGGCAATTGTATTGAATCCATTAATATCGTCGAAATTAGCAGCTCCTGAAACCACTGTCCATAAACCAGTTCCTGTACCAGGATCATCGGCATTAAGCTGAACAGTATCTCCACAAACTTCCACATCTATACCTGCGTAAGCCACAGAAGGCCTTTGATTATTAATAATAACAGAATCATAACTTGTACATCCGTTCTTAGTTATAGCCCATTTTAATATATTAATTCCGGTACCAAAATTGGTAGCTGAAGTATTTGGGCTAGTACCACTTGTGAAAGTAGCAGTACCAACCATCGGAGACCAGCTTCCGGTAGCTCCAAAAGGAACTGTATTACCCTCCAGGATTAAAGATTCATCACAAATAGTTTTATTGTCACCTGCTTGCACATAAACTGTATTATTACTTATTGTAACCGTATCAGTCATTGTACATCCATTAGCAGTTACGCTCCAAACAAGTTCACTAGAACCTTCGCCAATTGCGGTTACAGTAGATGTAGGATCATTAACATTTGTTACTGACGCTGCACCACTAAATACGCTCCAGGTTCCAATACCGGCTGCAGGAACATTTCCTTCAAGTATTGTATTATCATCACACAAATCTTGCTGATCACCAGCAAATACATAAGGTATTTCATTAACTGTTATGGATAATGTTGCTGATGGCCCTTCTCCACATGCATTTGCCGCTGCTACAACAATATCGTCGGTAACTGCCGTATTATCAAAATCTAAGGTGATTTGTCTTGAATTAGCCCCGGCAACAACAGTTGCACCTTGTGGTAAAGTCCAATTATATTGCGTTGCATTTAAATCCTGATTTACCGTATAAACAACACCGTCATCATCATTACAAATAGTGGCTGGACCGGTAATAATCATTGCTGTCCCCGGGATAGGATTTACAGTTACCAGAAAATCAACGGAAACATTACCAGGACCACATGCATTATCCCCATATACATTAATAATACTATCATTAGCTGTAGTGCTAATATCAACCGTTATTGAATTTGAGTTTGCTCCTGATACTATAGTAAATCCTGAAGGTAATGTCCATACATAATCTGTTGCATTTGCTATAGGAGGTACAGTAAACACAACTCCACTTTCCGTTTGGCAAACTTCACTTGGCCCGGCAATACTACCGGCATCTCCAGGTAATGGATTAATTGAAATGGTAACTCCACCATTCATCTTTATTCGACATGATGTTGCTGTCTTATAACCATAAATCGTATAATCTCCAGCTGCCAGTTGAAGGCCAAAATCAAGCGCTGCACCTGTACCAGGCATATCATTTATTAATGTCACATCATCTAACCATAGTTCATAATTAACATCAGCTTCAGAATTAGCTAATCCAACAGCAACACCTAAAGCACCTTCACAGTATGAACCTCCACCCGTAACATTATATTCGACAGGCATTGGATTAATAGTAATATCACCAGCTGCTTCAGCACTTTCGCATCCGTTTTCGGTTTGAGTTGCATAATATAAATAGTTACCAGGAAGAACTTCGTCTGGTTGATGAGTATTTCCTGTAGATAATACAGCCCCTCCAATAGTTTTATACCAGTTAATATTGTTTCCGACTACTGTGAAATTCGGATTGGTTTCTGTTTCACAAACTTCAATCGATGCATCTGTAAATATAGGAGCACCAGGAACAGGATGGATCACGTATGTTGCCGGTTCCTGAATACTTTCGCATCCATTTGCGTCTGTTTGTGTCGCATAATATGTATAAGTTCCATCTAAAACATTTCCTGGTATATAAGTACTGCCTGCAGCAAGCAATGCACTTGTATTATCGTACCAGTTAATGTTAGTACCAATTGCTGTTAACTCAGCATTTGCATCTCCTTCACATATAGCATTATCTACTGTGGAAGGTGCAGCAGGCAATGCATGTATAGTAAAAATAATTTCCTCTACTAAGCTTTCGCATCCATTTATTGCACCTGTTGAAGTTGCATAGTAGGTATGAGTGCCAACAGTGGTTTCAGTTGGTGTATAAGAGTTCCCGCTTCCGAGAAATATATTTTTCCCTAAATCGCCATACCATCTCACATTTGTACCTGCAATTACATTAAAGCCAGGATTAGCTGTACCAAAACACGTTTCAATATCATCTATGGTTGGGCTCGCCGGCAAATTAATGTCTTCCGTAACAACTACTTCCAAAGAATCATTACAACCATTTGTGATATCCTCAAAAATTACTTGATAAGTGCCCCCGGCATCTACATTTGTAGAATATGAGTTCGGAGTAGTAATATTACCAGGGCCAGACCACGCATAACTATAATCAGCATTTTGAGTAATACTAATGGTTACTTCCGATACTGAACAAGTTATGTCTCCGGAAGGTGCAGCAGCAACTGCAATCGGAGGAGCAATATCTTCAGCTACAATAACATTAACCGAAGTCGCATCACAACCATTATCAAGATCTATAACTGTTAAGTTATACGTTCCGATAGCATCAACTGTCGGAGTTGGTGTATCATCGTTAGTAATTATTCCAGCACCTGTTGTTGTCCATTGGTATTCCGGGTTAGAAACATTGGTAGAACCAGTTAGGATAACTTCCGGATTATCACAGGTAATAAGATCAGGATTTGTATCAACAAATACATCTGGAGCTGTTCTGTCCTCTGTTGTCGTTATATTATCAGTATTAACACAACCATTTCCTAAATCGGTTACCTCAACCGTATAAGTTGCCATTGCATCAACTATTGCAGTAGCAGTTGTTGGTCCTGAAACTATGCTACCTCCAGCACCAGGTGTCCATAAATATGATACCGGGGAAAGATCAGCAGAAGTTCCTGTTGCTTCTAAATTAACCTGTGTTCTTGAACATGTGAAATCAAGAGGTACATTAAAAGTGATCGTAGGTAGTGTTGTGCTCTCATCAATTGTAACACCTCGCACAGCTTCACAACCATTATCATTATCAGTAATTGTAACTGTATAAGTACCACCCTGATTAACTGTTGGATTAGGAATATCAGTCAACGTGGTAAAGTTACCGTCAGTTGTTGTCCATTGAATGGTTTTATTTGCAACTCCGGTTGCATCTCCGGATAAAGTAACTGTTAAATTACTACACAATATATCTCCCGGATTAATATCAAAAACATCTATTGCAGGAACAGAACTATCTTCTGTAACATCAACAAAATCGCTTGCCAGACAACCCGTAGTAATGTGTTCTGCTGTAACCGTATATCTTCCGGCTGCACTTACTGTTGGCGTAGCTGTATTCTCATTTTCAGCTATCACTCCACCTAGAGAGGCTACCCACGAATAGTTTGTTGCAAATAACGATCCTGAAGCATCCAGATCTACACTATCCGTACAGGTTACTTGTCCATATGCAGCAAAATTAATTGTCGGCTGTGTTAGATCAGTCGTTACATTTTCAGTTTGCCCTACTGAAGAGCAACCATTTACTGGGTTGGTAGCCACTACAGTATAATCAGCTGCCGCTGATACAATGGCTATTTCACCATAGGTTCCGGTTACATTATCAATTACTCCTCCGGCTCCTGCTGTCCAG
>JANQHR010000143.1 GCA_028282585.1 Bacteroidales bacterium | reverse complement strand
ATCTTTGATCTTGTTGTCATACCGACCCTTAAGATCGTAAATTTTAAGGGGACAACAAAATTAAAAGGCTGTCCTTTTACTTTTTGGACAGCCTCTTTTAATATGATCGTTTTTGTTATTTATATATCTTAGGTTCTACCTCGCCTTTCATAACCATATATCCGTTCATGGCTAATGCTTCCATTTCATCTTCGCCAGGGTAAACCACAACAGGCGCAATAAAAGATACCATTTCTTTTGTAAAATCAACCAACAGCTTATCGTAAGCCATTCCTCCGGTTAAGATAATTGCATCAACTTCGCCTTTTAAAACAGTGCTTAACGAACCTATTTCCTTTCCCAGTTGGTATGCTAAAGCATCATGAATCTTTTTAGCTTCTTCATCCCCGTCTTTAATCCTCATTTCTACATCATAACCATCGTTTGTTCCTAAATATGATACATACCCGCCTTCACCTTTAATCATTTTCTTTACTTCATCGTGAGTATATTCACCACTGAAACAAAGTTTTGCAACTTGCCCACAAGGCAAAGTACCAACCCTTTCCGGTGAAAATGGCCCTTCGCCATCCAATGCATTATTTACGTCAATTACTCTTCCTTTTCTGTGAGCACCCACCGAAATACCACCACCTAAATGAGCAATAATTAAATTTAACTCATTGTAAGGTTTATCAGCAGCTTTTGCATATTTTCTTGCAATAGCTTTTTGGTTTAATGCGTGGAAAATTGAGTGGCGTACAAATTTTGGGTGCCCCGTATAACGAGCTATATCTTCCATTTCGTCAACCACAACCGGGTCAGCAATAAAAGCCCTTGCTCCTTCTAACGATTCCGCAATATCTTTTGCAATTAATCCACCTAGATTACTTGCATGCTCACCTAATTTACTTTCATGTAAGTCTTTAACCATTGCATCGTTTACCTCATAAACACCAGATTCAATTGGTTTCACTAATCCACCACGGCCAACAACAGCAGTGATCAAATCAATTCTTATTTCGGCTTCTTCTAGTTCTTTTAAAATAATTTCTTTTCTATAACGAAACTGGCTCAAAATATTTGGATATGGTTTTAAATCTTCTGCTGAGTGCTTAATATTTTTTAAAAAAACAGACTTTGTTCCTTGATATACTGCAATTTTTGTGGACGTTGAACCCGGATTTATTGCTAATATTCTTTGTTCTTCCATTATGATAGTTTTTCCAATTTATATTCTAAATTTTTACATTGCAGCAGCAAGTGCTATTGACATCATTTTGCTTTTATCCGTATCTGCTCTGGATGTAAGTACAACCGGCACTTTAGCTCCCATTATTACTGCTGCTGATGTAGCACCACCCAAAAACATCATAGATTTATACAAGATATTTCCGCTGTTTAAATCAGGAGCAACTAAAATATCGGCATCGCCTGCAACTTCACTTTTAATTCCTTTATGTTCAGCTGCTTCTTTAGAAACAGCATTGTCCATAGCAAGCGGTCCATCAATTTTACAGCCTTTTATTTGGCTTCTATTATTCATTACTGCCAGCAAAGCACCATGTGTTGTTGATTCAATTTTTGGGTTAACTACCTCAAGGGGCCCAACAATTGCTACTTTAGGTTCCTTTTCTCCTAAGCGGTGAAATACTTCAACAGCATTATTAATAATATGTACCTTTTCATTGAATTCAGGCGTAATATTCATAGCTGCATCAGTAATACCTAAAAGTTTATGATAATATGGCGATTCAACTAATGCAAAATGGCTCAAAGTTGAACCTTTTGTTAATCCTTTTTCTTTGTCAAGAACAGCTTTAAGTAAAGGAGCTGTACTAACCAACCCCTTCATTAATATATCTGCATTTCCCTCACGAATTAATTGTACCGCTTTAACGGCAGATTTTGCCGGATTGCTTTCTTCATGTATCTCAACTCCGCTTAAATCAAAACCAATTTCATTACATATTTTTTCGATTTCGGTTTTATTACCAACCAGTACAGGTATAATAATATTTTCTTTATATGCATTTTTAACAGCTTCTAAAACAGGTCTGTCAGCTGCTGCTGCCACAGCAAGCCTTCTGGTTTCTTTCTCTTTAGCTTTATTGACTATATTATTTAATGTTTTAATACTCATTTTATTCAATTTAATTGAAACAATTATTATTAAAGATTACTAACTATTCTTTGAGTATCCTGTGCTATCACTAATTCTTCGTTAGTAGTAACCATAACAACCTTTGTTTTCGAATTTGGCTTAGTTAATTCTAAGTCTACACCACGTTTTTTATCATTCAATTTAAAATCAAAATCTACGCCTAAGTATTCCATATCCTGACAAACTTTACTACGCATATCCCATCCATTCTCACCAATTCCTCCGGTAAATAATACTAAGTCAACACCTCCCATGGCAGCTGCATATGACCCAATATATTTTTTAACTCTATACGCAAACATATCAAATGCTAGTTTAGCTCTTTCATTACCTTCCTCCATGGCTTGTTCCAGATCGCGCATATCTGATGATAAGCCTGAAATACCTAACAAACCACTACGTTTATTGATCATATTGTTTGTATCCTGTATAGTAAGATCTTCTTTCTCTGCAATGAATAACAAAGCACCCAAATCAAGGTTCCCGGCTCTTGTACCCATTAACAAACCTTCAACAGGAGTAAATCCCATGGATGTATCAACAGATTTTCCCTTTTTGATTGCAGCAACAGAGGCACCATTTCCTAAATGACAAGAAATTACATTCTTTTCTTCCCAGTTCCAACCAACTAATTTACATGCCTTTTTAGCAACAAATTTGTGGCTTGTACCGTGGAAACCGTAACGTCTTACTTTATATTTTTCATAATATTCGTATGGTAATCCATAAAGAAATGCTTTTGGATCCATTGTTTGATGGAAAGAAGTATCAAAAACTACGACCTGGGGAACTTTTGGCAATAATTTTTCCATTGCCAATATTCCTTTTAAGTTTGCAGGATTATGAAGCGGTGCTAATTCGATACACTCCTCGATTCTTTCTTTTACCTGCTCATCAACCAATGCACTTTCCTTAAAATATTGACCTCCGTGAGCCACACGATGACCAACTGCCGTAATTTCATCAGCGTTATTTATCACTCCATGTTCCGGTGATAATAATGCTTCGAGAATTAAGTCAATTCCCTTAGTATGATCAGGAATATCAGTAGTGAAATTATATTTTTTATCGTCTTGTGTTTTATGTTTTAGCTCGCCATTGCAAATTCCAATTCTTTCAACAATTCCTTTTGCCAATAAGTCAGCACTTTCAGAATTTGTCATTTCTAATAATTGATACTTTATTGAAGAACTTCCACAGTTTAATACTAGAATTTTCATTTTTATATTGCCTTATATATGTTTAAATTATTTTCCTGCTGCTTGATTGGCTGTGATAGCTACTAAATTCACAATATCGCTTACTGAACACCCTCTTGATAAGTCGTTGATTGGAGCTGCCATACCTTGTAATACGGGCCCTACTGCTTCGGCTCCTGCCATACGCTGTACAAGTTTATATGCAATGTTTCCTGTTTCTAAAGTTGGAAATACCAATACATTTGCTTTTCCAGCAATTTCGCTCCCCGGTGCTTTTTTCTGGCCAATTGCTTCAACGATAGCTGCATCAGCTTGCATTTCTCCATCGATTTTTAATGATGGGTCCATTTCCTTTGCCATTTTGGTTGCATTAACCACTTTATCTACCATTTCATGCTTTGCACTTCCTTTAGTGGAGAAACTCAGCATTGCAATTCTTGGCTCAATCCCGGCAATTGCTCTTGTAGTTGCACCGGTTGCCACTGCTATTTCAGCTAATTCCTTATCCGTTGGATTTGGGTGAACTGCACAATCTGCAAAAACCATCAAACCATCATTTCCAAATTGCTTATCTTTTAAGATCATTAAAAAAGCACCAGAAACTACGCTAATACCAGGTTTTGTTTTTACATACTGAAACGCGGGACGTAATACGTCGCCCGTTGCATTTTCAGCGCCAGCTACTTCCCCGTCAGCATCTCCGTTTTTGATCATTATTGTAGCTAAATACAATGGATTTTCTACCAATTTAGCTGCGTCTTCTCTTGTTAATCCTTTGTTCTTGCGAATCTCAACCATCAGGTCAATATATTCTTCTTTCTTTTCGTGATTTTTAGGATCAATGATTATCGCTTTATCAATATTATTTAAGCCAAGTTCAGTAGCCTTATTTTTAATTTCATCAGGATTAGCAGTAAGGATAATCTGAGCTAATCCTTCCGCCAATAATTCGTCTGCCGCTCTTAATGTTCTTTCTTCTGTTGATTCTGGTAAAACTATTCTTTTGTTATGCTTTTTCGCATTATCTTTGATTTGATTTAATAAATCCATGTGTATCAAATAATTAGGTTGTTTTTAAATATATAGCAAATTTAAGCAAAAATCAATGTTCCACGCTATTTTTCATATGAATAAAATCATATGAAAATGTGTTTCACAACAAGTTTTAGCCAAAAATATTTAACACTAATTTAATATGTTGTCTATTCTGATCCTAAATAGGAATATTATTCCAAATTTTCCATGAAAATTCAGCCTGTTTAGTCAGCATTTCATAACCATTTTTAATTTGAGCACCCTGAGCTAATCCATTGCTTAAGAATTCAGTTTGTTCCGGATTATAAATCAAATCGTATAATAAATGTTGACTTGTTATTGCATTATATGGTATATCAGGGCATTGCGATATATCAGGATACATTCCCAAGGGTGTGGTATTAACAATTAATTTATATTCGGAAATAGTATCTTCTGTTATCTCTTTATATGAAAGTAAATTTTCCTCTTGAGGTTCTCGCGAAACCTGTTTGAAACTAATACCTAGTTTTTTTAATCCAAATTTAACCGCTTGAGAACTTCCACCAGTTCCAAGAATCAAAGCCGATTGATGATTTTTATTTAAAAACGGTTTAATGCTTTCTATAAATCCCAAATAATCGGTATTAAAACCTGTTAGCTTAAGTTTATTATTTATCCAATCGAACTTTATGGTATTTACGGCTCCTATTTTTTGAGCATCCGTGCTTATTTCGTCTAAAAATGGAATAATATCCTTTTTATAGGGAATGGTAACATTCAATCCGGAAAGTTCTGTAAAATCAGTAATTAGCTGATTAAATTCATCTATAACCTTTATTGGGTATAAATTATAAAAGCAGTCTTTGATCCCTTCTTTTTCGAATCTTTCTTTGAAATATATCGGAGAAAAGGAATGTTCTAAAGTTTTGCCTATTAACCCAAAAAAACGCATTAATTTTGATTGCCAGCTATTTTCTCAATCAAAGATATGGTAATTATTCCAATAATCATAAGTACAGTGGCAATAATAACCTCTGTATTAAATGATTCAGGAATATATTTTACAGTTGATTGAACAATTTTTTCTCCCTCTTTTAAGATCAGATTACCTGATTCATCCTTTAGATAAACATTGTTTTGCCAGGGCCAAAGAATACCCAGCGAACCTAAAATAAATCCGGTAAGAATTGCAATGGTTTGATCCTTATACCTTTTATATATCCATGACAACACATGTGAAAATACAATTAGTCCACCGATGGCACCAATCATAACCGGAAATATGATCTTTAGATCAAGTTCATTAACAGCTTGGATCATAACCAGTTGATAGTTACCTAATAAAATAAGTATGAACGAACCTGACAAACCTGGTAAGATCATGCTGCATATTGCAACAACACCACAAATGATTAGGTATAAAAATGAATCGTTTTGTGTAGCTGGATTTAATACGGAAATTGATAAAGCTGCCGCAGTTCCAACTATAAATGTAACAATTACGCTTATACTCCATTTTGATATTGATTTACCAACGAAATAAACGGATGCCAGAATTAATCCAAAAAAGAAAGCCCAAACAAATACGGGATAATTTAGGAAAAGGAATTCCAATATTTTTGCCAGGGAAACAACACTAGCAACCATCCCGGCAAATACGGCAATTAGAAAATATAAATCTACATGTTTTATAAATTCCTTTATCTTACCAGTAAGCAATAGTTTAATTGCAGTTAAATCAAATGATTTAATTGCATTAATTAATCGTTCAAAAATACCAGTAATTAAGGCAATTGTTCCACCTGATACTCCTGGAATTACGTTTGCAGCTCCCATTACAAAACCCTTTAAAGCCAGGTTTATGTATTTTACTATTTTCCGTTTCATGGTTTCAAACTAAAAAAAACGAAAACAATCCACTAGTTTTCGTTTTGTAGGATTTGATTATATAATTGTTATTTTTCTAATTCTGTTTTGCTCAAAAGTTCATTAATTGAAGCATTTTCTATTGCCTCAGGATACATCACAAGAATTTCCAAATATGTTTTTGGATTTAAATTTAATCCATTTTTGAACATCTCTAATCCTAAGCGTTCGTGATTACTTAAAAAATAGGCACCTGCCAATCTGTAATAAACCAGAGCATCACGTGGATTGTCTTTTAAATGTTCAGATAATACCTCCAAAGCGTTTTTTACTTTTCCTACCCCGGCATAGGACTCTGAGAGTGAAAAAACATAATCTTGCTCCTCAGGGTCTAAATCGTAAGCTTTTTTAAAAGCATTTAAGGCCTTTAAATTTTCATTAAGCTCATTTAAGATACTACCTAATAAATAATAATATTCAGAGTTTATATTGTCAATTTTTATGGCTTTTCGGATAAATTTAATCGCTAATTTAAACCTACCTTGTCCGTACATCAGGTTAGCTTTACCAAAATATGCATCAGCGAAAAACTGATCAACCGAAATTGCTTCATCATAGTACTTTAACGCAAGATCATATTCTTTTAAGCTTTCGTAACAATCGCCTATATAAGTAAGAATTTCAACACTTCTTCCGTCAAATTTCAGGTATTCTTTATAATTCTTAAT
Source organism: Bacteroidales bacterium (assembly GCA_028282585.1). Classification (GTDB taxonomy): domain Bacteria; phylum Bacteroidota; class Bacteroidia; order Bacteroidales; family UBA12077; genus UBA12077. The sequence continues at coordinate 17,801 of JANQHR010000143.1, read as the reverse complement.
TGCATTTAAATAATCTTCTTTATTTGAAAAAGCATTTGCCAAATTAAAATATGCAACCGAAAAATCAGGATTTATGGCAATAGCGAATTCGTATGCTTCGACAGCTTTATCGTATTTATCAAATTTATTATAAAGAACTCCTAGATTATACCAGGCATTTTCTGAGAATGGTTCTCTATCAAGATACTGGTTATAATAATCGATGCTCTTATTTACCTGACCTATCTTTTCGTAACAGTACCCAATATCATACAATACTATTATATTTTTACTGTCCAATCGATAAGCTTCATTTAAATAACGCAAAGCAGTTTTATAACGTCCAATTTGCTCAAATGATTGGGCTATGGTATGTATAACTTCTACTTTATCTTCGTAGCTATAAATAATTGCATTATCAAATGCACGCTCAGCTTCGGTATAGCGCCCCATCATATTAAGCGTACTTCCCTTTAACAAATATACATCGCTGTTTGAAGTTTCAATATTCTCAATTTGCTCAACTAGCTGCAATGCCTGAGATGCGTGTCCTTTATCAATTAACACCTGGGCTTTTTTCAACTTAATGTTTAGCGAACCCGGATGTTGTTGCACTGCATACTGAACAACATTTAATGCATTATTTGACTTATTACTTTCAATATAATAATCAATAATACTTTCGAACTCAAAAACATCGAAAAAATACTTGGTATTGTTTTTTAGCATCTCCTCATAACGATTAACTAACTCGCTATTTTCCTCATTATGAAATATATCCTCAAAATCTTCCTTCATACTCAATCTCAAAATATGGGTGCAAAACTAATCATTTTATATAAATGATCAACTTTTCGTTTTTATATTATTCTAAAGTTGACATTAAGCTATTGTATTTTCTCATTATTTCTGCTATATAAACTTCTAATTCTTTTAATAATTCATCATCTAAATCCGATTCCAGTTTTTTATAATATTCTTTTAATGAATTTTCAAAATTTTTAGCTACTCTCGTATTTTTATACTGATGTCCGTTATTTTCTATTTTTTGACAGACTTCTTTTAATCCAAAGTATGCATCGTTAAAATACAATAGATTAATTGCTGTGTTTCTCCCGTAAAGTTTATTCAGTATAATCCAAAGCGATTTATCCGTATTGTATTTTTCCGTATCCCAGAAATAACCCAAAGCTGTTAATGCTCTAATTGTTTCTAAACTACTTAATTCTTTTAAATTCAATAAAATTTTCGGATAATGGGAACTATTTGAAAAACTATTGCCTGTTTTTAAATTATATGGATCAAAAAGAGATTGTATCCTTATTTTTCCCGCATAATACTGCCTTACAAAATCGCTGTTAAAACGTTTTTCCGATCCAATTAAACTATTGTCAATGTAGGAAGGTATTCTGTCATAAATAAGCTGAATTCTGTTTAAATCAGCATAATCAACGGATGAAGAATATCTTGAAGATCCGGTCCAATATAATTGTATATCTCTGTTTATAGTTTGATTCAGGTTGTAGAAATAAAAATATACATCCTCATAACCCTTATCGATACTGCTTAAATTGCTCCAGCGGGGTACAAATCCCAGTTCGGCAGGATGTCTTTTTTGTACAATAGTTTTCCTGATTTCGTTTATCAGATCAAAATCAGAACTACATTTTCTATCTGAATTAAACTCGTCACAATCCAGGCTATCGGTACTGTTTAAAATGATATTATGATAATTCTCTTTTAGTAGAGCAGACAAATCAGGTTGATCATTGTATTCAGAAATATTCACAATTGCTCCAAACTTCAACGCAGTATTCCCCAGTTCCTTTACAGAATTAAACGGATAATTACTGTAGTTCCTGTTCCAGCTAAAGTATAAACTATTGAGTTTATTAAATTGTAATAACTCCATTTTATTCTTTAGCTCGTCCAGGTCTCCTGCGAATTGATCCAAAGCAATTGCTCTTTCCTTAAAATCAGGATAGTCGATAATATCAGCGCTATAAAAATGAGCGTTTTTTGGATCAAATAACTGTACTATAGATTTTACTGCATGTTGATATGCCTCCGGACTATTTCCTTTAACGAAAACGACCTTTTCCAAATCATCGATTTGCTGAATATAATAAGCTTCTTTTTCTCCCAAAATTAATGAATCGGGTAAATTCGACCTGAATTGTTCATAAACGTTTGTACCGCCAATGGAAATTATTAAATGGCCAGCAGCGTATTCATCCTGTTTTATTCTATTACGAATTTTAATTTTATCAACTAAAATACTATCGTTTTTAATAAGGTAATTTTGCAGTTCTTTTGCATTTTGAATAATATATTTTGAAGCATTTTCCGGAATAACTATAACAGGATAATAAGAAGAATCTGCATTTATATATTTTATGGTGTTTCTTTTAACCATTTTTTTAGGTTGAGGAAATACCATATCATAAGCTAAGTAAGAAGAATCGAAATATGGTTTTATACGTTCTAAAAGTGTAAAGTTCTGCTCAGTATATCTGAAATCGACCTGATCGATCCACATGGTTCCTGTTCCTTTTAAACCAATAAAAATTCTTACGTATCGCGCTTGATCAGGAATATCTCCATCGAAAAACGGAAAATTCGCTGTTTTTCCAAAAACTTCTCCCCAACCAAATTCTTTTATATGCGAATAATTTGCTAACGAAAAAGCTTTAAAGCTGTTATCCAATTTAGAATTTGTAAAAGCATTTAATTCCTCTCCACTTATCTCAATCTTGTTTTTATCAAAATACTGAAGTCTTATATTAACTGCATCGTACATTTTGGTTCCTAACCTCGTCTGATTTGGATAAATATCTTTTAGCTTGAGCTTGAGTTTTAATGAATAATTACCAGGAATTACCTTAATATAATCGCTTATTATTCCTTCACCCGTTTTTTCCGTTTCATCGGCATTTGAACGCACTATTTTAACAGAATGAATACCATCAAAAACTTCATCAACATGAAACTCTTCATTATTTGAATTAACCCAGAAGATATTTCTACCCACTTTTTTCCAGCCATTTAAATCGTATGATTTAATACTGCTTTTTTCATAATATATTTTTCCTGATTCGAAAGATGGGTTCTTAACCAGATTACCCAAATTTCTTTCATGATTTCTGGCATTAACCGGAATGGCTATTGGGTCTTTTGATGACCACCCTGCCTGTAAGCGGGTTTGATCATCTTTTTTACACGAATAAAAAACAATTAAGATTGCTATTATTATAAAGTAAATTATAGATTGAGGTTGCTTAAAAGTCATAGTTAGTTAATTACAAGTTGAAATTACATCAGAATAATGAATTTAATTTTAAATTGCTATAAAAGTTATCAAAAGATAAATCCTTTTTATCCACATACCAAATGTTTAATCAAAAACCAAATAAAAACGCTTCTCTGTTTATCATTAAACATAAAGAAGCGATGAATTATTTTGAAAACAACAAGTTTCTTTTAAAAATGATATCCAAAGCTCAATGAGACACGGTTATATTTTATTGTTCTTTCTATTTCCTGTCCGTTGTATTCCTTATATGTATGATATATTTCGCTGTACTTATATCCTATTCCAAATGAAAAAGCATTCCTTTCATTAAAGTTTAACTTAAATCCAATACCGGGATTAATAAGGTATCCTCCTTTTGATTTTAGATCTGATCCGTAAGACCCATAATAATCATAATCATAGGGGTCCGGTGATTCGATTGCAATAGCGTATCCACCCTGAACATAAACATAATGACTTACCCGGGAATTTCTGAAATTGTATCTGATGTCAGCTATTACAGGCATATATGATTCTGTAAGAAGATCCAACCCGAGCCCAACTCCTGTTGCAAGCCCCCAATCAAATTGATATCCACTTACAAAAAGCAAACTTAATGGTGGAAATGGAGTTTCCATATCGCCACCAAATAAAAATCCGACGTTGATATTAGAATAAAATCCTTTTCGTTTATAAACAATATTATCAGCAGTATCTCTTTTAACAAATGTTTTATTAACTACCGGTTGCTTTTCAATTTTTTCTATATCGGCTTGATTTATTACCCAGATATCACCGCAATCATTTAGTAAAGTTATAGATTCATTCATCTCTATTTTGATAATCTCTCCGCGCAAAATGCTACCATTTTTTAAGAAAACAACATCCTGTAACTTTTGGGCGCCGGCAGGACTAAAAAATAACATGGCGGTAAAGACAAAAATTAAGATTAGGAGTACTTTTTTATCCTTCATTGAACAATAAGTTAAATTAAAAAATATACTTGCTAGATGATCAAATTATTGGCTTGGTTGCGTTCGGAGAAAATTTAATTCATCCCGTAATTTTAACGCAACCCTTTTATTTATTGTATCATCTTAGGTATGTAGAATTTTAAAGCTGTACCGTGATGAAAAATGTTAAGTTAATCCTATTTTATATTAGTATTGTTCTTTTAGTTAGTTGTGAGGATAAAATTATTGAGACTTATACAGCTAATATTCCAATTTACATTACCTATGAAGAGTTAAGAGCTTCCGTTCAATTTGAAACTTCAAAAAACCTTGAAAAACCCGGAAAGATCTATTTTTATAATGATTATTTATTTATTAACGAGTATCTTGAAGGAATTCATATTATAGATAACGCTGATCCATCATCACCTGAAAATATTGGATTTATCAACATTCCGGGTAATGTTGATATTGCTGTCAAAGATGACATTTTGTATGCCGATAGCTATGTTGATCTGGTTGCTCTTGATATTTCCGATCTGAATAATATAAGCGAGGTTAACCGAATAAAAGATCTGTTCCCGTACATTTTACCACCATACGACGAGAGTTACCGCATCGATGATATTGATTATACTAAAGGAATAGTTGTTGAGTGGGAGATTAAAAAAGTTACCCGAGAGGTTGAACAAAATAATTACCCGGTTTTTCCATGGTATGAAAGTACTGATTATATGTTATCTTCCTATTCTAACGGAAATGCCGGATACGCATCCGGATCTTCATCATTTGGTGTAGGCGGATCTATGGCTCGATTTACGGGTAAAGATAATACACTTTACACTATTGATAGCTATTCATTGAATGTTGTTGACATACAAACTGTTGATGACATAATGCTGACCAAAACCATTTATGTAGGATGGAACATTGAAACCGTATTTCCATCGGGAAACAGCTTATTTATTGGTTCGCAACAGGGAATGTTTATCTATGATATAAGTAATCCGTATAATCCAACATATATATCAGATTATTGGCATATGACCAGTTGTGATCCTGTAGTTGTTGAAGGTGATTATGCTTATGTTACATTACGTTCCGGAAATTTATGCCAGGGAGAAACAAACCAGTTGGATGTAATTGATATTAGTATTTTAGCGGAACCAACCCATGTAAAATCTTATAGCATGAACGAGCCTTATGGTTTAGGTATTGATAATGAAACATTGTTTATATGCGATGGTAGCGAAGGTTTGAAAATTTATGATGCGGATGATCCGTTGAATATTGATAATAATATGATTGCCAAATTTCCCGATATTGAAACGTATGACGTAATTCCGGTAAACGGAATATTAATGCTTATTGGCGACGATGGTTTATATCAGTACGATTATTCTGATTTAACTGATATACAATTATTAAGCTCTATAACTATAGCTAATTAGAAATTAGAAATTAGAAATTAGATATTAGTCATTAAGTTGAAAATATTCTCGCCGGCACAAAGATCTCCAAAAGTTAAGCTTAGGTTACAGCCTAAGCTTTTCTATTTGTTAATCGGACACAGGCTTTACTGTTTTAGTTTTAAATATTCTTTTTAGCCTCGGTTGAACCGGGTTTTAAACATACTTCGTAAAAGCTATGGGTATGATATTGTAAAATTCATTGTCTCCAGATCTTCCCATGTTCCAATATCAACTCTTTTAGCTACCATGTAGTGTTCTCTTATCTGTTCCCATGAATTATTTTTTACCGTATCGTGAACAAAAAAATATACTTGATACCAGCCTTCTGATAAAGTACTCTCCAAAACCGATTTTATTTCTGTGATCTCTTTAGAAGAATATGATTCTATAATATACCAGTCCGATACCCCTCCTTCCCATATATTATTTTCTCGAACAGACGTATCTAATTGTGATTGTTTATTATTAATGTCATAAAAAACAAGTTCGACATTGGAATTGTTAACAATACTGATTTCAACAACATCATCCATATCATTTGAACATCCCATAAATATTGTGGTAAACATTATAACGAAAACTGCAAACCTTTGAAATTTATTCATATCAAAATGTATTAAATAAAACAATTATAAATATATCAATATTTTTGCACTTAAATGTAAGTAATTTAAAAATTGATCTCGTTCAAATTTTCGTGCGAGCGATTTAGGTAGGCCTCAGCTGGCGCATCTATGACGCGTGACAATCCTAATAAGCAATTAACTTACTTGATTCCTAACGTTAAACTTCACCGAGTGTTTTTTGTTTTACAAGACAATGATAATTAAAAACTACCAAAAAAGAACGACGTAGCGAATGCTACGCCGAACTTCTAACTAATGTATTAAGCTGCGCTTATCAGGGCCTTTTTAAAATTATTACGCCCGGATTGTAAATCCGCGCGAGCGGGTTGTTTAATCCATTTAAAGCAGAATACTATCGCTAAAACTCCAAAGATACTCCAATAAAATATTAACATTAAACCGATTTGCATTTGGTTATCCAAAATATACCCCAACCCAATAACTAGATTGAACAATGTACATATAATTCCAAGTATAAAAGCAAAATATTTCCATGCTTTACTATTAAATAATATAGGAACAATTGCAGGTAACAATAATAAAATAAACCAGAAAATTCCAAAAGAAAAAGTACCAAAAGTAAACTCAAATGGAGTTATAACTAGATTAAACAAATAAATCAATATCCCTAACGCATTTATAATATTTAATATACTCACTTTAAATTTAATATCCATCATAAAAATTTGTTTTAGATTAAAATTTCAATTGCTTATAATATTTATACCATTCCGGTAAAAGGGGAGATACTGGATCATATTTCCCCGCGGGCACATCACTATCCCAAGGTGCAAATCTTTTATTCTTTATAAATTCTTTTCGCTGATTATTCCCCCATTCATAACCATGAACATATCCAAAATAATTACCATCAATTAAACCCGCATTATGACCTGCTAAAAATGGATCATAACTAGACAAGCGCCAAAATGCCCTTCTCAATGATACAGGGAAACTACTGCTTAGTGGATAATGAAATGTTAGTCTAACAAAACCATCGTGACTTCCTATAACAAATGCATTATTATAAGCGTAATAATAAGCTTTATCAAAACCCTTATTGAACTTCTCTTTTGCAGGCAAATCATCTCCATCAGCTTGCTCATCATCTTTATCCTCCTTATTTTCACCATCACTATTTTCCTCACTTATTATGCCCGGATTATAAATCCGCGCGAGCGGGAGCATTTCCTACTCCAACTGCAGGAGTAATTCCTCCAATGTACTCAGGTTCTAAATTCACAAGACCTGTTCCTTCATCTCCGCTAGCTTGCGCAACTTCTCTTTTTCAAAGAACATTAAAAACTAGCACTCGTTACTTACGAGCGCTAGCATCGTAAGTTTATTATCTCAATTTATTTTTATTAAGAGTTAAATTACCTAAGATAAAAATATATTCTTTATCATTTCTATATATAAATAAACTATCAGTATGGATAGGTTTATAAATTGAATCTCCTACATGAAGAAATTCTGATAAATGATTTGGATCGAGATCATAATTATATGCATATTTCAAAACATACCTCTTAGGATAATTCTTTACCCTTACCCATGAACTTCCCTGGTATATAAATTTCTTTTCAATAACTCCGCGAATATGAGTATTGTAAGTTTCATCTATTTTATTATGCTTTCTACCAAAAGAAAACAGTAATACAGCCAATAATATAATTACGACTCCTCCTATAATTATTACCTTAAGCAAAGAAGGTCCAAAATTCTTAAAGAAACTTTCATATTCTTTATCATAGTTTTTCATAATATTCACTATTTATTAATATTCATCACTAATCCAAAATGGATATCCTACTCCTACTGTCGCTGAAGCAGGTAAAAAACCTCCTCCAAAACTTCCTCCTCTACCCAAAACTCCAAATGATTCCATAGTAGGATCTGGTGACCATGTGGCTGAAAATCCTATTTTGGGTGCTTGAATTATCGAGAGATCTGCATTTATTGCCAGGCTTTGAAACCTTGAAAAATCAATTTCACTAACAGGTCCAGCGAAATTAATTCCCATTATTTTTATACCACCATTAAAAGCGTAACCTGTTTCGCCTGCAGGCATTATAAAATCTCTTCGTTTACCTGCTTTCGGACCTCTTTGCATAATTACTGTACCTATTTCAACTGAGACACCACCTTTCCATGCAATTGTCCCAACTCCAGTGATAACCCATGCGTCAGGATATAAAATTCTGGCAAAAGTACTATTATGAAAACTGTCAGGGTCATCTAACCAAGCAGCTCTTCCATCAGCTTGCGCATCATCTTTATCCTCCTTATTTTCTCCATCATTGTTTTCCCCGTTATTACTTTCACCATCACTATTTTCCTCATTATTATCCTCTTCATTCTTATTTTCTTCTGCCTTATTAGGTAATACATAATTCATATTTGCATCATTCCAATGCCCAACATTTTGATTCATCCACTGGGATTTCCAAAAAGACCTTCCATCGATATCAATATTATTAACAGGATTATTACCAGCATAATGGTATGGGCTTAATGCCAAATACATCTCGGAAAGAGGGTCAACACTGTGCCAACGGCCTAATGCAGCATCATACATCCTTGCCCCGTAATCATACCAATTCAAAGAACGCCCTGCAAGCTGGTCGTCTTGCAATTCCTTTCCATTGTAAAGGTATTTATTTTTGTTATAATCAGCTAAAGCATTTTGGTAATTTTCCTGTTTAAATACCAAACCAAAGGGGTAGTAATGGCTTTGTTGTATTAAATCTACTTTACCTGAAAGTAACGACCCGCCGAATGTGACCCGGGTATTTCCCAAATGGTCCTTTATATTATACTCATAATGCCAATTGGTTTCCGTATCGGTTTGTACAGGTACCATTCTACCTTCGGCAGTTGCTACATAAGCAATTTCGCCATCCATGTAAATTACATTACCTACATATTCAGTAGTTTGTTCAACAGAACTGGTACTGGTTTCGTTAGTTTTAGCCAGTTTTACGCCTGCAGCATTGTAATGGTAAAAGATTTTAGCCGGACTTGCACCTCCAAATTCGCTTATTTTCTCAGGCAGGTTTAATGAATTATACTTTACTTCAAGGTCTTTACCCGCATCGAATACCATGTTTCCATTATCATCATAATCGTAATCGGCTGCACTTAGCGCAACATAATCCTCAACACCAGCTATATCGCCTCTAGGATCGGTTACTTTTTTTAGTTTATTCGTACCGGCAATATAACTATATGTTAGTTCATCGGCATAAGTGCTTGCACTATTAAACCTGCGATTTAAAGTTTCAAAGTTTCCATTTTTATCGTAACTCGCTGACATGGAATACAGATTCTTGTTAGAGGCTAATGTATTACCTTCGGCATAATTAGCAGTTGTTAAACGATTCAATGCATCATACTCAAAACCGTAACCGCGTATTTTATCTTCATCTTCGATTGTTGCCCATCGCATGGCCGCAATATTTCCATTAAACTGTTCCCGGCTTACTGTACTTGCCTCCAAACTACCACGATCGTTATAATACAGTTGCATTCCAAATATATCGTTATCAGCCAGCACGGGGTCGTTAATTTTGGTTAACCAACCACGGATGTTATAGGTATAATCAACTTTCTGTACAAAATTATTTCCATCTTTGGAATGCATATATTTTTCAACTAACTCGCCCAGTTCGTTATAACGCATTGCTGTTAAAACAACCGGTTGCTGGTCGTTTACCTGGTGAAGTGTTTCCAGTAATCGCCCTGCATGGTCGTAATCAAAGGCCTCTAAAATTCTTAATGTTTTTCCGGCTTGTATATGCTGCTGCTGCGTTTGCATTAACAGTTGCGTAACATTCTGGTGGCGAGAACTAAAAACATCACGCCCTCCCAAATGATGTTGCGATATGGTTTGAATGTTATTTCCATAATCATCGTAATAATTTGCACTGTACATTTCTGATCGGGCTATGGAATATCCACTGCCTTCCGGTTCGTAAGCTTTTACCATGGTACCTGTTACCAGGCCTGTTGTTTTGTCCGAATGGCCGGGTTCAAAACCTGGAGGCAAATTGGTTGTGTAATAAGCAAGTTCGCTTTGCTTGCTTAAATCGTTCACAAAATTGTATGTGTCGTACCAGGTAACTGTTTCAACATCCGAAGCTGATATACTCAAACCTGCAGGGAAACTACTGTTTAAAGAATAACCATAAGAACTGTTAGAACCATTATATGTTTCATAATGCACCGTATGGCTATCTAAAAGAGTTTGAGCATCCAAAGCTGCTGAGAACTTTATCTTACCTTCAAGTATTGGCCTGTTCAATTCATCATACTTTATAAAGTGATACGTTTCATTGCCGGCATCACTGTCATCGCGAAGGTTTCCATCCTGCGTAAGCACCAAACGATCTCGCTTATCGTAAACCATATAAACAGGTTCAGCTCCCGGTAGTTTTTTACTGATCATCCGTTTTTGTTCGTCATATTCGTAAAAATAACATAATTCACCATCGGCCGGGCTGCTGGCCAATGGTGGCACTACCGTACGCAATAAACCATAATTATCATAAATATAATGAGTACGTAAATTTTCCCCATTAACTACAGATTCTTTTAAAACAATCCGTTCCAGCTTATCTTTGTATTCGCGGGTAACATTTCCATTTTCGTCGGTTGTTTCATAAACATATAAACTATTAGCAGGGTAATTCCTGGTATCTCCTAATTCGTTCCAGCTAGTAATACTGGAATTTGACCGGTAATTAAATGCTACCGGTTTATTGTTTGTATGCCAATCTTGTCCAACACCGGTTATACTTAAAACACGATTCAATGGTGACTCCTCGTAATCGGTTACAGAATATGGCTTACTATCAATTGCATCTTTACCATAAACAAGCGATCCATAAAAATTTAATGCTTTGTTAGTAGCATTGGTTTGATATTTTCCATTTCCATTGTCTACATAAGGTAAATATTCACGACTTTTTCTTCCGAAATTATCATAATAAACAAGTTTAATCATATCATCACCTTCAGGAGATGCTTCCACATTTATTATCTGCCCAGGCCTTCCTAATCCATCAAAATACTCCACCTGCTCGCTACGAATCCCGGTTGTTGGAAATGTGGTTGTACGTATATAATTTTCAGTACTTGTTGGTATACCGCTAACATTTACATTAGGAGCAGATACAATTACAGGATTGGTCAGTCCTCCATTCGCTTCAGGTGAAATATAAGCTCTAAACGTACATCCTTCTTTGGCATGAAATCCGTCACTTAACGTAATACGATTACTGGCACTAATTTCTGCATTGCCAATAACCACATCGTTTACCGTAATTTCTTGCTGTGCAAAAAGAATTGCAGGACTTATTACTGCTGCTATAAAAAACAATAATGTTTTATATAATTTCATATTTACTTGCTTTATATTCTTTTTCATAGGGCTATTTGTTTATAATTACTACGGTAGTTGTAAGTTTCTCTTTTTTATTTCCAATTCCGAGGTAATAATTACCTGCCGGTAAATTATGCACCGGAATTTTTTGGGTTTGCCCCGGTAAATAGTTATATACTTCTTCGGAATAAACAATTTGCCCGCCAATGCTTGTAAGTTCTACCCTTAAACTTGTTTTCCGCTCGCAAATTAATGTCCATTTTATGAAATCATGAACCGGATTCGGATATACAACCAAATCATGGGCTTCTTTCATATCAATGAATGGGGTTCGTACCTCAAATTTAACCAGCAAACTATCCGTATATTCACAGCTCGAGCTATCTACAACGCTTAACCACACATCAACCTGATGATGATATTCACCTTGTGGAGAAATATACTGAACCGGCATGGTATAATTGTTGTGCCATAAATAGCTTTCCATACCTTCGGGCCCTTGTAAAGTTATACTCTGACCGGTAAATAAAATGGTATCGTTACCCAGGTTAAATAACGGACCTGGCTTTAAATTGATTTCAATTGTGTCGCGTACCAGGCAGGCATATTCATCCGTCATTTCAACAAAGTAGGTTCCCGGTTCGAAAATGGTGATTTTTTTATCAGTGGATAATCCATTGTTCCAGCTGATATTCTCATATTTACCTTCAATCTTTAATTCGGTTTCTCCATACTCACAGATATAGGTTTCGCCCTTAATTACATTTGGATGGTCAGGGCAGTTATGGTACTTGGCAATAAAAATATCTTCCTCACCCTGTGATTTTAAATTGAATCTTTCATTTTCAATAGTATTCTTAAAGCTACCGCTTAAGAAAATGTTACCTTGCTTATCCAAAGTACTATGATTGCTTGAAACATTGTTTTTACCTCCTATACTTTCGGCCCATATAATTTTTCCTTGAGGATTGACCTGTGAAACAAAAGCCGTTGCTTTTGCTTTTAATGCACTCAACTGCATCGTATCCAGCACCAGGGTGTCATTAAATGTTCCGTTTAACATGATTCCACCTGCAGGATTCAGTAAAATATGATTCGCATAATCGGTATAAGGAGATCCGTAACTTTTTATCCACAACGGGTTTCCTAAAGTATCCAATTTAGCAACAAAAAAATCCATCGCTCCAATACTTGTCAATTCATGTTTTTTATATTGAAAGGAATGTGTGAAATTACCTGAAACATAAAGATCACCATTAAGCGTAGGGGCCAGTGCGGTAAGTTCAATATAGCTTGTATTGCCAAGTTGATAAGACTCGTTTAAGCCTAACTGATGGTTTAATACCAAGATAACCGAACCTGTCTTATTAGCAGGAACATCAAGTTTATTATTTTCTAAAACAAGCTCTCCCTGGTAAGAGATGGCCATGTATAGTTTATCATTATCAATACCGGTAAATGATGTAACTATATCTTTATCTTTACCACCGAAAGATTTTAGTTCTTTCAGCTCACCGCTACCGGTAAAATGAGCCAGGAAAATATCTTCCTTACCCTTGCTTGTTATTTTTTTATTGTCAATAGCAAAAGTTTTTTTGAACGTACCCGCAACAAAAATACCTGCGGTTTTATTTTGATAAATTTGATAAACCGAAGCAGGATGTTCTACCGGTATTTTTTTCATCCATTGTAATTTTCCATCGCTGTTAAGTTTACAAAGGATCAATTTTTTATTTTCACCCTCCAGTTTTTCTTTTCCGACTTCAGCTTTGCCTGTAATAATTCCGCCTATAATGAGTTCATTATTCGTTGTACTATACATGGCTGTCAGTTTATCGGCCTGTATACCTCCGGCACTCCATAACCATTTTAGTTTCCCTTTTTGAGTATATTTTGCAACAAAAAGATCTTGTTTTCCATTACCTTCAGCCAATTTACGTTTCCCCATTAAATCGCCGGAATATGCACCTCCAATGTAGATATTTCCCTCGGTATCTGTTTGCATTCCGTTCACATAATCCCAACCGGGGCCACCTATAGTATTGATCCATTGCCAAACCTTTTCTTTGTGTTGGCTATTTGTTATTGTAGCCTGCAGTACCAATAAAGCAATTATAACCAGGCTAATATATTTTTGTTTCTTTGTTTTCATTTGTTCTGATTTTTAATTGTTTATTGAGCTTGAGTTGCATACTCGTATTCATATTCTTTAATTACAATACCATCCTGATCGAGCACTTTTTCCAACCTTCCAAAACCATCATACCTGTAATAAATGGTCTGCCCTCTTTGATTTGTTTCAGAGGTTATTCCTAATAAAGGACTATAAGTATAATAGGTCACTACACCGTCTGTGGCACCTACAGCTAACTTTAAGGTACTTATAACAGAATCGATATCTGTTTTCTGATCACTTTCGGATAAGGTATAGCCATTTACGACTGCTTGTATTCCGTCAATGTTCAGTCCGGAATTATTGCTTTGAATCTTTATAACCGGATATTGCGAATTGTAGGCCCAAACATAATATGTTGTAATATTACTGTCTTCTGTAACTTTTTTTATTCTTCCTTCAGAATTATAACTCACTGAATTTTTATGAGTAAATGTGTATGGATCATTATATTCAAATAATATATCGGTTTTTGATTCCATCTGATAGATATGGATAAGATCACCATTATTATTATATTCATATTGTGCCCCTGAAGCCAACGTAGAACCATTGTAAGTTCTTCTATCAACAGGTTTGTTTAGAATGTTCTTACCTATTAATGTATGGTAGTTACTTGCTGACGAGTTATAATCCTGCGGGTATCTATATCTTTTAACATTTTCGGTTCCATCGCTATTAAATGTTTTTATTTCCGTAGGCAAACAATGGCCCGGATTATCATATTTGTATTCAATGGTCTTTATAACTGAACCCTCAGTAAAATAAGACGTTTCTATTGTTTTATTCTTATATTTCCATCCGGCTTCGTGCGTATAAGTTATCCAGGAATATTCGGTGTTTGCCGGATAGTTAGATTTTAAAATATATGTTGCTTTTACTCCCGGGATCAACCTAAAGTTAGGCTCATGAACCTGGTCATTAAATGTATAATAATTGTTTATTTCCTTTAGTTTATTTTTACTATTATCAAAATAAACCTTTTTTGTAAGTAAACCTCTTTGCCAGTCTCTTGAAATAGTAGGTGGAAAAGGGTTAGCCCTTATTTCGTGATCCTGGTAAGTTCTCGAATTGGTATAAAAAAACTCAACGGAACCATTTTCACCATTTTCACCATGCAATTCAACAACTTTTTGATAGGCAACATCAGCACCATGGGTTTTAGCTCCCTGTCCCAAATTATGCGAACTACGTGCCAAATAAACAAAAGGGTCTCCTTCATTTGGAAAACCAGTCGGACCTGTACCAGTTACATTTAAATTTTTAATGTTATATGTATACTTAGGAAAATGTGCGGTTAAAATTCCGTTTGATGTTCCATCCTGCTCTTCATACACATATTTTTTCACGATAGGTGAAGCCGTGCTGTTATCCCAACTGCTAATCTTTTTTATTCTTAACCCACCTGCTAATTTCGATTTTTCGACCTCGCCTGTAACGTATTCGGTATAATTAAGGGTTAAATCAGCCTGGTCATTACCGGAGGTCATAATAAACTCAAAATCATAGGTGCCACTTTCAACCAGAAGCGTTTCATCGGCTCTTGCCGTATATGATTTAATGGTTGCCCCGTTTTTTTTAATGTTTAATATTACAACATCCTCCATCATAAAAGGCTGGGATTCAAAATCAATAAATATGTATTGCTCATGATCGAAAGTTACCTGGAATCCATCGCTGATATAGGTGGCATGGTAAATTTTGGAAACATTATTTTCCCTTACATATTCATCAATTTTAGTTGACTTTATATATGAATATCTATGGGGTTCATACTCAAATTCTGTATAGCCGCCTGTTGGGTATACTATTTTTTCAAGTATTCCGCCATATAAATATGCTTCGTTAGGTTCCCTGTTGGCACCAGCTAATACCTCATTTCCTAATTGCATGGAAGGGACTAATGTTGTATTAACAGCCCCATTGTAATACCCCCAGTGATCCTGTGATTTTGACCCACGCTTTGGAATATTATTTTCGTTATAAAAAAACTGATAGGGTGGTAATTCTTCTTGTTGGTTTTGGCCAGATTCTTTTATGCTAACCAACTTTAACCGTTTATCTTTATATGTAGTACCTCCTGATGATAGATAGCCATAATTGAAACTAAATTTTTTCAATTCAATATTATCTTTATCTCTAATACTTATGAAACCCAGCTTAACTCTATTTGCACCGGAACTTAAATCATCTCTGCCAGGTTCCTGGCCAAAAACTATTTTGGAACGGTTGGAAATAATAGAATCAATTTTTAATGTGAAATAACTAGCCCCGGAGGCTGTAAGTTGAGAACTTAATATTGGTGCACCTGCAAGGCTTGTTAATCGAACATACCTTGTTTCATGGGGTGTTACACTCCAATCCAGGTTTTCTTGTTTATAATATAACTCGACCTTATCCGTATTACCAGGGGCTATTATTTCCACCAAATGCCAGGCAGATTTATATGAGTTCCCTCCCCCAATGCTTGTAGTTTCGTATGCATCCCGGGTGCCATCTATGGTTGAACCAAAAACATATTGGATACCTGATTCATCTGTTATAGTAAACCTGCCATTAATCCAATCCACTTCAATATCAAGTACTTTATGGTCCAGTGTATAGATATTATTGTTTGCATCTATTATAAACTTACCACTTCTACCGGCAAAATTATAGTTGTAAATATCAGGCTGTAAGTCTTTACTCCCGTTTAAGTATAAGTTCAATGCTGCATCTGCCGGCCTCCAGCTTACAAAATCAGAATAGTTTGTGTTGGGGTCGGGTAATATGCTCCCATCAACTAAATAACCGTTTTGATCGTCGGGTTTACCATATACCGTGCGGCTAATTACGCCACCGGCATTTAATGCCCATCCAATTCCAACCCAACCTGCTACTTCATCCACTTTTAAACCACCGGAATGATAATTTACGGATATAGGTAAGCTTAAGCTTTTACTTTGAACGTTCCATATTGGAATTGAAATATTAGGAATCCCGGTATATGTGGAAACCGGTATATCTCCAAATTTACCCAAACTAGCTACAGATGGCGAGGGTGGTAGTATTTGTTCTTTAGAAAAAGGATCGAAATAGTCGGCACCTTCCTCCTGAGCATATAAATTTAGTATTACCAACAAATTTATTAAAATCAGTATCGCTTGTTTCATGGCTTATTATGTTTTTATTAAAGTATGAAAATGTCTTGCATAAAATTTCAGTTCAATCCTCATAACTTTTCGTTTATTAGTTTATCTAATTTGTTAATTTCATTTCTTAATTCATTTACTTCTTTATCTTTTTCAATTAAATAAAGGGTAAGCTCCTCAATCTTCTGCAAAAGCTTCGCATTCATTTCACCAACTGAAATACCATTTTCTTCAACTTCTTCTGCTGTTGGAATTTCAGGTAAATGTCTGTTTTCTTGAATGTAAGAATCCAGCTCTTGTAATGGCATTAAGTGGTAATCATCTTCGAAAACGAAATCGGCCCAATTATCTGACATATCTACTCTAACTTCTTCACAGATTATCTTACCATCTACAGCAAATTTGTATCCATTTGGTATAGAGATGCTTGATGTTCCTATTCCTACACTTCCATAAAATCGTGTAGTTTTAGCCGCATCAATATGCATTGCAGAATAAGCGATTCCCTTTGAAGCACCGTTAACTCCAAATAATAAATATCCACTGGTAGCTTCTGCCCAAATGTAGTTGGCGCTATTTCTAGAAAAACCAATTATATGACCGTATAAAGTTGTTCTTGTGGCAGTTCCAAAAACTGCATTTCCGTTAACATCTAGTTTTGCATTTGGACTTGTTGTTCCTATACCAACATTTCCATTTTCATCCGTAATTATTAACTGCCTCCAAATATCCCAATTTGTTTCAGACGGTTGACCTGTTCTATAATAAATTCCACCTTCATTAAAATTTAGC
>JANQHR010000122.1 GCA_028282585.1 Bacteroidales bacterium | reverse complement strand
TGGATAATACGGACTAAGCTGCCCCCCTATGAACGGTATTAAAAAAGCGGGATTTTCAGATAAAAAGACACTGACATTCCGGCGGATATTGACCCCTCTCTTGAACGGGCGATTTTGATATTTCGGAGCATATTGACCCCTTAAAATGGGGCAATCTTTTTCGATTTCGGACTATATTGACCCCTTAATAAAATTGTCGGGCTATTATAATTCGGACTAAGTTGACCCCCTGATAATAAACTTCCAATACAGTTTTGGTTTTTTCGTGATTTTTTAATCACAAAACAGAGCAGAAAATGGCAGGAAAACCAAAGCGTATGAGTCAGATAAAACAATTAATATTGCTTCATAAACAAGGTATCGGCAAAAAGACAATAGCCCGAACATTGGGAATAAGTAAGAATACAGTAAAATCCTACCTTACCAAAATAGAAACCGGAGAACTTGATATAGATACATTGTTATTATTAGAAGAACCGGTATTAGCATCAAAACTATTTGCCGGTACACCGTCCTATAAAGAAGACAGATACGAACATTTAAAAACTCACCTGGCATACTATGTTAATGAACTTAACAAGACTGGTGTAACACGAAAAACACTATGGGATGAATACATTCTGGATCATCCTGATGGATATCGCTTCACACAATTTTGTTATCATGTAAATCAATATTTACAAGCCCAAAATCCATCGATGGTACTTGAGCATAAAGCTGGTGACAAGCTTTTTATCGACTTTGCCGGAAAAAAACTTTCCTATGTTGATATTGAAACCGGTGAAATTATATCTTGTCAGGTATTTGTAGCTTGTTTACCATATTCTGATTATGGTTTTGCAATGGCCGTTCCCAGTCAAAGTGTTGAAGACTTTATACATGCCCTTACATGTTGTTTAAAAGAACTTGGAGGTATTCCCCAAACTTTAGTTACCGATAACTTAAAATCGGCAGTTATTAAAGCCAATAGATATGAGCCTGGTATTAATAAAGTTCTGGAGGATTTTGCTAATCACTATAGAACAACTATAACTCCCACAAGGGCATGTAAACCAAAGGATAAAGCATTGGTAGAAAATCAGGTTAAGTTAATTTATAACCGCGTTTATGCCAAGCTCCGTAAAATACAATTCTTTGATTTACATTCTTTAAACAATGCCATACGACAAAAAGTAAAAGCGCATAATCAAACACGCATGCAACAGAAAGAATACTGCAGGGAAGAAAAGTTTCTTTCTGATGAAAAGCACACTTTAAAACCGCTTCCTGTAAATACGTTTGAAATTAAATATTACAAAGAATTAAAAGTAGCTAAAAACAACCATATCTATTTAAATGATGATAAGCACTATTATAGTGTTCCTTACATGTATATTGGTTGTCGGGTTAAAGTTATCTATACGCGCAGCATGGTTTATATTTATTCAAAAACAGAGAAAATAGCAACACACTTGCGTAGTTATAAAAAAGGTAAATACACTACAGTTAAAGAACATCTTTGTTCTTCACACCAGAATTACCTTGACAGAAGCCCTGAGTATTACCTGAATAAAGCTCATTTGCAATCAAAACAGCTTTATGAACTCTTCCAACATATTTTCAAACAAGACAAATACCCGGAACAGTTATATCGTACATGTGATGGTCTTTTTAGCTTACAACGAAAAACTGAACCTATACTTTTTGAAGGTGCTTGTAAGTTGGCTATCGAGTATCAAAATTACTCGTATGGTTTTATTTCAAATATTATTAAGAATAAGGTAATTACCCATGAAATAAAAAATGAACCACCATTACCGGAACATGGAAATAAACGTGGCTCCGGGTACTATAAATAAAAAATAAATACACCAAATTTTATAGATTTATGATACAATTAGAAAATCAGTTTAAAGAACTTCGCTTACATGGAATGAACCAATGCTGGCAGTCATTGGTTGAAACCAGGAAACATCACGAAATATCTTTTAGCGAAGGTTTGGAATTGCTGCTGCAGGCAGAACAACAGCAACGCATAAATAATCGTTTTGAACGCTTGCGAAAGAATGCTAAGTTCCGTTACAAAGCCTCTATCGAAGAAATCTCTTTTGATGGAACCAGAGGCATAGATAAATCTCAAATAAATGATATGGCAACCGGTGAATATATTCAAAAAGGTGAAGCTATTCTTATTACCGGAGCCACAGGTTGTGGGAAAAGTTTCCTCGCCTCTGCTCTGGGACATCAGGCCTGTGCACAGGGGTATAAAGTGGCATATTTTAATACCCAAAAACTCCTGATAAAAACAAAAATGGCACGTGTAGATGGTAGTATTTTTAAGTCCTTTAATCAATTATCTAATACTAACTTGTTAATATTGGATGATTTTGGCCTTACTCATTTAGATAAACAACAACAAATGGATATGATGGAAATAATTGAAGACAGACATGCCAGAAATGCAACAATTATTGCTAGTCAATTACCCGTTGCTAACTGGTATCATATTATCGGAGAAGAAACTATAGCCGATGCAATTTTGGATCGGCTTGTTCATACATCGCACCGGATAGAATTAAAAGGTGAATCTTTAAGAAAAAAACTGTAATATTGTCACTCTTTCTGTTCTTTGAACCTTAACTGTAACAGGGGGTCAATATTACCG
>JANQHR010000048.1 GCA_028282585.1 Bacteroidales bacterium | reverse complement strand
TATCTTTGATCTTGTTGTCATACCGACCCTTAAGATCGTAAATTTTAAGGGGACAACAAAATTAAAAGGCTGTCCTTTTACTTTTTGGACAGCCTCTTTACTTTTATTTTAGTTCTTAATTTATCATAGATTGGTAAAAAAAGTCTTCCATGCTTTCTTCTTTCTCTTTCAGAATTGTATTATCCAACATACTAATTTTCATTCCTAACTGCTCTTTATTCTCAAAGTCAGATGATAATATAGACTTATATTGGTTTCCATCTTTTATAACTTCAATAGCCTTATGAAGTTGAATATCATCTTTTAAATTTGTTTGAATTTGCCCATCCTCATAATAGTAACGACCAACAATTTCATCTCTTAAGAATTGTATAATCTCATCTTTAAAACTTAATAAATCAGTTTCTTTATCATTATTTAATTTGTCCTTTAATGCTTTTAACTCCGCTTCAGCTTTATCAAAATATTTTTCCCGTTTTACTATTTTTTCCAATTTCTTTAATTCTTTCTCACTTTGAGTTTCATAATTAAAACTATCTTTTAATGCAAACTGAACAAATTGATTATAAATATCATCTGTTATTTCAAATTCTTTTACACCAGGAATTTCAGAATTATCATGTGCAAACTTTGTTGCAAAATCGAAAATAACATTTTGTGTTAATAAGTTAATAGTTAACTGGCTAATTTCCTCAGGTTCAACCTTAATATCGGGAATAATGCCTCCACCATCATAAACTTTTCTTCCTTTTCTTGTTTGGAACTCAGAAATAAGAGAATCTGGAATATGTCCTACGCTACCGTCATCATTTCTGTTGGTATAATCTAAAGCTTGAATACAACGTCCACTTGGAATGTAGTATTTTGCAGTAGTAACTTTTACCTGAGCATTGTAACTTAACGGAATAGTAGTTTGAACTAAACCTTTTCCGAAAGTTCTTTGGCCCAATACAACAGCTCTATCAAGGTCTTGTAATGCTCCTGCCACAATTTCCGATGCTGAAGCTGAACCTCGATTAACCAACACAACTAATGGAATTTCAGTATCATAAGGAAAATCTGTTGTTTTTAAGGTTTGATTCCATTTTTGCACTTTTCCCTTTGTACTTACAATTTCCTCTCCTTTATCTACAAATAAATTACACATTTTAGGTGCTTCGTATAAATATCCTCCCGGATTTCCTCTCAAATCTAAAATCAACGAAGTAATTTGATGTTCTGATTTTAAATCACGCAAAGCATCTTTAACTTCCTTTGAAACATCCGGAGTAAACTTGGTTACACGGATGTATCCTACAGCATCTTCCAACAAACCATAGTATGGAATACTCTTAATCTTTATTTCTTCTCTAACTAACTCCTTCTCTATTTTTTCCTCCGAGTATGGGCGTTCAATTAATAGTTTCACTTTAGTTTGAGGAATTCCTTTTAGTCTATTACTGACTTCATTTAAACGATATTCATTGGTTGGCTTTCCATCTATTTCCAAGATTCGATCTCCAGCTTTTAAACCTGCTTTATCTGCGGGAAAATCTCTGTATGGCTGGGCTACTATAGGATATTCTCCACTATTTCTAATCAACGCTCCAATTCCACCATACTGACCAGTTGTCATAAAGGTAAACTCGTCTTTATTTTTTTCCGGAATATAAACGGTATAAGGATCCAGCTCTTCTAACATTGCATTGATACTATTTTCAACCATTTCTTCCGGATCTGTATCATCTACATAGTAAATATTTACGTCACGAAATAGTGAATAATAAATATCTAAACTTTTCGCAATTTTAAAATCATCCCCTTCTTTAAAACCCCAAAATACAGCAATTCCAATCATCGCTATTAATGCATAAAGCATGGGTTTTCTTTTTTTTCCTTTTGTTCTCATATTTTAAATTTTTCTTATCTACTTCAATTTTCTTACCAATGTCTACAAAAATATAGATAATTAAGTGCGATCGTATAAACACAAGCTTATATTAACTTTTTTTAACTCTTAAGCTTGATTTTAAATTAATTAAACAGATACAACTTAAGATATTTTTTTTAAGAGTTTTGTAATTAAATTTTTAATGCCTTTTTCAATAAACGTAATATGTAAATCTTCAGTAGCTGTATATATTACAAACAAATAAGCTTTTTTATTGTTCTGGATTAATTCTTTGTAGAATAAATGTTTATTCAAACGATAAGTTTCCCTTACCTTTCGTTTTATATAATTCCTTTCGACTGCACGTTTAAAGTTCTTTTTGGATACGCTTACCGCAAATTGTGCAGGAAATTCTGTATTCACTTCATCTGAAAGCAAATACAAAACTTTTAAAGGGTGTGAATGAATTATTTTTCCCGAGTTAAATAATTCTGTGATCACTTTGTGACTTTTAAGCCGTTCGTGTTTTTTAAATGTATGCTTGACTAATTGCATATTCAAAATTAATGTATTCTCTTAATTTTTATTAATAAGAATCATAAAAAAACGGGGTATGCAAAGCAAGCCCCGTTTTGAATTTATCAATTTTAAACTTATTTCTTAGGTTTACCATTTGCATTAATAAACTGATCGATTGCCATGGTCATAGATGGGGCTTCTTTAGTAGGTGCTTTAACATTAACCTTTAAACCTGCATCTTTAACAGCCTTAGCAGTTTTAGGACCGAAAGTTGCTATCTGTGTTTCATTTTGCTTAAAATCAGGGAAGTTTTCTACTAACGATTTAATTCCTGAAGGACTATAAAATACAAGCATATCATAATTTACATCAGAGAGATCAGATAAATCCGCACTTACGGTTCTATACATAATCGCTTTGGTATATTTAATTTTTGCCTGTTCAAGTTTTTTTGGAATTTCTTCCTTATGAGTATCAGATAATGGAACTAAGAATTTCTCGTCTTTATGCTTTTTAATAGTTTCCATTAAACTGGCAAAAGTTCCATTACCATAGAAAATCTTTCGTTTACGATATACTATGTACTTTTGCAAATAAAATGCAGTTGCTTCTGATATGCAAAAGTATTTCATGGTATCTGGAATCGTAACTCTAAGCTCCTCAGCAATTCTAAAATAATTATCAACAGCAGTCCTACTTGTAAAAATAACTCCTGTATGGGAAAGAATATCGATTCTTTCTTGCCTAAACTCTTTAACAGGAACCCCTTCCACCTGAATGAATGGTCTGAAATCAATTTTCAGATTATTCTTTTCTGCCAACTCCGAATAGGGGGATTTGTCATTTTTTGGTTCCGGTTGTGATACTAAAATCTTTTTAATTTTCATGTAAACTTATTTGGATTTTTCTTTCAAAACCTTTAAACTCCTCATTATGCGAGTGATAATAATATCTTATAAATAATCAAAAAGGGCGTAAATTCGAAAGCACAAAGATACAAAATCATATAAAATATAGAAACATTCTTACGAATAATTATTTGAAATGAACGTATAGCCTGCAATAAGTACAATGCAGCTGATAAAATTAAACCTATATAAACAATAAAAGGCAGATAGTGAAATGATAAAAATTGTAACGTAATAATTACCGGAAATAAAAATAATCCGGTATTCTTAGTGTAAATGTTAACATTATGAAAGTACTCTGCAAATACCTTTTGTTTAAGAAATACGTAACCAATAAATAAAGACGAAATTGCTCTAAAAGCGTAAATAACTAACAAACAACCAAATACAATAAAGTATAAAGTCAAATCATCAATATTATTTAAACTTAATTTCCAAAAATGCCGTAATTGAATTACAAACACTGATATATTGCTTAAAAACAACAAGTTAACCATAAATGAAGCTCTCTCCATAAGGGTATTCTTTTCCCGGTATAAAGTATTTGATTCCTGAAAACTAATTATGGATTTTACCAACGATATAAGATATTTCTTATTAAAAAGGCGTATCCAGCCGAGCAGAAGGAAAGAAGCAATAAGTAATATTGTTATCCAATCGAATTGTATTCTGTTTGGAACTGACTTTGGAATAATTACAGTATCCTTTTTGATTTCTTTTACAAGTCTATTTTGGTTCTCGTTTTGAGGCTCTTCAATGAATACAGTTTGTTTGGTTTCTTTTTTTTCAGGCTTTACGACTTGTAAACTATATAAAAAATTTTGCTGAAACGAATCGTTATCTAAGTTAGCTTTAATAGGAAAGTTAGCAATACCAAACTGTTTATAAAGAATTTCTGTAGTATCAATCTTTCTTTGTCTCCATCTCACGATTGATGTTTGGCGTTCAGCTTGGAGTTGAATTTGACGCTCCCTCTCCTCACTTTTACGAAGAATAGAGTCTATGGATGAAAAATCTATTTGTCTTACCGGACTTGTTAAAACAGTATCTTGAGACCTTGTTGCAGTTTGTGGAACTACAACAGATGAATTTATAACTGTATCTTGTAGAAATAATTCCGACGCAGAAAAAAAATCTATCGTATTTTTTCTATTGTACATAAAAGATTCTGTTTTCAAATCAGCTGCAAAGATAGCTGATTTAATAAAAACAAAATCTTTCTTATCAGATATTTTAATAATTATACTTATTAAAATTTGATACCCATACTAATTGTACAATCTAATAACAATTATTGAAATCCAAAGGTGATAAATTCTAAATATATGTGCTTTTATTTGCTAATTTTATTGAAGTTAAAACCAATTACTTTCTGTAATAATTCAAACAGAATCTATACAAGGATAATATTATAAAAACGCCATCTTTAATTGTTGATTTACAACTTATTAAAATACTGAAACAACAATTTTGCTTTCGTGTTACCAATTTCGGCCGAAATTTCATCCATAGACAAACTCTGTATTTTTTTTATTGTTTTAAATTTTGTCAATAGCACGTCAATTGTTTTTGAACCAATTCCTGGAATATCTTCTAATTCACTTTTAATAAAGTTTCCTGAACGTTTGTTTCTATGAAACTTAATTCCAAATCGATGGGCTTCATTTCTAATATGTTGAATAACTTTTAATGATTCAGAATTCTTATCAAGATATAATGGAATTGGATCGTTCGGATAATAAATTTCTTCTAATCTTTTAGCTATTCCGATTATAGAAATATTTTCTTTAATATTCAGTTTTTCTAAACTTTTTAATGCCGCGTTCAACTGTCCCTTTCCGCCATCTATAACAATAAGTTGGGGTAAACTTTTCTTTTCATCAATTAGTCTTTTATATCTTCTATAAACAACCTCTTCCATGGAAGCAAAATCATCAGGACCTTTTACAGTCTTGATATTATAATGGCGATATTCTTTAGTACTAGGTTTGGCATTTTTGAATACAACACATGCAGCTACAGGGTTTGTTCCTTGAATATTACTATTGTCAAAACATTCTATATGTTCTGGAAGTGTCGATAAATTCAAGTCTTTTTTAATAACCTCCAAGAGCCTTTTACCTGAATGTTTCTCCTTTTTCTTTTCAGACCTTTTCTGCTTTTCAAGACGATAATATTTTAGATTTCTTTCTGATAATTCAAGTAAAGACTTTTTTTCACCTCTAATAGGTACGGAGATTTTTACTTCTTCTAGTTCTACATTAAAAGGTATGATAAGCTCTTTTGCAGTACTTTGCAATCGCTCACGTATTTCTATTATAGCAAGAACCAAAAGATCCTCAATACTTTCGTCCAGCTTTTTCTTTAATTCAAGCGTATGAGCTTGAACAATTCTTCCTTCTACAACTTTTAAGAAATTAACATAAGCGAAATTATTGTCATCCAGAATATTAAAAACATCAACATTATTTAAACTGGCACTAACAACACTTGATTTACTTTTATACTTTTCTAATATTTCGATTTTTTCTTTGACCAACTGTGCTTCTTCGAACTTTACTTCTTCAGAATATTTTTTCATTAAATCATTTAAATAGATGATTACTTCCTGAATATTTCCTCTGAGTATTTTTTTAATGTTGGTTATAGATTCATTATAATCATTCTCCGTTTGCAAACCAATACATGGAGCCAAACAGTTTCCAACATGATATTCCAAGCATGGTTTATAGTTTTTTTTTGCAATATTTTCAGGAGAAAGGTTTAAATTACAATTTCTCAAAGGATATAATTGCTTAACTAAATCTAGCAAAACTTTTACCATATGAACAGATGTATAAGGCCCTAAATACATTGATCCATCATTGGTAATATTTCTTGTGTAAAACACTCGTGGAAAGTGTTCTTTTTTTACGCAAATCCATGGATACGTTTTATCATCCTTTAACATTACATTATAACGCGGATGATATTTTTTGATAAGATTATTTTCTAATAAAAGTGCATCGGTTTCTGTTTGCACAACAATATATTCAATTCTGTCTATTTTACTAACAAGAACCTTTACCTTATTATTTTCATAGTGATCTTTTGTAAAATAAGAAGATACTCTCTTTTTAAGATTCTTTGCCTTACCAACATATATAATATCATTATTTGAATTATAGAATTGATAAATTCCCGGACTATCCGGAAGTACTGCAAGAATTGGTTTAAATTTATTCTTTTGAGTGCTTTTCATTATTCCATAAATAACGAAGTAAATTCAAACTTTGAAACATCAAACAATCCTTTATCACCAATTTTTAATTCGGGTATTACCAGCAAAGCCATAAAAGCCATTGTCATAAAAGGGGCCGTTAAATTAGATCCTAAACTTTTTGCCATATCATGAACTTCCTGGTATTTTCTTGCAACTTCTTCAGCTTCTTCTGTTGACATTAATCCGGCAACATTTAGCTTTAATGATTTTACATTCATTCCGTTTACAGCCACAATTCCTCCTTCACTTTCGATTATTTGGTTTATTGCCTTCACCATATCCCCATCATTTGTTCCAACGCATATAATATTATGACTATCGTGAGCAATACTACCTGCTATAGCTCCTTGTTTTAAGTTGAAATTCTTTATAAATCCTACCTGAGGTTCTGAATCCCTGTAACGGTTTACAACAACAATTTTTAAAATATCTTTATTGATGTCACTAATAATTTTACCGTTTTCAATAGTTGGTTGAATGACCTCTTTTCCTGTTAAAAGATCTCCATCATTTGCTACAATTACCTTAATTTTGTTTCCTTCCGATTTAACTTTAATGTCAGAAATAGATATTGGTTTACAACTGAAATTATTTATTGGTTTTTCTTCTATCTTTTTTAAAAGTACTTTCGCATCTTTAAAAACCGGTTCTCCATCTATATATGTTTGGAGCACATCAAAGTTTTCCAGGTCTTTTACAATGATAAAGTCCGCTGCATCGCCAACTTGAAGTAATCCGGTGTTTAAATTATAATGCTCCTTTGGATTTTTAGTTGCAGCTGAAAGCACATCGAATAAATCAGCTCCTTTCTTAATAGCTCTGCTAATTATTTTATTGATATGTCCTTTTATTAAATCATCTGGATGGCAATCATCTGTACAAAACATTACCTTATCAGGATGAGAATTTAAAAGAGAAAATAAGTTTTCAAAGTCTTTTGCTGCACTACCCTCACGAATTTGTATTTTAATTCCCTTTTCTATTTTATTAATTGCTTCTTCAATAGTTGTGCTCTCGTGGTCCGTAGTAATATTTTGGGCTGCATATTTTTCCAAACCTTCTCCTGATAATCCGGGAGCATGACCGTCGATAGGCTTATTCACCCCACGGGCATATTTTATTTTTTTTAATACCTCTTCATCATTATAAATTACACCGGGAAAATTCATCATTTCCGCTAAATAATAAATATCCTTATTTGCCATTAAGCTCTTAATTTCCTCTGCACTTATAATTGCTCCTGAAGTTTCAAACGGTGTAGCTGGAACACATGATGGTGCACCAAAATAAAACTTAAAAGGTGATTTTTTTCCGTTTTCTATCATGTAATGTACACCGGCAACACCCATAACGTTAGCTATTTCGTGCGGATCTGAAACCGTTGCTACAGTTCCACTTTTAACCGCCGCGCGAGCAAAGCTTGTTGGTATTAGCATTGAACTTTCGATATGAACGTGAGCATCAACAAGCCCTGGGATAATAAAATTATCATAGTCTTTCTCTGACTCCTGTATATCAACAATTCGAGAATTTTCAATGTTAACAGTTGCATTATATATTCGACGCGCTAACACATCTACTAGCTTTCCCGAAACAGAAAATTCTTTCATCATAAAGTTTAGTTAATGTTCCACGTGGAACAGATTAATAATTTTAGCCGTGTTCCACGTGGAACATTAACGACCCATATACACCAACAACACACTTATATCAGAAGGTGAAACGCCACTTATACGTGCTGCCTGACCAATACTCTTTGGTTGTATGTTTTTAAGTTTTTGCCTTCCTTCGGTTGATAAAGATGATATTTCATCGTAATTAAAGTTGTCCGATATCTTAATATACTCCAACCTTTTTAATTTATCTGCCATTTGTTGCTCCCTCTCAATATAGCCAGAGTATTTTATTAGAACCTCTGCCGACTCTATAATCTCTTCCTTCTTATATTTTATTTTTTCTACCTGGCATTTTAATTCTTCTACCTTATCAATAATCTCACCCAGTTTTACCTGTGGTCTCAAAACGATATCCAACAGTTTTCTTTTTTGCTTTAGCGGGGTTGTTTTCGCAGATTCCAAATAAGGATTGATCTCTTCGGGTGCAATACTTGTGCTTTTAACAAAAGAAATGATTCCATCCCGTGCTTCGATTTTTTTCTTGAGTAATTCAAATCGTTCCTTCTTTGCTAAACCCATCTTGAAAGACAATTCTGTTAACCTAAGGTCTGCATTATCTTGTCTTAATAGTATTCGATACTCCGCTCTAGAAGTAAACATACGATATGGTTCATCAACACCTTTCGTAACCAAATCATCAATTAAAACACCAATATATGCCTGATCTCTATTTAATACAAACTCATCCTTTTTTGAAACCTTTAAGCTGGCATTTATACCAGCCATCATTCCTTGTGCTGCCGCCTCTTCATATCCTGTAGTTCCATTTATCTGACCAGCGAAATAAAGATTCTTAATATTCTTTGTTTCCAGCGTATGGTTTAACTGAGTTGGAGGATAATAATCATATTCAATCGCATAACCAGGTCGATATATTTTTACGTTTTCTAATCCCGGGATTTTCTTTAACGCTTTTAATTGAATCTCCCATGGTAATGAAGATGAAAACCCATTAATGTAATATTCATTTGTCGTGTGACCTTCCGGTTCCAAAAACAGCTGATGTTTTTCCTTTTCAGCAAAAGTCACAATCTTATCTTCAATACTCGGACAATATCGTGGCCCAACTCCATTAATGGTTCCATTAAATAATGGAGATTCTTTAAAACCTGTTTCTAAAATGCTGTGAACTTCTGTATCTGTATAAGTTATAAAACAAGATTTATTATTCTGAACCATAAAATCATGCTCTAGAAAAGAAAATTGCCCTCCTTCTTCATCACCTTTTTGCTCTTGTACTTTTGAAAAATCAATACTTCTTGCATCAATGCGTGCAGGAGTTCCTGTTTTCATTCTACCAACTTCGAAACCAAACTTTTCTAATTGCTCTGAAATACCTTTTGATGAAGCTTCTCCTGCCCGGCCACCTTCAACCTGCTTTTTTCCTACATGCATTAAACCATT
Organism: Bacteroidales bacterium; assembly: GCA_028282585.1. Taxonomy (GTDB): domain Bacteria; phylum Bacteroidota; class Bacteroidia; order Bacteroidales; family UBA12077; genus UBA12077. The sequence continues at coordinate 13,794 of JANQHR010000048.1, read as the reverse complement.
CAGAAAAGTTCCATTTGTTAGTATAACTGTATTTGATAAGAACTTTATTCCTAGTTTGGTTATTACTCCTTTTACTTTATCCTTTTCTATTATTAGTTCAGTAACCAAATCCTGCCATAAATCCAAATGTTCAATATTCTCTAAAATATTTCTCCATTCATTTGAAAAAATCATTCTGTCACACTGAGCTCTTGGACTCCACATTGCCGGACCTTTGGAGCGATTCAGCATTCTAAACTGAATCATACTTTTATCCGTAACGATTGCCGAATAGCCACCTAATGCATCAATCTCCTTTACAATTTGCCCTTTTGCAATTCCTCCCATAGCCGGATTACATGACATCTGTGCATATTTTGTCATATCCATTGTAACTAGCAATGTTTTTGAACCCATATTTGCAGCTGCTGCTGCCGCCTCGCATCCTGCATGTCCACCACCTACCACAATAACATCATACTCTGGCAACATAAATTTCTATTTTAAAATTTTCGGAAAATTAGAAAAGATTTTTTAATCTTTCTAAATAATAGTTTTCTTTTTGTCTCATTGTGGCTTTTTCTTCATCATTTTGATCATCATAACCAATTAAATGAAGTACACCGTGAATCATTACTCTGTGTAATTCTTCAACAAATGAAACATCAAACCTAGCAGAATTGTTTTTTATGGTATCGACACTTACAAAAATATCTCCATTAATTGCAGGTTCTTCGCAATAATTAAATGTTACTATATCTGTGTAATAATCGTGCGAAAGATATTCTTTATTTATTTTTAATAAATAATCATCTGAAGTATAAATGTAATTTATATCGCCTAAAATAAATCCTTCTTCTTGAATAGATTGTTCTATCCAATTTTTTAATCTAGTACGTTCTTTTAGTTGGAATTTTGTGTCTTCGTTAAAAAACTTGATGGGCATCTTTATCTTAAATTGAATTTTATTTCCACTCTATTACCCTTTCCGTGGAAAATTACATCGTCGGCTAAATGTTTCATTAGATAAACTCCTCGCCCGTGGATATTTTCAATGTTTTCAGGTGTGGTTGGGTCAGGCACGTTGTAGAAATTAAATCCTGGTCCTTCATCTTCAATAAAAATACTTATATAGTCTTCATCAACATTAAAATCGACTTTAACAGTTTTTGTTTCGTCTTCCTTATTTCCGTGTACTATGGAATTATTTACTGCTTCGACCGTAGCAATTAACATTTTGCCATAAACTTCAGAGTTTATTTTAGCCTCTTCCGAAACTTCATCAATAATCTTTTCGATTTTGTGAATATTTTCGATTTTTGACTCTATTAAAATGCTTTTTTCCATTGTTACCACCGTTGTTTGCACGTCAATTCTCTTAAAGTTATACAATTAACGTTGTATACTACTATATTTTCAATTTGTTACGTTTTTTAACCTATATTTTTCAAAGATAGCTTTTTTATGAAATATTTACATTCTGCGAAGCCAGTTTTTTGGATTTAAAACTTGCGTTTCTTCATAAATACCTAAGTGTAATGTTGCACTTCGTTCTTCTTGGTCTACATAAACATCTCCGATATAATGACCCTCATATATTTTATCACCAGGTTTAACTCTTACATTAACTATATTTGTATATAAAGTGAGATAATGTCCGTGCCTTATTATAACTGCCATATTAGCTCCAGGTACCGCTATCACTCTTTTTATTTCTCCTTCATATATCGCTTTAACTTTTGCATCTTTCGCAGAACTAATATCAATTCCATCGTTATGCATTTTTACTCCTTTTAATCCTTCCGGTGTATAAGGTCCAAACCCTCTGATTACAATTCCATTTTCGATTGGCCATTTCAACTTACCCTTTGCATTTTTAAATCCTTGAGAGATTAATTCTTCGCTTGCTGTTAAGGTTTTAAATGTTCTATTTTCCTTCGCTTCTCTTGCAATTAATTCTGCTATGGCATTTTTTATTTTCTCCATAGCTTTTTGTTTCTCCTGAATTTTTTTCCTAAGCTCCTGCTCTTTTTGTTTTAATCGGTTAATTTCAGAATTTTTATTAAGCTTTTCAGCACTTAGATTAGCCTTTTCCCTTTCTTTATTAGATAGAAGTCTTATTTTGCTATTTCTTTTTTCGGTTAGCTGCTCTGTTTCGTACTCAATATTTTTTTGTGCAATAACAATTTTTTCAGCTTGTTTTTGTCGATACTTGGTATATTGCTGAAAATATTTCATTCTTCGGTAAGCCTGATTAAAATCTTCTGCCGCCAACACAAACATTAAACGATCGTAATTACTTCTGTTTTTATAAGCAAAATAAATCATTTTAGCATATTCTTCCTTTAATTGCTTAAGTTCAGTTTCTAGCCGTTTAATATTATTTCTATTCTTCTCTATTTCCTCATCGATTAGGTTTACTTCTATGCTAATTTCATTAATAAGTTTTTCGCGTAAACTAATTCTTTTTTGTATTATCAGTAACCTGTTTAATCCTATCGTTCTTGATTTCTCTGTTTGTTCAAGAAGTTGATTTGTTAATTTAAGTTCTTCCTCGGTTTTCTTTTTTTCTGTTTGTAACTCCTCTTTTGTTTGGGAAAAACCGCAATTAATAACAAAGAAAAGAATTAACGAAGTAATTAGTAATCTTAAAATTTGAGTATTCATACTATTGATTAACTAAACTTTAATTTAGTGTTTTACCTTCTATTTTTTGCAATAAAGCTTCATCTGTATTTCCCATTTCTCTTGCCATTTTCCATAACTCAATCGCCGCCTCTATATTTCCAACTTTGAATTGAATATCGCCATAATGTTCAACTATAACTTCGCTACTTGCCCCACCATTTTCGAACGCTTTCTCAATATAATATAATGCTTCGTTATACCTTCCTAATTTATATAAGATCCATGCATATGTATCAAGATAAGTATCATTATTTGGCTCTGCCTGAATTGTTTTCTTACTTAAAGATTCTGCATACTCCAGTTTTTCCTCCCTCAACGATAAATAATAACTATAATTATTCATAACGTGCAAATTGTCTGGTTCTTTGCTTAAAACCAATTCAAAATAGTAATCCGATTCCTTATATTGTTTATTATTATAATATGCTTCCCCCAAATGAGTATAAAAGTCAATTTCCAATTCCGGATTGTTTTTAACCTCTTTTAGCCCTTTTTTTAATATTTCTATAGCTTCTGCCGGTTTTTCTGTTTGATTCGCTGCTACACCATTAAATAGATAAAATAGTGCATGTTTTGGGAAACTATCTATTGCGGTTTTTGATTCTATATATAAGTTATCAAATTCCGCTTTAAAACTATAAATAGATAAAAGTTGTTCCCATAATACAACATTTCCCGCAAAGTTTTTTAAAATATACTCTATTTCCAGTTTTGCATCATCTAAAAGGTTCATCTTTATTAAATAATCAGCATATAAAGTATATGAGTCTTTTTTCTCCGGATATCTATTTTTTAGTTTTATTAACTGATCTTTTATTTGCTGGTTGTATATACCAAATTCGCTCTGATTATTCATAACCGATACAAAAACCAATACCTTTTGATTGAAATCTATACCTTCATTATTAATCACTTTTTCAATCATTATAAAGGCATTATCATAATCCATTTTCTTTCTATAAAAATCGATAATAGAAAGCATTCCCAAAGTACTGTTACTATCCAATTCAAAAAGTTTATTATAACTTTTCTCTGCTTTTATAAAAAGGTTATCATTTGTATACATTTCGGCTATAATTCCGTAAAAGCGAGGCTCATTCGGATAATGTTTAATAAGTTTTTCTATTTCCTCATAAGCTTTTGTTTTATTGCCTAAAGAATAATAGAGTTGTTGTTTTGCTATTGAAAGACTTTCATTTACACCCGCTATATTTTCAATATCATCATACAGTTCAATAGCCCGTTTATAATTCTTTAAATGCCCATATATTGCTGCTAAATTATATGGTATTTCCAGATCCTCTTTATGATCCTTATAGACATCTTCGTAAACTTCCGCAGCCCCTTGATAATTCTGAGTTAAAATGTAAAGTTTAGCCAGATTTATTTTGTACCATTTATTTTCAGGTCCATGTTCTATAGCTGATTTTGCATATTTAATAGCAGTATCGTAGTTCTTCATTATTTGGTTTATCTGAGATATCTCAGACATAGCGCCTGCACCTTCCGGATTTATTTCCAGGCTTTGATAAAATAACGCTAATGCACCATTGAAATCACCTAATAATTTCTTCCTATTCGCTTCGATAAAAATGTAATAATATTGTTGCTGCTTACTCTCACTTAACTCCTTTTTTACATTTACTTTCTTCTGTTCTGTTACTAATTTTTGGCTGCTACATCCGGAAATTGATATAGCTATCAAAACAACCAGAATAAATTCTTTTGCCCTCATGTCGTCTCCATTTTTATCAAATTATTCATAAACCTAACACAAAAATCGTACGTTAAGTTTATAATTCGCGAATTTTAACAATATTTAAGAATTTTATTTTACTCCGGTACTTCCAAACCCTCCGGCCCCCCGATCAGTCTCGTTCAAAACTTCAACCTGAATTAATTCTGCCTGTTCATGTCTAGCTATGACCATTTGACAGATTCGCTCTCCACTTTCTATAATTACTTTCTCGTTAGAAAGATTAATCAAAATTACACCAATTTCACCACGATAATCAGCATCTATCGTTCCAGGGGTATTTAATACCGATAAACCTTTCTTTAACGCCAAACCACTACGCGGACGAACCTGAGCTTCATAACCTACAGGCAATTCAATAAATAACCCAGTTGGTATTAAAGTCCGTTCTAATGGATTTAACGTTATTGGTCCATTAATATATGCTCTCAAATCCATTCCTGCAGAATGGTCAGTGCTATATCCTGGTAAGGGATTATCAGATTTGTTTACGATCTTAATTTTCATTGTATAAAGTTTTTTTCTCAATAATAAATGCTATTCCTATAAATCCAATCAGCATAATTGTAACGATGCTATAATAAATCCAATTATTTTGATTAAATATTAATTTACTAATTGCGAATAATCCGAATGCCAAAGTAAAATAAAAACTAATCTTTTTAAAATTGTACTTAATTAAATAATGCTTTATACTCAAAGAATATGAAACAATTAGCATTATGCTATAACTAATTAAACTAGCTATAGCCGATCCTAAATAACCAATTCTAGGTAATAATACAATATTCAATATAACTGTAATTATTGCACCCGTTACTGCTACGATAATCCCATATTGAGTTTTATCAGTTACTTTGTACCAAATTGATAAACTAAATAAAATTCCAAAAATAAGCTTAGCAATCAATAATATTGGAACTACGAAAAGACCCTCTCTAAATTCGTCGGCTATAAAGTATTTTAAAACATCAATATAAAAGGTTACACTTAAGAATATTATCAATCCGAAAATAATAAAATAATTCATCACAATCGCATATAGTTTTTTTGCATCTTTATTTTCTGCATTTTTAAAGAAAAACGGTTCAGCTGCATAACGAAACATTTGTATGAAAAGTACCATCAGAATTGATAATTTAAAATTGGCACCGTAAATTCCCAGCTGTTCTATCGGGTTTGGATCATTTATTAGATTTGGGATTAGTAATTTATCTATTTGATCGTTAAACTGTCCTGCTAATCCAATTAATAAAATTGGTAAAGAATATTTTAACATTCTTTTTAATAAGTCAAAATCAAATGAGGGTTTGAATTTTACAATTTCAGGCAACAAAATAATAAATGTTAATGCACTACTTATGAGGTTAGCGATTAAGACATAATTCAAAACAAGTTCTTGTTTATATAATCTTGCTAAAAATCCTTCTCCTCCAGATTCCGAGAGTTTTCTACATAGTATAAGATAAAATAGGTTCAGTCCTATATTTATGAAAATTCCGAATAGTTTTATGATCATAAATTTTATTGGACGTTCGTCAATTCTAAGTTTTGCAAATGGAATAGCATTTAAAACGTCTAACGAAATTATCAATATAAAATAAATCACTATTTTACCACTTTCTACTCCAAAATATTCTTGCCACTGATTTTTCAAAAGAATAGAAAGTATTAAAAATATCATTGTAGTAGTTACAATTGAATACAGGCTGGTTCCTAAAACTTTACCATAGTTTTCCTCTTTTCTACTGGCAAACCTAAAGAAACCTGTTTCCATACCATAAGTCAATAAAACAAGCAAAATTGCTGTACTACTATAAATGTAGGTCAGCTGTCCATAGAAAAATTTTCCCAACACCATTGTATGTAGTGGAACTAACAAATAGTTTAAAAAACGGCCCAACATATTGCTAAGTCCGTATATAACTGTTTGTCCTGCTAATTTTTTTATTTGACTCAATTTTATACTGTCGTTTTATTAATCTTACAAAATAAAACTTTGTTCTATTATTATCATAATAATTACAATTTTAAATATTAACACCCTGATTATATTAAATTATTAGTTAGTATTTTATTTAATTACTAATTGTTTCTATTTTTGCTTTTTAATTAAAATATCATGTTATGAAAAAGATTTTTATTCTACCGTTAATTCTTTCTGTATTTATTTTTTCTTGCCAGGTTGAAAAACCGTCAAAAAAAGACATGGATCAACTTTACAAGATTGAGACCGAATATGGTAATATGATTTTTAAACTTTATGATGCGACTCCACTTCATAAAGAGAATTTTACAAAACTTATTGAACAAGGATATTTTGATGATTTACTTTTTCATCGTGTCATAAACAAATTTATGATTCAGGGTGGTGATCCTGATTCAAGAAATGCGGAACCCGGAGTAATGTTAGGTGAAGGTGGACCAGGATATACAATTCCTGCTGAATTTATCGATACCATTTTTCATAAAAAGGGCGTAATTGCTGCTGCAAGACAGGGAGATGATGTAAATCCTGAAATGAGATCAGCTGGTTCTCAGTTCTATATTGCTCAAGGTTATGTTTTTACAGATGAAGATGTTGAAAAAGTCGAAGATAGAATTAATGCTTCACGCCTAAATAAACTAGTTACCAAATACATTGATGAAGCTAAAAACGTGGCTTTCGAAACGGGTGGTATAATCGATTATGAAGTAATTTTGCCTGAAGCCAGAAAAAAAGCTGAAGAAAAATTTAAAGAGGAAGGGTATTTTAAACTACCTGATTTTAAACGTCAAGTTTATCAAACCGTTGGCGGAATTCCTCATCTTGATAATGCTTATACTGTTTTTGGCGAAGTAATAGAAGGATTAGATGTAATTGATAAAATAGCTGCGGTTGAAACTGATGAAAACGACAGACCAATAAAAGATGTTAAAATGAGGATTATAAAATTATAAGTAAGAAATGATAGAAAAGATTGATCAATATTTAAAGGAAACCAAAGTATTTACTGCTGTAACCCTTGAAGAAATTGAAGCATTTCGTATTAAGTACATGGGAAAGAAAGGACTAGTTAATGATCTTTTCTCAGAGTTTAAAAATGTTCCACGTGAAAACAAAAAAGGTGTTGGACAAAAATTAAATGAACTAAAGGTTTCTATTCAAGAAAAAATTAATAGTTTAAAAGCCAATCTCGAAGATAAATCAGATACTGCATCAGGCGCCGATTTAAGTTTACCCGGTGATCCTGCTAAAATCGGAACACGCCATCCCATTTCTATTGTTAGAAATGAAATTATTGATATTTTCAAAAGATTGGGTTTTACTATTTCCGAAGGACCTGAAATTGAAGATGACTGGCATGTTTTTTCTGCTTTGAATTTTCCGGAAGAACATCCTGCCCGTGATATGCAAGACACTTTTTTTATTGAAAAGAACCCAGATATTTTATTACGAACGCACACGTCTTCGGTTCAAGTTCGCGTTATGGAGAACTCTCAGCCTCCCATCAGAACAATTTCGCCAGGTAGAGTTTTTAGAAATGAAGCAATTAGTGCCCGTGCTCATTGCATTTTCCATCAGGTTGAAGGATTATATATTGATGAAAATGTTTCTTTTGCTGATCTAAAACAAACTTTACTTTATTTTGCCAAAGAAATGTTTGGTGAAAAAACCGAAATAAGACTCCGCCCTTCTTATTTCCCATTTACAGAACCTTCTGCCGAAATGGATGTTGCTTGTAATATTTGTAACGGAAAAGGTTGTAACGTATGTAAATATACGGGCTGGCTTGAAATACTGGGTTGCGGTATGGTTGATCCTAATGTTTTAGATAGTTGTGGAATTGATAGTAAAATATATACTGGTTTTGCATTTGGTATGGGAATAGAGCGAATAACTATGCTAAAATATGGAGTTAAAGATCTTCGCCTTTACTTTGAGAATGATGTGCGATTTTTAAAACAATTTAAGTCTGCATTGTAACCTATAACATAAAATTAAGGCTCACATTACAATGAGCCTTTTTTATTTATCTGGATTTACTTGAATTTCATTTGACATTTTTAAAGCTTTTTTATATACCGCACTAACACCGCAATACCTTTCATAAGACAAGTCTACCGCTTTTTTCAATTTTTCCATTGGTAAATCCTTACCCCAAAATTTGTATATAACTTTCATTTCATCATATTGTTTTGGGTGCTCTTCTGTTAAATTTGCTTCCACTTCTATACTAAAATTATCCAGTTCAACGCGCATTTTTTTTAGTAAAGACACTACGTCCATTCCGGTACAACCGGCTAAAGCCAATAGCATCATCGGTTTTGGTCTAGGACCTTTATCCATTCCACCAACCGATTCATCTGCGTCTAAAATCATTTTATGACCATTAACTTCACTTTCGAAAGCCATTTCCTCCAACCAATTTAAATTTAAAGATGTTTTCATAATATTACTTCCTATTATTTCTATATTTCTAGATATTTTTATATATAATTTTGTGCAAATATAGCGTTAAAATCTATATTCTAAATTGTTGTTATTAAAACAAAAAACTTAATTTTGTGTTCTATCTATTAAGATTTAGGTAAAGTTAATCATTAAAGACTGATTTTAAAATACTTAAATTGGTCGAGGTATTAAATAATGAAAAATCGGGAAAATATACCCTCTTGCGATAATTGTTTGCTAAGTGCGGATTCTATTTTTAAGCATCTTTCCCAGGAAGAACATGCTTTAGTAGAAAAAGAAAAAGTATGTAATACCTATAAGAGAGGTAGTGTAATTTATCATGAAGGTAGCCGCACTAATGGGTTCTATTGTATAAATTCAGGAATTGTTAAAATTTTTAAAACTGGAATTGATGGCCGGGAACAAATTATAGCTTTTGCCCAAAAAGGTGGTATAATTGGTTATCGTTCCATTTTAAGTAGTGAATTAGCCTGTTCTTCTGCAAAAGTTATCGAAGATGCTACCCTGTGTTTTATACCTGGCGAGACACTAGTTAACCTTGTTAAAACCAATGGTAATTTTTCGATGGCCATTATGCAACAAACTTGTAAGGAATTAGGTGAAGCTAACTCATATATTACAGATATTGCTCAGAAAACAGTCCGCGAAAGATTAGCAGAAGTACTATTAAATCTTAAAGATACTTTTGATTTAGATGAAGATAATGTTCTTAAAATTTCATTAACCAGAGAAGAATTAGCTAATATTGTCGGAACTGCAACAGAGTCAGTTATTAGATTACTTTCGGAATTTAAGCAAGATCGATTAATTGATCTTAATGGAAGGAAAATTAAAATTCTTGATGTAAAAACCCTCGAGAAAATCTCTAATGCTTTTAACTAAGCTGCTCATCAATACTTTTAGTTATTTTTGATTTTACTTCACCAGTATGGGCTGTTGATTTATTTTCTATAAGCATTATTTTACATTCTTTACTTGAAGACACTCTATGTTTAATACCTTTCTTTACAATATAAAAATCACCACGACCTATTTTAAAGCTCTTCTTTCCTTCTACCTCCATTAGTAACTCTCCATCTAGAATGTAAAAAAATTCATCTTCTTTTGGATGATTATGCCACGGAAGATCACTTCCTTTAATTTTTGCTACTTTTACATATACATCATTTACTTCACCTATAATTTTAGGAGCGAAATATTCTTTAATCGTTGCTAATATGGAATCTATATTCATTATTAAAATAGACTTCCTTGGTCTCCTTTTGTAATACTCTTATTTAAATGAGTATATGAAGTCTCCGTAGCTTCTCTTCCCCTTGGAGTTCTTTTTAAATAACCCTCTTTAATTAAAAATGGTTCGTATACTTCTTCAATAGTTCCCGGATCTTCACCTATGGCTGTTGCTATAGTTGAAATTCCAACCGGCCCTCCTTTAAATTTATCAATTATTGTAGATAATATCTTGTTATCCATTTCATCCAATCCGTTTTTATCAATATTTAATGCCTCCAACGCAAATTTTGAAATTTCTATATCAATATTACCATTTCCTTTCACTTGAGCAAAATCTCTAACGCGCCGCAACAAAGCATTCGCAATTCTTGGAGTACCTCTTGACCTCGAAGCAATTTCTATAGCTGCATCATCTTTAATATCTACATTTAAAATTCCTGCAGATCTTTTTACAATAGAAGTTAATATCTTAAAATCGTAATATTCTAAATGAGAACTAATTCCAAATCTTGCCCGAAGAGGACTTGTCAGCAAACCTGACCGTGTTGTTGCACCAATTAAAGTAAAGGCACTTAACGTAATTTGTACCGATCTAGCGCTGGGACCCTTATCTATCATTATATCTATTTTATAATCTTCCATGGCCGAGTAAAGATACTCTTCAACTACGGGGCTTAATCTATGTATCTCATCAATAAATAAAACATCTCCTTCTTCCAGATTTGTTAATAAACCCGCTAAATCGCCAGGTTTATCCAAAACAGGTCCCGAAGTTAATTTGAGGTTTACGTTTAATTCATTTGCAATAATATTTGCTAAAGTTGTTTTTCCTAATCCGGGAGGTCCGTGTAATAATACATGATCTAAAGATTCATTTCGCATTTTTGCGGCTTTGACAAAAACTTTCAAGTTTTCTACAACCTTTGATTGACCTCTAAAATCATTAAAATCAAGCGGACGCAATTTCTTTTCAAACTCTTGTTCCTTCTCTGATAATTCAGCACTATTTTCAGATAAATCTCTTATATCTATATTTTCCATTTAAAGTAATTTGTAGCCAAAGTTACAAAAACTAAATTTCCTCTTGATTTAGTTTTACTTTTACTCCATTAATTTTATATGGCAATCCACCTCTATATTGCACAACTATTACTAATTCTCCTCTGTTATTATATTTTGACCATGATTTTACCTTCTCTCCCTCACTATAATATCGCTCTTCTTTTAATGTACCATCCGGATAGAAATATTCGTGTTTTCCTTCTGGATTACCTTGCAAATATCTTCCCCTAAAACTTAACGTTTCTTCTTCTATGTACGAACTCTTCCACATACCGTCCTTTAAACCAACGGTATATTGCCCTTCCATTTTTTGATCCCCAACAACATATATCCATTTACCTTCCTTATTTCCTTCTATATAATTCCCTTTTGAAATTACCTCTCCCAAAACTGAATATTCAATACTTTCGCCATCTAATTTTCCATATATGTAATATTCTTCCCTTAATAATTCGCCAGTATCATAATACCACTTCCATATTCCTGTTAATTTATCATTTGAGTAACCTCCTGTTTGTTGAATCTTTCCATTTTTATAATAATATATCCATTTTCCGGACCTCTTGTCATTAATATATTTTCCTTTTATTTGCTCTTTACCACTCCCATAATAATAAATCCAATCACCATTTTTCCAACCATTCGGAAAAATTACACCTTCAGCCACCAATAATCCACCAATATCATAAGTATTCGATCTAATAACCTTACCTTCCGTACTAAAAAATCTATGAATACCCACAGGATTCAATCCTTTAAAACTCCCTTGAAAAGTGATATTACCATTTTCATCATATTCCTCTCTTATTTCTATGTCAGTTTCAAATTCTTTCGCACTTAAATCTACTTTTCCGCCACTATACTTAATACTACTAACTAATCTACCATCATCATTATATCTTTTTACATACCCATTCAATTTTCCGTTTAAGTATGTTTTTTCCTCTCTTACATTCCCATTTGAATAAAAATCCTTCCAAATTCCATCTTTATTTCCTTTTTCGTTATACCTATTAACGTTTTCTTTAACTATAATTTCTCCATTCCTATATCTAGTAATTGAAATAACAGTACCATCTTCTGTATATTCAAAACCAACACCACTTTTTTTATTATTTTTATAAGGAATCGTAACTTTCAATTTTCCATTGCCATAATAATAACTAGCAACACCATTTCTTTTGCCATTTATGTATAACTCTATAATAGCAATCCTATTTTTAAATTCCTCATTTCTAAAATATTTATAACTAAAACCATTTTTCTTTCCCAAAAAATAATTTATTTTTTCTGTTGTATCACCAAGCTGATTATAAAAAATCCAAATACTATCCAATTTACTCTTTCTCCAAATGCCCTCTGATTTTTTTACACCAGTTATATAGTAAGATTTCCAAAATCCAGTTGGCTTATTTTCGTATAAATAACCTTCGCTTGCAATATTTCCGTTTGGATAATTAAATATTTTATATTCTTTATCAAGTGTTGCATCGTCTTCTTGTCCACCAGATAACTTAAAAGCATGTAATAGAATCAATATGGCGATTATTCTTTTCAAATCATATTTTTGATTGATTATAAAAGTACGAAAAAAGCAGGGAGAATTTCCCTGCCTATAATTTGAATTATAATCTATTTATAAATTTAATTTTTTTGACATATCCAGCATTGCATCAATTGACTTTTTTGCTTTATTTATTATATCGTTGCTTAAAGTAACTTCTGGTGTTTCGTATTTAAGGCTGTTGTAAATTTTATTAATAGTAATAAGCTTCATAAAATTACAATCATTACATCCACAAGTTGAATCTTTTGGTGGTGCAACAACATAAGTTTTTTCCGGATTTTGTTTTCTCATTTGATGTAAAATTCCAGATTCTGTTGCCACGATATATTCATTATTTTCATCAGTATCCGTGAATTTTAATAAGGCCGCAGTCGACCCAACAAAATCCGATATTAGTTGAATTGGTTTTTCACATTCAGGATGAGAAATTACTTTTGCGTTTGGATATTCCTTTTTTAGTTCTAAAATAGCTTCTAACGAAAATTCTTCGTGTACATGACATGCACCATTCCAAATTAGCATTTCTTCTCTTCCAGTCATTCTTTTTATATAACTACCTAAATTTCGATCTGGTGCAAATATTATCTTTTGATCTTTTGGTAAAGATTCAACAATTTTTAAAGCATTAGTTGATGTACAACAAATATCAGTTAAAGTTTTTATTTCTGCCGTTGTATTTACATAAGAAATTACTAAATGATCCGGATGTGCATCAACAAATTTTTTAAATTCCTCTGGTGGACAAGAATCAGCTAAAGAACACCCCGCATTTAAATCAGGAATTAAAACTTTACTATTTGGTGCCAATATTTTTGCGGTTTCTGCCATAAAATGAACTCCAGCAAATAATATGATGTCAGCATCAGTTTCAGAAGCTTTTTGTGATAAAGCTAAACTATCTCCAACAAAATCTGCTATATCCTGAATATCTCCAGTTTGGTAATAGTGTGCAAGAATAACCGCATTCTTCTCCTTTTTTAGCTTGTTAATCTCTTCTACCACATCTATACTTTTATCAATTTTCTTATCCACAAATCCGTTTTTCAATATGTT
>JANQHR010000026.1 GCA_028282585.1 Bacteroidales bacterium | reverse complement strand
GATCTTTTGCTACTTTTTGAAGACATTGTTACTAAATCAGCAGTATTTACTGTCAGTACGTGCGTGAGTACCAGAATTTAACAAGTTCAAGGCCAAACTGTTCAAAAAACGTTTTTTCATTGCACGTACATAGTGTATTATACACATTACGTTCGGGCAATCCACGTATGACAAAAAAGCGTTGTCGACATTTTTAGGCGTTTGTTTATTATAAATCAAACATGGGCGATAACATAATAAAGAAATTGAGCAAGAAATTAAAGCTAATTATTTGGTTAGGATCGATTTTAAGGTAATTTTCAACTCTGTAATACTGTTTTACACTGTCAGGTAAGTTTATTGCTATAAAAACGAATATTCGAAGAATTAAATTGATCTTCGATTATTCCATACTGCAAGAGAATAACGACTATTCTGTCTTCGCCTTGCAGCCTTAGAAAATATACACGTAGTACTCCCAGAAATGGCAAGAAATCACTCACAAACCTTCAAAATACATTCAGAAAGATGTAAAATATAAATAAGTAACATATTTTCTTATAGTATTTTAACAAGTAGAACCTTTTTATGCTTAAAAGGTCATATCTTCTGAGAATATTGATTAACGTGGCCATGAACACCATCCAATACACATTAGCAGTGTTAAATGGAAAAGTGTAAAAACTGTAAAGCACTTACTCATATTACAACCAACACCATAATATCCTGAATTACATGGTGTACAAGTACCACTGGATTGGTCACATGTCCCACCAGCACAATTTGAAGCACAAGCTAATTATAGTCACAAAAAAATGGAAATAACAAATAATGCTGAATCCAATATAGATAAAGTCAAGTCATTCAAGACAAATACTAAATAAGAACTTAACTTTGAGACTCTTTAAGTATTTGGTTCAAATTTATCAGCTGGTTGGTACAATACTGCCAAATCGCATAAGCCCGGTGGATTTCACATCACAGCTACTATAAGTATGGGGATAATTCCGCAAAGCGATAGAACATTCGAAATTGATGAAAACGAATTGACTTACCTTACTGTAGCACCTGGTGAAAATCCCGAAACTCAGACAGCGGCCGGTAAAAAAGAAAACGGACCACAATTAAATTATGACATCAATGGATTACCTGCATCTCCAGCAGCCTTTACAATGCCACAAGGTACAGGAGTACCCTATTTTGTATCTCCAATGTTTCAAGCCGGAGTTGGCTTATTCAAGGACACCGATCTTTTGGGACGTTATATGCCCAAATTCAAAAGTGATAATTACGAAATGAGTTTATGGGGTATCGGAGTTAAACACGGATTAAAACAATGGATTCCCGGTATTAGTAAAGCACCAATATTTAACTTAAGCCTTTTGGGTGCTTACACTAAAATTAACACCAGCTTTAATTTAAATGCTACTCCTGAATCTATCGGTGCACCCGCTGATTTACCTGGAGATTGGGATAATCAATCTATGGATATCAATGTATCAAGCTTTACTATGAATTTATTGGCATCATTCGATTTACCAATTGTATGTTTTTTTGGCGGACTTGGTTTCACTACCAATAAAACGGAACTTGATCTTTTGGGAGATTATCCTGTAATTAATGTTAGCTCGGGTGGTTTTGAAGCTCTTTCCAATCCTCTTCATCTTGAATTTAACAATACGGATGGTTCAAAAACCAAGCCTCGTATTAACCTGGGTATGCGCTTGAAGTTTGGTGTATTTACACTTCATGGTGATTACACCTATGCCAATTATAGTGTTGCTACCATTGGAATGGGTATTGCTTTTAGATAATTCTAAAATTAAACTATAAGACATTGTTAGGGTTGCTATTAAAATGGCAACCCTATTTTTTTCCTCCCAAATTAATCCAAAATTCAAACTTAAAAATTGGATTAGTTCTGGAACTCATGGGATGCTGGTTAATATCGTACAACAACACTATATTGGTCATACCAAAGGTGCCAATTGGTTGTCCCAAACCTACTCCTATCAACGTATTATTCACAGTCTCCCAATTCTCGGACTTTCGAACTACACCGTTGTCCACTAACATCGGTTTTGCTGCGATTTGTTCGTATTCACCACGAAGAAATATATTCATCGCTGACATCGTGAATAATTCCGACATATCCTGGATAACATTAAACTGAACCAATCCCCGGCCACCTATGTACGTCACATCATTTTCATATTCATTATACCTTACATAATTCACAATTGGCCCTATACCAACACAAAAACGAGGTATAAACCGATATCCTACCAATAATTCAAAATCGGCATTCAAACTATAATTAGATGCAGCAAAACCGAAGGATGGCCCTAAAAACCATGATCCGGATTTACTTTTCGATTTATTATTGCCATAGTGCTCATCCGGATCGTCATAATATCCGTGTTGTGCATTAATGGAAACTGCGGTGAATATAAAAATAGAAATAAATAATGTCTTAATCTTGTACATTTCTGCTTAAGTTTGTTTTTTAAGTTGTCTAATGATTATTCTATAGTTAATTTCGAAACCTACTGGTAGGTAAACTGGAACAACTTTTTACAACTTCATTCATTTTAAAAATTTAAAAATATGAATATTGTACTTACAGGCGCGAGCAAAGGTATTGGAGCTGCACTGGCAAAACAATTTGCCTCATTACCAAATGTTAATTTATTTTTAGTTCGCAGAAATGAAGAACTTCTAACCAATCTAAAACAAAATCTACAAAGTACGAGTTGCAACGTTCAAATAATACCTTTTGATCTGAATCAACCTTTACATACAATAAACAATATTGATCATCAAATATCGTGCAAACATATAGATGTTTTAGTTAATAACGCCGGTTTTTTAGTGAATAAATCGTTTGAAACGATTTCGGAAGAAGATATAGAAACCTCAATTAAAATCAATTTTAGTGCTCCTGCCGAATTAATAAAGGTATTGTTACCTAAAATGGGTGGCAGTTCCTTTACCCATGTTGTTAATATTAGTAGCATGGGAGGTTTCCAGGGAAGCAGTAAGTTCCCGGGACTTTCCTATTACAGCGCTACTAAAGCAGCCATCGCCAGTTTAACAGAATGTCTGGCCACGGAATATGCCGGAAAAAACATATTTTTCAACTGTCTGGCATTAGGAGCTGTTCAAACAGAAATGCTGGGTAAGGCTTTTCCCGGATACCAGGCACCTCTTAGCTCTGAAGAAATGGCTCAATACATTTTTGAGTTTTCAATAAACGGGTATAAATTTTTTAACGGAAAAATAATTCCAGTAGCATTAACAGACCCAAAATAATGTACATTTGAAGCCAAAAATAAAACTATTGTGATATGTTTTCTTCTATTGTTGAATTTCTTGTCATGCTTAATCCTTTCGCATTGTTCCTATACCTTGGGCCAATTCGCAATGAATTAAACCATAAAGATTACCTATTGGTAATTTTTAAAGCAACTTTCATATCATTATTGGTATGCTTAGGATTCTTTTATTTTGGTGATGCCGTATTCAAAAAGGTGTTTCAAATTAATTTTGAATCATTTCGAATTTTTGGCGGAATCATTATATTTTCCTACGCTTTTCTCTTTATTGTCAAAGGACAAAAAGCAATATTCATGCTAAAAGAAGACCTTGATGATTTGGCATCAGAAATTGCATTACCTTTTATGGTTGGTGCCGGAGCCATATCTTTAAGCATTTTATTATCAAAAGATCATCCTGGATTTTTAGGAGCAGGTGCTCTCGTTATTATTTTCACGGTCAATTTCTTTGTATTATTTGTTCTGAAGAAGTTAAGAGATGCCCTGGAAGGTAAGAAACTTCAAACTGCTTTTGATAAAAATATGGAAGTATTGCTCCGGTTAAATGGATTTTTCATAGGAGCTATAGGTATTCATATGGTAGTGGTTGGTATTAGTAACACCTTTAATATTA
>JANQHR010000025.1 GCA_028282585.1 Bacteroidales bacterium | reverse complement strand
CTTCACTATTTAGGTAACAATTTGTAAATTGTACAACAGCAACCCTCAAGTTTTGAAATACAGTGTTGTTTAGTTAAATATTTACAAACATGCCAAAAGTCATGAATAAAGGACATCAGCGGATTGAATTAAAAATCAAGGGAAGTGAGTGTTAAAAAACTTTTGGTGCAGAGTACGATCAAAAGTTTTAACGAACAAACCGTAGATTTTCTTATCAAGGCGATGCCGTCCTAGCGTTTTCTTTGTTACTTTCTTTGTGGTAATGACAAAGAAAGTAAATGTATATACCCAAACTTCCTTAACCCACTCCAAAAACTATTCGACTGCATTACAAAAGCCACTTCCTTAAAGCATTCATTAATTTATAAGTAAAAATAGGTTTCTCAATAAATTCTACACAGCCAGCTTGCTCGCATTGATGCATTATTTCCGGATAAACCGAAGCGGTTTGGGCCAATATGGGCAAATCGGGGCGTATCAATTTTATTCTTTGAGTAGTTTTCAGTCCGTTCATTCCGGGTATTTTAATATCCATAAGCACAATATCAATATCATCATGTTGAATGCAAAGCTTTAGGGCGTCATGCCCATTAGTAGCATGCAGGATGTTTATACCTGTTTCCTCAAGAATCTCCTTTAGTAGCTGGTAACTTAATTCGCAATCCTCGACAATTAGCATTGTTTTACCACTAAAATCATTCTTTACATGTTCCATTGGGCATGTATAAAGGATGAGCATATTCCACGATATTAAGCATGTTGAACTCCATTGTTTCTGAAGAAGTTAGGTTAGCCGGAATTAATAATAAAAGTAATACTAGTGTTTTCATATTAAATGTCTTATTACAATAACTATAGGCTTATTTGATAATACAAATATATAAAAAAACTAACCGTATACGGTTATAATAAATTTGATTTTTTTTGTGAGTTTGTGAACTATGTTACAAAAAGAAGACTTCAACAAAAGAATAGGGAATTTTATTCGACAAAAAAGGATTGAAAGAAATTGGACTCAGGCTGATTTAGCTGAAAAACTGGGTAATAATTTCCAAAACATATCAAGGCTTGAGCGAGGAGAAATCTCACCTACTCTATATTGGTGTTATTTATTGTCTGAAGCTTTTGAAACAAATTTGCCTGATCTTTTAAAAGAATTTGATTCCTTAAATGATTGAATATCTTATAAAAGTTTAATCCTGCTTCTAGAATAAAAATTAAATGTCAAGCAGGAGTTAAAAAATACAAAGTTGGCTTTGATTTAAAATTTCAGACAATTATATCTTAAATTATTTATAATTAAGCCTTTGTAGTCTTATTAATTATTATTACTTTCATACTTACTTTCCGATTAGAACGTACATTTTGGGATTACGAATTGGAGAAATAAATTAATTTAATTATTTAAATTATTCATTATGGCTATTTGGTTATTTAGAGCAGGAAAATTTGGTGGTTATGAAACTAAGTTTCTAGAAGAATCGAAAATTTATTTAACATGGGAGGGCTTAGATGTTAATCTGAGTTCTTTTAAAACTCAAACGGAATTATATAGGTTTTTACTTGATTTTTATAGTGATGCAAAAAAGAATACAATTAGAAATTGGACCGGGCAAATTTGGCCAATCGCAAAAAGAATAAATAAGGGAGATTGGGTTGTTTTGCCTAGTAAATTGAAATCAGCGATTCATATTGGAGAGATAAAAGGAGAATATAAATATGTAAAGAAGGGTGAAGACCCTTTTTTTCATTACCGAGAAGTTGATTGGTTTGCTACGGATATACCTCGTTCTAATTTTGACCAGGACATTTTGTATTCATTAGGAGCATTTATGACGGTTTGTAAAATATCAAGAAATAATGCTGAAGAAAGAATTAAAGAAATGTCAAAAAATAAATGGGTTGTACCTAAAAAAGAAGTTGAAGAAATCGAGGAAAAAGATGAAGCTGACAATGAAAGCACTTTTGAAAGTGATTTAGAAATTGTTGCAACTGACCAGATTGCAAAACATATTATTGACCAATTCAGGGAGCATGAAATGGAAGTATTGATTGAAGCAATACTAAAAGCAAAAGGGTATACTACCTTCAAAACACAAGTTGGCCCGGACAAAGGGCTTGACATTATTGCAGCTCCCGGACAATTAGGCTTTGGTAGCCCTAAAATTTGTGTACAAGTTAAGTCGGGTATAACACCGGTAGATAGGCCAACACTAGACCAGCTAGTTGGAGTAATGCAAAATTTTGGAGCTGAATATGGATTATTGGCATCTTGGAATGGTTTTAAAAGAACGGTAGAACAAGAACGGGCTAACCAGTTTTTTAAGGTTAGATTATGGGACCAACAAGATATTATAAAAGAATTATTGGCAAATTATGAGAAGCTAAATGAAGATATTAAATTAAGAATTCCTTTAAAGCAAATTTGGACTTTATCAACAAGCGATGAAGATTAGGTTATTTCTTAAAAAGTTATTGTTAATTTTAGGTTTTTAAATGAAATAAACTATGTCAGAAGATCATAAGAAACAGTTAGAACAACAACTTTGGAATATAGCGAATACGCTTAGGGGAAAGATGGATGCAGATGAATTCCGGGATTATATCTTGGGATTTATTTTTTTCAAATACCTGGCCGAAAAAATGGAAATGTATGCCAATTCCATATTAAAAACAGATGGAATTAAGTATAAAGAGATTAAGGAAGAAACAGCAAATGGAAAGGAATATATAGAAGCCATCAAAGAAGAAGCCCTTGAAAAATTAGGTTATTTCTTAAAACCATCTGAATTATTTAGTGAAATTGCCAAACGTGGAAACGGCAATGGCGATGAAGTAACAGAAGAAGAAATTCAAAACAAATTTATATTAGAAGACTTACAAAAAATCTTAAATAACATTCAGCTTTCTACAATGGGAACTGAAAGTGAAGAAGATTTTGACCATCTTTTTGAAGATATTGATTTAAATAGTACTAAACTTGGGAAAACACCAGAAGCTAGAAATACAGTCATAGCAAAGGTGTTAGCTCATTTAAATAAAATTGATTTTAAATTAGAGCAAACAGAGCTGGATGTTTTAGGTGATGCATACGAGTACCTGATAGGAAAATTTGCTAGTGGTGCTGGTAAAAAAGCAGGTGAATTTTATACTCCGCAAGAAGTAAGTATGGTACTGGCTAAGTTGGTAACGGCTGGAAAAAGCAAGTTAAAATCTGTATATGATCCTACTTGTGGTTCCGGTTCACTATTGCTTCGTGTAGCAAAGGAAGTTCAAGAAGTAAATAACTTTTATGGACAGGAATTAAATAGAACTACTTACAACTTAGCTCGAATGAACATGATATTGCACGATGTGCATTATCGTAAATTTGATATAAAGCAAGAAGATACATTGGAACACCCACAGCATATCGATATGCAATTTGAAGCTATTGTGGCTAATCCACCATTTTCAGCACATTGGAATGCAAACCAATTGTTTATGAGCGATGACCGTTTTAGCCAATATGGTAAGTTAGCACCAAAGAGCAAAGCGGATTTTGCTTTTGTACAACATATGATTTATCATTTAGCTGAAAATGGTCAAATGGCAATAATCTTACCACATGGGGTTTTATTCCGAAGTGCTGCAGAGGGACATATACGCAGGTATTTAATAGAAGAAAAAAATTATCTAGATGCTGTAATAGGTCTACCACCAAACATTTTCTATGGCACACCTATTCCAACATGTATATTAGTATTTAAAAAATGCCGTGAAAATCCTGAAAATATTTTATTTGTAGATTCAAGTCAATATTTTGAAAAGGGGACACAAAATGCTTTAAGAATAACTGATATTGATAAAATAATTAGCACTTATCGTAAACGAGAAATAATTGATAAATATAGTTATGTTGCATCTCTTGAAGAAATAGCAGAAAAAGATTATAATCTTAATATTCCATTATATGTGGATACATATGAAGATGAAGAAGAAATTGATATAAATGCTGTAGCTGAGGAAATTCAGCAAATGGATAAACAAACTTCTGATATTGATAAAACTCTCACCAATTTTTGTAATGAACTTAATATTTCAACACCTTTTTAAGTCATGGAGAAAAAATTGAAAACACCACAGTTAAGATTCAATGAATTTTCCAATGAATGGGAGAAAAAAATATTAAAGGATTTAATCGAGAGAACTGCTATTCCAGTTAAAATTGAAAAGGATAAAAAATATAAACAGATTGGAATAAAATCGCATGGCAAGGGATTATTTTACAAAGAAACTGTAACAGGAGAAGAGTTAGGTAATAAACGGGTTTTTTGGATAAAAGAAAATGCATTTATTGTAAATATAGTTTTTGCTTGGGAACAAGCTGTTGCTAAAACTACAGAAAAAGAAGTAGGCATGATTGCTTCGCACCGTTTCCCAATGTACTTACCAAAAATAAATCAATGTGATTTAAATTATTTGCACCAATTTTTTTTAACAAGAAAAGGAAAAATTCTATTAGAATTAGCATCTCCGGGAGGAGCTGGAAGAAATAAAACGTTAGGACAAAAAGAATTTGAAAAGCTAAAACTTAACATTCCAAGTTATTCTGAACAAATCAAGATATCATCATTTTTAGATTTGATAGATAAAAGAATTGAGCTAACACAAAAGAAAAAAGAATTATTGGATCAATATAAAAAGGGAGTAATGCAAAAAGTATTCTCTCAAGAAATTAGATTTAAAGATGAAGCTGGGAAAGAATTTCCAAAATGGCAAAAATTAAATTTGTCAGATATTTTAACGATACCTGATAAAATAAAACCTAAGATTGTAGATAAGAATAAATTGTTGACCGTAAAGTTACATTTGAAAGGTGTTCTTTTAAATGAAAATACTGATAATCTATCTATTGGATCAACAAATTATTATAAAAGAAAAAATGGACAGTTTATTTATGGTAAACAAAATCTTTTTAATGGAGCGTTTGGTATTATTCCTGATGAATTAGATGGCTGTTTATCTTCTGGGGATGTTCCAAGTCTAAATATAAAAACAGAATTCATTGATCCATTATTTCTTTTTTACTTTTTAGGTAGAGAATCATTTTATAAAAGCTTAGAAAAGATTTCCAGTGGCTCTGGAAGTAAGCGGATTCATGAAAAAACTTTATTAAAAGTTAGCATTGAACTTCCAAATTTATCAGAACAAATAAAAATCTTAGGTTTTCTTAAAATATTGGATGAAAAAATAAAACATTGCCAAATTCAAATTGAAAAAATGGAGCAATGGAAAAAAGGATTATTACAGAAGATGTTTGTGTAAATTAAAAAACATGGCCGATAAATTTCGAAATATATACCGCACAGAATCTACCCGCCTACAAAATTGGGATTATGGTTCTAATGCGGCCTATTTCGTAACCATTTGTACCGCCGGCCGCGATTATTATTTTGGTAGTATCGAAAATAATGGCAAAAATATGGTTCACCACGTTTCTGAAATCGGAAATATCGCACAAAAATATTGGTTGGAAATACCCAATCATTTCCCATATGTTGAATTGGAAAATTTCATAATCATGCCCAATCATGTACATGGAATTATTGTAATTAATAAATTGAATAATTGGCAAAACCGTAAAAACCCGAATATCCGTAGAAGCGCGATTAATCGCGCTTCTACGGATAACGCACCGAAAATGGAAACACGGGGTGGTATTACCGGCGAAAAAAATCCAATGTTAAATGAAAATTTATCACGTATTATTCGATGGTACAAGGGGCGTGTTACATTCGAATCGCGTAAAATCCTTGCTGGTTTTGCATGGCAATCACGTTTTTACGATCATATTATCCGAAACGGCAAATCATTTCAGAACATACAAAAATATATACAGGAAAATCCCCAAAAATGGGAAACAGATAAATTAAACCTGGTATGAGCAGACAACCCGAACAAATATTAGAAGATCAACTTGTTGAACAACTGCAACAACTGGGCTATGGTCTAGTACTAATCAAAGATGAAAATGAACTAATTGCAAATTTGAAGAAGCAATTAGAAAAGCATAACAATATAACTTTTTCTGAAAAAGAATTCGAGAAAGTTCTTAATATCTTAAGTAAAGGTTCAGTATTCGAAAAGGCTAAAACACTCCGTGAGAAGCAGCATATCATTCGTGATAATGGCGATAATTTGTACTTCGAATTTATTAATACAGAGCATTGGTGTCAGAATCAATACCAGGTTACACATCAGGTAACAATAGAAGGAACATACAAGAACCGTTACGATGTTACCTTGCTTATTAATGGTTTGCCTTTAGTTCAAATTGAGTTGAAGCGACGTGGTTTAGAGTTGAAAGAAGCTTTTAATCAAATAAATCGTTATCAACGCCATTCTTTTGGAGCAAATTCTGCCTTATTTCAATATGTGCAAATATTTGTTATATCAAATGGGGTTAACACAAAATATTATGCAAATAACAGGCGTCAATCGTTTAAGCAAACCTTTTATTGGACAGATGAAGAAAATAAACGTCTTACCAATATTTTAAATGGTTTTACCAGCGATTTCCTAGAACCTTGCCATATCTCAAAAATGATATGCAAGTATGTAGTATTGAATGAAACCAATAAAATCTTAATGGTTCTTCGCCCATATCAGTTTTATGCTGTAGAAGCCCTAATTGAGAAAGTAATTAATTCTCAAAAAAATGGATATGTTTGGCATACTACAGGATCAGGAAAAACCCTTACATCCTTTAAAGCAAGCCAGATTCTTACCGCATTACCTAAGATTAAAAAAGTAGTATTTGTAGTAGACCGAAAAGATTTGGATTATCAGACAAATAAAGAATTTGATAGTTTTAAAAAAGGCTGTGTTGATGCTACTGATAATACTAAACAGTTAGTTTCTCAGTTTTCAGATGATACCAAACTTATCGTAACAACCATTCAAAAATTAAATACTGCAATTAGTAAAAAGCGATATTTAACAAAAATGGAGAAACTACAAGATGAACGGATTATCTTTATTTTCGATGAATGCCACCGTTCACAGTTTGGGGAAACACATAATCGAATTAAGAAGTTCTTTAATGATCCACAGATGTTTGGCTTTACCGGAACTCCAATTTTTGCTGATAACGCAATAAAAAATGAATTAGGTAAACGAACAACCAAAGAATTGTTTGGCGATTGCTTGCACAAATATGTAATAACTGATGCAATTAAGGATGAAAATGTTTTAAAGTTTTCAGTTGAGTATGTAGGTAAGTACACTCAAAGAGATGGTAGTGAGACTAATATTGATATCGAAGTAGAAGATATTGATACTAAAGAGTTAATGGAATCGCCTGTTCGTTTAGAAAAAATTGCCAACTATGTGTTGGCACATCATAGCCGTAAAACTTATAATAGAGAATTTACTGCAATGTTCTGTGTAAGCGGAGTTGAGACACTAATTAAATATTACGATATATTATATCAAAAGAAATTGGAAGGTCAACATAACTTAAATGTTGCTACAATTTTTAGTTATTCCGCTAATGAAGATGATGCTGATGCAAATGGTTTTATTCCGGAAGAAGTTTCAGTTGTAGAAGATCCAAGAGCTTTGTATGGGTTAAATAAACATAGCAGGGATAAATTAGAAGAATACATTGGGCATTATAATCAAATGTTCGAAAGTAGCTTTTCAACTAGAGATAGCCAGTCTTTTTACAATTATTATAACGATGTATCAAAAAAAGTAAAAGAGCGAAAAATTGATATTCTTTTGGTGGTAAATATGTTCTTAACAGGATTTGATAGTCCAACTTTAAACACTTTGTTTGTTGATAAGAATTTGCGTTATCATGGATTAATACAAGCTTATTCAAGAACAAATAGAATTCTTAATGAGCAAAAATCACAAGGTAATATCGTGGTTTTCCGAAATCTTAAAAAACGCACGGACGAAGCAATTACATTATTCAGTAATAAGGAAGCTATTGAAGAAATCATCATGAAACCTTATGAAGAATATGTAAAGAAATTCAACGAAGCATTTAAGGAATTAATCAATATTGCTCCATCTATAAATAGTGTGAATGAATTAGAAAGCGAAGAAGATGAACTGAATTTTATTAAAGCATTCCGTGAGTTAATGCGCATAAAGAATGTATTAGTGACATTCGCAGATTTTGCTTGGGAAGATATTGCAATGCCAGAGCAGCAGTTCGAAGATTATAAAAGCAAATACTTAGACCTTTACGATAAAGTAAAATCCAACAGAGAAAAGGAAAAAGTTTCTATACTTGAAGATGTAGATTTTGAATTGGAATTGATTCATCGTGATGAAATCAATGTTGCATATATTCTCAAGTTATTAGCACAAATGAAAGGTGCTAAACAGGAAGAACAAGAAAAGAAACAAAAAGAAATTCTTGATTTACTTTCCGGTGAAGCACACCTAAGAAGTAAACGTGAACTTATACAAAAGTTTATTATTGAAAATCTTCCTGTAATAGAAGATTCAGATGATGTACCTGAGGCATTTGAGAAATTCTGGAATGTTGAGCAGATAAGAGCTTTTAATGAAATCGTGAAAGAAGAAAACTTATCGGAAGAAAAAACCCAAAAGCTTATCGAAAACTACTTGTTTGCAGAACGAGAACCATTGAGAGATGAAGTGTTAGAGCTTATTAATGGAGAGCAGCCATCAGTTTTACTACGAAAAAAAATTGGTGATAGAATATTAAAACGAATTGTTGATTTTGTTGAGACTTTTATTAGTGATATAGGAAACGGCTAAATTAAATTTGATGCTCAAAACTTAATGAAGTTATCATTTCTATGGAAGTTGATGAAATTAAAGATGTTTGCATAAAAAGTTCAAAGGTTTATTATCAATACCTTGCAGATAATAAAAAAGGTAGGGCAGAAATTAAAGTTAATGGAATTAGTAAAATTCAAAATACAGCAGATTATTTTAAATTAAATTTATCTGGTAAATTATTTGATACAGACCTTATACTTTTCTATCATATTGTTCTCGATAAAGAATTTGATAATTCAATAATTAAAATTAAAGAATACGATTCTGATAATAATGTATTAATTGTTAGGCAATCGGAAAACGCTCCTTTCGATTTAAATAAGACTGAACCAGAGGATATTTTGGTTATTTCCGATTTAAAATTCCTTATTAAAAGAATTCAAGAATTTTTCGAAAATAATGGAAAAAGATTGAAATTACCTCAAAAAAACAATGGAACAGAATGTGAGATTAATGATTTTAGGTTTTTGCCAGAGCATCAACCAAATACAAACCAAAAACAAGCTCTCTTAACTATATTTAATAATCCTTTTTCGTATATATGGGGAGCTCCGGGGACTGGGAAAACTAAGTTTGTTTTAGCTTATTCCATTATTAAATACATAGAACAAAAAAAGAAAGTAGCCATATTTGCTCCAACAAATCTTTCATTAGAGCAAGTTCTACGCGGTATATTGGAAATTACTGATGAAGCAGGAATTAAACGTGACCTTGTAATAAGAATTGGCAATCCTACAAAAAAATTTGCAAAGGATTATCCTGAGGTTTGTGAAGAAGCAGGTATCGAGAAAAAAATAAAAGAAGTAAAAAACCAGATTAGAATTCTAGAAAATATTCTTGGTGTAGATAATTTTTCAAATGACCAGAGAGCCATTTCTGAATTTAATTCGCATCTAAAAACCTATCAAATTAATTCAAAGACTGTAGATAAACTAAAAAAAGAAATAAAGATAGATGAAAATAAATATCAAGGGGTAAAAAACAAATATGGTTCAATTAAAACTAGTATAAATTCAAAGGAAATTACAATTTTAAGAAAAGAACATAGTTTAAGTTCCTTTAGGCATAAATTGATTAAAAAAATTAAAAATGGAAGAACCAAACTAGAATTAAAAATTGAGATTTTAGATAAAGAATTAAACTCATTATATTTTCAAAAGGCTGATATTGAGAAAGTTTTGAAAGAAAGAAAAGACAATTTATCTAGTAAAAAAGCTAAACTTTGGTCTGCAGAGAGAAAAATTGATGAAAGTTTTGCCTCAATAGAGGATCTTAAGTTTGAAGATGAAAAATTAAAATCGATTTTCCTATCCTTTAATGAATTTATGATAGTAGAAATCAATAATGAGTTAAATGATGCTTGGGAAGAAATTAAAAAAGATAATCCAATAAATGAGTCGCTAAAAGAAAATTATAATGGAAGAAGTTTGGCCGAATTAAAAGCAAAATTAGAAGAAAACAATGCGATTCTGAAGAAGTTAAATCAATATGACACAAAGGAAAGGTTAAAATCTACTCAAATAATTGGTGCAACATTAGATGGACATATTGGCCGTTTCTCTGATGGTAGCTTATATGCGGATCATTATTTTATTGATGAAGCTGGATACGCGAACACTATTAAAACCCTTTCTGTTTTTATATATGGTAAACCAATTACTTTGTTGGGAGACCATATGCAATTACCACCTGTATTTGATATGGACGAAAGAAATCAAGAATATATTAATAACCCTTCTTTATACCTTTTTAAGCGGTCTTCAATATTTACAGATCATGTATTTAATTACAGCCTTGAAAGCTTTATTGTTAATGATGAATACAAACCTATTACAACAGTAAAAACTGATTTAAATATTACACATCGTTTTGGGCAAAATTTAGCAGAAATATTGGATAGATTTGTTTATGGAATAAATTTTAAGTCAAGTAATAATACTTCAAATACTAAAATTTCATATTTACATGCAGATAAAAGCTCCTCAATTAAGAAAAGAGATAATCAAAATGAAATAAAAGCTATTGAGAAGTATTTATTGAATTATAATCCATCAAATTTTTCTATCCTCACACCATATAATGAACAAGTGTATTATTTAAAGCAGAAATTTCCAAGATTATATGGTGAGGAAAAGCTTTCTAATATACATAAAGCACAAGGGAGAGAATGGGATACAGTAATTTTTAGCGTGTGCGACACAAAAAATAAATTCTTTGTAGATTCTACATTGAAAGTCTCCAATGGCAAGAATTTAATAAATACTGCAATAAGTAGAGCCATTAAGCACTTAATTATTGTATGTGATTATAATTACTGGAAAACACAAAGAGGGCAACTAATTCAAGGATTACTTTCTATCGCAGAAAAAATTGAAGTCTAATTAAGCTGTGCTTATAATTTAACAAAAATTTTCCTAACGTTTCGCCTGTTATTAAACAGGCATTTTTCATTTTCCAATTTTCCCAACATTTACTATTTTCGGTTTGCAATTTATTAACCAGGCCTTTTAATAGTGGGTTTGTAATATTCTGAAATAACTTGACACAAAATTCAAGTAAAATGCAACAGAAAAAAGAAATTAAATTAACAGATCATGTTGATTGTTTTAAAGAAAA
>JANQHR010000134.1 GCA_028282585.1 Bacteroidales bacterium | reverse complement strand
TTTTACAGGCATAGCCACAGCTACGGCGAAAAAACTTAACGCAGAAGAAAGGAAAATAGGGCAAAAATTAGTTTGGGGAATTAGCAATCTTTACACTAGCTTCTTTCGAAACTTCGGGATCTCATTTCCAGCAATACATAAAGTTTATAGAAGCTAAAGTAGCTGTATAAAATTACAGAGCCTGCTCCGAACTGGTTTCGGAGGTTTTAACCTTTAAATAGATAATAAATTCCCTTCGGAATGTCATTGATTGTCATTACGGACATTAGTAGTCATTATTAATAATTTAGGGTGCAAATTACTTGTGCTTAAATACTATTTTTTACTCAGTTGCAAACGGCGGCTGATTGTAAAACGAACAAAATCGCTGCCGTTTGTGATAGACATTTCAGGCACTTCCAATGATGATCCGTGGGAAAACCTCACAAAGCTTAAACCAGCCATATAATTTTTGCACTGATAACTTAATGCCAACCGTAATTGCCAATTGAAATTTGGTCGTAATTTTTTCTGTGTGTTTTGATCAAAATACCTAAACCTTAGATGTTCAAGACCTACACTTGAAATGAATGAACCTGTTAATAACCAGTTTTTTGCAAACACATAAGAATAAGCATAACCAACATTTATATTAGCAGAAAACGACAAACTTCCTCTAAAATCCCTGTTCTTTGCAAAATACCTATCATCAATTTCACGTGGAACAATTGCCGAATCTGCTGAAGCAAGAAAAGAATAAAGCCCAAATCCAGCAAGTAAAGAACCTGCACTTTGGATTTGCCGTTCGGTTTGCTTAAACGCTGCACGGTGCGAAAATCGGCGATTATTGAATATATAATTGACATTTAAACCAAAATTTTGCGTTTGAATATCCCTTCTGCTGTACTCAATTTCCAAATCATCAAATTGTGGAAGAACTTCATCGCTATCGCTAATAAAATATCCTTTCGTTTTTTTTGCCAATACGTCTATCGTAAACTTCCTCCGGTAAATATAGCTTTGAATGCCAAAAGTATTGGTTTTCCCATACTTTTGTTCATCTCTTGTTGAAAGAGGAAAAGGAGTTCCAATATTGATACCAAACCACTTGTAGTTAACACCAATTCCTAAATTGTAGAAGTCGTTCGGACGATACTTTATACTCAATTCACCCTCTGTATCCTCAAGTTTGAAAAAATTAATTTTATTGGATGTATAAATTCTTAGAATAAGATCATCCCTGTACGTTTCAATGTAATTGGTATCAGGTATACACCTTTCAAATATTGCACTAAATTGAGCAAAACCTGCATTTGCAAAAAAGCTTAAAAAAACAATAATAATTGCCCGTTCCCTCATCTACATATCCATTTCCACCCACACCGGGCAATGATCTGAATGCACCACGTTTGGTAATATGCCTGCATTCGTTATTTTATCCTTCAAATTATCTGTAACCATATGGTAATCAATTCTCCAACCTTTATTCCTCGCTCTGGCTCCGGCACGATAGCTCCACCATGAATAATGATGTGGGTCTTCATGTATTACCCTAAAACTATCTACGTAACCATCATCTACAAATTGTTGAAACCATTCACGTTCTTCAGGTAAAAACCCGGAAGTATTTTGCTGTTTCTCAGGATTATGAATATCAATCCATAAACGACAAATATTATAATCACCGGAAATAATCAATTTTGATCGTTGTTTCTTTAATTCGTTTAAGTATAAGTGAAAATCAGTCAAAAAGTTCATTTTATATTCCTGCCTTGGACCACCTGTTGTACCTGATGGAAAATAAGCACTTATTATGGATAAATCTCCAAAATCGGCCCGAATAACCCGTCCTTCAATGTCATATTTTTCATTATTCATCCCAAATTCAACATAATCAGGTTTTTCTTTAGAAATTATTGCAACCCCGCTATAACCCGGCTTTTTAGCAGAAAATGAATTGATATTGTACCCTTTTTTCTCAAACTCTTCTTCACTCATTTGTCCATTCTGAGCTTTTGTTTCCTGGATGCAAATTACATCCGGATTTTCATTTTCCATCCACTCTAAAAAACCTTTTTTTAAAGCTGCCCTAATTCCATTCACATTGTAAGACAAAATCCTTTTCACAATTATTTTATACTTTTGGTTGAACTTTGCAGCGAAAATACAACGAATCTTTAGAACAAAAAATTTCATTTGAATAAAGGAATTGTCATAAAATCAACGGGGAGCTGGTACACAGTAAAACAGGAGGATGGCTCTAATATTGAATGCAAAATAAAGGGTAAATTCCGCATTAAAGGAATTAAAAGTACCAACCCAATTGCAGTAGGTGATCATGTGGAGTTTAAAGTTTCAAAAACGATTGAAGATGACAAAAATACTCACATTGGTTTGATTATCAAAATAATAGATCGTAAGAATTATATTATCCGAAAGTCTACAAATCTATCAAAACAGTCTCATATTATCGCTGCAAATATCGATCAGGCTTTCCTGGTTGTAACTGTCAATTTCCCAATTACTACGACAACTTTTATAGATCGTTTTTTGGCATCAGCCGAAGCATATAGAATTCCTTGTACGCTGATTTTCAACAAAATAGACAGATATAATCCTGAGCAAATTCTTACCATGAATAAGCTAATTGAGCTTTATGAAAGTATTGGTTACAGGTGCTTAACAACTTCAGCCAAAAAGAAAATTGGTTTGGATACGCTTCAATCATGGATGGAAAATAAAACCAATGTTTTTTCAGGACACTCTGGTGTCGGAAAATCTACCCTGATAAATGCAATTGAACCAAACCTAAACTTGAAAACAAAAGAAATTTCAGATTACCATCAAACCGGAAAACATACAACCACTTTTTCTGAAATGTTTGATTTGAGTTTTGGAGGTTACATAATTGACACACCCGGGATAAAAGGTTTCGGAATGCTGGATATGGAAAAGGAAGAAATTGGTCATTATTTTCCTGAAATTTTTAAGCGGCTTGAAAAATGTCAGTTTTATAATTGCACCCATATTCATGAACCGGGTTGCGAAGTAAAAAATGCAGTCGCAAATGGTGAAATTTCAGAAAGCAGGTATTTTTCTTACGTTGGCTTGCTCGATGGTGAAGAAAAGTACAGAATTTAATCTAGTTGAATATTTTTCCTGTATTTAAAAAACACTATTCTTCTTAAACTAAAACTGCTGTTTTTCAACGTTTTAATTTATAGAAATCGAAGATTTTAACCGCTTTAGAATTGCCTATTTCTTCAGCAACTGTATCGAAGGCTTGTTTTTTTACATTCTCAAGGCTCTTAAATCGTCTTAAAAGCTGCTGAATTGTTTTTTCTCCAATTCCAGGAATTTCATCCAACTCAGTTTTAAGAAAATTTTTCGACCGTAATTTTCTGTGAAAAGTTATTCCAAATCGATGAGCTTCATCCCGAGCTTGCTGAATAATTTTTAACGTTTCAGAATTTTTATCCAAATAAAGGGGAACTGAATCCCCTGGGAAATAAATTTCTTCTAATTTTTTTGCAATACCAATGATGCTGATTTTCCCCCGAAGGTTTAATTTTTCGAGTGCATTTAATGCCATTCCTAATTGTCCTTTCCCTCCATCAATAATTATCAGTTGTGGTAAATTTTGCTTTTCTTCAATTTGTCGTTTATATCTTCTGTAAACGATTTCTTCCATCGAAGCAAAATCATCGGGCCCTTCAACCGTTTTTACATGATAGTGGCGGTACTCTTTTTTTGCAGGTTTGGTGTTTTTAAAAACAACACATGCAGCAGTCGGATTTGATCCTTGCAAATTTGAATTGTCAAAACACTCAATTCGTGTTGGCAATTCTTTTAACTGTAAATCTTTTTTTATGGTTTCTAAAATTCGATTGGTAGATTCTTTCGGTTTGGAAAGAATTTTTTGTTTCTCTTTTTCTAAACGAAAATACTTTGCATTACGCTCCGAAAGATCAAGTAATTTCTTTTTATCTCCCCTAACAGGAACTTTG
Organism: Bacteroidales bacterium; assembly: GCA_028282585.1. Taxonomy (GTDB): domain Bacteria; phylum Bacteroidota; class Bacteroidia; order Bacteroidales; family UBA12077; genus UBA12077. Next base: position 11,023 of record JANQHR010000134.1, on the reverse strand, counting down.
AAACTTATTTTTTCTAAATCAATTTCTGGCTTAAATGGTACAATTATTTCTTTTGCATTTGAGAAAATCTTCTGGCGAATGTCAACAATGGCGTATTGCAATAATTCTTCTTTGGTTTCATCCAATGCCTTTTTAATTTCCGTTGTGTAGGTTTGAATAATCGCCCCATTGATCACTTTAAGGTAATTTATAAAAGCTGATTTTTCATCGATGTCAATCCCGAAAACATCAACATCGGTAATTGTAGCACTAACAACTGTAGATCGATTTTGGAATTTTTCAAGAATTTCCAGTTTTTCTTTTACTTCATTTGCTTCTTCAAACTTATAGTTTTCAGAAAAACGATGCATTAAATCCCTTAAATATTTTATGACTACAGAAATGTTCCCTTTTAAAATATCACGAATTTCAGTAATGTATTGTTTGTAATTTTCTTCTTCCTGGTAAGCTTCACAAGGTCCTAAACAATTTCCAATATGGTATTCCAGGCAAACTTTGAATTTACCATTCTCAACATTTTCTTTTGAAAGGTTGTATTTACAATTTCGAAGTTTGTAAAGCTTTTTAAATAAATCCAAAAGGGTTCGTACTGTCATTACAGAAGTATAAGGTCCGAAATATTGAGACCCATCCCGAATCACATTTCTGGTTTGAAATACTCTTGGAAAGCGTTCATTTTTGATAACAATCCATGGATACGTTTTGTCGTCCTTTAGTCGAATATTATACCTCGGTTGGTATTTTTTTATCAGGTTATTTTCTAAAAGAAGGGCATCTTGTTCGGTTTCTACAACCATATGTTTGATGTCGGCTATGCTCCGAACCAGCAATGCTGTTTTTCTATTTTCGTGTTTTTTTGTGAAATAGGAAGCAACTCTTTTTTTAAGATTTTTTGCTTTACCTACATAAATAATTTTGCCCGTATTGTCAAAATACTGATAAATTCCAGGCTGATTTGGCAACACCGAAACCAACTTTTTCAACTGACCAGCATTTTTATTTGAAGCTGCGTATTTCAATTTTCGAAAGGATTAATACTCTACTAAGGTATGGGTTTCGTATTCAGATAACACTTTTTTCTTCCCGTTTTCGATAAATTTTAAATCACAAATAAATGAGAAATAAACGTCTTTTACATTCATTTTTTTGATCAGGTTTAGAGCAGCCAGAGCTGTTCCACCAGTTGCCAAAAGATCATCGTGAATCAAAACAACATCATCTTCAGAAATAGAATCTTTATGAATTTCGATTATATCCGAACCGTATTCCAACTCATAAGATTCTTCAATTGTTTCAGCGGGCAATTTTCCTTTTTTTCGAACAGGTACAAATCCTGCACCTAAATGATAGGCAACAGCTCCACCAACAATAAAACCTCTCGATTCTAAAGAAACAATCTTCGTGATTTTCTTGTCCTTAAAATAGTCACTTATTTCATCAACAACGTGCTTAAATGCGTCCGGGTTTTTAAGCATTGTTGTGATGTCTTTGAAGTTTATCCCTTTCTCGGGATAATCAGGAATTTCGCGAATTGTTTCTTTTAAATTCATCTGTTTATTATTTATTTTTCAATTACCAGATGCCTGCCTGTCGGCAGACAGGGAACTCCCAATGAATTTAAGCATACTCGTGCATCTTAGTTTAGTATTCTTAAATTCATGTTCGTTTCATATGTTTAGGTTTTTGTTCCACGTGGAACATTATCGGCCAAGCATTACTAAAAGCACATTAATATCAGATGGACTTACCCCTGAAATACGGCTCGCCTGACCAATCGTTTTTGGATTTATTTTGCTTAGTTTTTGTCTTGCCTCAGTAGAAATAGTATGGATGTTTTCGTAATCGAATTTGTTTTGGATATTAATATTTTCAAGCCTTTTAAACTTGTCAGCTATCAATTTTTCACGATCTATATAGCCTGAATATTTAATCAAAATTTCTACGGATTCAAGGATTTCGTGGTACCTGTTAGCAGGAAGATTCTTCAAAAATTTCTTAAAAGGTTCAACAGGTTCAACCACATCGAAAATTGAAATTTGTGGGCGAAGGATTATATCTTTTAGCTTCACTCCTTGTTTTAATGGAGTTGTTCCTTTGGATTCAAGAAGCTCATTTATATAGTGAGCCTTGATTGAAAAATTAGCAATATAATCAATTACACCATCCCGCAATTCAATCTTTTGATTAAGCAAATCTACCCGTTCACGTTGAGCTAATCCTAGTTCGTATGACTTCATAGTTAATCGTGAATCAGCATCATCCTGTCTCAAAAGGATTCGATACTCGGCTCGTGAAGTAAACATACGATAGGGTTCATCTACGCCTTTTGTAACCAAATCATCAATCAAAACACCGATATAAGCTTCATTACGATTCAATACAAAATCTGCTAAATCATGTGATTTTTGATGTGCATTTATACCTGCAAGCAAGCCTTGTGCAGCTGCTTCTTCATATCCTGTCGTACCATTAATCTGCCCGGCAAAATATAGATTAGAAATATACTTTGTTTCTAACGTATGATACAACTGAGTAGGATCAAAATAATCGTATTCTATAGCATAACCTGGTCTAAATATTTTTGCTTTTTCCAAGCCAGGAATAAGTTGCATGGCCTTATATTGAATATCCCACGAAAGAGATGAAGAAAAACCATTCAAATAATATTCTTCAGTTAATTCCCCTTCAGGTTCAAGAAACAATTGATGCGATTTCTTTTCGGAAAATGTCACAAGTTTAGATTCAATACTTGGGCAATATCTGGGACCGGCTCCTTTAATAGTACCGTTGTACATGGGTGAATCATCAAAGCCTTGCTCCAAAATTTCATGTACCTTTTCGTTGGTATAACTAATCCAGCAACTACGTTGTTTCAAATCAGTTTTTACATCTGGCAGGTATGAAAACTTATAATGCCCTTCTTCGCCTTTTTGCTCCTGAAGACTTTTGAAATCAATTGTTCTTCCATCAATTCTTACAGGTGTTCCGGTTTTTAAACGACCTGTAGTAAAACCAGCTTCTGCTAATTGATCGCTAATCAAATAAGAAGCAGACTCCCCTATTCTGCCACCTTCCATTTGTGCACGTCCGACATGCATTAATCCATTTAGAAAAGTCCCATTGGTTAATATAACTGTCCTGGAATTAAATTCAATTCCTAGTTTGGTTTTAACTCCTTTTATCTCACCATTATCGATCAACAAATGGACAACAGCATCCTGCCATAAATCCAAATTTTCTGTTGACTCAAGCTGCCATCTCCAAAATTCAGAAAAACGAAATCGATCACTTTGTGAACGCGGACTCCACATTGCAGGACCTTTAGAACGATTTAGCATTCTAAACTGTATGGAAGACTTATCTGCTATAATTCCTGTATAACCACCCAGCGCATCAATTTCTCGTACAATCTGACCTTTAGCTATACCACCTATTGCAGGATTACACGACATCTGAGCATACTTACCCATATCCATAGTTATAAGTAAAGTCTTAGAACCTAAATTAGCTGCTGCTACTGCTGCTTCACATCCTGCATGTCCGCCACCAACTACTATAACATCATAAAAAGGAAACATCCTATATAAATTTTAAACCGCAAAATTAATAGAAAAGCTTTGAATAGAAAAAGTTAGCGTTTTGAAAGGTATTCATTTTCTTTATCAGTCATGATTTGTTTCTCCTGCTCACTTTTATCTTTATATCCCAGCAAATGTAAAACGCCATGAATCATGATTCTGTTCAACTCATCATCAAATGTTGCATTAAACTCTACAGCATTATCTCTGATTCTTTCCACACTTATAAATATATCACCAGATATTTCATCTTCCTGCACATAATCAAATGTTATAACATCAGTATAATAGTCATGATTTAAATATTCCTGATTAATATTTAAAAGATAATCGTCAGAGCAAAAAATAAAGCTGATATCACCAGCTTTTCTTTTTTCTGATAGAATCGTATTTTCTATCCATTTGTCAATATTTTGTGAAATAGGAAAATCTTCAATCTCCTCAAAGTAGTAATTCAGGCTCACGTTTTATATCAAATTTAAATTGTATGGTAGAACCATTATTATGAAAAACAACTTCATCTGCAAGATTTTTAATCAGAAATAGTCCCCTACCTCTTTCATTTCTAATATAATCCTTTGAAGTAGGATCAGGCAAATTTGAATAATCAAAGCCATTTCCTTCATCAGCAACAGAAACACTCAACCTGGAATTATCTTCATTTACTTCAATATGAACATGCTTATTCATATCTTGTTTATTACCATGAAAAATAGCATTATTGACTGATTCACAAATAGTTAACATAAAATGGCCATGCATTGAATCAGGCAATGAATAATATTCAATTATAGTTTGGATAAACGACTCTACTTCGTTTAAATATTGAATATGTGAGGGTATGCGTAATTGATGCTTCAATCTTTATTATTTAAATCATTTATATACTCTCTGTACTTATCCTGATAAAACTTTTTCAATTTATACTTTTTTCTAAAAATCTGGTTGTCAAATTTAGTTTCTTTATTGTTATACTCAAAAAACGTCGCCGGGTTACTATAAAATTTTTCTTCTGCTGTTTTTGAATCCCTTTCATCATCTATTTCCCGCTCTATTTCTGCCTTCTCAGCTTTTAATAAACGATCAAGTATTAAGTTTTGCCTGTGTATAGTTTGTTGAGAAATTCTTTGATTAATTATGTCAATCCTGGTGTTTTCAATTAATCGATCTATTTGCTTCAATTGCTGTTTTGAAGAACTTCCTATTTCATCGCTATTTATCAAATCCCTAATCATTTGCTGCATCATTTCCTGTTGTGATAATGTTCTGCCCAATTGCTCACTCATATTCTGAGAATTACCACTTTTCATTTGTTCAATCATCTGTTGCAATTGCTGCTTAAGTGATTCCTGTGCCTGTTTTAGTAGATCAAAACCTGCCTTCCCATCCTGCCCGGGTTTATTACATTGTTGATCACCAGGCATTGAATTGGCCATTTGCCTTTCCAGGTTCTTCAATGCTTCATTCAGAAAAACGGCCATGTTATTTAAAGCAGTAATGGATAATTGCTGTTCTTTTTTAGCCGAACTTATTTTATCATCAGCAAGTTCATCTTTACTTTTAGCCATACTAAATTCCAGATCCACAAGCTCTTTATTAATTATATTTCCAATGGCTGCAGTACGATTACTTAATGCATATAATGAATCTTTTACATGCGAAGTTTGATCAATCAAATTATCCTGAAAACCAATTATTTCATTCAATTGAGGATCATTAACAGCAACTGTATTTAACTGAATAAGCAGTTCCTCTTGCTCCAAAGAAAGGTAAACCAGGTTATCTAAAATCTGACGAATGTTATTAATATTTTCAAAGTTTTGTTTCAACTGGTTTTCTTCCAATGATTTTTTTATTGAATTCGAAAATGATTGTAATTGCTGACTGTTTTCCCTGATTGACTCGATTGATTTCTTCCTTTTCTTTTTAGATAAATTATCTAATATCTGATTATAAAGCTCATTTACTTTTTCTTTTTCATCTTTAAATTCTGGAAGATTTAAAGGCTTTTTTAATTCTTCATTCAATTCAAATATCTCGTTTAATTCTTCACTTACATTTTTAAAAGAAGATTTATTTTCATTTTCTGATTGAATTATTTCATCAAAATTCTTGGTTGTTTCAAGTTTATTGGAATTAGTTAATTCAGATTGAGATAATTCACTTAAAAAATCAGTTAAGCGCTCCATTTTTTGCTCAACTTTCATTCGTTTTAATGCCTGTAAATTTCGTTCAAGTTGCTTTGACAAATCATCAAGTGATAATTCATATTTGTCATTCATTTTATTAAAATCATCACTTTTAAAATCCTGTGCCAGTTTATTAAATTCATCAAAAAGTTCTTTCAATTCATCACTTAAAACCTCTTCAAGTAATTGTTCAACTTCCTTTTGTTTTTCAAGAATTTCCTTTTTTTCATTCGAAAATGAATTCATAAACTGGTTCATCTCTTCATTCTTTTCTTCAATCTTTTGAAGAATATTTTCAAGCTGATTCTTTTTATTTACAATTTCATTTGCCAGTTGCTGCTTTTCCCAACCAGAAGAATTACCGGAAAAGTTCTTAAACTTCAGTTCCTCAATTGACTCTTTTATGTCCTGACTAATTTCCTGACTCTTTTGTAATAAATCTTCAAGTTCTTCAATCGATTCATTTTCAAAACTTAGTAATTCGTCTTGTGTTGGAAATATAAACTCAAAAGATTTGCTGGTAGTCTTTTTATACCCATTAAAGGGATCATTATCAGAAACTTCAAAATAATAATGTGCCTTCTGCCCGGGTTTTACAATATCATTAAAACTAAAAGTATAATAAAACTCCTGATCAACCAGTTGTTTAAAAATTGGCAGATCAAAAAGTGTATCAACTTGATTAATATGAACATGAAATTTTAAATCATTGAACCCGTAATCATCATGAATTGAACCTTTAAAAAAGAACCTGCTAAAATCTGAAGAATCGTTTAACTGAACCAACTCAATTTCAGGATAAAAATCGGGTAAAACTTTAACAGTAAAACTTAACAGATTATCGTAATTGAAGTATTCATTTGAAATACTGATATTGTAATTTTCATCACTGAAAAATTGACGGGTAATTACATCATCTACCATTAAAACTGTATCAGTTTTAAAATTTACCATCAAACTATCAACATCAGCAGTTTTAAAACTCCATTTAACTTTTGAACCATAGGGAACCTCCAAATCCCCTATATTCTCAAATTTACTATCTGTAATTCCAGTATAGCCCGGTGGATTAATATCTACCTGATAATCTACAATAACTGGATTTCGTAAAACTTTTAATTGATATCTTTTTGAATGGATTACTTTATCGGTAAAATAGAATGAAAAAGAGTTATTAATATATTTCAACTCAAACTCGAAAGAATCATTACTCCGTTCCATTAGGTAATCTATACCCGAAATATTTATATATAATAAACCAGGTACTTCCCTACCCTCACATTTAACCTGTATTGTAAAATCATCTCCTTTCTTGATTTCTAAATCTTCAGAAATTAGTATATAAGAAAAGCCTGCAGGTGGAGTATATTCTGTTTGAAAATGAGCTAATCGTATAAAACCTGATGCAATGCTATGATTTAAACTAAAATTTATAACTAACACAAAAACAGCTCCCACTAATAGAAAGAAAGCTTTTCTTTTCAGATTGTCATAAGTAATTGCTTTTCTAAAATCATATGGAACTAACTCGTTTATCTTTTGATTTATACTGGCATTAATAAGGTCATTCTTTTCCTTTTTTTGTAGTTCTATTAATTCAATAAGATTTAATAATCTGTCTTTTATAGCTGAAAAGTGATTTGAAATAAGCTTTGATAAGTTTCTATCTGAAATCGTTTTTAAAAAACCCGGAAGTTTTAATAATGGAATAACTACTAACCAACTTAGTAACATTAAAAACAAAAACACGAAAGAGTAAAATATAACTTCTTTCGTTCCTATTGAAAAATAAACGGTTGATTCTAAAAAGCTTACACTAAAAACACAAATTAAACATATTCCGAAAAGTATTATTAAACCTCTTAAAATAAGGTATTTGTAATACTTCTTTCGTGTTGAATTTAGTTTACTAACAAGATGTTTATAGCTTTCTGACATAAAAATTAATTAGCACAAAAACAACCATTTATAAAATCAACGATTGTTAGTTACATTTTGATTACTGTTGATATTATAAAAACAAAAACGTAAAAATAAATTTTATAATGCGAATTGAATTCTGAATAGATTATTTTATCCAAAAAACAAAGTAAAAATCTTAAATAATAATCTTCAAAAAACTAACACTTATTTAGTCTCTATTCCACATTTTATTTTCAAAAACAATTAAAACTAACAACTGTTAGTTAAATCGCTATAAAGTTGATTTAAAGAAAAAAGATATGTGTATTAGTCGTTAAAAAAATAAGATCAGAGCTTGATATTTCATATTTACAAACATTCATACAATTTTTTTTCAAAGTAATTAACAGGCTATATTTATATACATTCTTTATATTTCAATATTTATTTAAAATATATACTATATTTGATTGGATAGAAGAAATTCAAATAAAAATGGGTTTCCTTTCTCTTAAAAATAGAATTAATTTAATAATGCAAAGATTGGGATTGGATGAGTGAAAGGCTTTCTATATTACTTGTTGAAGACAACCTCTTAAACCAGAGGATAGTTACTTTTAGTTTGAAAAAATATGAACATGAGGTTTCTATCGCAAATAATGGCCTTGAAGGCTTGAATATGTATAAAGAGCAAAAATTTGATGTTATTTTGATGGACATCATGATGCCTGTTATGGATGGCCTGGAAGCTACAGTTAAAATTCGCGAATTCGAAGAAAGTCTCAATAAAGAAAAAACCCCAATTATTGCAATTACTGCTAACACCATGGATAACGACCGGGAAAAATGCATTTCTTACGGGATGAATGAATTCATGGCAAAACCTTTTGACATTGATAAATTGTTAAAAATCTTTGAAGAACTTAAAATCAGTGTTTAGTTCCCTTTGCGTTTCCTTCCAGAAATAAAACTATCTTTGCTTTTGTTGTTGCCTGTAGTAAACAGGTTTAAATTGTAGTTGATTATGTCTGATCATATTGATCTTCACAACCATTCGTTTTCTGATAAAGAATTTGAACTTGATAAACAATTAAGGCCTTTAACTTTTGGTGATTTTAAAGGTCAGAAACAAATTGTTGAAAATCTGAAAGTTTTTGTTCAGGCAGCTAAAATGAGGGATGAAGCTCTGGATCATGTTTTACTACATGGACCACCAGGTTTGGGTAAAACAACATTGGCAAATATTATTGCTAACGAATTGGGTGTTGGATTTAAATTAACTTCAGGACCAGTTTTAGATAAACCGGGTGATCTGGCTGGTTTGTTAACAAACCTTGAGGAAAGGGATGTACTTTTTATAGACGAAATTCATCGTTTAAGCCCGATAGTTGAAGAATATTTGTATTCAGCTATGGAAGACTACAAAATCGACATAATGATTGATAAAGGTCCCAGTGCACGTTCAATTCAGCTGGAACTACATGCATTTACTTTAATTGGGGCCACTACCCGATCGGGTTTATTAACAAGTCCGTTGCGAGCCCGGTTTGGAATAAAATCGCATTTCGAATATTACGATTTAAACATACTTACCGGAATTGTAAAGCGATCAGCTAAAATACTTGATGTTGAAATTAATAAGGAATCTGCTGTAGAAATTGCTTCCAGAAGCCGTGGAACACCTAGAATTGTAAATGCTTTACTTCGTCGGGTTCGTGATTTTGCACAAGTGAAAGGCAATGGAAAAATAGACATGGAAATCACCCGGTTTTCACTTGAGGCATTAAACATCGATAAACATGGTTTAGATGAAATGGATAACAAAATCCTTAACACCATCATCGATAAATTTAAAGGTGGCCCTGTAGGAATAACAACCATTTCAACAGCTGTAGGAGAAGATGCCGGCACGATTGAGGAAGTTTATGAGCCGTTTTTGATTAAAGAAGGTTTTATAAAACGAACACCACGTGGAAGAGAAGTTACTGAGTTAGCTTACAAACATTTGGGAAAAGTGAAGTACGGCGATAACCCTAGTCTTTTTTAATCAATTTTACCTCGAAAAGTTTAGGCCATAATTTACCGGTAATGTACATCTTATTATTTTCTGGATGAATAGCAATTCCATTCAAAACATCAATTCGTTCTTCTTGATTTTGCATAACCGGAAGTAAACCGTTAAAATTAATCCTACCCAAAACCTTACCCGTTTCCGGATCAATTTTTACAGCAAAATTGGTCGTCCAAATATTGGCATAAATTACGCCATCGTGGTACTCCAGTTCATTCAAAAGTTTCACAGGGCGTTTATGGTTATAAACCTGGATTTTTCGAACAACTTTCATTGTCGCAGGATCTATAAAATGGATAAACTCAGAACCATCAGTTTTAATAATGTGATCTTCATTATGTGTTAGGCCCCAGCCTTCCGGTGTGTCATAGGTAAAGCTATCTATTCTGGCAAAACTATCAGCATCATATATAAAACCTTTTTGTGCTTTATAGGTAAGCTGGTAAATCTTGTCATCCACAATCGTTATTCCTTCACCAAAATATTGATCTTCCAGTTTTTTAGTTTGCAATACTTTTCCTGAATGTAAATCAAACCGATAAATAGCTGAAGTTTTATGTTCTCCAGTACTTTCAAAAAACTGGTTGTTGTATATTTCCAATCCCTGGGTAAAATGACCTGTATTATGAGGATATGAATTCACAACTTCATACGTATATTCTTCGGGTTTTATATCCGAAACAACCTCAAAAGATTTAAAATTAATTCCCTGAACGCTATCCGTTTTGGTAGCTATAACTTTAATATTGTGCTTACCGAGTTGATTTAAAGAAGAAATTGGATAATTAAAAGAGAGGTCTTGAGTTTTTTTAACGAGCTTATTATCAACAAATAAGTTAGAATATGCCAACTCTCCATTTCTAATTTTTATTTGAACAGAAATGTTTAAAGAATCCCCATAAGTTAAAGTCTTTTTACGAGGTTGAATGGTAATTTGGGCCACAGGTTTTCTGGATCTTTTTGGTTTGTTGGAACACGAAAGAAAACTAACAAAAAAACTGGCGACAAATAATATAGTAAATATTCGGATTTTCATCTTTTAAGATTTAGAATACCGGATAAAATTAAATAAATCTTGCTAACCTTGTTTATTGAATTTCTAATAAGATTTCAAATTAGATTTTAATGAATGTCCGTTTGTTTACCGAATGTCATTTAAAGTAGTCATTAGATGGTCAATAATGGTCATTTCTGTTTTAAAAAACAACAATTGACAACTGAATGACGATAAATTACAATAAATGACTGCGAAAAATACCTGTTGGGTAAATAGACGGATACCC
>JANQHR010000091.1 GCA_028282585.1 Bacteroidales bacterium | reverse complement strand
GAAAATGAAGTCTTATCCTTGAAACATCCGGGTAGGTATCTGTGAACTTTTTTAAATACGAGAATCTCATCTTCTCAAATCTCAAAATCACACACTCTCTGTTGGGATATGTGGTAAGAAACCAGGCGGACGCAATGGGTTGTCCGAAAGCATTGGACATTTCATCCGCCGCATGGAAAACGTTTTTTTATAACCAATAATCAATCCCGGCTATCAGAACCAAAATCCAGGACCGAACATTCAAAACCATACCTTCCAAAAATCAATCCACCGGAAATATCAAGTGATCCCTGAATGACTGACAGAGGCTAAGCCCATATCAGTTTTCTATGGATGGATCCTGATTTTCAGGCTTCAATATTGTGCGTTTAGTTATAAAGCAAAGACATTCAGAATTTTTGTTTGCAGAAAATTTATGTGATGTAGATATTTTACCTAAATAATTCTAATCGTACTAAAATATTTATATGAGTATTTTTTTATTTAAATGAACTTAATAATTATTTGATTATAAGTGTTTTTTTTTGATTTTTATTCTACTTGTGAGTGTTTATTATATTTTCAATGTAAGGTATTTTATTTTGTAAGTAATATATGAGTAATTATTTTATGTCATATTAGGGGTGATGGTGATAACTTTTCAAAAAAATGAATGTTTAGAAGCAAAACTTAGTTTTTACAGGGAAGTTAATTTGCATTTATTATGGTTTACATTGAAATGTCAGATAAGATTATTAGCCCTCAGCAAAGGATTTTGGTTTATCTTGGGAATGAGATTTTACCCATTGATGTTTCGGATATTTTACTGGTATTTTCAGATAATAACTACCGGTTTTTAAGAACAGGGGAAACTGTATACCATGTACCTTATACTTTAGACAAGCTTGAGCAAATGCTGGGAATTGATTATTACCGGATTAACCGGAAATACTTGATCCCTTTTAAATCTATTGAACGAATTTATTTCAGGGATGAATCTAAAATCCTGGTCGAATTGAAATCGCCATTAAATAATACGATAACAGTTTCGCGAAGAAAGAGCAATAATTTCAGGAAATGGCTCGAATCTCCGGAAAATGTAATGGAATAAAGAAAATTTTTAAAGTTGACTATCCCTGTGGCAGGGCCAAGGAGTATTTTAGTTTTTGGACACCCTCAATTCTTTTGGTTAAAATATGATTTTTACGAACTCAGGTAGTTTTTAATTTATGTTGATTTTATGATGGCACTGAATATTATTCTATATATTGTTTTTATATGCATGCTGATTTTAGTAATTGGCGTATTATATTTTATTCTTTTGCAAACCAGGAAAAAGAATGATTTACTTGAATCTTACAATCAACTTTTAAGGCAAGATAACCAGTTGCTAACCCGTCAATATGAGCAGGTAATTCTTGAGTTAAGCAACAAAATGTTACAGCTTGCCAGTATTCAGGATTATTTGGTGAATGTAAGAAAGGAACTTATGGGTAATGTTATAAAAACCGGAAATTTAAGCTTATTTGAAGTTAAAAGTTCTTTTAAGGACATTGAAAGTCAAATCAATAACAGAAGTTGGGACGAATTTTATGAACGATATGATGAGTTTCACGGTGATTTTATAAAAAGAATAATAAATGTTTGTCCTGAATTAACTGTCGCTGAAGTAAGGCTTTGTGCATTGATCCGTTTAAACCTTTCATCAAAGGAGATTTGTATTTTAACAAACCGAAGTTTAAGAACTGTTGAAAACTTACGTTTTCGGATTAGAAAGAAGTTGAAGGTTGATAAAACTATTAATTTAAGTCAATATCTTTCTTCAGTTTAAATTATGAATAGTCTTTCAGAAAATTTATTTACCTGTTTTTTGCCTTTAATTTCCAACTGTTGTGTTTTGTATAATACATTGGTAATTCACATTAGTATCGATTAAATAACTGATATCAAACAGTCCCTTTTTTAACAGATTCTTTTTTGGTAATTCATTTAGAACTTATACACCATATACTATAAGAGTGGATCTGATTTTACTCTTTCTTGAATTGATTTAAAGCTTTTTTAAGAATTAATCCAAAACATACTGGTATGAAAATCGAATTTCTTTTGAATTATTTTTTTAGGATCATTTTGCCCTGTTCCATTCTTTTCACTTTAGCGTTTTGTCATGATCCACTAGCAAAAAAAAATGTAAATCACGATATCGAAAAAAAACTTTTTAATGCTATTGAGCTAAGAAAAGATTCACCCAGAGAGGCAATTAACCATTTGCTTGTTTGTGATTCGTTATTAAAAGGGAAAATTAATGAGCGTAATTTAAAATTCAAGGTAAAAAAAGGGCTGGGTATTAGTTATCATAGATTTGGCAATGTTGATTCTGCTAAGTACTACTTGGTTGAATCCCTGCAATATTTTGGCACAAAAAAAGAACTTGGGGGTATTTACATGTCGCTGGGCAATGTTTTTATTTCTGAAAATCAGTTTGATTCAGCTAAATTGTATTTAGAACGTGCATTGAAAAATTTTAAGGAACTAGGCCTGCAAACAAATATTGCAAAGGCAAAATTAAACCTGGCAAATGTACTGCGACTTAAAGGGGGTTTTGAGCAGGCTTTATCCCTTTATCTTGAAAGCCTGGATTATTTTCAGGCAAATAATAATTATCCGGAGATTATCTCGGCTTTGGGAAATATCGGAATTATTTATATGGAACTGGGGAATTATCATGATGCTAAAATTTATCAGCATAAAGTTTTGAAACTTATAAAAAGGGAAAGCTTGTATTATATGTTAGGCGGAGTGTACCTGACTTTAAGCAAATTACATCAACTGGAAAGCCAATACGACTCAGCATTGATCTATTCCAACTTGTGCCTTACCGATAAATTCTTCAATAAGTCCCCATTATCTGTAGCACATGTTTATTTTGATATGGCTACAATTTACAAGGGGCAGGGGCTAATAGATTCAGCAAAGGTTTACTTTGAGAAATCAATGAATTTATGCCGAAAGAATGGTTATTCTAAACTGGAACTGCGTAACCGTTTTGGCCTTGCAAGCCTGGAGCTTAGCGGCAAAGAATATGATATGGCTAGTTCTGCCCTTGAACAGCTATCCAATGAGGCTTATGGTTTTCATTCAAGATTTCATCAGGATGTTTTTTCGAACTTATACAATGCCTGTAAAAATAAGGGGGATTTTAAAATGGCATTGTATTTCCATGAGTTGCTTTTGGAGTTGAAAGATAGTTTATCGAATGAACAAATCCGGGAACAAGTCCTGGAAAAAGAGAAGAAGTACCAATTGGGGGTTAAAGATGCCGAAGTAAAGTACCTGCAACAATTAGTAAAAAAAGACAGGGCTATAGGTTATGGTACTATTGGAATAATGGCATTAAGCATATTACTATTGGTATTTGTTATGCTATGGGCAACAAAAAAAAGATCTTTACTTGAAAAAGAAAAACAGTTTGCAACGAAAGAGAATCAAATTATAAAGACTGAACTGGAATTGAAAAACCGTGAATTAGCTTCTAATCTATTACACTTATCCAGTATCCAGGAAATATTGCAACAGATAAAATCAAAATTGAAGAAGCAGATAAAAGCCGGGCAGTTTATTACAGAAAATGATTTACAGGTTATTTTACAGTACATTGATAATCATGAAAACAGTGAACGCTGGCGGGAGTTCTATGATCGTTTTGATGAACTGGAAGGCGACTTTTTAACTAAAATAGCATCTTTTTATCCTAAACTGACAGCAGCAGAAATCAGGTTATGCGGGCTTTTACGCCTGAACCTGACCAATAAGGATATTGCATTTTTAACCAACCGCAGTATCCGTACCGTTGAAAACTTACGTTTTCGGATCAGGAAAAAAATGAACTTATCGCAAAATGCGAATTTAGTACAACATTTGCTGGCAATTTAATTCTCATACATTAATTGTACATTTCCGGGTTCGGCTTATTAGTCATTGGTCATTGAATATTGGTTATTGGATATTGATTATTTAAGGGATTGCTTGTCATTATGTCATTTATAGTTGGAGGCTGATCCCTTAATGCTCTAATACCGTCATTCTGAACGTAAGGTAGTGGAAGTTCAAATCTGTATCGATTTACTGTAAACTTGAAGTCGGGAGCTAAATAATTAAGCTTAAGTTAGATCCGGTCCCGAATATTCGGGGTGTTTCTGGATCAGTTCAATATTAGGGTGGGTAACTTTGTTGAATTTATGATCCTGGATACGGGGAACTTGATCCTTGATCCTTGAACCTGGATGCTTGTTACCGGATAATTGGCCATTGGCAATTGTGTCCTCAATGGTTGGATTTTGGGATT
>JANQHR010000077.1 GCA_028282585.1 Bacteroidales bacterium | reverse complement strand
CAATTATCGTAACTCAGTGTGGTGGTAATCCTGATCTGATGTTTAAAACTTGACCGAAACAGCAAAAAAATGGTCGGAATTTCTTCCGACCACAAGTGGGTTTCATGCCGCTTTTTTATATAGATTTTAATTTTCTAAATAATTCCCAAAGAACAATACCAGCACTAACAGAAATATTAAAAGAGTGTTTGGTTCCAAATTGTGGAATTTCAATTACATAATTGCTTTCATCAACAATTTCTTGTTGAACTCCTTTTACTTCATTTCCAAAAATTACGGCATATTTTTGATTGACTTCAAGCTTAAATTCCTGAAGCATAACTGCTTTTTCCGTTTGCTCAATGGATATGATAGTATACCCGTCGAGTTTTAGTTTCTTTAAAACATCCATAGTATTTTTAGAATGTTCCCAGTTTACTGAATCGGTAGCTCCAAGAGCAGTTTTATGAATATCTTTATGCGGAGGTTTTGCCGTAATTCCACATAAATAAATCTTCTCAATTAAAAATGCATCTGAGGTTCTAAATACACTACCTATGTTATTTAAGCTCCTGATATTATCTAAAATTACAACAATTGGAGTTTTTTCCGAACTTTTGAATTCCTTAATGCTTATCCTGTTTAATTCACTATTCTTAAGCTTTCGCATTTTTATTAAAGTTAATTTGTATTCGAAAAATTGGTTAAATGTATAAAAAAACAATATTTTCGTGATATTAATTTTCAGTATAAATTATTTATATTATGAATATCCACGAATATCAGGCAAAAAGTATATTAAAAGAATTTGGAGTAGCAGTTCCGGAAGGAGTTGTTATTGATAACCCTGAAAAAGCAGTAGATGCAGCAAAACAAATCCAGGAAAAAACCGGGATGGATACATGGGCAGTAAAAGCTCAAATTCATGCAGGCGGGCGCGGAAAAGGAGGTGGAGTTAAAATTGCAAAATCTTTAGAAGATGTAAAGCAATTTGCGACTGATATTATTGGAATGCAGTTAGTTACACACCAAACAGGACCTGAAGGAAAAAAAGTTAATAAGGTTTTAGTAGAGCAGGGAATTTACTACCCGGGAGTGAGTGAAATTCAGGAGTTTTATATGAGTGTTTTATTAAACAGAGCAACCGGAAGAAACATAATTATGTATTCTACAGAAGGAGGAATGGATATTGAAACTGTGGCAGAACAAACACCTCACTTAATTTTTAAGGAAGAGATAGATCCAAGAGTCGGAATTCAGGCTTATCAGGCAAGAATTATTGCGTTTAACCTCGGATTAAGTGGTAAAGCATTTAAAGAAATGGTAAAGTTTGTTATGGCTTTGTATGCTGCTTACGAAAAAAGTGATTCTTCTTTATTTGAGATTAATCCCGTATTTAAAACTTCCGATGATAGAATTTTCGCTGCCGATGCAAAAGTAAATATAGATGATAATGCATTATATCGTCATCCTGATTATGAGGCAATGAGGGATATTTCCGAAGAAGATCCGGCTGAATTGGAAGCAGGAAAATATAACCTAAACTTTGTTAAGCTAGATGGTAATGTTGGGTGTATGGTAAACGGAGCAGGTTTAGCTATGGCAACCATGGACATTATAAAATTGGCTGGCGGTGATCCTGCAAACTTTCTGGATGTGGGCGGAAGTGCAAATGCACAAACCGTTGAGGCAGGATTTAGAATTATTTTAAAAGATCCGAATGTAAAAGCAATTTTAATAAATATTTTTGGAGGTATTGTTCGTTGCGATCGCGTAGCGCAAGGTGTGGTTGACGCATATAAAACCATTGGTACAATAAATGTTCCGGTTATTGTTCGATTACAGGGAACTAATGCTGAGGAAGGCAAAAAACTAATTGATGAATCGGGTTTAAAAGTTTATTCAGCTATTACTTTACAAGAAGCTGCGGATTTGGTAAAAGAATTGGTTTAAATGACAATAAAATATTTTGTTAAAGATGTCTTCTAGTCGGAAGGCATCTTTTTATTTTAAGTTTTTATTGAAAATTAGCCCAACGTATGAACCTCCATCTTTATTATTTCCAATATTTATAGTTGCCTTATGCGCATCCATTATTAATTTTACAAGATGTAACCCTAAACCTACTTTTTTATCTATGTGATCTTGTCCAAGTCCGAAAGGCTGAAAGATATTTTCAAGAGCTTCTTTTGAAAATCCGTTACCGGAATCTTTAATTAAAACTGTAACCAAGTTATCATTATCACTTATACTTATAGTGACCTTACCATTCTTGTTAGAATATAAAATGGCATTTTCGATTAATTGGTTAAAAGTTTCCTTTATTAATTCAAAGTCACCCGTAATAATATCATCATTAAAAGTTGATTCACATTCGATTTCGATATTGTTTTCATTAAGTTGTTCCGTAAAGTCATTACATGTTTCGTTTAGGATGGAGTGAATCCCTATTTTTTTTAGATTCAGCGGATATGATTTTGTTCTTAAGGAAGAAATAAGCAATGCAACCCGGCTAAACCTCTCCAGCCTATCGGTTGATATGTTAATTATATCTATATAATGTAAAAGGTCCGGACTGAGTTTTTGCTTTAGAATTTGTGTAAATCCTTTTATTCCATTTAATGGTGTTCTCAGTTCATGGCTTAAAATTTTTAGAAATTCAATTTTTGCCTCATCGAGCAAAGTTAATTCATCATATGCAATTCGAAGCTCTTCCGTTTTTAAAGCAACTTGCTCTTCGAGCCATTTATTTAAATCTTCCAGCTTTTCCAGGCTAAACTTTAGAATCAGATGGGTTTCCACTCTGGCCAGTAATTCATGCGAATCAAATGGCTTAGTGATATAATCCTGGCCTCCGGATTCAAATCCTTTAATAATACTTTCTTTGTCGGTTTTAGCTGTAAGAAATATGATAGGAATTCCATTAAATTCTTTTTTGGCCTTAAGTTTTTGACACACTTCAAATCCATCAATCTCCGGCATCATAACATCAAGGAGTACTAAATCAAAGGGTTTGTTTTCTATCCAATCAATGGCCTGACGTCCATCGGTAGCAAATTCAATACTGTAACCTTGTTGCACCAGGATATTACTTAAAACCTGAAGATTCTTAGGGTTGTCATCAACAATTAAAATCTCTGCACTCTTCAAATCAATTTGTGGTTTCATAGTTTTTCAATTTTTTTATCAAGCGCTTATAGCTATTCAGAAGTTTAAGCATAATATCAATATCATAGGTAATTGCCGACTTCTTTAAAGAATCGGCATAATCCAGAAGAATTTTATTATCTGAATAATTTGCTAACTCAATTAGCTCTTCACTAAATAATTGAATTTCTTGAACGGGTTTCCTTTTTTCGAATTTAACCCACTTCTTGTGGAATTTAGTTTCCAATAATTCGATGGTTTTAGGTAATTGTTTTATGGCTTTTTTGGTTAGATGTATTTCCTTTTCGTTAGAATCGTATTTCTTATGAGGTAAAAACTCAGTAAGTAATGGGATTAATTTGCTAGTTAATACAGGTTTAGATAAAAATCCGTTAAATTTTGTCAATTTTTTCTTCGTACTATCATCAAATAGAACAGAAGCAGAGGTTGCAACAACTGTTATGTCCTCATAATTCGAGTTTTTCCTGATTTCCTCAAGTAAATCAAATCCATTCATTACGGGCATCCTAATATCGGTGATGATTAGATCTGGTTTGACTTTCTCCATAATTAATAAGGCAACTTCACCATTTTCGGCGGTATACACTTTTAGGTCCAATTGCCTAAGGGCTTCCGCTAAAAAAAGTTTGTTATTCTCGATATCATCAACAACAAGGATCGTTGACGGGGAGAATTTTATATTTTGAATTCTATTGTGGAAGTTATTATCTATCTCGAGAGTTTCATTTGATAGCTGGACATTCGGGATCTTAACAGTGAAAGTACTTCCTTTATTTGGCATGCTATTAACAGATACGGTTCCTTTCATTAATTTGATGAGATTATTGGTTATTGCCAAGCCAAGGCCAGTGCCTCCAAATTTTCTTGTAGTCTGACCGCTTTCTTGTGTAAATGACTTAAAAATCTTGCTTTGATTTTCCTTTGAAATTCCAATACCTGAATCTTCAACCGTGATTGTTAAATTAGTAAAATTTTGACCTTTTTTAATTTTTATTTGTGATGCTTTAACCGTTACTTTAATAAAACCTTTATTAGTGAATTTTATGGAATTGTCAATTATATTAATAAGTGATTGGCGTAGGCGTAGATCATCTATAAAGATATTTTGTGGAACACTTTTGTTTATTTTAAAAGTTAATTCTAATCCTTTATTTTGCGCTTTTAATGAGAAGATATGATATAAATCGTTAAAAAAGCTTTGGGTTTCAACAAAATCATAATTTAATTCTAATTTTCCTGCTTCTACCTTAGATAAATCTAATATGTCATTAATAATTGATAATAAAGTATTTCCACTGGAGTACAGGGAGCGAAGATATCCTTTTTGTTCCTCGTCTTTAACTAATGTTAACAATAATTCTGTGAATCCAAGAACGGCATTCATTGGTGTACGAATTTCATGACTCATATTTGCTAAAAATCTGGTTTTGGCTTTGGTCGCTGATTCCGCTGCTTCTTTAGCAAGAATAAGTTCTTGTTCTATTTTCTTACGTTCGGTGATATCTTCTTTAACTGCTACAAATGATATGATTTCATTCTGGTCATTTACTATTGGTGAAATTGAGGCATACTCCCAATATATTTCGCCATTCTTTTTCTTGTTTTTAAATTCACCCGTCCATTTTTTTCCGCTCAGAATTGTATTCCATAATTCTTCATAGTACGATTTGGAAAAATATTCCATGTTAAGAATTCTTGGATTTTTTCCAATTGCCTCATTCTTTTTATATCCGGAAATCTTCGTAAAAGAACTATTTACATATATAATATCTCCGTCAAGATTAGTAATTACAACTGATGCAGGGCTTTGTTCAATGGCTTGAGAAAGTTTTTTGAGCTCTTCCTCATACTTTTTACGTGTTGAGATATCAACTAAAATTCCTCTTAATCCTTCTATCTTTTCATTTCTTATTATTGGGGAGGAATAAATTAGAACAGGTTTTTTATCTCCTTTTTTTGTTATAAGACTATACTCATTTGGACCCGTATTCTTACCCTCTAGTTTTTGTTCAATATTTTGTTGAAGTAGTTTTCTTTCAGATGAATCTATGATTTGAAAAATACTTATGCCTTTTGTAAGATCTTTCAATGTATAACCAGTTAATTTAAAGCCATATTTATTTGTGTAAGTTATTTTGCCCTGAAGATCGGTTTCGAAAATTGTTTGCGGTAATAATTCTGCAATATCTCTGAATTTTTGCTCACTTTGCTCCAGATCGTAAGTTCTTTCTTTTACTTTTTGCTCAAGGTTTTCATTTAAAGTTCGAATCTGTTCTTCTGCTTTTTTTCTTTCAGTAATGTCTCTTACTATAGCCTGTAAATAAATTTCATTATCAATGTCGATTTTATTTAGGCTTACTTCAGCATCAAATAGCTCACCGCCTAACTTTTTATGTATCCATTCAAAAACTTGTGGTTTACCTTTCAATGCAGCGTTTATCTTATTTTGGGCGCTTACCTTGGAATATGATTTATCAGCCTGTATTTCGGGGGAAAATTGAGTAGGAGATTTATTGATAATTTGACTTTTCTTGCACTGGAATATTTCAAGAGTTTTTTTATTGCAGTCGATAAATTTGTTATCTTTCATTATAAAAATTGCATCATTAGCTGCCTCAAATAAAGCTTTAAATCTTTGTTCGCTTTTTAAAAGTGCTTTCTGAGTTCTTTTACGTTGGGTTATATCAACTACAGTTCCTTCATAATAAAGTATTTCATTATTTTCATTATGAATTGTGCGTGTACTTTCTGAAACGTAAATAATAGATTTATCTTTTTTTACCCAGGCAGACTCAAGATCAATAATTTTGCCTGTTTTTTTTATAATCTCATTAAATCTTTGCCTGGAATGCTTCTTATTAAAATGAGATTCATTGATATTGGTTTTTAGTAACTCTTCGGCAGATTTATATCCAAGCATTTCTGCTAAGGTATTATTGGTCATAAGAGTTTCTCCATTCGACTTGATTCGGTAAAAACCTACTACCGAATTTTCAAATATATTCCTGAATTCTTGTTCACTTTTCTGGAGTTTTTTATTAGCAATTATTTGCTCTGTTACATCCTGAACTGTTCCCACAGACCTGACAGGTTCTCCTTTACTGTTATAAAATGTTTTACATCTTTCGTTTATATATCTTAAATCTCCATTATTTGTAATAAGACGATGCGTAATATTGTAAGGAGTTTTTGTTTTTAACGAATTTGAATAAGCGTTATTTACTAATTCTCTGTCATCTGGATGGACTTTACTCAAAAATAAGTCATAATTTGCCTGATGCGTTTTATGATCTAAATCAAAAATCCTATAAACTTCTTTGGACCAGGATAAATCGTTGTTGACAACATTTAGTTCCCAACTTCCAATTCTAGCTACACTTTGTGCCTCGCGAAGTTGTTCTTCACTTTTTTGTAATGCCTTTTCTGATTTTCGTTTTTTTAGTACTTTAACTAATTCGCTGGTTATAAGTTGGATTTGTATTACATCGTTATTAGTGTAATCCGTGTGTTTATTTCCTACTCCCAATATATACCTGATTTTATTTTCCTCTTCAACGGGTATACTCATAAATCTTTTAAGCGGAGCATGTTTTTTAGGTAATCCCTTTTGGTTTGGAGATTTAGCAAAGTCGTTATAAATAACCGGTTTTTTTGTCCGCACACAGTCTACCCAATTTCCTGCAATACTAATAGGGTAGTGTGTATTATATGTGGCGTAACAATTTTTTAAGGCTTCTTTGTTCCATAAAGTTAGTATTATTGTATTTTGATCTTCGGCTACTTTGTGAAAAAAACCTATACTACTTCCAGTTATATCAACTGCAGTATCAAGAACAAAGTTGAATAATTCCTGGTCATTTAAATCGGGAGCTAATAAGAACAGTTGCAATAATTTTTTATTATTTTCATAATCCTTTTGTATTAAATAGTTGCTTCTTCTAATCTCGGTTAAATCATTTAAAATTGTAAGGATTATATAATTGTTTTTATCCAAGAAAAGGGTTGCATTTATTTTAACAGGTATATTTATCTGCTCTTTTGAAACAATCACTAAATTGGATGAAGCACTTTTTTTAAAGATAAGATCCTGTATGAATTCTTCTGCAACTCGATGATATCCTTGAGGTAGAATATCATTCAAATTTATTTCCGTTATTTCTTGGATATCATATTCGAGTAAAGAACAGGCTGCTTGATTTGCACCAATAAAATTATCCGGGTTACCTTTTTTATCAATACTAAAAAGAAGTAATGGATTGGTAGTATTTTCAAATAAGAATTTAACATAATCTTTTTCCAAATAAGCTATAGGATTAGTTTCTTTTTTCTCTTGCGAGTTTAAAAGATCAATAAGTTGCTTCTTTGTTAATTTATTTAAATCCATAACTTGTACTTCAAAATGTACAGTCAAACAACAAGTTATGAAAATTAAAATAAAAAACAAAGTTGAATTTGTTAAACAAAAAAGCTTTTCTAAAAAACAAAAGACAATCTTTTTTATTCGTTCTTGAGAGATTCAGCAGGGTTAGCTATAGCTGCGCGATACGCTTGAATACTTACAGTTAAAAAAGCGATTCCCAAAGATAATAGTGTTGCAAAAATGAAAATCCACCATGCTAAACCTTTAGTGTAAGCAAAGTTTTCCAGCCATCTTTTCATTAATAAAAAAGCAATAGGCCAAGCAAGCATATTTGAAATTAGAACAAGCTTTAAAAAGTTCCTTGAAAGCCTATAAATAATTGAATTAATTGAAGCACCAAAAACCTTACGGATACCAATTTCCTTATATTTTTGTTCTGCCATATAAGCTGAGAGTCCAAATAAACCCAACAATGCAATAATAACAGCAAGAATAGAAAAGTATAAGTATATTTGTCCAAGCTTGGTTTCCTGCCTGTAAAAATTACCGATTTCTTCATCTAAAAAGAAGTAATCAAATGGTCGTGAATTATCTATTTCTTGCCATTTTCTTTCTAATCTATTTATGGTTTCCTGAATTATATCTTTTTGAATTTTTATACTTAGGTAACTTAGGTTGTTTTTAACTGGTAAGATCATAACAGGTTCAATGGACTGTCTTAATGATTGGAAATGGAAATCTTTTACTATTCCAATTACTTTATATTCGGTTGAGTCAGGCGCCCAAACCGTTGTGTTTAAAACATTATCCAATCCAGAGAGTTTAGCAGCGGCCTGATTCATTACAACAGTTTTTTCATCAGTTCTAAATTCTCTGGAAAACCCACGCCCTTCAATAAAATTCATTTTATATAAATCAAAAAAATCGTAATCTACTTCAATATAACTCATAAGCAGTGTTTCATTATCTGCCATGCCTTCAAACCGATAAGCATTACCACTAAATGAATTTCCAAAATAATTTTGTGAAGCAGAGGTGCTGATAACCCCTGGGATAGTTTCGACTTCTGATTTAATGGTATTTATTTTGTCTTTTAATGAATTTAATCTTAATGGCACAATGATCACGGATTCCTTATCGAACCCCAATTTTTTATTTTGGATATAAGCTAGCTGTTTATAAACAGTTACAGTACTTATAATTAAGATAACAGAAATAGCAAATTGGGTTATAACCAAAAGATTTCGGAAAGATGTCCCACTTTTTCCTTGAGTAAGTTCGCCCTTTAATACTTTGGTTGGTTTAAAGCTTGACAAATAAAAAGCAGGATAAATACCGGAAAATATACCAACAATTAAACTAATAATAAGAAATAGGCCTAATACGTTTAGGTTATTATAAATGCCGAATAAATCTCTGTTCATTATTTGCCCGAAATAGTGTATGAGAAATTCGGTAAATAATATTGCAAATAGGAATGAAAGAATCGAATAAATAAGGGATTCTCCAATAAACTGAAATATTAATGATCTGCGTTTTGAACCAACAACTTTTCTAATACCCACCTCTTGGGCTCTTTTAGCAGATCTTGCTGTTGATAAGTTCATAAAATTTATAGAAGCAATAACCAGAATAAATATACTAACAGCTATAAAAATATAAACGTATGTAACATCACCTTGAGGTTGAATTTCATGTTCAAAATCAGAGTGAAGATGAATATGAGTAATATTCTGCAAATTTGTAGATAAACTAAATCCGTAATCTTCAAAAGATTGCCCTGCTTTTTCTAAAACTACTTCATTTATTAAATCCTCAAGTTCGGTTTTGCTTTTTGAACCATTGGTTTTTAGGTATGTATAATAATTAATATTTCCAATCCAACTATCCATCCATTTTGCCATTTCGCCCTGATAAAGAGTTATAAATGAAAGAATTCCATCAAATGTAAAATGAGAATTTGCAGGAGGGTCCTCAATAATTCCAGTAACTTCGTAATCTTTGTTGTTGTTAACCGTGAGAATCTCTCCTATTGCATTCTTATCCGGGAAGTATTTTTTGGCCATTGATTCCGTAAGAACAATGGTATAAGGCCTAGCTAACATTTCCTTGGGATTACCCTGAATTATTTTAAAATCAAAGGTTTCAAAAAAACTTGAGTCAGCACTAATAAGGTTTTTTTCGTAGAATTTTGATTCATTTTTTGAAATTAGAATTGAGTTCCACGATCTGTGAATTCTTGTGTATGAGGTAAACTCCGGATACCTTCTGTTAATCTCAGGTCCGAGAGGTGTTTGGCTTAAAGCAAATGTTTGTTGTTTACCTCCAATGTTAATATTTGTTATGACGCGATAGATGTTTTGATTTTGATCATGAAATTTATCGTAACTTAACTCGTGCAAAACAAAGATCAGAATCAACATAGCAGCGGTTAGCCCTGCAGTTAATCCAAGTAGATTAATTATTGAATACCATTTTTGTTTTATAAAATTTCGGAAAGTAACAACGATATAATTTCTAAACATCTTTTACTTTTTATTTATGACGTATTATTTTAATATTAGTTACAATCTTTAGGATAATTTGTTTTAAATAGACTTATAAAAAAGAGCTGCCGAAAAGTTTTCAACAGCTCTTTTAATTGTCCCAATATGAGTCCTTTTTTAAATATTTTACTTGCTAAAAGACCGCCTCTTTTTATTTTTTTACCATTTAACAGGTTTTCTTCGAATAGGCATTGTCATGCAGCGGGCACCACCACCGCCTCTGGGTAACTCTGAACCCTCTATTGTAATTACATACTTTTTATAAGCTTTTGGATCGACTTTTCCGTTGATAACATCATTAGCTTTAAATACCTCAAATCCGTTTTTATTCATTTCCTCAATAGTATAAACGTTACGACCATAACCTATAACTTTTCCGGGACCAACAGCAAAGAAGTTTGCACCACTATGCCATTGTTCTCTTTCTTGTACCCATGGGTCTTTATTTCCACCACATAAAACTGGTTTTAGGTCCATACCAAGATCTTTTAATGATTTTAAGAGATTTTCTTCTTCTTTAATGGAGGTTACCTTTCCATTCTCAATTGCGATATGAATGGTTTCGTATCTATTAGTTTGCATTATAAGTGGTTCATAAACCATACAAGTATCTACATCCAAAAATGTAAAAACCATATCAAGGTGAATGAACGATTCAGGCTTAAAAGGTAATTCCTGAATTAAAATATGGCGATTCTTTTCGTTTTGAGCCAATAAACGCTCCAGTATAAAGTCAATACCTTGGGATGTTGTTCTTGTACCTGTTCCAATACATAAAATATCATCACGAGCAACCAACACGTCACCTCCTTCAATTGCTGTTTCCTTTGAATAGTTTGGGCTATTTAAAGGATTTACTGTTTTTGTTATAAAGTTCTCGTGATAATCGAAGATGGCTTCCATTATTAATGATTCTCTTTCCCGAACGTCGCTTGCCATGCGTCCAATCAAAATATCATCAAGTACAGACATGGCTGCATCGCGGGTATAAAAGAAATTATGTAATGGACGAAGCGAATATCTTTCTTTACTCAGATATTTAGTTAACGTATCTTTTTTCTCAACAACGCCTTCAATTAATTGACGCGCAAGTTCTTTATTATCTAAGGAGTTAAGATATTCGTTTAAAAAGCATTTTTGCTCATATTGACAAATCTTACTTAAAAGATTTTCTTTAACTTTTTCATTAGTTAAAATATCTGACAAAAGATCTTTTACCTGAAAAGTTTTAGTTAGTTTACCTAATGCACCACTTAACTGAGCATATTCTTGCTGAGCAACTTTAAGGTTTAATATGTCACTATATAAAGCTCTTTCAGCATTTTTAGGAGTCATGTTTTCAACTTCACTACCAGGTGTATGAAGGATTACACCTTCCAATTCCCCAATTTCAGAACGTACGTTTATATTCATTTTTCCAGCCATTTCTGTAAAGTTTAAAGAAAATATTCAAAGAGCGTGTAAAATTATGAATGTTATTGAAATAATTATACAAAAAGATATGAATAATATCTTAAATGTTATTAAGCATTTATAGTATAATAGCAATTAGAAACGGGACGAGTATCGTTAAAACCACTCCACTAAACACCGAGATGATAGCATAATCAGATCCTATATATTTTGTAATTACAGGTAAAGTGGTATCCATTGCTGTAGCTCCACCTGATGAAATAGGAGCTAATTTTCCAAAGTATCTTGCGAAAATTGGAGTGAGAAGCAAAGTGATAATCTCACGTGTAATGTTTGATAATAAGGCAATTACTCCTAAAATATCTCCGGAAACTTCAGAAATTAAAACACTGGACAAACTATAATAGCCAAAGCCGGATCCAATAGCCAATGAATCAGCCAGGCTAAGGTTATCTTGTAATATAGCAAATACCGAAACGCCAATGTACGTTCCAATGATAACAGATAAGGGTACTAAAATAATTTTAAAATTGATCGATTTTATAAGAGATAAAGATTTTTTATTACTTCCTATTCCTATACCAACCAAAAACATTAAAAAGTAAAGAGCATATAAACTATAATCATTTTGTAATAAATGATCAGGTAGTAGATTAAAAACCCCGGTTAGTAATCCTGCAACAAAAAAAGCCAATATGATTAAACTACCTTTCATTTTTTTTAAAAAATATTATATAAGTTAACCAAGAAACAAGGATACTTCCTATCACAGCAAAAATGGTAATAACAATTGCTTGAAGTCCAATTCTATCAAAATTGGTTAAGATTTCTTCGTTACTGCCAACAGATAATCCTAGTAAAAACAAAAGAAGGTATATTGCCCAATTAGTTAATTCAGAGTTTATTTTCAGAAGTTTTTCTTTATTACTTATTAACCAACCGATAAGTATTCCGGCTGTCATTATAACTAGAACTGTTATCATTTTTCTATGGTTGATTTAAAAGATAAAATATGCCAGCTTACTGCTACTGCAATTACCAAAAGTATTACTTTAATGACTATTTTCTCTACAACAAAGAATATTGAAGCTAAAATTGCTATCCAAAGTAACAATATGGATGATATCTTAGCTTTAACAGAAATAGTTCTATAATGCATGTAATTAGTGAGATACTTACCTAAATATTTATTATTTAATAGCCAATTATACAACCTTCTGGAACTTTTCATGAACAAAGCCGCAGATAGCAATAGGAAAGGAGTTGTTGGTAATAATGGCAGAAAAACTCCAATCATTCCAAGCGAAAGCGAGATTAAACCTAGAAAAGCCAGTAAATATTTAATAAGAGGATTAGAAGGTTGTTTAATTGATTTCTCCACGGATTATCTGTTTTCCTTAAAATCAATTCGATTATGTGTACCATCACAAAATGGCTGAGTAGATGAATTTCCACATCTGCACAATGCTACATTATTTGCTTTTGCCAATTCAACTCCATTGATATCCTTTAATATAAAATTACCTGAAACAATAATGGGTCCTTCATCCATAATTTGAATTTTTGTTGGGGCTTCTTCTTTTGATTTTACTTCTGATACTTCCTTCTTAGGTTCTTCCTTTTTTGCATTTTCTGATGTTTCATTTCGACTATAAGTCAGTGCATCTGTCGGACACTGATTCACAATATCAATAATCTCGTCAGTGGTTCCTTTATCCATTCTAATCCATGGTCGTCTGCCAGGATCAAAAACTGCTCGTAATTTTGAATAGCAAATTGTTGAGTGAATACATTTAGAAGGTTGCCAATGCACAGTTATTTCACCATTACTATAATCTCTATCGTTCTTTTCCATGGTAGCAAATTTAATCGAAAATAATTAACTATTTGTTAATTACAATAAAACAGGAGTTAATGTTTAATTATTTATTTAGGTAATAATCTAATTTACCAAGAAGTTTATCAGTTTTTATTGGTTTTGCAATAAAGTCTGTGCAACCGAATTCGATGGCTTTTTGTTGGTCAGAAGGCATAGCATAAGCTGTAAATGCTATAATCGGGATTTCACTATCGAAGCGCCTTATTTCGCGAGTAGCTTCTAATCCAGTCATTTTAGGCATTTTTATATCAAGCAGGATTAAATCAATCTCAGGATCTTCCATGTATTTGTTAACTGCTTCTTTTCCATTCTTTACATGAATTAAATTCACATTTGTTTTTTGTAAAATCAGACTTAACATTTTAATATTACTTTCTTCATCTTCTCCAACAAGAATGGTTTTATTTTCCCATTTGTAAGATTTACTTGTAGTTTCAACCTGTTTGTATTTTGTGTTAGATTTTATATAAGGCAGTGTGAAATAAAATGTTGATCCAATTCCAAGTTCTGATTCAATCCATATTTCTCCTCCTAATTCATTAATCAGGTTTTTAGAAATGGCTAATCCTAAGCCGGCGCCACGATATAGTTTACTATTCTTTTCAGAATCGATCTTTCTAAATTGTTGGAAAACTTCTTTTTGTTCTTTTATGCTTAAACCAATACCGGTGTCCTGAATATAAAATTTAATAAATCCTTTGTGTTCGCTAGGTTCAATCTGATATCCGAACTTAATAAACCCCTGGTCGGTGAATTTAATTGCATTTCCAATTAAATTATTCATAATCTGTCGGAAACGATAAGGGTCGGTAATTATTGAGAGATTTTCGTCAGTATTTTCAATTTCTGCAATTAGATCAACATTCTTGTTTTCTTTCAATTGGGTTTCACTAAAAGATTCGTAAATCTCTATAAATGTTTGATTAATAAAACAATCTTGCTTAAAGATACGTAATTGCCCAGCTTCAATTCTTGCAATATCAATGATATCATCAATTAGATGAAGTAATGAATTACAATTACTATTCAAATGGGTTACCAATTCTTTTCTTTGGTCATTTCCTATTTCCGGATCGGCAATTAACTCAGAAAAACCAATAATGGCATTCATCGGAGTTCGAATTTCATGCGACATATTTGCTAAAAAAGAAGATTTTAATTGATCGGATTCTTCCGCTCTTTCTTTTGCAAATTTCAATTGGGCAGTTCTCTTCTCAACGATTTTTTCTAACTCTGATTTATGTTTGTCAAGTTGTTGGTTCTGTTCTTGTATTTGTCTGGTTTGTTCGTTTGCTAAATCTCTTTGTGCTTCAATTTCTTCTTTTTGTTTTATTATTTCTTCTTCTGCTTCTTTTAATTTAGTAATATCAGAGTCAATAGCAACTAACTTATATATTTCATCATTCTCATCCAAAATAGGTGTAAGTGTAGTGCGCATCCACATTGATTTTTTCGTTTTTCCCACACCTCTGGAATTATATCTGATAGTTTTTTTGGTACTTATCACTTTTTTAATAATATCATCAATATCCGGATTTGTGCTTGCAGCAATTAATGATAATCCTTTTTCCTCAATAAATTCAGGAAGTGAATATCCGTAAATTCTTGTAAAACCTTCGTTAACCCACTCTATATCACCGTTTGCATCTGCAATAACAATTGCATTGTCAGTTTTTTGAGCTGAAATATAGAGTTTTTCTAGTTCCTTATTTTTTATTTCAAGTTGTCTTGACTGTTTTTCAATTTCTCTTTTTTGTTGATTGATTTTAGTGTTTTTTTCCTCTAAATCCCTGTTTATTAGCTTTAAATGTTCAGTTTGAACCACATTTTCTTCAATTTGTTGTTCAATCTCATGTGTTCGGTCAATCAACCTTTTCTCCATTTCGGAATAAAGAATAGCATTTTTTAATGATATGGAAATTTGTTTCATCACAAATTCCAATTCTTCATTTACCTCGGATAAAAAAGTATTTTCTCTATCACTTTCAAGGTAAAGCATTCCAATTCGTTTTTGCTTGTAGTTAAGTGGGTAGCATAATAAAGATTTAATCTTTTTTTTAGAGATATAGTTATTAGTCAGACCAGGTTCACGGTTTTCTTGTTTATTAAAAAAGAGGTATTTATTTGTTGTAATTACATAGTTAACTATCTCATGTGAAAGATCTTTAGAGTTTTTATAAGGCATACAATCAACAATGATTGGCTCATGAATTATGTTATTTTGAATTGCCCTTATTTTTAATTCACCACTTTCATTTATTAACAAAATAGCTTTGGTTGCGCCAAGTACGTTTGTTGAGAAATTTAATATTTTTGAAAATAAGTTTTCTTTAAATATTTCGTCGGAGAGGTCATGTGCGGATTTAAGTGCAATTTTGTAATCAAAGCTGCCTATCTTTGATTTGAAATCAGAGTTTTTGACTTGGTTTTTCATTTATTTTAGGCCAATTCTTAAAAACTTTACAATGTATAAAGGCTGCGGCAACATTGCTAAAAAATTGATAGTTTTTTATTAACAAAACCTTAACACAACAAAAATAGAACCAAACTTAGTTGTTGAAACAACAATTTTAATTTTGGATCGTATTAACTTTGTTATTGCATTTTAATGAAAAGATATATTTTAATATTAGTTTGTTTATTTGCTATTTCAGGACTTTCTTCTGCACAGGAAGTTTCCGAAAATGATACCTTTTTTGTTACACGTACTGTGGTGATTGATGGTGACACTATTCCGAATGTGATTATAGATGAGGTAGTTGTATTTCCGCGTTTGGTTTTTAAAACCAAAAGACAATCCAGAAAATACAGAAAGTTAATACGCGATGTTAAAAAAGCCTATCCATATGCTGTATACGCAAAAAACATGCTCGACGAAATGGAAAATGAATTTCGAAATCTTAAGACAGAAAAGGAAAAAAAGAAATATATAAAATCTGTTGAGAAGAAGTTAATGGATGAGTTTGGAAATGAATTAAAAAAACTTACTATTACACAAGGTAGGATATTATTGAAATTAATTGACAGGGAAACGGGTAATACTTCATATGAATTATTAAAGTATTTAAGAGGATCAGTATCTGCAGTATTTTGGCAAACTATTGCAAGAATCTTTGGATCGGATTTGAAATCGGAGTACGATCCTTTAGGCGATGATTATTTGATTGAACGAGTTGTTCGAATGATCGAAACCGA
This sequence comes from Bacteroidales bacterium, assembly GCA_028282585.1. Lineage (GTDB taxonomy): Bacteria > Bacteroidota > Bacteroidia > Bacteroidales > UBA12077 > UBA12077. The sequence continues at coordinate 15,323 of JANQHR010000077.1, read as the reverse complement.
TCAGATTAAAATTGACCCAACTATAATAAGGCGATTGGGAATGTCTTAAAATATAGATACAGGATAAAACCTGCATCTATAGTTAATATTATTTAAATCAGGTCCAAAACTACTTTTACTATATTGTCAGCTCCATCACCAATTTGCGCGATATTAGCATCCAGCATATAACAAGGAGTTGTTACAAGTTTATATTTTTTATCTGTTACAACTTCACCATGCGTAGTTTCTACATGAGTTGCACCCATATTTTTTACCGCATCAGCTGTGCCTTTATCCTGACCAATAGTAAGTTCAACATTTCCTAACAACTTTGCTATAATTACAGGAGCTATGCATAAAGCGCCAATTGGTTTATTTTGGTCAATCATTCCTTTTATAGCTCTTTCTACATCAAGATTTACCTTGCAATCTGCTCCATCAAAAGCAAACGAACTTAAATTTTTTGCAGCACCAAATCCACCGGGTAGGATCAAAGCATCAAAATCAGATGCAGCGAAAGAAGCTAAATCATTGATTTTACCTCGGGCAATACGCGCAGATTCAACTAATACATTTCTTTTCTCTGGCATTTCCTCTCCGGTAATATGATTTACTACATGATGCTGTTCAATATTTGGAGCAAATATTTCATATGTAGCACCATTTTTTACAATTGAATATAAAGTAAGTGTAGCTTCATGGATCTCGGAACCATCAAATACACCATTTCCTGATAATACGACCGCGATTTTTTTCATGATATTTTATTTTTTATGGATTTTTAAATGAATAAATTGAATAGTTTTTTTGTAAATATAATTTTAATTTATTTTGATTTCAAGAGAGTCGTATTATGAAAAGAACCTTTGTTGCCATAAAAATCAACATTTCAAAACAAACTGCAGAGTTATTTAATAATATCAAATTTCAGTTGAGGGATGAAAAGATTAAATGGGTGGATCCTGGGAATATGCACTTAACACTTTTTTTTCTTGGAGATACTGAAGAAAAATTGATTCCTGAGATTTCGGAAAAACTTAAATTGAAATTAAAAGGGATAAAATTTTTTAAGCTTAAATGTAAAAAATTAGGGTTGTTTAAAAGTATAAGTAATCCACGAGTATTATGGTTTGGGTTGGAAGAAGAACAAGCATTACAAGAACTGAAGTTGAGGGTTGATAAAGTGATCAATACATTTGGTTATGAAAGTGAAAACAAGAAGTTTGTACCTCATTTAACCCTTGGGAGAATAAAATTTCTAAAAAACAAAAAGCACCTGGAAGTAATAGTTGAAAAATATAAAGATCAAACGATACAGGAATTTGAGGTAAATGAAATAATATTTTACGAAAGTAAATTAACTCCTCAAGGGTCAATTTATAGTGTTTTATATAAAATTAGATTGGACTAAATATGCTTACCTTTAATTATTTTCAAAATAGTGTAAATCATAATTTTGAAATCGACATAAACCGACATATTTTCAATATAGAGTATGTCATATTGTAACCTATCAATCATTTGTTCTACATTTTCTGCGTATCCGTATTTTACCTGTCCCCATGAAGTAATTCCTGGTTTTACTTTTTGCAGGTGTAAATAATGCGGAGCTTTTTCAATTATTTGATCAATGAAGAATTTCCGCTCAGGTCGCGGACCAACTAAGGACATGTCACCTTTTAGAACATTGTAAAAGTTTGGCAGTTCGTCAAGTTTACATTTACGCATAAATCGCCCAAAAGACGTAATTCTCTTATCATCTTTCGAAGAGAGCATAGGGCCATTCTTTTCTGCATCAATTTTCATCGATCTAAATTTGTATAACGTGAAAGGTTTTCCAAATTGCCCAATTCTTTCATGACAATAAAATACAGGGCCCTTCGAATTTAATTTTATTCCTACTGCTAAGAAAATTATAATTGGTGAAAAAATAATTAATGCAAATAAGGAGAATGTAATGTCAATTAGTTGTTTGGTCTGCCGTTGCCAAATAGGCATTAAGTTATGTGATATCTGAATTAACGGGGTAGCATATATATGAGCCATTTTTACCTTTCCGGTAAGTATATCGTACATACTGGCAATTACTTTTATTACTACATCTTTATCATCTAGGAGATTTATTATTTTTTCGATTTCCTTATGTTCAGTAGATTCTAAAGCAATTATTACCTCCTCAATCTTATAATTATCAATAATATATCGTAATTCGCTTAAAGCACCTAACTTGGATAGATGTTTCCTAAGGAGATAATTTTCTTTTTCAAAAATGCTTATAAATCCAATAAACTTGTTTCCAACGGATCTCGGCTGATCTTCAATTTTTTTGTATATGTCTATTGCTTTTCTATTACCACCAATTATTATAGTATTAAATCCAATTTTTCCACGATGGATTTTATAATTTGTTACTGAAGTTAATATAACACGAGGAATGTAAGTTAATGAGAATTGTATTAAGAATAATACACCAAACAAATTATAATACTGTTTGTAATAAACGATTTGATCATCTAAAATTGATGTGAAAAATATAATAGTAGTGCCTATTAATATTGTAAAAAAAGTTTGAGCAAGTTCTTTTAATCTTGATTTTCGATAAATATCCTTATAATAACCACTTAAGTAATATAAGAGCATCCAAAAAATAGGAATTATAATTACTCCTAAAATAAATTTGTAATTAAAATCAATAGGAACCTTATCTCCAAATTTAACCGGATCAATATAAATTTTACGATACACATAAAATGATGACCAACTAATAATTGCTGCAAAAAAATCGAAAATAAGGTATTTAAGAGTGTGTAGTTGTTTATTCATTAATAGTTACTTGGCAATGATAGAGTACTAATTTAGAACGTAAAAGAAATAATTTTGTTGCTAAATTAAAAGTAATTAAAGGAGTATCCTTAATGTTTAACTAAAATGGTTGAGATGTTTGGATAATTTTTTCTTTTATTTCATGACTTAATTGAATAAGCTTAAGCACTGTAGGTGATTCGGTTAAGTTTTGCATATCAAGATTCTGACACGAATTGATGAAATTATGCATCTCTATATGAAAAGCTTCTTCTTTTGGAATTGTAAATTCCCTGCGCCTTATTTGACCTTCTATAAGTCGGAGTTTATCAGCGTAATGTTTATTAAAATTGATGTAAACAACTCTGTCGTTTTCATGAAAGTATAAGTAGCTATCATTTTCGGTAGCTATATTACTAAACTTAATATTTACAATAGCGCCATTATCATACTCCAGTCTGATATGAACTAAGCTATAATAATTATTATCAATAGGTAGAGCTAGCGTTGAGAATTTTTTAACACCTGAATGAATATTTTTATAAGCGAAATATAGGTTATTAAGAATTTCAGAAAAATAATCGTCAAATCTCATTAATTTACGAAAGCTCTTGTTAATTTCAATTAGTTTTGCTGTTGTTAAATAATCTCTTACTTTGATATACTCCGGTGTAAATATCTTAGTAAGTTTTAGCTGAGCTTTAGCGCGAGCCTCAAATGCAACTTTGTATAAATGTTTAACATCTTCAAAATTCAATTCGGAAACATCCTCAATAAATAAGTGACATGATTGTTTTAAAGCATTTAATGCAAAATCATAATTAGGTTTTAAGGAATTTGCAAAATAAATAGCATCTGTATGTTGAAATAAGTCACTAGCCGACTTATATAATTTCACATTATAATTAGAACTAATAGGAAGAGCATCTTCGGAATGCGAGAATATTCCGTATAAATTTTTATGTAAAGCTTGACGAATAGTTTTAAAATGTTCTTCCTGACTCAAACTATTTATTCCAATTAGCCCTATTTTCATAATGATAATATTATTATGTACAAACTTAGTTTTTTTAGAAAATTAGCATATAGTTAGATATACCAATTTATTAACCAATTTATGTTGATAAGATGAAAAACTCAAATTTTAAGTTACTTTTTAGTTGCAATATAATTAATATATTGAATCTTAAAGATAAATCAATAATAAATTAATTGAATAAAGATACCAACTTTGCTAATTGAGATTTGTTCTGTTATATTTGCGTGAATTATTATAAAAATGACTTAGATATTAAATGATTGATTCATACAGGCATAAGGGGCTTCGAAAGAAATTGGTTGATACTATATTGATTAAGGGTATTAAAGACCAAGGAGTAATAGAAGCCATTGGTAAAGTGCCAAGGCATCATTTTATGGATAGTAGTTTTGTGGAATTTGCATATCGAGATCAAGCATTTCCTATTGGGGCTGGACAAACAATTTCTCAACCTTATACAGTAGCTTTTCAAACAGAGCTTTTGCAGATTAAAAAACATCATAAAATTCTCGAAGTAGGAACAGGTTCAGGATATCAATGTGCTATATTACTGGAGCTTGGAGCAAAGGTATATACTATAGAAAGGCAACGTGAACTTTTTCTAAAGTCGAGGGCTTTACTAACAGAAATGGGCTATAAACCATATTTTTACTATGGTGATGGATACAAAGGAATATCAAATAATGCTCCTTTTGATAAAATATTAATTACCGCCGGGGCCCCGGAAATACCATCTGAATTATTAAAGCAACTTAAGATTGGAGGAAGAATGGTAGTTCCTGTAGGAGGATCAAATGGACAAGTTATGATGACGATTGACAAAGTTGCAGAAAATGAATATAATGAATCTGAACATGGGTACTTCTCTTTTGTTCCTATGTTAAAAGGTAAACAATAAGCTAAATATTATGACTAAAATAAAAATTTTTGTATTTAATCCATTTCAGGAAAATACTTTTTTACTTTATGATGAAACGAATGAATGCGTTATAATTGATGCCGGTTGTAACGATGAAAAAGAATTTAAGCAAGTTGATGATTTTATTGAAGAAAATAATCTTCAATTAAAATATGTGATTAACACGCATTGTCATATTGATCATATTATGGGGAATGCCTATTTAGTGAATAAGTATAAAGTTCCTTCGGTAGCGAATAAAGAAGATATGCCTTTACTAGAACGCTCTAATGATATGGCAATTGCTTTTGGATTTAATGTTCAGGAACCTCCAAAACCGGATCTTTTTGTAGAGGAGAACGAAGAAATAAAATTTGGAAATACCGTTTTAAAAGTAAAACATGTACCCGGTCATTCACCCGGAAGTATAGCTCTTTATAATGAAGAAAATAAGTTTGTAATTGTGGGTGATGTATTATTTGCAGGAGGTATTGGAAGAACAGATCTTCCCGGAGGAGATTATGATACATTGATCTCAAGTATAAATCAAAAATTGTTTACAATGGATGGTGAGGTAGTTGTTTATCCCGGGCATGGTGAAAGTACAACGATAGAACGTGAAAAAACAACTAATCCATTCTTTAATTGATTGAATGTAAGTGCTGAACATTGATGGCGAATACTTGTTTTAAAACATGTTCACAGGTCAAATTACATGATAATTTTAATGGTTATTGATCATTCTTATTTTTAATTTTGAACAAGAATAAATTATACAAATAAACCTTTTATACATTAAATACATTCAAAAATATGGCTCTAGATAATTTTGTTCAACGTCATAATGGTCCAAGGGATCATGAAATCAGTAAAATGGTTGAAAAAATTGGCGTTTCAAGTTTAGAAGAATTAATTGATAAAACAGTTCCACCTGCAATTAGATTAAAAGAACCAATGGCAATTGGTAAGGGTATTAGTGAATACGAGTATTTAAAAAAATTGCGAAGAATTGGTGCAAAAAATAAATTGTTTAAATCTTTCATTGGTTTAGGGTATTACGATACTATTACTCCGGCAGTTATACAGCGTAATATTTTAGAGAATCCAAGTTGGTATACTTCGTACACTCCTTATCAGGCAGAAATATCTCAAGGAAGGTTAGAAGCTTTATTAAATTTCCAGACGATTGTTGCAGATTTAACAGGAATGGAGCTTGCCAATGCATCATTGCTAGATGAGGCTACGGCTGCATCGGAAGCAATGATAATGCTTTTTAATGCACGTCCTAGAAAACAGGCAAAAGCTGGAGCAAATGTTTTCTTTATTGATGAAAACATGTTCCCTCAAAATATTGATGTAATTGAAGCACGTGCAGTTCCTTTAGGAATTGAAGTTGTAAAAGGCAGCTTTAAGTCAATTGAACTGAATGATAAGATGTTTGGAGCAATTGTTCAATATCCTGCTGCTGATGGAAAGATTGAGGATTACAAAGAATTTGTTGAAAAAGCTCATGCAAATGAAACAGCAGTTGCAGTAGCAGCTGATATTATGAGTTTAGTTCTATTAACACCTCCAGGGGAATGGGGAGCCGATGTTGTTGTTGGATCAACACAGCGATTTGGTATACCTATGGGATATGGCGGACCACATGCAGGTTATTTTGCTACTTCGGAGAAATATAAAAGAAGCATACCAGGTCGTATTATTGGTGTTTCAAAAGATTCGCAAAATAAGTTAGCTCTTCGTATGGCTCTTCAAACTCGTGAGCAACATATTAAACGTGAGCGTGCAACTTCAAATATTTGTACTGCACAAGCACTATTGGCTACTATGGCAGGTATGTACGCTGTGTTTCATGGTGCCGAAGGCTTAAAGCGTATAGCTTTACATATACACAATATGGCAGTAACTCTTAATGAAAAGCTACAAGCCCTTGGATTTGAGCAAGAAAATAAGGATTTTTTCGATACATTAAAAATTAAGCTTGGAAATGTAAAATCTGCAGATATTCAAAAACTTGCTTTAGAGAAAGAAATCAATTTTAATTATATTGATGATAATACCATTGGGATTAGTATAGATGAAAGCACATTATTAACTGATTTAAATGATGTTATTGAAATATTTGCTCAATCTTCGGGTAATAAGGATGATGTTGCCTGCCATATCATTGAGAAAATTTCTTTTGATTCTAAATTCAAACGTAATTCTGAATTTTTAACACTGGAAGTGTTCAATAGGTACCGTTCGGAAACAGAAATGATGCGCTATATCAAGAAGTTAGAGAGAAAAGACTTCTCACTTACTCACTCAATGATTTCATTAGGTTCTTGTACTATGAAATTAAATGCAGCAAATGAATTGTTTGCAATGAGTTGGCCCGAATTTGGAGGAGTACATCCATTTGTGCCAACTGATCAGGCAGAAGGATATCATCAATTATTTAAAGAATTAGAAGAAGACTTAAAAGTTATTACAGGATTTGATGCAATTTCATTTCAACCTAATTCTGGTGCGGCAGGTGAATATACGGGCTTAATGGTTATTCGTGAATATCATATTGAGAATGGGCAGAGTCATAGAAATGTTGCATTAATTCCTTCTTCAGCACACGGGACAAATCCTGCAAGTGCTGTTATGGCAGGAATGAAGGTTGTTGTGGTTGAATGTGATGAAAATGGTAACATCGATATAGATGATTTAAAAAAGAAAGCAGAAGAACATAAAGAAAACTTGGCAGCTTGGATGGTAACGTACCCTTCAACACATGGAGTTTTTGAAAGTCAAATTCGAGAAATGAACCAAATAGTTCATGATAATGGCGGTTTGGTTTATATGGATGGGGCAAATATGAATGCTCAGCTTGGATTAACAAATCCGGCAAGCATTGGAGCAGATGTTTGTCACCTGAACTTACATAAAACTTTTGCCATACCACATGGTGGTGGTGGACCTGGGGTTGGACCAATCGGTGTTAACGAAAAATTACTACCTTATTTACCTTCTCATCCTGTGGTTAAAACGGGTGGAGAAAAAGCAATAAAAGCAGTGGCTGCAGCTCCTTGGGGAAGTGCACATGTTCTTACAATTTCGCATGCTTTCATTAAAATGATGGGTGGCAAAGGATTAACAAGTGTAAGTAAAATAGCAATTCTTAATGCAAACTATTTGGCAGCTTCATTAAAAGGGTATTATGATATTCTTTACACAGGAGAAACTGGCTATGTAGCGCATGAAATGATTGTTGAGTGCCGTAATTTTAAACCAATGGCAAACATAACGGAAGCAGATATTGCTAAACGATTAATGGATTATGGATTCCATGCTCCAACATTATCTTTCCCTGTTCATGGGACACTAATGGTTGAACCAACTGAAAGTGAATCATTACAGGAACTAGATCGTTTTATAGAATCAATGATAGCTATTTATAATGAAATTGTTGAGGTTAAAGATGGAAAAGCAGATACTGAAAATAATGTTCTGAGAAATGCACCTCATACACAAGATGTTGTTGTAGCTAATGATTGGGATCGTCCTTACGAAAGAGAAAAAGCAGCATTCCCGTTAAATTGGATTCGTGAGAATAAATTCTGGCCTTCTGTGAGCAGAATAGATGATGGTTTTGGTGACAGAAACTTAATATGTAATTGTGCTCCGATTGAACAATACCGTGAAGGTGAATTTACTTTTGAAACTGTTAAAGTAAACTAAACTTAGATAATTTAAAATTAGGCCTGATGAGTATTCAGGCCTTTTTTTATTACCTGAAATATACCCCAAAGTGAAACCAGTGCCCACATACCTTCTAAAATAATGAAAGGTACGTATTTCAACAATACTGAAGCATAACAAGCTATTCCTGCGCCTATAAAATTTAGCAATACATACAAAAGGCTTTTATTTGAAATTAAGTTTATAAGATTTAGAAAAAAAGCTATCAAAATAATTGATACTCCAATAAATCCTATTAGATCAACAGTGCTCATCTATGAAATATTTATGGATAAAAATAATATTATTCTTCTAAACTAAGAATAATACCAACGGTAGGGATAGTTTCTATTTTTATTTTCGGTTCGGTTTGTAGGTGTTTACGAATTTTCGATATAAATACATCGAGGCTTCTACCAATGAAGTAATCGGTTTCGCCCCAAACCTGTATCATTAAATCTTCACGTTTTACAATATTATTTTTAGATTTGGCAAGTATTGATAGGACTTTGGTTTCTTTTGATGTAAGTCTTTTTGATTCCTTTCCAATTTTAAGTTCCTGATTTTCGGCATCAAATTTTATTTTTCCGAGTTCATATACATTCTTAACTTCTTTTGGTTCAGCATTAACTCTTTTTAAAATAGACTGAATTCGAAATAAAAGTTCGTCTTCGTCAAAAGGTTTAGTAATGTAGTCATCAATTCCGATTTGAAAACCGCGCATTTTATCTTCTTTCATAGATCTGGCCGTTAAAAAAATAATTGGAATAGATTTATTTTGGCTTCTAATCTTTTCTGCTAGTGTGAAGCCATCCATAAAAGGCATCATAACATCCAAAATGCAAAAATTAAAATCATAAGAATGGAAGCCTTTTAAACCAGATTTACCATCGCGATATAATTTCACATCAAATCCATTGGTTTCAAGAAACTCCAACAACAGAAATCCTAAATTTGTGTCGTCTTCAGCTAACAATATTTTAAGTTTGTTATTATTCATTTCTATTATTTACTGCAATAAGGTAATTTAATAATAAATTTAGATCCTTCGCCTGGTGTGCTTTGAACGTTAATTTCTCCATGAATTGATTCAATAATAGTTTTTACGGTTGATAATCCTATACCAAATCCTTTAACATTATGCACATCACCTGTTGGGACACGAAAGTATTTTTCAAATATCTGATTGATATATTCCTTTTTTATTCCAATACCATTATCTTCAACTTCAATTATGATGAAATTGTTTTTATCAAAAGATCGTATGATAATTTTTGGTTTTTTTTCACAGTATTTAATAGCATTATCAATTAAATTAGAGATAACAGTCTGAAAATCATCTTTATTGGCGTTTGTTGTGCATTTTTGAGATAGTTGTTCATAGGTTATTTTACCATTTAATTCCTGTATTTGTACCTTGTATGAATCAACTGTACATTTTATAAAATTACAAATGTCGATTGTTTCACATTGGTTTCCTACGCCATTTTCAATTCTGGCGATATCTAATAATCCTTCAACCCGGTTTTTAAGTTTACTATGTTCTATCTTAATAATATCTGAGTAATGGTTAAGCTTCTCATCTTCAGAAATTGTCTTATTCTTTGACAACATACTGTTAGCCAAGGCTATATTTGTTAACGGTGTTTTAAATTCATGCGTAATATTATTAATAAAATCTCTAGTTCCTTTATAAAGAGCTTGTTCTCTCTTAAAGTATTTTAGAATAAAAAGAAATGAAAATGCAATTAGTGCAATAAGAATTATAGACGTTATGAACATAATACTTATTTGCGCGGCAATAAACTCTCTCTTTTTGGGAAATATGATCTTTAATTCAATGGCATTTTGCAAAAGAACGCTTTCAAGATTATTAGAAAAATAGGATTTATTGCAAACGTTAAAATCGCTATCTTTTCTTGTATCAACTATATCGAATTCGTAATCGGTTTTGATATGGTAAAAGTTTAAAGCGCATCTCACTATTGAATCAATTCGTTCCCATTCAACCTGATTATACATACTTTTAAAGCAGGAATACTTGCCACCTTTTACAATGAAGTTAGCTACTTCTTCGCGAATAGATTCATCCTTGGCTATATCCTCTACAATTTGTTTCATGGCTAATTTAACACTATGGCTAAACTGCTTTTCCTGCATGTTGGCTGCTTTAACAATCCATGTAATTTGAATTATTATTAAAGCAATTAAGCTTACGAAAGTTAGAGTTATTAATATTATTTGAAGTTTTCGATTTTTCATTACACAAATTTAACCAGAATATAAATGATTTATTTAAATTTAACATCGTATTAACATGAATTAACTTTACAATAACTCCGTTAAGACGGATGTATTCATATATTTGATTAAAATTAACAAACAAAAATTAACGTTATGAAAAAATTTTTAACAGTACTATCTAGTATAGCATTTATTGCAGTTCTTTCTTTAGCAACAGTTAATGCTCAAGAACCAGAAAAGAAAGCTGAAAAAGCTAAAACAGAAAAATGTTCTGAAAAGGTATCAAAAGATTGTCCTAGCACATGTGATAAAAAAGCTAAGGCTGAAAAAACAGAAAAAAAACAAACAGAAAAAAAGAAAAAGTAATTTTTTTCATGTATTGATTATGAGAGTTGATCAAGTAAAGGTCAGCTCTTTTTTTATCCTTGAAATTCTTTCTTCGGATCTGGTACATTTAATTCGTTATAAAATTCTATCCGATCAATTATTTCTCCAATTAACAATAAGGCTAGCGGTAATATAAACTGTTGGTTTAAAAGAAGACCAAACGAGGCTATCGGGAGAATAATCCTTAAAGTATGTATAATTTTTAGGCTATTTATCGATTTGTAAAAATAAATTGTTAACCGAAAAGCTAAGATAAAAGCGAGTATTAAATAGGAACTTGTTAAAGCAGCGTAAAAGGTAATTCCAATAAAAAGAGTTTGTGCCGAATGCATTTTTATTGGCCAGCGCCAAGTTGCTAAACTATAAAGCATATCAATTGATATAAGTAAAATTACACCAAAGAAAATAATAATTACGTTAGAAATATCAATTAAAAAGAAATCAATTAATACACCTACAAAAAACAGGGCAAAACTTAGTATTTCTTTACTTAACCAAGAGTTTTTTTGATTTAATACAGAACGCCAAACTCTGAACTTCTTACCAAGGTGGAGCATACTTAATAAAGCTGAAATAACCCCGAGTCCGAGATAAATAAATTTGTTAGCTATCCGGAATAATTCGGTTCTTTGAGAAGCATATAAACTAACAAGAATAGCCGATAATAAAGTGAAAATAACTAAGGGCCATTCTTCTTTAGCTGATATTTTTTCGTGTTTTAAGTTTTCTTTTTTATCGTATTGCTGATTTTTAAATATATCTAAATCAATTTCAGGACCTGATTTATTTCTTAATTTGTTAATTTTAATATTGGAACCTACTTCAACAGGAACAGGTGATGAAGCTTTTGATTCTTCAATTGTAAAAACAGTATTAGAAAAGTCTAAAGCCCCAACAGGACAAAGATTTGCACATGCAGGTTTTAATTCTTCTTCAATTTTATGGTTACAAAATGTGCATTTTTCAACTATTCCTGATTTGGGATTATACTTTGGTGCATCGTAAGGGCAAGCCCAGGTACAATATTTACATCCTATGCATTTTTCTGGATGATGAACTATCGCTCCCGTTTTTTCATCACGTGAATAGGCAAGGGTAGGGCAGTTTTTCATACATGGAGCATTATCACAATGATTACAAGCTATAGAAAGGTAGAACAATGGTGAATCGGGAAAATGATTTTCTTGGGATTTATGAACGTTTCTCCATTGCTCGGGAGATTGAAAACCATTTTCGTTGATACACGCAATAACACAAGCATGACATCCAATACATTTATTCTGATCAAATATGAAAATGTTTTTATTCATTAACTTTTTATTTTCTCGTAATCAACCATATTATCATGAAATGCTGTTCCATGTCCCATATCTGTCTCACGACCTTTTGATAATATATTAGGACAAGCTCCTTCTTCGTGCCAATATCCGTTTACAATTACAATGTTTCCCGGTCGAAGACTTGCGTCAATTTTAACTTTAATTTTGAGTTCTCCTCGATCATTAAAAACCCGGATAAAATCATCCTGCTTAATTCCTTTTTTTTCAGCATCTCCTAAATTAATAGTTGCAAAAGGTTCAGGATCTATAAGTTTTATACTTTCAAGGTTGCCAAACTGTGAATGGATTCGGTTTTTTGTATTGGGCGACATTAAACTGAATGCATAATTTTTTACTGTATCTTTTCTTTCAGCTGTTTTTTCATAGCTTGGTAATGGGTTTACTTCCCACTTTTTTGAAGCAGTTTCTGAATACAACTCAATCTTACCTGATGGAGTATTAAACGTGAAATCCGAAAATGCGATTTCTTGCAGTACTGGCGTTAAAACAGGCCCTTCTTTTAGTTTTTCTAATGTTATTTCGGGCCATGGTTTAATTTGTTCAATTAACCAACTTTCGATAGATTCATCAGAAGGAGAAGGAATATTTTTTGCAATTTTAGAATCAGAAAAGCCCATTTTTTTTGCAAGTAAAAAATAAATTTCTGTTTCAGGTTTTACTTCTCCAATCGGATCAATTACTTTTTGGCGTAATTGAACATACGGATTCCAGTATGATGAAATTATATCACTTTGTTCGAACATGGTTTTAGCGGGTAACACAATGTCTGCTTCACTTGCTGTATCAGTCATGAATTGCTCAACTACCACACTAAAATCTAATTTGTGAAAAGCCTCTTTAATTTTGTTGCTATCCGGATTTTGTGACAATGGATTTCCACGTTCTACCCAAGCCATCTTTAATTCCGGATCACTCATTTTGAGCATATCTTCTCCTAAACGAGCTGTAGCAATTTCCCTGCGGAAAATTCCATCTGGTTTTTCAGGAGGAAAATAACTTAATGGTTCTTTTATTTTGCTAAAAATATCGCCTTGTAAATCGGCATAATGCCAGCAAGCTCCTTGTTTACCAATGTTTCCTGTAATAACAGAAAGTGCAAGTAAACACCTGGTGGTTTGTCCTCCATTTGTATATCGCTGCATTCCGTACCCAGGAATTAGGGTCATAGGTTTAACTGTGCCAATAAGATTAGCCAATTTATTAATAAATCTGATAGAAACACCGCATTCTTTAGAAGCCTCATGTATGTTTATTTTAAGAACGGATTCTTTAAATTGATCAAATCCTAAAACATATTTATTAATAAAATCATGATCTATCAAATTTTTTTCAATCAATATTTTTGCAAGAGCAAGAGCAAGAATTCCATCAGTGCCGGGAACAGGCTGAACAAGTATATCGGCTCTTTCTGAAGAAACTGTTCTTCTTGGATCAATAAAAACTAGTTTAGCACCTTTTTGTTGTGCTTTCTCTATTGGAATCATTTGCTGAATATTTGATTCAGCAGGATTTTTACCCCAAACTAATATAAGTTTAGCATTTTCGAGATCCCATGGGACATTGTGTTTATTTTCTCCTAAAGTTAACCGAGTTGCTTCCAAACCAGCCGGCCAACATAAATTACCATAGACCGTTGTTGCTCCCCCAAACATTTTCCAAAAATTAGTACTAACGGAATTTAGTAAGCCAGACATGCCGCTGGCAAAATAAAACAGAATACTTTGCGGGCTATACTTTTCTTTATAGTAGGTTAATTTTTCAGATATCTCATTTAAGGCATTTTCCCATGATATTTGTTTAAATTCTCCCTTAATCTTTTTTAATGGATACAGAATTCTTCGAGGAGAGTTTACGCGTTCAACATAGCTTAATCCTTTTAAGCAAATCCCTTCGGGTGTCGCTTTATTTAAAGGTTGAGGATCGATGTTGATAACTTTTCCGTCTTCAGTCCAAACCTTAAAGGAACAAGTACTGTAACAATTTCGTGGACAAGCTGTGTTGTGTACTTTTTTCATTGATTATTTCGTTCTATTGCATCTTCAATTGCAAGTTCGAATATGTCTTTTGGATCATATCCAGCTGCTTCAATTTGTTTAGGAACTATGCTTGCAGCACTCATTCCCGGAACGGTATTAACTTCCATAAAATAGAGCCGATTCTTAGTGTAAATGTAATCAATTCTCACAATTCCACTTAGTTGGAAAATATCATAAATCTGCGAAGATAGATTTTGAATTTCGGTTGTTAATTCATCTGAAATTCTTGCAGGTGTAATTTCATCAGCCATACCTTTGGTATACTTGGCTTCATAATCAAAGAATTCATTTTTACTAACAATCTCTGTAGGAGGGAATATATAGGATTTTTTTTTGGTCTTGAATAATCCACAAGTTAATTCCTTTCCATCTAAAAATTCCTCGATGATAACCTCTTTATCTTCTTTAAAAGCTTCTTCAATGGCTTCATAAAGTTTTTCTTTTTCCTTTACTTTTGTTACACCAAAACTTGAACCACCACAGTTGGGTTTAACAAAGCAAGGTAAACCTGTTACCTTAATAATTTTGTTAGCGTCGATTACATCTCCTTTAGAAATAGTTATGTAATTTGCCATTGATATATGGAATGGTTTTAGATAATTTTTGCTAAAAATCTTATTGAATGTTATGGCTGAGGCCAATGTATTTGACGTTGTATATGGGATTTTAAGAGTATCGAAATAACCTTGAAGTTTACCATCTTCACCCGGTGTGCCATGAATTATGATCAAAGCACAATCAAACTTAATTTTTTGATTATTTGAAGTAAAACTAAAATCGTCTTTATTTACAATTAGATCGCAGGTAGTTTCATTTTTAGCAACCCATTCGGTTCCTTTTACTAATACAGTAAAAATATTGTATTTTTCTTTATCTAAGTC
>JANQHR010000053.1 GCA_028282585.1 Bacteroidales bacterium | reverse complement strand
GTGGACGGAAACATTTACAAAACCATTGTAATAGGCAACCAAACCTGGATGGCCGAAAACCTCAGAGTAACGCATTACCGCAACGATACTGCCATACCTGATGTTACCGATAACGAAGAATGGGCTGCCTTAACAACAGGTGCATACTGCAATTATAACAATACCAAAGATTTAGATACCATTGCAACCTATGGCAGGCTTTACAATTGGTACGCGGTTGCAGATATCCAAAAATTAGCGCCAGAAGGTTGGCGTGTTCCAACCATTAACGATTGGCTGGAACTTATTGATTATTTGGGTGGTGATACCATAGCTTCTAAACATCTAAAGGAGGTTAGAGATTATCATTGGAGAGCTCCTGTCATATCAAATAACAGTAGTGGTTTTACAGCTATACCTAATGGTTGGCGTTATTTATCGGAGAGTTCATCTAGAATTGGTTCTTATAACGCACTGTGGACTTCATCGGAATATGATAACGAAAAAGCTGGTTTTTTGTACCTACACAGAAATACGACTATTGTTTATAAAGCCACCAATTTCAAACAGAATGGTTATTCTGTAAGATTAATAAAAGAAACAGATTAATATTTAATAATATTCATTAAAATTTTAAACTAATTAAAACAAAAAGATTATGAGAAAACTCATTAACTGTTTGTGTGTTTTGCTATTTTTATTAATAACACACAATATTATTCAAGCGCAGGATTTTACAGTAGAAATTCCAACAACAGATGCTTTTGGACACTATCTTCCGCCGATTAAAGCAGGAGGTAGTCATCAGTTTCAAATTGAAGTAACAAACAATACATCAGATACAACTACAGTTTCTATCGATAAAAATTCATTGGGAGCGGATATTTCTTCGTGGGTTAGCATCGATAATAATAGCCTGAAATTGTTTCCTTCTCAATCAAAAAATTTCCTTCTAACTATTAAAGTACCGGCAGGTACTTGCGATTGCGACTTTATAATGGATTTGTACTTTGATGCAAAAGATAAAGACGGCGATGAACATCAGTTTAATTATAGTTCCCAGATTATTATTGTTGATAATTCTCCTCCTTTAGCCCCAACATTTAGTGTTAGCCAAACCAGTACAACAATATTTATTACTTCATGGTACAGTTGGGATGAACGTTCCAATATATATACTACAAGGAACCAATCGGCAGGTATTGGTGGTATAAAAACATACAAGTTGGAGATAATAAATCCTAATGGAACAATTAAAAAAACGGTAACGAAAAAAGTTACTGATGATAATTATTACACATTCAAAGATCTTAACTCAAATACAAACTATAAGGCACGTGTAACGGCTTATGATCTGGTTGGAAACGCAAAGGCTTCGGAAAAGTCTGCGACCACTGCGCCACCAAAACCTGCTGGCCTGGTTTTTTCCAACATAACATATATAGATGCAACTTTATTCTGGTTACATTCGGCAGGAGCAACCGGTTATAATGTGTATCGAGTTTCAGGCTCAGCAAACACCAAGTTAAATAGTTCACCTATTACAAGCAATTCATACAAAATTGAAGGTTTGGGCCCAAACACTGCCTACAATTTTAACGTTATTGCCTTAAGTAATGTTGGCCCGTCAGACAGAAGCGATAATGCCCAGGTAACCACACTTCCTTTGCCCGAAATTACCGGTTCTTCTACTGTATGTTCCGGAAGCTATACGTATACAATTCAAGACCTGTTATCCGGTTATACTGTTTCATGGAGCAGTAGCTCTCATTTAAATAAACAATCTTCATCTGGTTCATCTGCCACTTTTGTTAAGATATCAGATGGCTCTGGCTGGATTGGAGCTAATATTATTGCACCGAATGCAAGGGTTTTAGAACTTGAAAAAAAGTACGTTTGGTTAGGTGTACCTGAAACACCAACAAGTTTAATACACCCGGTTTTTGGATGCACAGTTGGTGAAATAAATGTAAATTTAGTCTCAGGAGCTAGTACATATAAGTGGATTATTTCTGGAGGAGAAATTGTTGTTCCTGTATCAGGCACAAATACATATACCGGGCCTTCAGGTACTATATTTGTCGATCCAATAGATGGCCCTCATGGATTTATAGTTTATGTAAGGGGCGAAAATGCCTGTGGTGTCTCTTCTTATTATACAAAGCAAATTGATACGGATTGCAGTGGAGGTATAACTCCTCTTTCTTTAGAGACAGGATTAATGATATCACCAAATCCTGCATCAGATATTATTAAAGTTGAACTGATTGATAATGAAAGTATTGATGTTTTTGGAAATAATGATAAACAAAAAATTAATGTTAGGTTATTTAACAAAATGCAAACACTTGTATATAGCAATATAACATATCAAAATAAATTTGATATTAATGTAAGTAACCTGCCAAATGGAATTTATCAACTTCAAGTGATCTATAATGGCAAAAAATATGGTAAACAAATTCTTATTCAACATTAAATAAAAAGTAAAGCCATTTAATTTATAAAATACATAAGTGCATTTGCAATTCTTCAATGTAAATGCACTTGTTTTTTAAGGATAAGTTTTTACCAGTTTTACAAGCAACGTAGTATCTGTGCACAGTATTTAACAACAGGTTAGTCTGTATAAAGGTGTTTAGTGGTTTGCTGACGATAACTATGTTTGTTTTGGTTTTCACCTGGCGATTATGAACCTTGAAAGCAATCTGCAGTAAAGTTAACAGAAGATTTTTACAGGGAAGCATAAATTTCAAGAACAAAACTTAATGCGCCATATGCACGATATAGAACAGGTCATGTACAAATACGTGCATTTTGTATTTGACTGTTCAGGTGATAAATTTATTAAAGTTAAGAATATTAACAATATATATGGTTTGGTATAAATGTTGATAAGCTCGGTATGATACTCAATAATCAAAATATATATGTTAGAATTACAAGGCTTACATAAATCATATTTCACAGGTAATAACGAATTACATGTGCTAAAGGGATTGGATTTGAAAATAGAGCAAGGAGAGTTAGTATCAATAATGGGTTCTTCAGGATCCGGTAAATCTACTTTACTAAATATTCTTGGAATATTAGATTCTTATGATAAAGGTTCTTATAAATTAAATAATACCTTAATCAGTAATTTATCGGAAAAAAAAGCGGCTCATTACAGAAATAATATGCTTGGATTTGTTTTTCAGTCATTTAATCTTATAACATTCAAAAATGCAATGGAAAATGTTGCATTACCGCTTTATTATCAAGGCATAAGCAGAAAGAAGAGAAATAAAATAGCCTTGGAATATCTTGACCGAATGGGACTCAGAGAATGGGCAGAACATATGCCAAATGAATTATCAGGAGGGCAAAAGCAGAGAGTAGCTATTGCCAGGGCAATGATAAGTAAGCCAAAAGTAATTCTTGCAGATGAGCCAACCGGAGCTTTGGATTCTGCAACATCAATTGAGGTAATGGACCTTTTTCGTGAAATCAATAAAACGGGTATAACCATGATTATTGTTACACACGAAAAAGATATATCGGAAAAAACAGACCGGATTATTTACTTAAAAGACGGTATTATTGAGTCTGAGCATATTAGAAAAGAGATGTCTTATGTTTGATTTAGATAAATGGCAAGAAATATTTGCAACCATTAAGAAAAACAGGTTGCGTACTTTTCTAACCGGATTCAGTGTGGCTTGGGGAATATTTATGTTAATCATTCTGTTAGGATCCGGAAAAGGTTTGGAAAATGGTGTAAGAAATCAATTTAAAGGATCTGTAAATAACGGAATCTGGATTAGTGCGGGAAGAACTACAATACCTTTTCAGGGTTACAAACCGGGAAGAGATATTAAATTTACGAATGAAGATTACGAAAGAGTTAAAACCACAATAGATGGAATAGATGTTATCTCTGCTCGCTCATGGTTTGATATAAATAATACGATTTCATATAAAAACGAATACGGTAATTTTACCATAAGTCCTTGCCATCCCAGTTATGCAATTATAAAAGATGTGCAAATTGTAGAAGGGAGATTTTTAAACGAGATTGATGTACAAAAGTATAGAAAAGTGGTTGCAATTAGCACCATAGTTCACGATGCTTTGTTCAAAAATGGTGACAAAGAAAAGGCTGTTGGCTCATATATAAAAATTAGTGGTGTACCTTTTAAGGTTGTAGGAATTTTTTCAGATGAAGGTCCCGAGGATGAGCAAAGAAGAGTCTATATTCCAATTTATACTGCACAAAGGGTATTTATGGGTGATAATGAAATTAATCAAATATCGCTGACAACCGGTGATCAGACGCTCGATGAGGTTGAGAAAATGGTGGAACAAATACGAAAACAATTTTCAGCAGTACATAAATTTGATGTAGAAGACAGGCGTGCTATCAACATTTGGAACAAAGCGGAAGATTATAAAAGAACTATGGATCTTTTTGCAGGAATCAGGTTATTTGTTTGGATAGTCGGGATCGGAACCATTATTGCAGGTATTGTTGGTGTTAGTAATATTATGATAATTGTTGTAAAAGAACGGACAAAAGAAATCGGTGTAAGAAAGGCAATAGGAGCTACACCATATTCCATAGTAAGTACAATTATTACAGAATCGATTTTAATTACTGCATTTGCCGGTTATGTCGGACTGGTTTTAGGTATTGGATTAATGGAGTTATTATCGCGGGCATTACCTCCTATCGAATTTTTCGTTAATCCGCAGGCAGATTTGAGAGTTGCTATTAGTGCAACAATATTATTAATATTCTCGGGAACATTTGCAGGGATGTTTCCCGCAATTAAAGCTGCTAATATTAGGCCTATAGAGGCTTTACGAGATGAATAAAAGAATGATTTATGTTTGATTTAGATAAATGGCAAGAAATATTTTATTCTCTGAAACAAAATAAGTTAAGGAGCTTTTTAACTGCTTTTGGAGTATTCTGGGGAATTTTTATGTTAATTGTAATGCTAGGTTCAGGCCAGGGACTTCAAAACGGAGTTACTCAAGGTTTTGGGGATTTTGCCACAAATAGCGTATTTATTTGGGCTCAAAGAACTACTGTTGAATACAAAGGATTTACCAAGGGACGTTTTTTTAATTACAACAATGATGATACTAGAGCAATTAAACAAACTGTATCGGGGATCAAATATTTGGCACCACGTTTACGCGGTGCAAGTTTTGCCGGAGACAATGTAATACGAGGACTAAACTCAGGAGCTTTTCAAATACTTGGAGATTATCCTGATATGAACCTGATCGACCCTGTTAATATTGAGACCGGACGTTTTATAAATGATAAAGACATTGAGCAGAAAAGAAAAATAGTTGTTATTGGTACAAGAGTGCAAGAATCATTGTTTAATCCCGACGAAAACCCAATTGGAGAATATATAAGAATTCAAGGCGTATATTTCAAGGTCGTTGGAATTTTTTCTTCTAAAAAGTCCGGAGAGCAAGCTGAAAGAGATAATCAGGTTATTTTTATGCCATTTACAACATTACAAAAAACATATAACTATGGTGATATGGTTGGAGTTTATGCAATAACAGCAGAGGACCATATTTCCGTTTCAAAAATTGAAGATAAAGTAATCAGGATATTAAAACAAAGACACAAGATTGCTCCCGAAGATGATCAGGCGATTGGGCATTTTAATGTTGAAAAGGAATTTAAGCAAATGAAAGGCGTTTTTATGGGAATTGACGGATTGATTTGGGTGGTTGGAATCGGGACGTTACTTGCCGGTGTCATAGGAGTTAGTAACATTATGCTGGTAATAGTTAAAGAACGAACAAAAGAAATTGGTATTCAACGAGCAATTGGAGCGACACCGGTCAAAATTGTAAGCCAGATTATTACTGAATCTGTATTCTTAACCTCATTTGCAGGATATATCGGATTGGTAATCGGAATTGGGTTAATAGAATTAGTAAACTTTGCTTTGATAAAATTCGAAGTCGAATCCAATATGTTTAGAAATCCTGAGGTAAATTTTCAAATAGCGATAACAGCATTAATAATATTAATAATTACAGGAGCTTTTGCAGGATTTGTACCTGCAAAAAGAGCAATTAATGTTAAACCCATAGATGCTCTTAGAAGTGAATAATTTAAATGTTTAAATAAAATGAAGAAAGTTTTAAGAATTACACTAATTACAATTATAGTTGGAATATTCGGTGCTACAATTTATTATTTATATCAAAAATCCAAACCAAAACCGGTTGTTTATGAAACCAAAACAGCTTTTGTAACTGATATTGTAAAGAAAACCGTAGCAACAGGTTCAGTGGTTCCACGAAAAGAAATTGAAATTAAACCACAAGTTTCAGGTATAATTGAAGAAATATACCTTGAGCCCGGAGATATAGTTAAAAATGGAGATTTAATAGCCAAGGTAAGGATCATTCCAAATATGATTAACCTAAATAATGCAGAGGCTCGGTTAGACCAGGCCAGGATCGACTATGAAGATGCCCAAAGGGTTCACGAAAGACAAAAGAAAATTTTTGATGAAGGTGTTATACCGGCTGCAGAATTTCAGGAGTATGAAATTTCTTTAAATAGAGCTAAATCAGAATTAAATGCAGCAGAAAATAATCTGCAATTAATAAAGGAAGGTGTTACTAAAGATTCTGAGGCTTCATCGAATACATTGATTCGCTCAACTATTGAAGGAATGGTTTTAGATGTTCCTGTTGAGCAGGGAAATTCGGTAATTGAAAGCAACACTTTTAATGATGGAACTACTATTGCAGTTGTTGCTGATATGGGAGAAATGATTTTTGAAGGTAAAGTTGATGAAACCGAAGTTGGTAAAATAAGGACAGGAATGAATCTTTTACTTACCATTGGAGCCATAGAAGAAACGCAGTTTAATGCATATTTAGAATATATTTCGCCTAAAGGGATAGAAGAAAACGGAGCCATTCAGTTTGAAATAAAAGCGGCGGTTGAATTAAAAGAAGATTTTTTTGTACGTGCCGGATATAGTGCAAACGCTGATATTGTTCTTGCAAGAAAGGATAGTGTATTGGCTGTTGAGGAAAGCCTTTTGGTATTTGAGAATGATTCTGTTTTTGTAGAAATTGAAAGCGGGCCTCAAATTTATGAAAAGCGAGTTGTTGAAGTTGGTTTATCCGATGGAATAAATATAGAGGTTTTATCAGGGATAGCAGAAGAGGATAAAATCAAAGTTCCAAAGTAAGATTGGAATTACTAATTAGTTAAAAAGCTCGAATTTATTCGGGCTTTTTTTTAAACTATTTTCAAAATTTAATATCCAATCTATCGAAAAATCAAATTTTGAACTTTAACAAATATTAGTACATTTGTTAACTTATCATTTTTTATCTAACTGAATTTAAAAATCATGCAACAACTTAATAATTTTTTTCAAACTCTACACAGCGTTTTAGGAGGACATCCGTGGTTTGTATTTCTTTTAGTTGGTACAGGTTTATTTTTTACATTGTATTTGAAATTTCCACAATTAAGGTATTTTAAACATGCGATTCGAATTGTAAGGGGCAAATTTGATAAAAAAGGAGATAAGGGAGATACATCGCATTTTCAGGCTCTAACAACAGCACTTTCCGGAACTGTAGGAACAGGAAATATTGCAGGTGTTGCATTAGCAATTCATATGGGCGGTCCTGCAGCTTTATTTTGGATGTTAGTAACGGCGTTTTTTGGTATGTGTACCAAGTTTGTTGAGGTAACGCTTTCGCATAAATACAGAGATTTTGATAAAAGAGGACAAGTAGCCGGTGGGCCAATGTATTATATGAAAAAGAGATTAAATATTAATCTGAAGAATGGAAAAGTAATAAAAACAGGTAAGTGGATTGGAATCTTTTTCGCAGCCGCTACTATTTTATCTTCATTTGGCTCCGGAAGTATGCCACAGATAAATAGTATAACTGATTCTGTTTTAGCGACCTTTGGTATTGAAAGGATTATTACAGGTGCTGTTATGGCGGTTTTATTAGCTTTTGTAATTATTGGCGGAATTAAAAGAATTGCAAAAGTAACGGAACGTTTGGTTCCTGGTATGGCATTAATTTATTTGATTGGCGCATTTGCAGTTATCATTGCCAATTACCAAAATATTATTCCGTCTTTTGGAGCTATTTTTTCAAATGTATTTTCCGGACAGGCTGCCGTAGGAGGATTCTTAGGAGCAAGTTTTGCATTTATGTTTAATCAAGGTGTTAACCGTGGATTATTTTCAAATGAAGCAGGGCAGGGTTCCGCACCAATTGCACACTCGGCTGCAAGAGCACATGAACCGGTTTCTGAAGGATTAGTTGCAATTTTAGAACCATTTATTGATACTATTATTATTTGCACTATAACAGGATTAGTATTGTTATCTTCGGGAGTATGGAATGAGAAATTAGATAATCAGTTCCAGAACACAGACATGATAGTTTTTTCGAACTCTTATGATGGTGAATCTGACGATGATAAAAAGGCAATTTACGATCATATTTCAAAGAAAACGGCTTTACCTTTATTTAATGGTAATTTACAGATTAACGAAGGCGAAATTCAGAATGATTTAACTATCGTTCATGCAAGGTCGGTAGCAGAAGATATTAAAGTATTGTTAAACCAACAGCCGTTCACCGGCGAAATAAAAATCACCGAAGGAAAGATTGAGAATAGAGAAGAGAATGTAACATTCTTCGGAAAATCGTTGATACATAGTGCACCGTTAACGGCAAAAGCATTTACGCGAAGTTTCTTTGGAGAATGGGGTAAATATATAGTATCAATTGGCTTAATGTTATTTGCGTTCTCAACTGCAATATCCTGGTCATATTATGGTGATAGATCTGTTACATTCCTGTTTGGATCCAAATATGTTGTTTTTTATCGACTTTTTTATGTGGTAGGATTCTTCTTTGCAGGATTTACCGATACAACAATAATATGGAACTTGTCACTTTTAACAGTTGTATTTATGGCAATTCCAAATTTAATAGGGATTTTATTATTACAACGTGAAGTTAAATCAACAATTAAGAACTACTGGAGTGTGTTTAAAAAGGAGCATCCGGATATTAAGATTCCGGAAAAGATTAAATAATAAATACAAAGTGTAATTAAATCATAAGGGTATCCAAAAAGACTCGAAGACCTCATTGCTTCATCCTAACTATAAACGTCAGGATGAAGCAATCTTTTTATTTTGGTAATTAATAGATTATAAGCCTTTAGCAGGCAAGGTCATTCTCCTAATTGCCATCAGGATTATTGTAATGCCTTATTCTTTTTTAACTTGTATCTACGGTCTAAATCCTAAGATCATTATATCATCTACCTGATCATACTTGTTTCCCATCCATTTTGTCAAGCTTAACCTTAGGTTATCTTTTTGATTTTCAAATGGTTTGTCGTGAATGTCTAATAAGAGACGTTTAAACCTTCGTGAACGAAATTTTTTCCCTTCATCACCTCCAAATTGGTCCATAAATCCATCAGAGAATAAATAGAAACTGTCTTTCTCATCATATTCAATCTCATGATTTAGAAATGGTATTTCAAGAGGTGTTAGCCCTATGGGATTACGTGTAGGCTTAAATTCAATAAGTTTATTATCTCTAATCAGATATAATGGTGCATTTGCACCCGAATATTGCATTGTTTTTTGTTTTCTATCTATAACACAAAGAGCGATGTCCATACCATTATTGTATGAATAGTCTTCTTCTGATTGGTGCAAGGCTTCTTTAAGCTCATGTCTTAAAACTTCTAGTGCCTGATTAGCTTTAAGAATTTCTTTTCTTCTTACAATTTCGTTTAGTAAAGATATTCCCAAAACACTCATGAAAGCTCCCGGAACTCCATGTCCTGTGCAATCAGCCGCTGCTATAATGATCACATCTCTAATTTTCTTTACCCAGTAAAAATCACCACTTACAATATCCTTTGGCGAGTATAAAATAAAATGATCAGGTAGAATTTTTTCTATTGCTTTTCTTTGTGTAAGCAACCCTTTTTGCAAACTCTTTGCATATTGAATACTATCGGTAATCTGGTTTTTCTGAAAAATAAGTTCATCTTGTTGTAAGGTTGAAATAGCCTTCTCTTCGCGATAACTTTTTACTAAAATAGCAACAACAAAATAAATCAGAACAAATGAAAACAGAAACGTTATGGTAACATCATAAAATTTAATAAAATCGCTCTCATAAGGTGTAATAAGATTTGGAAATCTTTTTTCCATATAAAAAAGAAACAACAAATTCAATAAAAAGCATGAAATGGTTATTATTCTATTTTTTCCTTCTGTTATAATAATAAAAAGTACTAATCCAACCAAATAAACAAATACAACCGGACCTTCTGAACCTGCATTAAAAAACCAAACCGTAGAAAGAACAATCAGTGAATATATTATGAACGGCGTAATAAGTGTTTTGTAGATTTTCTTTTTACGTGATAAATAATAAAACATAAAAAGAATAAAAGTAGAGATAATAGTAAATAACGTAAGTTTTAGATCTAGCTGTAGAGCAAGGTTTGTAATACTAGCAAAACATGCAGCTAATGCAGAAAATAAACTAACCGAGTTAAAGAAACGATGCTCCAGACTATATTCTTCTCTATTACCAAAAAGAATATCTGTGTAGCCATAACTTTTCTTTTTTTTTGAAGCTGAAATATCTTGTTTCATTTCGATTTCAAATAAATAACCAAAATCTTGCTTGATAAGGCGTTCGGCAATAGGTATACTAATATATTAAAATAAAATCAAAAATTATACATGATATCCGTGATTTATTGACAGATAACGCATAATTAAATATTTATGGCGATAAATCTTTAGCAAATAACTAGCGAAGTTCCAATAATACAATATTCTCTACATGATATGTGTGGGGAAACATATCGACAGGTTGCACCTTTGTAACTTTATAATTTGCATCTAATAAATTGATGTCACGCGCTTGAGTAGCCGGATTGCAACTTACATAAACTATTTTTGGAGGATTTGCTTTTAACAGTGAGTTAACAACATCAGGATGCATCCCGGCACGAGGAGGATCTGTAATAATTACATCAGGCTTTCCATGTTTCTCGATGAATGAGTTTGTTAATATATCTTTCATATCACCTGCAAAAAACTCTGTATTAGAAATCTGATTAATATCCGAGTTTACTTTAGCATCTTCAATTGCTTCAGGAACATACTCAATTCCAATAACTTTTTTAGCTTTTTTAGCTACGAAATTTGCAATAGTTCCTGTTCCCGTATATAGATCATACACGATTTCTTTGCCTTTTAAATCTGCAAACTCCCTGGCAAACTTATATAAGTTGTAAGCCTGTTCAGAATTTGTTTGGTAGAAAGATTTAGGACCGATTTTAAATTTTAGGTCTTCCATTTGTTCAAAAAAGTAATCTTTTCCTTTGAATAGCTTTACATTTTGATCAGTATAAGAGTCATTTGATTTGGAATTTACGATATACATTAAGGAAGTAATTTTTGGAAATTTATCCGAAATATAATTAAGTAAATTGGTTATTTCCTTTTGATCATCATAATAAAAGACCATAATAATCATTAGTTCACCGGTAGTAGATGTTCTTATGATTAAATTTCTTAACAAACCTTCTTGTTTTCTTAAATCAAAATAGGAAAGATTATTTTTATCTGCATATTTTTTCACTTCTAATCTTATGGCGTTGGAAGGATCCTTTTGCAAATAACATGTATTAATATTTACAATTTTATCCCAAATTTTGGGCACATGAAAACCAAGAGCATTACTTCTATCCAGTTTCTTTTCTGAATTAATTTCATCTTTAGTTAACCAACGATTATTAGAAAAAGTAAACTCAAGTTTATTTCTATAATACGTTGTATTTTCTGACGGAAGAATATAATCGATTTCAGGTAAATCTACTTTAGCTATTCTTTCCAGATTATCTATTACTTGTTGGTGTTTATATTTTAATTGTTCTTCGTATGGAAGATTTTGCCATTTACACCCTCCGCAAACGCCAAAATGTTCACAAAAAGCTTCTACTTTAATATCCGAATGTTTATGGAACTTGACAGGTATACCTTCCATAAAGCTTTTTCGTTTTTTGGTTACCTGAACATCAACAACATCACCAGGAACTACCTGTGTTATAAATAAAACTTTATTTTCAATTTTGGCAATTGCTTTTCCTTCTGCTGCAACATCAATTATTTCAACCTTTTCAATTAAAGGTAACGGTTTCTTTCTTCTTCCCACGTTTCTGTAATTAAAATTTGGGCAAAGATAAAGAAAGTTTAGATTTTAAAGTTAAAATTTCAAAGCAAGTAGAATTGACAATTGTATAGACTTCTGACTCCTTTATTCTAACTTCTGTATTCTGTTTTTTTTATCTTTGCGAAAATTATTTTTTATGATTTCTGTTGAGCAGTTAAGCGTTGAATTTGGAGCATTTCAGTTATTTAATGATGTAACGTTTTTAATTAATCCAAAAGATAGAATTGGATTAGTTGGGAAGAATGGTGCAGGAAAATCTACACTCTTAAGAATATTTATGGGTTTACAGGCGCCAAGCAAAGGGACCGTAATTGTTCCATCTGATGTTACTATTGGTTATTTGCCTCAAAATATGACTATTAAAGATCAACGAAATGTTTTTGACGAAGCTCGCGAAGCTTTTTCAGAGGTATTAAAACTGGATGAGAAAATAAAACAAATTAATAGTCAGTTAGCTGATAGAACAGATTATGAATCTTCGGAATATTCCCGGTTAATTCATGATTTGACGGAAGCAAATGATCGTTATCAGTTATTAGGAGGAGGATCAATTGATGCAAGTATTGAGCAAACATTGGTTGGCCTTGGGTTTAAATCGACAGATTTTGCTCGACCAACTTCAGAGTTTAGCGGTGGATGGCGAATGCGAATTGAGCTGGCAAAAATCTTACTTCAAAAACCAAATGTTTTACTCTTAGACGAGCCTACAAATCATTTGGATATTGAAGCAATTCAATGGTTTGAAGATTTTTTGAAAGACTATCCGGGAGCAGTTGTTCTGATTTCTCACGACCGTGCATTTTTGGATAATATAACCAAAAGAACGGTAGAAATATCAATGGGTAAGATCTATGATTATGATGCTCCATATTCAAAATATGAGGTTTTGAGAAAGGAGAGAAGGGAACAGCAATTAGCAGCCTATCGAAATCAGCAAAAAATGATTGAGGAAACTGAAGAGTTTATAGAACGCTTTCGATACAAGGCAACAAAGGCAGTTCAAGTGCAATCTCGAATTAAACAATTGGAAAAAATAGAACGAATTGAAGTTGATGATTTAGATACAAGTTCAATAAATATAAAGTTTCCACCTGCACCTCGATCAGGAGATTTAGTTGTACGGACCAAAGATATGGCAAAAAAGTATGGCGATTTAACAGTATTTAAAGATATTGAACTGACAGTTACCCGCGGTGAGAAAATTGCTTTTGTTGGAAGAAATGGAGAAGGGAAAACAACATTGTCGCGTATAATTGTGGGTGATTTGGATTATAACGGTGAATTGAAAATTGGTCACAATGTTTCAGTAGGTTATTTCGCTCAAAATCAGGATGAATTACTGGATGAAAATAAAACGGTATTTCAAACAATTGACGATGTTGCAGTTGGTGATATTAGACTTAAAATTAGAGATATTTTAGGCGCATTCCTTTTCGGAGGAGAGGATATTGATAAGAAAGTGAAAGTTTTATCGGGAGGTGAACGATCACGTTTATCAATGGCAAAATTATTATTGAAACCGTATAATTTGTTAGTGCTTGATGAGCCAACCAATCATTTGGATATGCGTTCGAAGGATATCCTTAAAAAAGCGCTAAAAGATTTCGAAGGAACTTTAATTTTGGTATCTCATGACAGGGAGTTTCTGGATGGACTGATTGATAAGGTCTATGAATTTCGAGATAAAAAGATTAAACAACATATAGGTGGAATATATGATTTCTTGAGAACAAGAAAATTGGAAAACCTTAAGGAATTAGAAAAAAAAGAAAAGCAGGTAGTTCAAAACAAAGAGAAAAAAGGTTCTGTTAATAAGCAATCATACCTTGAACGTAAAGAGCTGGATAAAAAGATAAGAAAAGCAGAAAGTAATGTAAAGGATTGTGAAGCAAGAATCGAAGAGTCTGAGGCAGAAATGGAGAGAATAAGTTCAATTCTATCTGACCCGAATATAATGAATGAAGATCCTACATTATTTTCTAAATATGATGAGCTAAAAAAGCTGGTTGAGAATGAAATGAAAAAGTGGGAAGAACTTACGGAGATTCTTGAAGAATTGAAACAAGAAAGAATTTAACTATATTTATAATTCTCAACTTGATAAAGAATATGCGATTAATAATAAAATATCCCGTTTTGATTTTAATTTTGTTGATTGCTATTTCATGTAATACAAATAAAAGAATCTCCGCACCTCGGAATCTGGAGAGAATTTATGATCCGTCAAGTTCAACCTTACATCCGAAAATAAAGATTTATAGCAACTCAGATACAAGCTCGGTTATTGTTGAGTATCTAAAAACAAAAGAATTATTATTTAATCAAAATAATCCTGGAAATAAACTTTTATCAAAAGTTCAGATTGTTTATAACCTCTATGATTTAAGCGATAAACTAAATTTGGTTGATAGTTCTACTATTACATTTAAGTTTGATAAAGATCCAAAGAAACAATATGAAGCTGTCGAAATTGAGGTTAATAGCCAAAAAGGAGGAAATTACCTTTTAGAGATTATAACTACAGATATCAATCGAAAAAATAGTCATTATTCGTTTTATAGAATTAACCGTACTCAAGAAAACAATCTGCAGGACTTTTACTATTACAATAAAGCTAATAATGAAATCATAGTTGACTCATATATCAGGCCAAAACTTAGGTTTGGAATTAAACACTTTAAAAGAGAAATTGATTCAATGTACGTATACTTCTTTAAAGATGACTTTTATACATCTTTACCACCATATATGGAAGATACGTTGATAGATAATAATCAGCTAGCAGATACAGTTTGGGTTAGTTATCTTGACTCAATAAATTATGAGAATTTTAAAGTAGAAGGATTATATTATTTTTCCGAAAAAAAACTTGAATCAAATTATAACAATGGAGTTGCATTATTTAATTATGGAGAAAAATTTCCGGTAATAAGAACCCCTAAGGAACTTGTACAACCTATTAAATATTTAGGAAATATTGATTCAATTCCTGGATCAGATTCAACGGGTAAGTTAACCAAATTAGCCGTTGATGATTTTTGGCTGGCAAAAGCAAATAATATTGACAAATCAAGAGAATTATTAATTGCTTATTATAATAGAGTAATGTTGGCTAATAAATATTTCACTTCTTATAAAGAAGGTTGGAAAACAGACCGGGGAATGATCTATATTATATATGGTTTACCAGATTATTTATTTAAATCTGGCGATGAGGAGAGATGGATTTATAATCCGGAAGGTATTAGTACCGGTATTACGTTTATATTTAATTATGAAGAAAACCCTTTCACTTTCAATCATTACGTGTTAGACAGGGAAAAATTAAAATATACTGGTTGGGACAATGCGGTGGAAATGTGGAATAAAGGTGAAATTATTTATTTTCAAACAAGGTTAGAATGAAACAGGATAAAGATTTTATATTTGGAATAAGAGCGGTTATTGAAGCAATTAAATCAGGAAAACAGATTGATAAGTTGATGATTAAGAGTGGATTGAAAGGAGAGTTGTTTTTTGAGTTGATCGAACTGGTTAAGGATTTACAAATTCCTGTTCAATATGTTCCAAATGAACGTATTAACAGGGTAACCATGAAGAACCATCAGGGTGTACTGGCATTTATCTCTCCTATTGAATTTCAGAATATTGAAAATATCTTACCGAATTTATTTGAGTCAGGAAAAACGCCTTTGTTTGTTGTTTTAGATAAAGTTTCAGATGTAAGAAATTTTGGGGCTATTACGAGAAGTGCAGAATGTGCAAGTGTCGATGCGGTCATAATTCCGGAAAAAGGATCAGCTCGTATTTCAGCAGATGCTGTTAAAACATCTGCAGGAGCTTTACATAAAATTCCTGTTTGCAGGGTAAAAAGCTTATCAAAGACCATAAAGTTTTTACAGGAAAGTGGTGTGCAAATTGTAGCTGCTACAGAAAAGGCATCTGAATTATATTACCAAACTGATTTTACTGTACCGACAGCGATTTTAGTGGGTGCAGAGGATCGTGGAGTAGCTCTTGAATATTTAAAAGTTGCGGATAAAATGGTTAAAATCCCCATTTTGGGAGAGATTGAATCTTTGAATGTATCCGTTGCAGCATCAATTTTAATGTACGAAGCTGTAAAGCAGAGATTGAATTAAATTATTTTTGGTAGTATCCTAAAAACTGTGTAAATGGAAATATCACAGGGTTCATGAACCCCGCGATATTTTTTGTTTTTATAACTTTATAACACAGTTTTAGTATTATGAAACCAGAAGATACTTTTAAGCATTTTATCACTCCATCCCTGATAGCCTTTCATTGCGTTTTAGTATGAGTTTTTGCCCTATTTGAATCTTTTAGTTTTCTCATTTCGACGAAAATTAGGGTTGATATTCATCTTCAACACAGTATCCATTAATACACGTGTAACCAATTAAACAGTGCCCGTTAAGACATGGGAAAAGTCCACCTTTAACGGCTTTTTGCTCCTTTTTACCTAGCATTTTTGCTCCTTTTAACTTTTTCAAATTTTTCATTTTGATAATTTTTAGTTAATAATCCTTGATCATTTTGAAACCGTCAAGGCTTCGGTTATTTATATAAGTTTTTATTTCATTTTTACCTCTGTATTTTCAACTTCAGAAACTACTGCTACTTTTTCTTGCTCAGTTTCTTCAATTAAATCATCAATGAAATAAAGCAAGTCGGGCGTATCATATTCCCTTGGGAATGATCTAACGTTTACAAGTATTTCTGGAGTAAAGTTGATGTTGTTTTCCTTACTTTATTTTTTTAGAATAAATATTAGCGAGTTTTTCAAAATAGTTAATTTTAAAAGTTTAACATTGAGATTGGTTATTAGGAAATAGATACTTATAGAATCTCAAATTTGAACATTTAAATTAGAAACAAATCTTGAATTTGCATAAAACTAAATTTTTAAAAAAGGGATAAAATAATTTAAACGTATAGTTTTACTAAAACTTCGTTCGGAAATAAGATATTTCCGTAGCTTATTTTTTGACTAAGAAATTTCAGATTTTAATATTGCAGATTATTTAAAACTTACGGTGTAACGCTATGCTATTGATTGTAAGGTTTATGCTTTTTTTAGAGTAAATTTAAAGGAAGAACCTTCGCCGATTTTACTGTCTACCCAGATTTTACCCTGGTTTAGCTCAATAAATTCTTTACAAATAATTAATCCAAGGCCAGATCCGCTTTCGTTACTTGTTCCATAACTTGAAAAGCTATGGTCAATTCTAAAAAGTTTCTTTTGGTTTTTATCAGTTATACCAATACCGTGATCAATTACTTCTGTAAGTATAAAACCACTTGAACTATAAGAATGGATTGTAATGCTGGTATTTGGGTGAGAGAATTTAATTGCATTGGTAATCAGGTTTCTGAAAACCGTGCTAACCATATTAATATCGGCAAAAATATGTAAGCTTGAATCGACTTTAACGATTGGCTTAATTCCCTTTTCTTTCATTGATTCTTTAAAAATCAGAAGTATATTTTCAACCAGTTCCAATAAATTGGACTTTTCAGGTTGTAATTTAATGCTATCAGTTTGTGTACGTGACCATTCCAGTAAGTTTTCCAGAAGAGCATATAGTCTTTTCGATGAATATTTCATTTTAATTATTAAATCATGCATATCATCAGAAGGAAGGGATTTAAAGTCTTCAGCTAGAAATTCTGTTTGTGATAAGAATCCTCCAATTGCTCCTTTTAAATCATGAGATATAATTGAAAAGAATTTATCTTTTGTATTATTCAATTTATTTAATATTTCGGATTGAAGAGTTATCTCTTCATTCTTTTCTGAAAGCAGCTCTAAAGTCTTCTTCTTAACTTGGCCTTGTTTGTAAAGCAGAATCAAAAGGAAAATAAATACGAAAAAAGCAATTGAAAGTATAAAGATTATAATTCTATTAAGTTCGTTTTGTTTATTTAGCAATTCAATTTCCTTTTCTTTTTTACTTGTTTCATGTTTTATTTCTAATTCAGCAATTTCTTTTCTGGATTCTTGGCTTAGTCTATCGTTTCTTATTTCTGTATATAACTCATGATAATAAAGTGCTTTCTGAAAATTAACTTGTCTTTTGTACATTTCATACATACATTGGTAATTAACTTCCAAAGTGTGCATATCTTCGATACTCTTTGAAATTTCTATACTTCTGTTAAAATGACTTAATGCATCAGAATAATTATTTAAATAACTATGAACTTCCCCAATATTTAGTAAAGATGTTGCAATTCCGGATTTATTTCCTATTTTGATTTCCAGGTTATAAGACCTTATATAATAATCAAGAGCTTCGTTATAATTACCCATATAAAAATATAGTACACCAATGTTATTCAGTGTGCTGCTTAATCCAGCTGTATCTTTTAACCTTTCTTTTATTGCAAGGCTTTCAAGATAATATTGGATAGCTGTTTCATGTTTTTCAATATACCTGTAAACAATTCCAAGATTATTATATGCATCGCCAATTCCGGCTATATCTTCTTGTAAAATTTTGGTTTCTAAGTATTTTTCAAAATACTCAATAGATTTATCAAGTTCATTCATATAGAAATAAGCTTCACCTAAAAAAGAATGAGCTTTATCAATATATTCAAGATTGCTCTCTTGTTCTGCAAGAATTAACAGTTCATTTGCGTATTTAATAACATCCTCAACCGAATTATTTATGTACTCCCTACACAACTTTTGCAAGGTTGCCATTTTTTCTTCACTTTTTTGAACTTCAAGGATATTTATTAAACTATCTATTTGGGATGATTGCGCTGAACAACTTAAAATTGAGAATATTAAAACTGAGAATAAATATATTTTTAGATACTTAGTCATTTTAATTTTTAGGCTCGAAAAGCAGTTATTATGAGCTAAAGATAAGCATTAATATGAAATAATGTTTGATTCTTAATTATAACAAACTATTAAACTAACACTTTTTCGGTAAAGTAAATATGAACGAGGCTCCTTTATTAACTTCGCTTTCTACCCTGATTTCTCCACCATTCTTTTCTACAAACTCTTTGCAAAGTATTAAACCCAGTCCGGTACCCTTTTCAGAAGAAGTTCCTTCCGTTGTTACACTTTGATCAATACGGAAAAGTTTTTTCTGATTCTCTTTAGAGATGCCGATACCATTATCACTAACAGATGTTTCAATAAAGTTACCAGATTCCTGACATCGAATATTTATTGATCCATTATGATTAGTAAATTTTATTGCATTGCTTAATAGATTCCTAATAACTGTAGTTATCATATTTTCATCAACATAAGCAATGGTTTTATCATCGATAATTAAGTTAATTTTAATACTTTTATTTTCAATATTTATCATTAATGCGTCAATGGTTTCATCAACCATTTTTTTAATCGAAATAAACTGAGGTTCATAAGTGATTCTTCCGGTTTGAGCTCTCGACCACTGTAAAAGATTTTCTAATAGATTATACAATTGTTTAGAAGCCTGGTTCATAACCTCGATGAATTCCTTGCTTTCGTTTTCGGAGAATACATCAAAATTATTAGTTAAGATTTCGGTAAGATTTAAAAATCCGGCAATAGGATTTTTTAAGTCGTGCGCAATAATTGAAAAAAATCTATCCTTACTTGCATTTAGTTCTTTTAGTTGCTCCCTATGATTTTCAATTTCTTCTTTTTGTTGGCTTATCGTTTTTTTTGCCTTTTTGAGATCAATCATTTTTCCAAATAATTCGATGGTTCTTTCCCTGAATTTTTGGTTAGAATTTTCCAATAAAATTTGCTGTTTTTCAATTTCATTTTGTTGCAATTTCAATTGTTCATTTTGTTGACTAATAGTCTTTTTGGCTTTTTTCAGATCGATCATTTTACCAAAAAGTTCGATCGTTCTTCCTCGAAACTTGACGCTATCTTCTTCCAGTTTTTTTTGTTGTTTTTCTAATTCTAGTTTTTGAAGCTCCAAAGTTTTAAATTGCTCAAAAATTATTTCTTGTGCTTGCTCAAGACTTTCCACTTTATCAGAAAGCTTTATATTTTCTTCCTGCGATTTTTTAAAAAAAGATTCAACCTGAGAATGTTCAGGATTATCCTTTATCATTGTTTCATTTTTGGGTTGATTATCAGATTGATTTTCTTTATACTTTTTATCTGATATTTGCTGTGTCATCGGGTTTTTATGAATAAATTAGAGTTATGTATTGATACGAGTTATTCCATTAAATGTTTCTTTTGAGAGTTCCTCCATTTTGCCTGATAATTATAATCAACAAAACAGATTTTTAGATCTGCCTGATAATCATATTTCGTAAAAAAAACTTTCTTTTTGGCCTGATAATCGTATTTAGTAAAAAACCATAAGCCTTTATTTTCCTTGGCTTGATAATCGTAGTCTACTTTATATACTAACAAATCAGCCTGATAGTCATGTTCTGTGATAAAAACCTTCACATCTGCCTGATAGTCATACTTTACCGAATAGACTTTTTGAGCAGATAATTTTAAAGATAAAATCATCAATCCGAGGATAAACAATAATTTGGTGTTCATGATAATTGATTTAAATTTTTAAAGTCTGAACCAGTTGGATTTTGGAATACATTTAATTCAAATTCAGGAACAACTGCTAAAATATGGTCGAATATATCGGCTTGAACCTGTTCAAACTTCACCCAGTCCTGATCTTTACTAAAACAATAAATCTGAATTGGTAAGCCTTTTTCAGTTGGTTGTAAGTGTCTGATCAATAAAGTATATCCCGAATCAGCATTATGGATTTTTGGGTGTTTTTCCAGGTAAATCTCAATATATCTTCTAAATACGCCTACATTAGTCAAATTCCGTCTACTTACTCTATCATTATCGTCAATCTCGAGTTTTTTATTATGTTCATCAATTTCATGTTGTTTAGCCGTAACATAATCCTGAATTAACTTAATTTTTTTGAACCTTTCAAGCATATCATGATCGCAAAACTTCACACTTTTTAAATCAATATAAAGTGAGCGGGCAATCCTCCTTCCTTCCGATTCTTCCATTCCCTTCCAATTCTGGAAAGATTCGGATATAAGAGCATATGTGGGTATTGTAACAATGGTTTTATCAAAATTTTGAACTTTTACTGTATTTAAAGTAATTTCCATTACAGTTCCATCGGCATTTTTGCTAGGCATTGTAATCCAATCGCCAATTTTAACCATTTGATTGGCCGTTAGCTGAATACCTGATACCAATCCTAAAATCGTATCTTTAAAAACTAAAATTAAGATTGCAGCAACCGCTCCTAATCCTGCCAATAATTTCATAGGAGATTGTCCTATCAAAACTGAAATTACAATAATTACACCTATGAAGTAAATTATAATCTTTATTCCCTGTATATAACCTTTAATAGGCCTTTCTTTAGAACTTGGAAAAGTCTGGTAAATATCATGTAAAGCACTTAAAAATGCATCTAGAATAAACATAACAATAAATACAATATAGATATATGATCCGTCTTGTATAAAAGTTGATATTTTAGGATATTCCAATAATCCATTTTTTGAAAAGAAATATATAATTATAGCTGGCACCAAATGAGAAAATCTTTTCAGAATTTTTTGGTTTAACAAGATATCATCCCATTCAACCTTACTTCTTTTAACAAATCCTCTTAAAATATTTATTAAAATCTTTTTGGTAATAAAATATGCGAGAAAAGATAAACCGATAACGGCAACTAGTACAATTGTGTTTTTGGTGAGAATTGCAATTTGTTCAGGTAATCCTAAATTCAGCAAAATTTCTTTTAATTTTAATCCAATGGTAGTATTCATAGTCAAATAGGTGTTTCTAAATCTAGAAGTTGTAAATTTAACAAATAAAAAAAAGCTAGGTATGAGATCATTGTTATTTTTTATTTTAATTCTTGTTTGTTCGTTATGCGATAATAAAACTGTTTATGATCAGTATTTTGAGGAACAAACTATGCGGGTTGATTTTAACTTTTACGGCGATGCAAATTCAGAAGAAATTAGGCTGTTAAAAATTATTAAAGAACCATTTTGGGGAGGTTCAAAAACTAACTTTACTAATAAACTGGATTATGGTGAGTATAAGTTCGAGGTTTATGATGTTAACTCCGGGGAACTAATCTTTTCACAAGGTTTCTCTACTTTGTTCGAAGAATGGCAAACTACATTAGAAGCAGATTCGATTTTTAAAGAATTTTCACAAAGTATTATTTTTCCATCTCCAAAAAAACCTGCTCTCTTAAAAATTTACAGTAGATCATGGGAAGGTGGTTTTGAGGAATTATTTACATTCAATATTGATCCGAAAAAATATACACCAAACAATGAGACTATTAATTTTCCTGTGACGA
The DNA here is from genome assembly GCA_028282585.1 of Bacteroidales bacterium. Taxonomy (GTDB): domain Bacteria; phylum Bacteroidota; class Bacteroidia; order Bacteroidales; family UBA12077; genus UBA12077. The sequence continues at coordinate 924 of JANQHR010000053.1, read as the reverse complement.
AATTACTAGATAATGGCGACCCTTCCAGGCATCTTGATATAGCAATTTTAGCAGAAGGTTACACGTCCGATGAAATGAATAAATTTGTTGAAGATGCAAATAAGATGATCGAATATATGTTTGAATATGAGCCTTATCAATCGCATAAAGAAAAAATAAATATATGGCTTGTAAAATCAGAATCGAAAGAGTCAGGTACTGATATTCCAGGAGATAGTATTTACAAAGAAACTGTTTTAAATAGTAGTTTTTATACATTCGGAAGTGAGCGTTATTTAATGACAGAGGATTTCTTAGCAGTAAGAGATGTTGCTTCACTTGTACCATATGATGACATTTATATTCTTGTGAATTCTGAAAAGTATGGAGGAGGAGGTATATATAATTATTATGCAATAACCAGTGTTGATCATGCTTATTCAAAAGAAGTCTTCATCCACGAATTTGGGCATTCATTTGCCGGTTTAGGTGATGAATATTTTAATTCTTCAACCGCTTATAATGATTTTTTTAATCTGGATATTGAGCCTTGGCAGCCTAACCTAACAACTTTGGTTGATTTTAGTAAAAAATGGGAAAATAAAATTGTTCCGGGAACGCCGATCCCAACCCCAAGAGTAAAAGGTAATGAAAATATAATCGGAGCGTATGAAGGTGGAGGATATGTAAGTGAAGGAATGTTTAGCCCTTTTATGGATTGCAGAATGAAATCAAATTCAGCCGATGGGTTCTGTCCGGTATGCCAGTGGTCCATTTTAAAAATGATAGAGGAAAAAACCAAATAATAAAAAAGGGGTGTCCAAAAAGTACAATAGTTAAATTTTATTCGTATTTTTTACTTTGAGTAACTTTGTGTCTTCTTTGTGGTTCTCTGTGTAACAGTCTTTTATAATTACACCACAAAGTTTCACAAAGCAGGCACAA
>JANQHR010000006.1 GCA_028282585.1 Bacteroidales bacterium | reverse complement strand
AAAACCTGTCACATCCCCTGCAGTGGTTGTTATTACAATTGCTGGAGTGTTTAATCCCTCAGTTAACAACAAATAAGTAATGTCAATTCTACACGTAGATAAAAGAAGCTGTAGAATTACTCTACCACTTTTAAAGAAAATCCTAGCTACGCCTTTTAATTCTCGTTCTTTAAGAAAGCTAGCTAGTCGTTCAACTAACCCTCTAATTTCTTGGGCCAACTTAAAAACTTCATTAGAAAACTCAGGATCTGCTTGAAAAATTTCAAATTCCCCGCCACGATTTTTTAAAGCGAATTTAGAAATCTTTTTTATTCTTATTTCCTTAGAATTGGAAATGGGTATATCCGATTTAATTACTAATTTTGATTTTTTAATAATGGAATTTTTTAATCGTTCCATAGCTTTCTTTTAAGATAAGTAATCTTTTAAACGCGGCGGTACAATACTTCCAACAAAAGCACCTAATAAAAAATAATCCCATAGATCAACTACCCAAACGCGTAAAAACCTGTTATAATACATAAAACTTCTTTTTTTGTGAATACTATCATACTATCGTGTCAATACTATCGTAATGATTTCTAATTGCTCTTCTAGTTTCTGGTTGATTTCTAATAATTCTTGATTGCGGATTCCTAAGCCAATAAAGCCTTTCTGCAAATCATCTCGAATATCTTTAAGTTGTTTCGAATTATTGGTTTGCCCTTTTACTAAAATATTTAATTTCGATTCAACTTCGGATTCTATAATTAATTGATTATTTTCCTCTAAACGAGTGTTTGAGCCAGTAGCTGCTCTCGAAAGATGCGGATTATTTGGTCGGCATAAAAATTCATTGACGCCTTGAATTGGAGCAGCTTGGGCTTGGTCAACTATTAAAAACCAAATTAGTAAGAAAAGGATAATTATCTTAATTCTATTTAATCGAGCCATTTCTCCACTCAATTCATCTCCATAAGAATAAGGATAACCTAATGTTCCGTTCCATTTAACAATTAATTTATTGATATAAATTGAAAAAGTTTTGTTATTTGATACAGATTTACTTGATTTAACCCATAAATTGAGATATTTTTTTGTTTCGTGAAACGAATCAACTTAAAATTTTGTTTTAAATGTTTTTTTAAACCAATTATTAAACTTGCTTTTTTAATTTCATTTGTTAAAACAAATGAAAGTTCCATTTTTAATAATACTTCTTTTAATAAATTTGAAGATACTGAATAGGGATAAATAATTAATTTTTTAGTTTGCAATTTCAGAGCTTTTTTGTCTTTTAATTGGTTTAATAAAATCCAATTTTTCTTCGCTCGTAAAATCGAACGATTTGAATGATTTATTAAAGAACTTTGATAATTTTGACTTGGATGATATTTTATTTTTATTTGTTCTGTCAAAGAAAACTTACGGATTTGTCCAGTGGTAAAATTGCCGCGTAAAAATAAATCAACAGACTTTTGAACATCTTCATGAATAGTCCAAGAATTTTGATGATTTATCTCAATAATAATTTCGAAAGCAGGGTAAGCTTTCCGTTCAATAATACTCTTTTGTGTACCACGTCTTCGAGCTTCATCATCACTGAGTGTAACATACTGAATTCCACCAATTAAATCAACTAATGGCGGATTTTTAATTAAATTTTCTAAACAATTTCCATGAGTTGTACCTACAAGTTGAACTCCTTTCTCTGCTATAGTTCGGGCTGCCAAAACTTCTAATTCTGTCCCAATTTCATCAACAATAATAATTTGTGGCATATGGTTTTCAACAGCTTCAATCATTACTTGATGTTGAAATTCTGTTTTAGCAACTTGCATTCGTCTGGCTCGTCCAATTCCTGGGTGGGGAATATCACTATCACCTGCAATTTCATTTGCAGTATCGATTATGATTACTCGTTTTTGCATTTCATCTGCTAATACTCGGGCTATTTCTCGGATGATGGTTGTCTTACCAACACCTGGTTTTCCTAAAATTAATATTGATTTTCCTGATTCTAATAAGTCTCGAATAACCGATATAATTCCAAAAACAGCTCGTCCTACACGACAAGTCAATCCATTAATTAAAAATTGGCGGTTTCGAATACAACTTATTCGATGAAGTGTTCGTTCAATACCCGCACGATTTTCATTACTAAATTTACTAATTCGTTTTGTCGTATAATCAATGTCTTGCCATGAAATAATTTTTTGAGATAAATATTGTGGGCCACTAATGAAACGAGCTTCTGGTCTTCTTCCTAAATCTAATACAATTTCAATAAGCTGGTCTTTTTCAATATGATGAGTTAATTGTTCTTTGAGAAAGAAGGGTAAGTTTTCTATTAATTTTTCTAAATCATCATTTGCATTCATTTTTCTAAAATTTATTATAATTTTCTAATTTAGATTAGAAATTGATTCAATCAATCATCTAAATTAGATGAAATTTTAATTCGTTTTACAATTTCATAAAGAATAATCTACTTTTCTATCCATTCATTTGGATTAAGGATTTAAAAGTTGATATATCTAAAACAGCAATTTGTGATAACATTTTCCGATTTAAGTCAACGTTTAATTTTTTAAACTTATGAATTAATCGACTATAAGTTGTTCCATTTAATCTAGAAGCCGCATTAATACGACTGATCCAAATTTTTCTAAAAATCCGTTTTTTTTCTTTTCGTCCAACATAGGAATATCGTAATGCTTTCATCACTTGTTGGTTTGCCACTCTAAATAAAACAGAATGGGCACCCCTATACCCACTTGCAAGAGATAATACTTTTTTTCGACGTTTTCTTGCGACGTTTCCACGTTTAATTCGAACCATTACAATTTTCTATCCATTTTAATTTTTTAATAAGGTAACATTAATTTAATAGCTTTTCTCTCACCTTTACTTACAAGAATGAATTGGGATAATTTTCTTTTTTGTTTCTTTGATTTTTTCATTAAAAGATGGCCTTTATAAGCATGGCGGCGTAAAAATTTACCCGTACCCGTTATTTTATATCGTTTTGAAGCTGCTCTTCGAGTTTTTAATTTTGGCATAAACTTTTCATTCTTTTTATTAGAATATAGAATATAATGTTTTAAAATAAATTTTTGATTTTAGTGGATGTGAATATAAAATTTTGTCACCATACTTCCAATCAACTGGACAAGCTTGTCCTGGATTTTCTTTGATATATTGAATCGATTTTAAAATACGAAGTAACTCATTTATACTTCTTCCACATAATAAGTTATTAACTGTATAATATTGGATTATACCTTCTTTGTCAATAATAAATAATCCCGGAAATGCTAAACCATCATTTGTTAATAATTGGTATTTTCGTGTGATCGATTGGTTTAAATCGGAAACTAATGGATAATTCAATTTCCTTAATCCACCTTGACTTCGTTTTGAGAATAAATAATGTAAATGAGAAAATGGACTATCAACTGAAATTGCAAGTAATTGAGTTGATAACTTTCGAAATTCAGTAATTCTATCACTTAAAGCGATTAATTCAGTTGGTGAAACGGATGTAAAATTAGCGGGATAAAAAACAAGAATCACATATTTTTTTCCATAATAATCTGAGAGTCTAATCTTTCCTAACCGGTTTTTATAAACGCCGATTGTTAAAAAATTCGGTGCCATTCTTCCAATTTGCGGGGGATCGACCATAATTTTATTTTTTACAAGAAATATTAATGAGAAAATATTAACATAAAGTTAAAAAACTTGGAAGGAAATAAAACTTCCTTCCAAGTTTTATTAATTATCAACAACTACTAATTCATCAATAGCAAAATTATTTGTGTTAGTCCCACTATAATTAACATTTTCAAATCGAACAACAACAGGATAACGAATACCACTTTTATCAACAGATGCAACTGTTCCAGTTTGATTAAACCAATAGGATTCCTTTCTTAAAATACGAACAGTATTATTACGATCTACCATAGGAAAGTTTGTTTTATTAATAGATTAATTACAAAGTAATTTATTATAAGTTTATATTAATAAAGAAAAATAAAACAATAAATTTTAAAAAATAGTTGGTTTCCAAAAACTATTTATGTTATCCTTTTAGTGAAAACAAATTTATATAAAAATTAAATGAAAAAAATGAATCGTAATACAATTCAGAAAATTCTTGTTGGACTTTTCTTTTTAGCTTGTATTTTTATTGGTCTTAAAACATTTAATGTGGTTGGATTTAATGAGAATCCGTCTAAACCAGAATTAAATACAAATCTTAGTAGTTCAAGAATGACTTATGGACGATTTTTAGAATACCTAGAAATGGGATGGGTAAAACAAGTAGATTTATATGACAATAGTCGAAATGCAATTGTTCAAGCTGCAAGCCCCGAACTTGGTAATCGACCACAATCGATACGAGTTGAAATTCCAGTGGGTGCATCACAACTTATTCAAAAATTAAAAGAATATAATATTGATTTCGATGCTCATCCCGCTCCGCGAAAAAGCATTTTTATTACTATTGCTAGTAACTTACTTTTACCATTAATATTTATTGGTAGTTTAATCTTCTTTTTCCAAAATTCAGATAACTTTTCGCCAAATTCTGGGTCATCACCAATGAATTTAGGCAAATCACCCGCACGATTTGATCAGCGACCAGAAACAGGAATATCATTTGATGATATTGCAGGTATTGATGAAGCAAAAGCTGAGTTTGAAGAAATTGTTTCATTTTTAAAAGAACCAGAGCGGTATACACTTGTTGGGGCGAAAATTCCAAAAGGAGTTTTATTAGTAGGACCTCCCGGAACTGGAAAAACTTTATTAGCTAAAGCAATTGCCAATGAAGCAAATGTTCCATTTTATAGTGTAGCAGGGTCAGAATTTGTAGAAATGTTTATCGGTATTGGTGCTGCACGGATTAGAGATTTATTTAAAAAAGCCTCGGAAAATACTCCGTGTATTGTCTTTATTGATGAGATTGATGCCGTTGGACGTGAACGTGGTGCTGGAATTGGTGGTGGAAATGATGAACGAGAACAAACTTTAAACCAATTATTAACAGAAATGGATGGATTTAAAGAAAATAAAGGCGTAATTGTTGTTGGTGCAACAAATCGTGTGGATATTTTAGATGGCGCATTATTACGCCCTGGTCGTTTCGATCGACAAATTACAGTTGGTTTACCAGATCGCCTAGGTCGAATTGGTATTTTAAAAGTTCATGCAAAAAATAAACCTTTTGATGAAGATGTTTCATTAGTTCAATTAGCAAATCGAACACCAGGCTTCTCTGGGGCTGATTTAGCGAATTTATTAAATGAAGCCGCAATTCTCGCAACACGCTATAAAAAATCAACAATTACAAAGAATGAAGTTAATGAAGCTGCAGATCGAATCATTGGTGGGATTGCGGGTTCTACAATGGAAGACACAAAAAATAAAAAACTAATTGCTTATCATGAAGTCGGACATGCTATTGTCGGATCAGTCTTAGAGAATCATGATGAAGTTGAAAAAATTACTTTAATTCCACGTGGAGGTGCCAAAGGTTTAACATGGTTTACCCCAGAAGAAGACCAAATGTTATTATCTCGTTCTCAATTATTAGCACGTATTATTACAACTTTATCTGGTCGTGTGACTGAAAAAATTATCTTTGGTGATCCAGAAGTAACAACTGGTGCAAGTAATGATTTACAACAAGTAACTAATATTGCACGACAAATGGTGACACGTTACGGGATGTCAAATATTGGTCCAATTGCTTTAGAAGATGATAACAATGAGCAAATGTTCTTAGGTGGAGAATCGAATGATGGAATTGCCGATCGAATTGATAGAGAAGTTTGTAAAATTATCAATCACTGTGAACAAATTGCAACAGAAATTATCTTAAATAATCGAGTTGTTATTGATTTGGCTGTTGAAAAATTATTAGATGCTGAGACAATCGATGGTACAGAATTTCGTAATCTTGTCAAAGAGTACACAATTCTACCACAAAAAGTTTAAATTAGACAATTTTTGGTTGTTGGCCTAAAAATAAAAGAAAAAAGATAATCTATCGAGGGAAAACTAAAAATGGATAAGAAATCAAATTTAATAATTTAAAATCAGCCCTTTCTTCCTGAGAGCTGTCTAGAATTAACAATAATCAACTTTAGTATTATATTTCTAATTATTTCTTTAATAGAAATAATTAGAAAGATAAATTAATGAAATATTAACCAAATTTTCCAGCAGTTGAAGCAATAACAAATGCTGCATAAGTTAAAATATAACCAACAGCGAAATGTACTAAACCAACTAAACGAGCTTGAACAATAGAAAGTGCGACTGGTTTATCTCTCCAACGAACTAAATTAGCAAGAGGTGTACGTTCATGAGCCCAAACTAATGTCTCAATTAATTCTTGCCAATAACCACGCCATGAAATTAAGAACATAAAACCTGTTGCCCAAATTAAATGTCCGAATAAGAACATCCAGGCCCAAACAGATAAATTATTCATACCAAATGCATTATACCCATTAATTAATGGTGATGAGTTTAACCATAAGTAATCTCGTAACCATCCCATAATATAATTAGATGATTCATCGAATTGACCTGGATTACCACCCCAAATAGCCATATGTTTCCAATGCCAATAGAATGTTGTCCATCCAATTGTATTTAGCATCCAGAACATTGCTAAATAGAATGCATCCCAAGCTGAAATATCACACGTACCACCACGACCTGGGCCATCACATGGGAAGCTGTAACCGAAGTCCTTTTTATCTGGCATTAATTTAGATCCACGGGCATCTAAAGCACCTTTTACAAGAATTAATGTTGTTGTATGTAAACCTAAAGCAATAGCATGATGTACTAAAAAGTCACCAGGCCCAATTTTTAAGAATAAATCATTTTTACTATTATTAATTGCTTCTAACCAGCCTGGTAACCAGATTTGATTACCCGCAACTGTTGCTGGACTCGTTGAAGACGCTAATAAAACGTTGATTTGGTAAACAGCTTTACCTGATGACGCTTGAATAAATTCAGCAAAAACTGGTTCAAATAAAATTTGTTTTTCTGGTTGTCCAAATGCCACAACTGTATCATTATGAATATATAATCCTAATGTGTGGAATCCTAAGAATAAACATGCCCAGCTTAAATGTGAAATAATCGCTTCTTTATGCTCTAGCATACGTGCTAAAACATTATTTTTGTTTAATTCTGGATCATAATCACGAACAAAGAAAATTGCCCCGTGTGCGAATGCACCAACCATTAAGAATCCAGCAATATACTGATGATGTGTGTATAGCGCAGCTTCAGTTGTAAAATCTTTTGATAAAAATGCATATGGCGTTAATGCATACATATGTTGAGCTGTTAATGATGTGGCAACACCTAAACATGCTAAGGCTAATCCTAATTGCATGTGTAAAGAGTTTGTAATTGTTTCAAATAATCCAATATGACCTGCTCCTAATCGACCTCCAGGAGGACGGTGAGCATCTAAGATTTCTTTCATATTATGACCAATACCGAAGTTTGTTCGGTACATATGACCTGCAATAATAAAAACAACTGCAATTGCTAAATGATGATGAGCCATATCACTTAACCATAATGATTGTGATTGTGGGTGGAAACCGCCTAAGAATGTTAAAATAGCTGTGCCTGCCCCTTCTGAAGTACCATAAACATGAGTTGGACTATCTGGGTTTTCTGCATAAACTGTCCAATTGCCATTATAAAACGGTGTTAAACCTGCTGGATGCGGTGGAGTTGTCAAAAAGTTATCCCAACCAACATGAATGCCACGTGATGCTGGAATTGCTACGTGAACTGTGTGACCGGTCCAAGCTAATGAACTAACTCCTAATAAACCTGATAAATGGTGATTTAGACGAGATTCATTATTTTTAAACCATGATAAACTTGGCCGGAATTTTGGTTGTAAATGTAGCCAACCCGCAAACAATAAAGCTGATGATAATAATACTAAACCAATCGATCCTATATATAATTCTTGATTTGTTCTGAAACCAATTGTGTACCACCATTGATAAACACCTGCGAATGTTATATTTACAGGATATGTATTGCCTTTACTAAATGCTTTTAAAGCTGATTCACCAAAATGTGGGTCCCAGATCGAATGGGCAATTGGTTTAACTTTTAATGGATTTGTTACCCATTTTTCAAAGTTACCTTGCCAAGCAACATGGAATAGATTTCCTGAAGTCCATAGGAAAATAATTGCCAGATGACCAAAATGTGAAGCGAAAATTTTTTGATATAAATTTTCTTCCGTCATACCATCATGTGCTTCTAAATCATGAGCAGTCGCGATACCATACCAAATTCTTCGCGTTGCTGGATCTTGTGCAAGGGCTTGACTAAACTTTGGAAATTTAGTTACCATAATGTTAGATGCCTTTTTATGTAAATTTTAGTTATGAATAAAAATAATAAGTTTAGTTGAACGAATTAACTGATTGAAACTGCACGTGCTAAGAAGAATGACCACGTTGTCCCAATACCACCTAATAAATAGTGAGCTAAACCAACAGCACGACCTTGTGTAATACTTAATGCACGTGGTTGAATCGTTGGAGCAAAATTTAACTTGTTATGTGCCCAAACAATCGACTCGATTAACTCTTGCCAGTAACCACGACCACTAAATAAGAACATTAAACTAAAGGCCCAAATAAAGTGAGCTCCTAAGAAGATTAATCCGTATGCTGATGAGGCTGAACCGTAAGATTGAATAACTTGTGAAGCTTGTGACCATAAGAAATCACGCAACCATCCATTAATAGTAATTGCACCTCGTGCAAAGTTACCACCTGTTACATGTGAAATACTTCCATCTGGAGCAATTGTTCCCCAAACATCTGATTGCATTTTCCAACTAAAGTGGAAAATTACTACTGAAATTGAATTGTACATCCAGAATAAGCCTAAGAATACATGATCCCAACTTGAACTTTGACATGTACCGCCACGCCCAGGTCCATCACAAGGGAAACGGAAACCTAAGTTTGCTTTATCTGGAATTAACTTAGAACTACGTGCATATAATACACCTTTTAATAAAATTAAAACTGTTACGTGAATTGTAAATGCATGAATATGATGAACCATAAAATCTGCAGTTCCTAATTTAATCGGCATCATAGCAATTTTCCCGCCAACTTCAACAACTTCTCCACCAAACGCATAACTTGTTGTTGCTAAAGCATTAGGTGCTGTTGTACCTGGTGCTAATAAATGAATATTCTGAATCCATTGGGCAAAAATTGGTTGCAATTGAATTGCTTTATCTGAAAACATATCTTGTGGGCGACCCAACGCTCGCATTGTATCGTTATGAATATAGAATCCAAATGCATGCATACCTAAGAAGATACAAACCCAGTTTAAATGTGAAATAATTGAATCACGATGTCTTAATGCACGGTCTAATAAATTATTATAATTATTAGCTGGAGTATAATCACGAACCATAAAAATTGCACCATGAGCCGCACCACCAACTACACAAAAACCACCAATCCACATATGATGTGTAAATAATGATAATTGAGTCGCGTAGTCAGTTGCAATGTATGGGTATGGAGGCATTGCATACATATGATGAGCAACAATAATGCTTAATGAACCCATCATAGCCAAGTTAATCGCCAACTGAGCATGCCATGATGTTGTTAAAATTTCATATAATCCTTTATGGCCTTCTCCAGTAAACGGGCCTTTATGTGCTTCTAAAATTTCTTTCATGCTGTGACCAATACCCCAATTTGTACGGTACATATGACCAGCAATAATAAATAAAACTGCTAAAGCTAAATGATGATGAGCAGTATCACTTAACCATAAGCCGCCTGTTACAGGATTTAAACCACCTTTAAATGTTAAAAAGTCTGAGTAAACACTCCAATTACCACTAAAGAATGGTGCTAATCCTTGAGAAAAACTTGGATATAGTTGACTAATTAATTGACGGTTAATTAAAAACTCATGAGGTAATGGAATTTCTTGAGGTGCTACACCTGCATCTAATAATTTATTAATAGGTAATGAAACGTGAATTTGGTGTCCTGACCAAGATAAACAACCTAATCCTAATAAACCTGCTAAGTGATGGTTCATCATTGATTCCGCATTTTGGAACCATTCTAATTTCGGTGCCGCTTTGTGATAATGGAACCATCCGGCAAATAGCATAATAGCTGCCATAGCTAAACCACCAATTGCAGTCCAATATAATTCAACTTCACTAGTAATCCCATCTGCTCGCCACATTTGGAACCACCCAGATGTTGTCTGCACGCCTTGGAAGTTTCCACCTACATCGCCATTTAAGATTTCTTGACCAACAATCGGCCAAACAACTTGTGAGCTTTGCTTAATATTAACTGGATCAGTTAACCAAGCAGAATAGTTAGAGAAATATGCACCGTGAAAATGCATACCGCTAATCCATAAAAATATAATTGCTAATTGTCCAAAGTGAGCACTAAATACTTTACGAGAAACTTCTTCTAAAGAACTAGTTTGACTATCAAAGTCATGAGCATCTGCGTGTAAGTTCCAAATCCAAGTAGTTGTTTTTGGACCCTTCGCTAAAGTTCTAGAGAAATGACCCGGTTGTGCCCATTTCGCGAAACTTGTTTCGACGGCATCTTTTTCAACAAAAACTTGCACATTCTTTGCACGACGGTCGGTTGAGCTTATTGCCATTATTTTTCTCCTTAGTTGGGAGATGAAAATCTATGAAACCCTCATATAAAAATAAAGGATATCCATTTATCATATATCTGTTAATTATGAGTTTTCATCTTAACATTATACAATTTTTTAGCGAATTTTGATAAATTTTTTAAAATTGCTAATTTAAGTTTTATATCTTTCAAGTTTTAACGAAATTTAAGAAAGAAAAAATGGCGATATTTTTATTTTTCCATCAAATGTAGTGAATAATCTGATAAAAGGTAATTTTCCCGTTTCAATTTTTACCATTTAGTTTAACTATTGATGTAATAAAAAAATAAACTTCTTTTGGCAATGATAATGAAGGTGAAAGATAAAATATCTTCTGAAATGGTCCTAAAATTTTCTAGAATGGAAATAAATAAACTTTAGGATAATCAATTAAAAGAATAAGAATTTTGAAAAATGAAAAAAAATAAATTCACCTTTCAAAAAAAAGCTAAATCTATAATATTATGTGGGGTTGAATTAATTTTCAGATCATTTGGCTTTAAATTTCCAAATAGCAAACTTTCTGATCAAACAGAAGAGGCGAAAATTCGTCGTTTTTTTCTCGAACTCTTTCTTCTATTTTTATGATTTCTTTTATTAAAGAATTTTAAGAATTTCACTTTCTGTTTCATAAAAAATTAATTATTTAAATATTATTCTACTAAAAATTTAATCAGATAAATTTTCTAAAGCCTTTTATAAAGGCCTTAGAAAATTTTTGTAAGTTTGCTATGACAAAATTTAATTAAAACTTGAATTTAACAACGCATCTTAATCTTACTAATGATAAAGTTAATACCTGGATAATTGGTTTCAATGTTACTGA
>JANQHR010000164.1 GCA_028282585.1 Bacteroidales bacterium | reverse complement strand
TATAAAATAATCGTAAAAGGTTTGCAGTTTTTGTAAACCTTTTTTTGTTTAATAGATAATAATTAAAAAATGAGAGTATTAAAATTTGGTGGTACATCTGTAGGAACATCAGAACGTTTAAAAGCATTGATGCCTATAGCAAATGATAATGAACCAAAAATTGTTGTACTTTCTGCAATGGCAGGTACGACCAATTTATTAGATGAAATCACAAAAAATCTAAAAAATGATAAAAAACAAGCGGCTGAAGAAATCATTCAAAAACTTGAAAAGTATTATCACCAGATTGTTTCCGAATTATTTAAAACTAAAGTTTTCTTGAATAAAGGAAATGAATTAATAAATAGTCACTTTAATTATATTAAAAGCTTTGTCCGGAAATCTTTTACTGTTTATCAGGAAAAAGCTATACTGGCGCAAGGTGAGCTTTTATCCACAGCTCTGTTTCATTTCCTGCTCGAAGAAGAAAAAATTCATTCAATTCTTTTACCGGCACTAAATTTTATGAGAATTGACCGTGGAATGGAACCCGATGAATATTACATACAAGAAAACCTTAAACGTGAGCTACAAAAATATCCTAGTGAAAAGCTATTTATTACGCAAGGTTTTATCTGTCGAAATGCGTTTGGTGAAATAGATAATTTAAAACGTGGAGGTAGCGATTATACAGCTTCCTTGATCGGGGCAGCTATTAAAGCGAAAGAGATTCAGATCTGGACCGATATTGATGGATTTCACAATGGTGATCCTCGTTTTGTTAATAATACTTCAGTTATTCGTGAGTTATCTTTTGAAGAAGCAGCCGAATTAGCATATTTCGGGGCAAAAATACTACATCCATCCAGTGTTCGACCATGCAAGGATTTAGGAATTCCTGTAAGATTAAAAAATACAATGAATCCTTTCGACGAAGGTACTATTATCAAATCAACATCGAATGGAAAAGAGATTAAAGCAATTGCTGCAAAAGATAATATCACCACCATAAAGATTAAATCTGGTCGAATGCTGTTAGCATATGGATTTCTTCGTAAAGTTTTTGAGGTTTTTGAAATGTATAAAACGCCTGTAGATGTAATTACAACCTCAGAAGTTGCAGTTTCTGTCACTATTGACAATTGTGAACATTTAAATCTCATTAAAGATGAATTAAGCAGATATGGTACAGTAGAAATTGTTAAGGACCAATCCATAATATGTGTAGTAGGAGATTTTATAGCAGAAAAAAAGGGATTAGCAAGAAGAATCTTTAATGCATTAGCAGATATACCAATACGAATGATATCCTATGGAGGTAGTAATCATAATGTTACATTACTTGTAAAGTGCGATGATAAAGTGAAAGCATTGCAATTACTAAACGAAAATCTTTTTACAAATGAGTAATACCGATACAAAATTAATCCAACATTTAAAAACTCCGTTTTTCTATTATAATATGGATCTTTTATCTGAAACGATCCAAAAAGCTAAAACAGAATCTGAAAAATATGGTTTTTTTGTACATTATGCACTAAAAGCCAACTCAAATTCTAAAATTCTAAAACTAATTAGTGATAATGGGTTTGGAGCAGATTGTGTAAGTGGAAACGAGATCCAAAAAGCTATTGAAACTGGATTTGATGTTAATAAAATTGTTTATGCAGGAGTTGGAAAGGCTGACTGGGAAATTAATATTGGCTTAGATCATAATATCTTTTGCTTTAATTGTGAATCTTTTCCGGAGCTTAATGTTATTAATGATCTCGCAAAAGCAAAAAATAAATTAGCTAAAGTCGCTTTGCGTATAAATCCCAATATAAATGCCCAAACTCATCATTACATTACAACAGGCATTGAAGAGAATAAATTTGGGATAAATATGTGGGAACTTCATGAATTAGTAGAATTAATTATAAATTTAAAAAATATAAAATTAATTGGGTTACATTTTCATATCGGATCACAAATAAGAGATTTAATGGCATTTAAAGAACTTTGCCTCCGCATAAATGAAATTCAGAAGTGGTTTATAAATCAGAATATAGAAATTAAAGAAATTAATGTTGGTGGTGGTTTAGGTATTAATTACGAAAAACCCTGGGAAGAACCTATCCCCGATTTCAGTAATTATTTTGCTTTATTCAGCAATTTACTTGAACTCTTGCCCAGGCAAAAAGTTCATTTCGAATTAGGAAGATCAATGGTAGGTCAGTGTGGCTCATTAATTACAAAAGTACTTTATGTAAAAAAGGGAGTTAATATAGATTTTGCCATTGTAGACGGAGGTATGACAGAATTGATTAGACCTGCACTATATCAGGCATATCACAATATTGAAAATTTAACATCTAAACTTCCAAAGAAAAAATATGATATTGTAGGTCCAATTTGCGAATCTGCAGATTATTTTGGTAAATCCGTTAACCTACCTGAAATAAAGAGAGGTGACTTCATTGAGATACAATCATGTGGCGCTTACGGAGAAGTAATGGCTTCTACCTATAATTTAAGAAATTTAGTAAAAGCTTATTATTCTGATGAAATTAAATGACTATTAATATTTGGCTTTTATGATACTTTCGCATAATTTTGTTTAGTATTTAATCTGAATTGATTAACAAAATTCATTTATTATGAGAAAACATATCTTATTAACCATTGCTTTTTTAATTTCATTAAACGTTTCTGCTCAAGAAGTTTTTGATTTTAAATTCTTTCCTTCTGTTCACTTTGGTTTTTATAATCCTGAAGATGTTAATGCATGGATAGAAAATGATCTTGGCAGTTATTATATTACATCTGGCACTAGCGATCTAATTTTAAATATTAATATGGGGATTGGCTTTGGCTTTAGGTTTTTCAATTTGGTCGAAATACAACCTCTAATTGAATATTCAGTTTCGCCAAAGGTTATAACTGGTGCTGATAAAACATATAACTTTACAAAGTTTTCGGGTGGTATGATGACAAACTTCCTGGCACCACTATCGCCAACAAAAAAGAACAGTATAATTATTGGAGTAGGATTATTATCTAATAGTATGAGTTTTGAAGACTTTTCAGGTAGTTCTGTAAATCCAAGATTCCAAACAGGGGTAAGTATAAATAACAAAAGGTTTAATCCGCAAGTAATTATAGCATACGACTTGGCTAAAACTACTGATGATGAATATGAAGGTTTCGAATTAGATTATTCCTCAGTGAGAATCGGTGTCAACCTTAATTTTTAAAACGAATTTAATTTTTATTACAGCTGATTAATGTTCAATCAGTTTTTTTCTTTCAAACAATACGTATTTAATATTGTTGATATCTTATTAATTCAAAATTTTCTTTACGTAATTTAAATATTATTTTTGAAACGTTAAACCATCTAAATACATTAAAGAACTGTTTTTATTTTAAACAGTTGATAAAGGGAGTTATGATCAATATTGAAAAACTAACAATACCAAGTTTACTTGAAAATAGTTTTAAGAAATATGGTGAAAATATTGCATTATCATATGTAAATCAGAAACACTTAACTTATCATGATTTTCAAAATGAAGTAAATAAACTTAAAAAGGTTTTATTCCAACTTGGTATAAGAAAAGGTGATAAAGTCGCCATTTTAAGTAGGAATATGCCTAATTGGGGGATCGCTTTCTTCTCGATCGCTTCAATTGGTGCAATTGCAGTGCCCTTATTACCAGATTTTCATGAATCTGAAATTTTAAATATTCTTGAGCATTCGGAAACAAAAGCCGTTTTTGTTTCTAAACTAATGTTTCCTAAAATAGAAAGTGTATCTAAGAATGTAATAGATACAATTATATTCACAGATAATCTGGAAGTATTAAAAGGCAATCATTCTCAGAATATTGATGGATTCAATGAAATTGAAATTAACGAACAGGATATTACTTCAATAATATATACATCTGGTACAACTGGGAAATCAAAGGGAGTTATGCTAACGCATAAAAATATTGTTTTTGAAGCAATCCAGTTATTAAATGTTGAAAACGTTAAACAAAACCATCGTTTTCTTTCCATATTACCGCTTTCTCATGCATATGAAAATACTTTAGGTTTGATCATGCCTATTATGAGAGGTTCTTCTGTTTATTACCTGGAAAAACCACCAACTGCAAATGCATTAATTCCTGCAATGGAAAAGGTAAAACCAACACATATTCTAAGTGTTCCAATGGTGATTGAAAAAATCTATAAAAACAAAGTTCTCCCCACATTCACTAAAAGTACATTTATGGCATTGCTTTATAAAGTTACAGTTATAAGAAAAATATTAAACAGGCTTGCCGGTAAGAAACTAAAAAAAACATTTGGTGGTAAATTGGAATTCTTTGGGATTGGAGGTGCTCCTTTAGATCCGGTAGTAGAAAAATTCTTAAGAGAGGCAAAATTTCCTTATGCAATAGGCTATGGGTTAACAGAATGTGCTCCTTTCTTATCAGGTGCTAATCCTAAAAATGTAAAGTACAGGGCAACCGGCCCAATATTAGATGGAATTAAAGTTAAAATTAATAATCCCGATCCAAAAACCGGAGAAGGCGAAGTATGGGCAAAAGGTGATAATGTAATGAAAGGGTATTACAAAGAACCTAAACTTACAAAAGAAGTTTTAACTGAAGATGGTTGGTTAAAAACAGGCGATCGTGGTTTTTTTGATAAAGACAAATACTTATACATAAAAGGACGAATTAAAAATATGATCGTTGGTGCCAGTGGAGAAAATATCTACCCGGAAGAAATAGAATCAATTATAAATAATTTTAAATATGTTTTAGAATCAATTGTTGTTGAAAAGAAAGGAAAATTGATTGCCCTTGTTCACTTTAATTATGAAGAATTGGAAAAACAATTTCAACATTTAAAAGAGGAGGCCGTTCACTTTGCTAAAAAGAAAGCAGATGAATTAATCGATGAGCTTCATACATATATTAATTCGAAAGTGAATAAATTTTCAAGAGTATATGCAGTTGTTCCTCAAACCATTCCGTTTGAAAAAACAGCAACTCAAAAAATCAAAAGGTATCTTTACAGTTAATAGTCAGATAGATTATTCAAGTAATAAACGGAAATCTCACAATAGGAATATTGTTTATTCCCTTTTTGTTTTCCGTAAGGAAATAATTTCTGGTTAAGTCTATTTTCTATATCTTTTTTATCAGCCTTAAAGTTGTAATTGTAAGAAGTTGCATAAAACCTAACTTTTTGATTCCGATTTTTCCACTTTTCATCTTTATATATTAAACTTAAATAATCATAAAAACAATTCAAATATATTAATTGCCATTCTATCATTTTTAGTCTTTCAACTCTCATTTTTCTTATTTCTTTTGGGCTTAAATCATCAAATGTAGCTAACTTATAGTACCTTGATTTTAGTTCGGAATATTTCAGAATCTCAACTTCAAGGTTTTCAATAAAAGATGGTTTCATCTGAAAGTAACCAATAGAAAAGTCAGCATAACGTTTGCCGTAATTTGTATAAATCAATTCTAGAGCTGTTGTTTCAAGTAAATCCTGGTATAGTGTATATTTTATTAATTCGGGAAAAACAATAGCTAATTTTTCGTTTTTAGATCGTTGGTCATAATCTAAGTACTTATTAATAATACTATCATTTGCGTTAAGAAATTCGATCGCCTCCAAGTACGATTCACCAAAAATATTTTCGTATCTGGTTTTTTCCCTAACAGAAAATAAAATGAGAATAACAATAATGACAACAAATAGCTTTTCCATATGTTCCTTATTCAAATCTAAAATTAAATAATTGCTTGACAATTCTAAACGGATTACGTAATTTATTAAAAATTTAAAATATGCGCTATTGTATTGGAGATGTTCATGGTTGCTTAAAAACTTTAAAAAAGTTAATAGAGCAAATATTTCGCAATGATCAAAATCCTGAGTTGTATTTTGTTGGTGATCTAATTGATCGTGGACCTGACTCAAAAGGAATTATCGATTACTTAATTAAACTCAAACAAGATGGTATAACAGTTAATGGAGTTAAAGGAAACCACGAACAGATGTTTTTAGATGCATATTCCAAAAATTCACCCATATACGCTTCAAACTGGTATTATAACGGAGCAGAAAGTACAATCGCCAGTTTTAGTAGAACTTATAATTTAAATAAGAGTATAAGAAATTATATTCCGGAATACTATTATGAACTCATAAATGACCTACCTTATTTTATTGAACTTGAAAACTTTTTCATTGTACACGCTGGATTCAATTTTATATCCTCTAATCCATTTGAGGAACTAGAGTTTATGTTATGGACGCGTCTCGAACAAAATGACCATTCTTATACAAATGGCAAAAAAATTATACATGGTCATACTCCTATTAGTAAAAATGAAATTAAAGAAAGAATTGATAATAATTCCGATGTGATTAATATTGATTCCGGATGTGTTTATGTTAAAAAAAACTTACTTGGATTTTTAACTGCTCTTAACCTGGATAAGATGAATTTAATTCATGTTAAGAATATCGACATAATCTCATAAAACCCCAATATACTGCCAGATTTAAGTTTTTGTTAAATTATTATTTTGTATTTTTAAAAGCCAAATGATTTTTGGATTTTTGAAAAATAAAATACACCAATATGCGTAAAAGATTTATAAATAGAGAAATAAGCTGGCTTTCGTTTAACGAACGAGTATTGCAGGAAGCATTAGATAAGTCGGTCCCGGTTTTACAGAGATTGCGTTTTCTTGGTATTTTTTCAAATAATTTAGATGAATTCTTTCGAGTTCGTGTGGCTACTATGAGAAGACTTGCTGCCATTTGGGGTAAGGAAAAGATTCTTTTAGGGCATAAAACACCCAAACAAGTTCTGGATTCTATTCAAAAAATAGTTATTAATCAGCAAATCACTTTCGAAAAAACATACAATAGTTTAATTACAGAGCTAGAAGGCCACAATGTATTTGTTATTAACGAAAAACAACTTACAAAAGAACAAGCTGTTTTCGTTGAAAACTATTATAACGATAAAATTCGACCAGTACTCACTCCGATTATGTTGGGTCAAAATGGAAGTTTTCCAGAGTTAAAAGATAAAAACATATATTTTGCGGTAAAACTGTCGAATGATGGAGAAGACTTTACCACTCAATATGCTCTTTTAGATTTAGCAACAGATATCTTATCTCGATTTGTTATTCTCCCACCAAACGGAAAAAAGAAGTATATTATAATATTAGATGACATTGTAAGATATTGTATTAACGATGTATTCTCGATTTTTGAATATGATAATATAGAAGCCTACAACATTAAGATTACACGTGATGCAGAAATGGATTTGGATGATGATATTTCAAAAAGTTTCATGGAAAAAATGTCATTAGGTTTAGAACAAAGAAAAAAAGGAGAACCTGTAAGATTTGTGTACGATGCTCAAATGCCTTTTGATTTATTGGAATTTCTAAAAAAACAAATGGATCTGGATAATGAGGATAATATTATTTCCGGAGGTAGATATCATAATTTTAAAGATTTTATAGATTTTCCAAATATTGGTGCAAAACGTTTGGAAAATAAACCTATGCCTCCATTACCGGCTGCATATTTTAAACACAACAAAAGTATTTTAAACGAAATTCGTAAAAGAGATCATATATTACATTACCCTTATCAATCTTTTAGTTTTTTTATTGAAATGCTTCTTGAAGCAGCAATTGATCCAAAAGTTGAAGCAATTCAAATTACCTTATATCGTGTGGCTAAAAAGTCAAAGGTTATAAATACATTAATAAACGCTGCTCGTAATGGAAAAAAAGTAGTTGTTTTAATTGAACTTCAAGCGAGATTTGATGAACAAAATAATATTAGATGGTCAAATCTTCTTCAAGAGAATGGTATAAAGGTTATTCATGGAATACCCGGCTTAAAAGTGCATAGCAAACTTTGTCTAATTTCTCGTAAAGACGATAAATTACTTGAACATTTTGTGTATATCGGTACAGGAAATTTTCAAGAAAGCACTGCTAAATTGTATTGCGATGAAGGATTGTTTACCTACGACAAAAGAATTACAGACGAATGTGTAAAAGTATTTGAATTTTTCGATAAAAACTATAAACAACATGTATTTGAACATATAATACTTTCTCCCTTTAGAACAAGGTCTCATTTTACTGAATTAATAGATTTTGAAATTAAAAGGGCTAAGCAGAGGAAAAAAGCTTTTTTAATTGTAAAAATGAATAGTTTAGTTGACAAACAAATGATAGACAAATTATATGAAGCAAGCAATGCTGGCGTAAAAATAAAATTAATCATTCGTGGTGCTTGCTCTATTAAACCAGGAATTGAAGGATTAAGTGAAAATATTGAGGTTATAAGTATTGTTGACCGTTTTCTGGAACATTCGCGTATTTTCTATTTTTATCATGCCGGTCAGGAACTAATGTACATTTCTTCAGCAGATTGGATGGGACGAAATCTGGATAATAGAATCGAGCTTACGAGCCCTATATACGATGAAGAAATTAAAAAGGAGTTGAAGCATATGCTTAATGTTCAATTAAAAGATAATGTTAAAGCACGAATGCTGGATGCAAAACAAGTTAATAATTACGTGCAAAATAATAAGTTTAAGGTAAGAGCTCAAATTGCATATTATCAGTATCTGAAACGTAAAATGAACAATACAAATACTGCTGAATAAAAAATTATTTGCTACATTTAATGAATAAACTTTATTTAAGTTGCTATGACTGATCATGAAGATTTAGTTCTATTATACACAGGAACAGAGATAAATACAAATGTTTTAAAAGAGATATTAGAAGATAATAAAATTGGTTCTTTAATACGTAATGAAATGAAATCAGGATTGTCTGCCGGTTTTGGAGGTGGCTATCCTGATTCTGAAGCAAATCTTTATGTTTCTAATAGGAATTTTGAAAGTGCAAAAGCGATTTTAGATCAGTTTTTAAAGTCATTGGAAGATAGTGAATCTTAAATATCCAAGAATTTTCTTTCTCTTTTAGTAAAACTAGCCAGTTGAGTATATCCAATTAATTTTAATTTTTCTAAAACTTCGGGAAAGTACCTTGCAACATCATTAACATGATGAGCATCAGACCCTAGGGTAACAGGTACATTATGATCATAACAATGCTGTAAAAATCTATCAGACGGATAGAATTCCTTACATGGCCTATCTTTTCCACTGGTATTTAATTCTATAACGACATCTGATTCTGAAAAAACTTTTGCTGTTTGCTCGTAAATAGGATTCAAATCAAAACCTGGGAAATAATTAAACTTTTTGGCAACATCGATATGTCCCATAATATCAAATAATCCGGATCGTGCTGCTTTTTGAATAAGTCTATAATACTCCGCATAAAATTGATCAATATCTTTAGATTGATAACCATTAGCTTTTGTGTCAAAATTCCAGTTCCCAACATAATGAACTGATCCAATAACATAATCTAATGGAAATAAATCCAAACAATTTTGAATTTCTTCTTCACGATCTTCAATATAGTCAACTTCAAGTCCAAATTTTACTTCTAATGAAAGGTTCTTACGGTTTTTAATTTCGTTAATTTCACTAATTAATTTCGGAAAGTTTTCTTTTCTAATTGCCCAATCAGGATAGTATATACACAAGTGATCAGAAAAACCAAATTCTTTTAAATTCTTTTTGATAGCTTGGTTAAGAGTTTCATTATAAGTATTTTTTCCATCAGAATAAATAGAATGTGAATGATAATCAACCATCTAAACCGGATTATAATTTTGAACATTTACAATGCGTTTAAATATAGGATAAATTATTTTATAAATAACAAAACCACTTACAACTGCAACGAATATCCAAATTATGATTGCACCGGTAAATGCTTTAGTTAACACTGTAAATCCTGATAATAAATCGCCCATACTAAATTGTTTTGTAAAGTTTGTTAAAGGAACCAGCTCTTCAATATGAAATAAGTTTGCTCCTGCTTTCATATAAGGAACAATAAGTAATAACTGTAAAGGGTAAACGAAATAATTCACCAACTGAATAGCAGCCATATTTAACCTAAAAGTTAAAGCCACAATAGCGCAAAGAATCGTGGTAACACCAACAACTGGGAAAATGCCGAAGATAAAGCCAAAAACGACTGCCCAAGTAAGTTTTTTCGGATCCATCCCTTCATTTAAGAAACTGATTATTGGAACTTGTAACTTTTTGTAAAAGATTGATCTGATATTTTTTAAAAAGCCCATTCGTGTTGTTGTTTTATGATTAACGAAATATATTCACTAAATTCATTTTTTAGCTTTAACTTTTATTAATTATTCTTTAAATATTTAGTATCTTTAATCTATAAACTCCAACTAATGTTAAGTTTTCTTGTTATACATTAATTATTTGTAAATTATTTGCATAAATGTACCAATTAAGGAGAATTCAATCTATACCAATCTCTGTTAAGCAAGCTTGGGATTTTTTCTCAAAACCAGAAAACCTGGCAAAAATCACTCCTGAAAATCTAAGGTTTAAAATCCATTTAAGATCTGATGCCGGCGAGATGTATCCTGGAATGATTATTACTTATACCCTGAGTCCGTTATTCAGAATATCTGTGAACTGGGCAACTGAAATTACGCAAATTAAACCATACAAATACTTTATTGATAATCAAGTTAAAGGGCCATATAAAATATGGCATCATGAACATCATTTTAAGGAAATTGAGGGAGGTGTTGAAATGCAAGATATTTTGTTTTACGACTTACCACTTGGTTTTATTGGAAAAATATTGCATAAATTAATTATTAAAAAGCGAGTAAAAGAGATTTTTGATTATAGGTCTCAAAAAATAAAAGAACTTTTTGGTTCGTTTTAGTCACTCCCAAAAAGTTCTCTGAAAATATTTATATTAACTATTGACTACTGAAAATCTTTCAAATTTTCCATTAATTTCTTCCTTGTAAAAAATATTCGACTTTTAACAGTACCTATCTTTAATCCTAATTTATCCGCAATTTCTTTGTATTTATAACCATTCAAAAACATTGTAAATGGTCTTTTAAATTCTTCTGATAAATTGTTAATTTCTTTAGTAATTTCTGACGTAGTATACTCATTATCAGGCCTAGAAGGTGATAACTCACGAGATAAATTCAAAAAATATAGATTTTTTGTAGTATCGTTATGCGTATTCTCTTTTTGTTGTTTACGATAATTGTTGATAAAAGTGTTCTTCATAATTGTAAAAGCCCATGCTTTTAAATTAGAATATCCTTCAAATTTATCTCTGTGTGATAGAGCTTTTAAATAAGTTTCTTGTAAAAGGTCCTGTGCTTCCTCCCTATTTGAGGTCAAACTCATGGCGAACCTAGAAAGTTTAGTTTCTAAACCTATAAGTTGATGATTAAATTCAATTGCTGTCATAGTTGTATGTTTTAAATAATTTGTTAAACAAATATACAACCTAAATAAACAAAAATCCAAATTCAAAAAGCCTACAACTGCCTTTATACAAGCACTTTCTAAATAAGATTCAATGCGTAAAACACTGCTATTTAAGCATTAAGTTACTTTTTTACCTCTAGGTTCTAAATTAAGTTTACGATGTATTTTTTTGTTTAACATTTATGTTATACACTTAACACATAACTAAACAAAAAATCCTGCTTAAACCTAAGCAGGATGGGTTATTTAGAACAAGTCTAAGTAATTTAAAGATTTTTTAACGTTTCAGCAAAATCCATAGGTGATGAGACTTTCAGAACACTAGAAGGAAATCTAACTATATTCTCCTTTACTTGTAGACCCGTAACAAAAATTTTCCGAATTGAAAATTTATCCGATAAATTATTTAAATAGTCTATTAACTCCTCCTTGTTCAAAGATGAAGTAATCGCAGTAAATAAATAATCGGCTTCTACCATTTTGATTGTTTCCAATAAATCATTAAATGGTATTGAACTTCCAAGATAATAAACAAGTTTACCTGATTTCTTAATTAGATAATTATAAAACAATAAAGCCAACTCGTGATATTCACCTTCTGGTAAGAATAAAATAAACTTCTTATTAGATTGTTGCTCCGGTACTACAATATTATCAATGGCCACCATGAGCTTTTGTTTAAATAAGTTGGATACAAAATGCTCATGGGCAGGATTTATGGCTCCAGTTTGCCATAAAATGCCAATCTTTTCAAAGAATGGGAAAATTACCTTAATAACAGTATTTTCAAATCCTTCGTGCATAATGTACCTGGATAAAATCCTATCAAATTTAAATTCATCCATTTCAACCATTGCAATAATCAAATTCTCTACACTACTCTCTGGACTTGATGAATCTGATGAAACATTGATTACTTTCTCCGACATTTCGGGATCTGATAATTTAGATATGTCAGATATGCGCATTCCATGACGATTAAGAATTGCGATATTTAACAATCGTTTTAGATCTTCATCACAATAAAATCTTATGTTTGTATCTGTTCTGGCTGGTTTTATTATTCCATACCTCTTTTCCCAAATCCTTATCGTATGCGCTTTAATACCAGATAGATTTTCCAACTCTTTGATTGAATAACTTGCCATAAATAAAGTAATGTAGTGATTTCAAATGTTTAAACAATGAACACATTCAATGGTTCATTATCGAAACGATTTTATTTGTATAAACTTTAAAAATAAATCATGAACAAATAAAATTGTCTTTTGTTTAAAATCCAAAATTAAATGATATAATTATTAAGATTTAATAGTACCTTTCTATTAGTTTTCTTGAAATATTTTGTTTAATTATTTTTAAATATTAAATGGATAATGTAACTATTTTCTGGTTTAGAAGAGACCTTCGGTTAAACGATAACCATGGTTTACAAAACGCTCTTAAAAAGGGAAATGTCCTACCTATTTTTATATTTGATTCCAACATAGTTGACAAACTTGATAATAAAAATGATAGGCGAATTCAGTTCATTTATAATGAATTGAAAAATCTTAATATTGAACTTCAGAAATATGAAAGTACACTATTATTTTTAACAGGTAAACCAATAGATGCCTTTAAATGGATCGTCTCAAATTTCAATATTAAATCAGTTTATTATAATACTGATTACGAACCTTATGCTATAAAAAGAGACCAGGAAATTAACGATTACTTAAAAACTCAGAATATCTCTACATACTCTTTTAAAGATCAAGTTATTTTCGAAAAAGCGGAAATCGTAAAAAAAGATCAAACGCCTTATACTGTATTTACTCCTTACTCAAAAACGTGGAAACAAAAATTACAACAAACCAAAATAATCAATTATGATACTAAAGAATTATTTCCAAATTTTATTAAAATAAGGCCATTTAAGTTTCCTGGTTTAAAATCTATTGGATTTAACCAAACTAAGTTAAGCATTCCCCCAAAAGTTATAAATCATGACCTTATTTCCATGTATCATAAAACAAGAGATTTCCCTTCAGAAAATGGTACTTCAAGACTTAGTGTTCATTTAAGGTTTGGAACAATAAGCATTAGAAAACTCGTTAAAGTTACCTTGGAACTTAATCAAATCTTTCTAAATGAGTTAATCTGGAGAGAATTTTACATGATGATCTTATGGCACTTCCCTGCAATTGTTAATCAGTCGTTTAAAAGAAAATTTGATCTTATTGAATGGCGAAATAATGAAACGGAATTTCTTACCTGGTGCAATGGAACAACAGGTTATCCTATAGTAGATGCCGGAATGCGAGAGCTAAATAAAACGGGCTATATGCATAACCGATTACGTATGATAACAGCAAGCTTTTTAACTAAACATTTACTAATTGATTGGCGCTGGGGAGAAGCTTATTTTGCAGAAAAATTGTTAGATTATGAACTTTCTTCAAACAATGGTGGCTGGCAATGGGCTGCCAGCACTGGTTGTGATGCTGTTCCTTATTTTAGAATTTTTAACCCTATTATACAAACTAAAAAATTTGATAGTAAATACATCTATATACAAAAATGGATACCTGAGCTAAACACATCAAGGTACCCAAAACCAATTGTAGATCATAAGTTTGCAAGAGAAAGAGCATTAAAAACATATAAAAAGGTTTATCAATGAAAAAAATACTAATATTTGGGGCAACTGGTTTCATTGGAAAAGAGCTTACGAATCATCTTCAGAAATCATTTGATGTGAATGTAATTTCCAGAAACCCCGATAAGGCGAAAAAGATATTTAATGATTCAATAAATATTGTTACCTGGGATTTTAAAAGTGTTAAAACATTATCTAAAATATTTTCTACCATGGATGTAATTGTAAATCTTGCAGGCGAAAATATTGCATCAAAGTTTTGGACTAAAAGCCAAAAACGAAAAATCTTAAATAGCCGGATAGATATTGGAAAGTTAATATCAGAAGCTATAGTGATATCGGAAAAAAAACCAAAATTATTAATCCAGGCTTCAGCAGTCGGATATTATGGATACAACACGATTGATAAATGTAATGAGGATTCACCAAAAGGGAAAGGCTTTCTGGCATATGTCACAGACAAATGGGAACGGTCAACCCAAGACTTAGAAACACACGAAATTAAAAGAATCATTATCAGAACTGGGGTTGTTTTAGGAACTAACGGAGGAATATTTCCTAAGCTTGTGAAGCCTGTCAAATTATACCTTGGGAGCAATTTTGGGAAAGGTAACAACTGGATTTCCTGGATTCACATTAAAGATGAAATAAGGGCCATAGAGTTTTTGATTAATAACAAATCATCAAATGGAATTTACAATTTAGTTACTTCACAACCAGTTCAATCCAAACATTTGAACCAAATAATTGGAAAATCATTAAAAAGACCGGTTTGGTTAAAGGTTCCCAAAATATTTTTATATCAACTGTTTGGAAAAATGGCTCATGAGCTACTGCTTTCAAATCAAAAAGTTCATTCTATAAAGCTTGAATCAGAAGGTTTTAATTTTTTATTTTCACGTCCGGAAGATGCAGTAAATGATTTACTTAAAAAACAATAGTTTTACATAAAAAGATGGATTTAAGAATAGTAAATACTTCGGATAGCTCAAATACATTGTATAATTCCCAATTTGATGAACATTATCATTCAATACATGGTGCTTTTAATGAATCAATGCATGTTTTTATTAAATCAGGGCTACATTATTGTAATTTGGATTCTATCAAAATATTTGAAGTAGGATTTGGTACCGGATTAAATGCAGTGTTAACTTATTTGGAAACTTTGAAAAGAAAAATAAAAATTGATTATGAAGCTATTGAACTTTATCCAATTAATCAAAGTATTATTGAAAGTTTAAGGTTTAATGACTTCCTACCACACGGTCAGGAGCAAATCATTCTTAAAATGCATGGTTCAGCCTGGGATAAAGAAGTTAAAATCTCTGATAAATTCAAATTAAAAAAAATACATGCTGATTTTAATATTTTCCAATTTGAGAAAAAATATGATATTATATATTTCGATGCATTTGCTCCTGACAAGCAACCTAATATGTGGACCGAAAAAATTTTTAGTAAGATTTATGAAACACTTAATAATAATGGTACCTTAACAACCTACAGCAGTAAAGGTATGGTAAAAAACAATTTAAGAAGTGCTGGTTTTAAGGTTAAAAGACTTTCGGGTCCAAAAGGAAAAAGACATATATTAAGAGCAATAAAAGATATAAATTAACTTTTTTTAAAAACTAAGATTTTGTCATTTACAAATAAATTGATCAAATTTGCATTTCTTATTAATTCTAATAAACTATTAAAACTAAATATTATGAAAATTAAAAACGTGTTACTATTCCTGGCTGGTGCCATAATCATCTTAAGCTCTTGTGGACAAACAAAAACAGGAAATTTAAAATTAAAACAAGAAATTGATACTTTAAGTTATTCCATTGGAACGGATATTGGCAAAAATTTAAAAAGAAGTGCCATTGATGAGTTAAATTATGAAATTTTTGCGCAAGGATTGAAGGATGCAATAGAGGAAAATGAACTTAAAATAAGTGAAGAAGAAGTTCAGGAGTTTCTAAGAAACTATTCTGCCAAACTAAGAGAAAAACAAACTAAAATGAGAGAAGAAAGATTAGCTAAGAACTTAGAAGATGGAAGAGCATTTTTAGATAAAAACAAGGCAAAATCTGGCATTATTACTACCGAAAGTGGATTACAATACGAAATTATAAAAGAAGGTACCGGAATGAACCCAAGTGAGTCGGATAAAGTTAGATGTCATTACCATGGAACATTAATTGACGGGACTGTTTTCGATAGCTCAGTGGAAAGAGGTGATACAGCTGAATTTGTTTTAAACAGGGTAATAAAAGGTTGGACAGAAGGACTTCAATTAATGAAAGAAGGTGCTAAATATAAATTCTATATTCCTACTGAATTAGCTTATGGGCAGAATGTACGTCCAGGTGGAAAGATTGAAGAAAATATGGCTCTTATTTTCGAAGTGGAACTTTTTGAAGTAATAGCTAGCGAACAAAATAACAAGTAATTTTAATAATTATAATCTTAAAGCAAGCGTACTATTTACGCTTGCTTTTTTATCATTATAAATATGAAAAAAGCAGAAATTATAACAGAAAAGGGTACCTTGAAACTTAAATTCTTCGAAGCAGATGCTCCGGGTACTGTAGAAAATTTTGTAAAATTATCAAAAGAAGGATTCTATGATGGATTGACTTTTCACAGAGTTATTCCAAACTTTGTAGTTCAAGGTGGTTGTCCGGATGGAACTGGTATGGGAGGCCCTGGTTATACCATAAAATGCGAACTGGATGGTGATAATCAATATCACGATAAAGGAGTTCTTTCCATGGCACATGCAGGAAGAGATACAGGAGGATCTCAATTTTTTATCTGTCATAATAGAGAAAATACTCAACACTTAGACCGTAACCATACTGTTTTCGGCAAAGTATATGAAGGACTTGAGTTAATTGATCAAATAAGTCAAGGAGATAAAATTGAAAAAATAAATATTATTGAGGAATAAGATGAGTTTCGAGATTTCAGGAAAAATTATAGAAAAATATAATACGATTCAGGTTAATGACCGTTTTAAGAAACGCGAGTTTGTAATTGAAAAAACTGAATCGAATGGAGGAATGGAATTTACCGATCACATAAAATTCCAGCTTACACAAGATCGATGTAATTTAGTTGATAATATTGAAGTAAATGATGAAGTAAAGGTAAGTTTTAATATTAGAGGCAACAAGTGGGAACGAGATGGTAAAGTGAACTATTTTACCAATCTTGATGCATGGAGAATAGAGAAGGTACAAGCAGAGCAAGCAGGTTTTGACTCAACTCCACCACCATCCCTTAATGATTTGCCTCCCGAGTCGGAAGAAGCAGACGATCTACCATTCTAAATAATAAAACCGGAAGTTAATTCCGGTTTTTATTTTATGCTTACTTTACAAACATCTTGCCCTTTTTCATTTTTTATGACATAAAACTTTTTGCCCTCCGTATTTTGCCCCTGATATAAAGTAAATTCATCGTTTAACGCCAATTCGGAAATAAAATTGATTTCAAATTCATTTATCTGCTGAAAATTTTTTTCTGCGAAATGAGTGTCCACAACCCACTTAACATAGCTTGCATTATTTACATGTTTATTAATATCCAGATCGCTATAATATACTTTTCTTACATCTAATTTCTCCAAACCTCCTGTAAAATTTATCTTCCCAAGCCTTTCGGCAATTGCTTCTTCTTTGATAAAATTCTCGTGAAAAAAATTAAACCCATCCAACTTTTGTGGCCGTTTTGTATCTATATCCAATATTAACCACGATGTTGTAACCCTCCCGATAACATTTTCTTTTTCAATTATTTCAAAATCGCGCAAAGCAAATATACCGTCCGTACCCTTTGGCCAGGTTTTAATTTTAATTTCATCTTTCCAAACAGGATACTTATCCATTTGAACTAAAATACGAGATAGTACCCAAAATGCATTTTTACTTTTTAAAAATTCATACCCAAAATCATTTAACCGGGCATTATCCCAGGCGCATTCTTGTAAAAAAAGAAATAAAGATGGCAGTGTTAAATTACCGTCTTTACCAGCATTGTATGATTTAATATCGAATTTATATTCTCCGAATGGATGTTTTAACATTTCCTAGTTTTTAATTCTTTCAATATTTGTATTTCTATTAAGTACGTATCTAAGAGGTCTTATTATTCGCTCCAATAATCGTTTATCTTCGGTAATGATCTCTGCTGAACCCTGCATCTCTTGTTTAAACTCTAATGTTTCACCATAAAAAGTTATTAACCCATCAGGTAATCCAATCTCAGCTGTATAAAATTCATCGTTAGGAGCTAAGGAAATCGAATTCACAATACCCTTAACCATGCCAAATTCCATGTATGGGTAATTAGCAAATTGAATATTAACTTTTTGTCCAACCTTAACTTTCCCGGCTCCCTGGAAATTTAACTGAACCTTCCCTATAATATCCCCTTCATCTTGCGGGATAATTGTTAAAACAGTTTCATTAACTTTTACATTTTGATTTTCATTCCAGAATTTATTAAATGTAACAATTCCATTTGTAGAAGTTTTTAAAACATATTTATAATTCCAGTTCTGAATAGCCAGGTCAAGATTTTTATAAGACTCCCGTATTTGGTTTACTAAAGTATTTGCCTGACTTTTCCGTTGAAGTTCCAATTCTAATATACTTTGTTTTAATGATTCTACCTGTATTTCAACATTAGTTATAGAAATGTTATTTTGTTCATAGTTGTATGACTTAGTTAACAAATTTGATTCAGAAATATCAAAATCTGCTTCAGACATCAATTCCTGTAAATACAAGGTTGAATCACGTAAAAACTGCTTTTTTGTCAATAGGTACTCTTGCTTTAGAATATTACTCTGACTTTTTAAATTGGTCAGGTATAAATCATATTTTACCAATTCATTTTTATACTGGCTAATTTTTCTATTATGATAATCTAGTTGAATGAAATTGTTGTATTCATCAATATATTTGAAAAAACTTGCATAGTAAGACTGAATTTCACCTAAGTTTAAAATGGTTTTACCTAAGGTATAAGTTTTTCCTTCAGCAAAATTTAATTCAAATTTTTCAATTTGATCAGATAGTGAATTAACGGATTCATAGGCCCCGGGATTTTCCATAATCCCGACAACCTGACCTTGTATAACCATTTCATTATCAACAACCAGTAAACTTTGAATTCTACCGGAAACTTTTGCAATTACAGGCGCGGGGGGATTTTCTGTTGTTAAAATTACTCTTGCTGAAATAATATCCGGATACTTAAAAAACCAACTACTAATTATAATAATTGCAACTACTACAAATACAATGGTAATACCCCATCTTACTATCCATTTTGGCGGTCGATTTAATATTTCTTGAACCTCATTTGTTCGAAGTTCAATTTTTTCTATTTCATCTCTTGTAATTTCCATAACTAATTACCTAACTCAAGTTGATTTTTAACAAGTTCGTAGTATGCACCCTTTTTCTTTGAAAGCTCTGAGTGATTTCCAACCTCAACAATTTTTCCTTTCTCTAATACAACTATTTGGTCAGCATTTTTTACAGTACTTAATCTGTGTGCAACCACAACAACTGTTTTACCTTTGAAAAAATCATCAAGATTCTTCATTATTATTTTTTCATTATTTGCATCCAAAGCATTAGTTGCCTCATCGAAAAATATAAACTCCGGATTTTTATAAACGGCTCTTGCAATTAATATCCGTTGCTTTTGACCCTGACTTAACCCAACACCATTCTGTCCAATTTTTGTATTGTAACCTAGTGGTAATGACTCAATATAATCTTGTATATTAGCAACTTTTACTGCTCTCAATAGACTTTCCCTATCCGGATATTCATCTGAAACCGTAATGTTGTTTGCTATTGAATCAGAGAAAATAAAACCATCTTGCATAACAACTCCACATTTATCTCTCCAAATTCTATTACTTAAATTATCGAGATATAAATCACCAAGTGTAATTTTCCCTTTTGTAGGATTATAAAATCCAAGAAGTAATTTAATTAATGTAGTTTTTCCGCTTCCACTTGTTCCTACAATTGCTGTTATTTTTTTTCCCGGGATATTAAGCTCAACATCATCTAATACAAAAGGAGAATGTGGTCCCTCATATTGAAAATACACTTTATCAATATTTAAATCTCTTTGCTCAGGTAAAATATCTACTTTAGGATATTCTTCAGATTCCTCGTTTTCTTTACCATGTATTTCACCTAATCTCTCCAAACTTATTTTTGCATCTTGCGTTGATTGTAAGAAGCTGATCATCTGATTAATTGGACTGTTTAACTGTCCAATAATATATTGCACAGCTAACATCATACCCAAAGTCATGCTACCATCTATAACCGCTTTTGCGACAATAAAAGTTATAATCACATTTTTAACTTCGTTAATAAAAACACCGCCAGCTTGTTGGTATTGATTTAATGATAAACTAGCCATATTAACTTTAAAAAGCTTTGCCTGTATACTCTCCCATTCCCAACGTTTTTGTTTCTCACAATTATTCAGCTTTATTTCCTGCATTCCGGTTATTAATTGAATAACATTGCTTTGATTATCAGATAATTGAGCAAACCTTCTATTATCTAATTCACGACGCTTTTTCATGAATAAATACACCCATAAAGTATAAAGTGCACTACCAAATAAGAAGATGATAAATACATTAACATTATATACCAAGAGAACAATACCAAAAATTACAAGTGTAATAAAAGAGAAAAGTATATTTAATGTTGATGATGTTAAAAAATCTTCAATACGCTTATGGTCTCCTATGCGTTGAATTAAATCACCAATCATTTTGGTATCAAAAAAGGCTACCGGAAGCTTCATCAACTTGATTAAAAAATCTGAGATCAAGGATATATTAATTCGTGTTCCAACATGCAGTAAAATCCAACTTCGAATAAATTCAACTATTGTTCTGGAAAATATTAGTACCAGTTGAGCAACTATGATTAAAGTTACAAAGTTTAAGTCTTGTGTATTAATACCTTTGTCGACTATACTTTGAGTCAAAAACGGGAAAATTAATTGTAATAAACTTCCAACAAGTAAACCAAGAAAAAGCTGGGTTATAATCTTTTTAAACGGTCGTAAATAAGAAAACAAAAATCTAAATCCTGACTTATTTATTTTTTCATCCTCTGCTGCATAAAAATCAGGCGTAGTTTCCAAAAGTAAACACAAACCCTTTTCTTCTCCTCCTTCTTTTGTATTTGCCCAACCTTTCATAAACTCCTCTTTTGTAAACTTTATTAGTCCACGAGCAGGATCAGAAACATAAACTATGTAATCACCATTTCTTTTTTTCTTAATATCATAAACAACAACAAAATGATTCTGATTCCAGTGAGCAATACAAGGTAATGGAGCTTCTGCAATGAGCTGTTCAAAAGAAATTCGTACTCCCATTGACCGAAAACCAATAGCCTCAGCCGCATCACTTATTCCTAACATTGAAACTCCTTCGCGTGTTATATAACTTTTATCACGTAAAGTTTGTAGAGAGTAAGTTTTACCGTAATACTTGGCAATCATTCTAAGACTGGTAGGGCCACAGTCCATTGCATCAAGTTGTTTATAGAAAGGGAAAGACATTTATTATTAATTTAATTAGATTTCTAAAATAGGTATTTAAAGTGAAAAGTGAAAATATAATTTGATTATCAGGCAGTTTTAGCTTTAGGCTTATATTTTTTCTTTGCAATTTCTGATTTATAATATCTAAAAAGAAAATCATAAATTACCATTTCATGAAGACGTTGTTTTGTTTTAAAAAGCCTATTCAATAACATATGAATATAACTCCCCATAAAATCATTTAAAGAACGTTCGAGTTTACTTTCTTTTTTCAATTCTAATATACTATTTACAATAGGTTTAATTTTTTTTGATTTAAGATTTATAACATCTATTAATTCTGAAATATCTTCATCTCCATACTTATTTGCAAAAAAATCATTTATCAATTTCCTTTCACTTCTGAACTTACTATCTAACTGAAGTTTTAGCATTTTATTCATACCGAATTCTCTTCCAAATCCTTCTTTAAGGCCTTCCGTTATTAATAATTTTCCTTCCTCATTATAAGAAAAACTTGTTAATAAAGAATCAACAGCTCTCATACCAAATAACCAGCGAATTACTTCTCCTTCATCACCCTCAATCATATCTAAAAATTCTACAATCATTTCACTATCAAACGCAAATAAGCTTTCGGTTAATTCTATAGTATTTGCGCCATACCTCTCAAGTTCCCTGTTATATGTATCAATTAGTATTTTGTTAACAATATCTTTTTCTATTAATGGCTTTAATTGTTGATTTATAGCGTTAATAATTATGGATACATTTTCTGGTTTATTATAATGAAATCTCACCCTAATATGTGGATTAGGGTCATTATATCTAATAAAAAACCATTTATCAATAATTTGATTTTTTTTTAGTTCTTTTTGTACCGGATTTATAATAGTTATTAAAATCTCATCTGCTGTTTTTGGACCACAATAAATCTTATAATATAACCATTCATCTCCTATTATAAATTTCCTTTGCATATCTTCTATTGTTGTTGACTTATTTTGAAAGCAAAAATAAATTCGTTTGCGTATATATCGTTGTTATCTTTGATAAATGCATTTTCTTTATTTAAGTAATATTCCGTAAGTGTAAAACCTGATCTCTTTTTAACCAATGATATTAAAGTTTTAATGCATAAAACATTATCCAGATTTAGTGTTAGTTTATTATCTCCATCAACTAATGAAACCCAAGAAGGGATGCTTAAATTATTTCGCCACGTTCTAAATTTAGCTCGTAAACTTTCGTCATTCTCAAGTTTTACAATTTTTTCAAAATCCTCTTGTTTAATTCTCCACTCAGCTAAAGAAAAAATTACATTTCCATATCTTACTCGGGGTAAATACTCAAATTCATTTTGCAATGAACCCCAAGTAAATCCAATTCCTCCACGTAAATTATAAGTTTGTAAATCGCATAAAAACTGATACACCGGTAATGCATTATAAGAAAAATTATGAGCATTACTTAAATGGGGTATAATTTCTTTATTAAGTTTTTTAGAACGAAGAACTAACCTATTTCTTTTTATCGAAATCACTAAATCGTCCGGATTTATTTGAAGCCTCTCGTCAATATTAGATTTTGCCAAATAAGGTATTTCATATTTTCGAATAATCGGACGCAATAGCACATTACCTGTTCTTGATTCAGGTAAATGAACTATTTCTGCAAGTATTTTTTCTGATTCAATACTTTGTTCATAATCAGCTATTTCCTGAACAAAATCATTTATAGTTTCATCTGTATACGCAAATCTTCCTAATAAATTTGCTGCACTTGACCCACCGCAATTTTTTATATAAACCAGGTCTTCATCATCACGTTTAAATAACTGGACCATTGCCGACATTGTTTTTGGCAAATCTGTCCAATCTGGTTCTTGAGTAATTTTTTCAATTTCCGAATCAATAATTTCGATTTCAGAATCACCATTCTTAATAGCTTGAAGGTATTTTTTAAGAATAAATGAGTTGTAAGAATCCCAATTCATTTTATAAGAATCCCCAACTCGGGACGGTAAGTTTAACTCATCAACAAGTGGTGAAGGTATTCCTGCACCTGATTTATTATCAAGATATCCGATTCCGGTCTCTGTATCTAAGGCATGTAATAATGGTACTTCAGCATCTTCATATCTTTCATAAAAAGAATCTTTGAACTTTGTCAAGTTAGTTTCACTTGGTTTCGGTGATATCCTGTTAAGAATATTTAAAGCCTTTAAGATATTATTAGGAATGTTGTTACTTATTTGAATTTCTTTAACAGGTTTTGCCATATCAACCTGAAATAAAAATTTCAATTGAAAATCAACTCCCAATGCTTTTATCTTCTCAATTAGTTCAAAATATTTTGATATATCAATGCCTAGGGGAAGTGAATTAATATTATCAATATCAGATTTAATATGTTTAAGCTTTGTTACTATTTCATCTATTTTTTCAAGATTTTCTAAAATATTAATAGTCTGAACTAATAAATCATCGCCTGATACAGATGGCTCAAGTTCTGAAATCAAAATTTGATTGTCGATTAATTCATTGATAAAATATTCAGCTTCTTCATATGTAACCTCATCATCAACTAAAATTTTGACCAAATCTTCTATATGCTTTCCTGATTCTGCTTTATTTAATACTTTTTGAAGGTATTCTGTATTATCTACTGCAGCTATATGATGCACTCTTTTTGCATTTCTATAACTGTACTCAACATAGCGTATTTGATTTCCGGAAATATATTTACTTGTATTCGGATAAAACCTGATTTGTTTTTTAATTTCAGTAATATTAGATAAATGAATTGCAAGAGCAACGGTATAATTCATATCCAGACGTAGCTTTCGCTTGTATTCGGATAAATCAGGAATATTAATTTGATTATTACCGGAGAATCGACCGATTGAAACACCCGCAAATAATCCAAATGGTGTGCTTCGAGATGATAACCTGCTTAAGTATTTTGTTACTGAATATAATAAACGGTCCAAATCCTTTTTGACCAATTCTTTACCATTTAACCAGGCATTTAGCTGTTCAAAAAAATCAGGAGATGCAAGAAAAATAGACTCTTTAATAATTGGGTTCTGTAATTCCTTTTTAATACTTTCAATGTTACTATCCGAATCTGAAAATAGTTCCTGTAAATAACTAAATGGCTTTAAAGGAGTTCTAAGAACAAATTTATCAAAGGGTTTATAACGCGTGTTTTCCTTCATATATTTTAACTTAGAAATAGTGTTTCATCCCAAACAGGTTCAATATTAGAAATTGCTGAAATAAAAGCTAATCCAATTCCTGCAATTCCTTCCAAGAATCCGAAATCTTCATATGAACCACCATATTTTTCGCTTCGATGAGCTTTATAACCTGATAAAGTATCATTATAGATGTTTAATTCTAAGGTTTTATTAAACCAATATACTGCTGATTCTTTAAATTCATTTCGATTTGTAAAGTTATACATTCGATTATAAATATGTGCAATTCCTGCTGTTCCGTGACATAAACCTGCATCTACAACCCCAGTTTCTTTCGCTGTTTTTCGCTTTGTTGTATGTAACAATATTTCGACTGCTTTATTCTTCCATTCCTCATTAGTTGTATTTTCAGCAGCAAGCCATAAAGCAATTCCTATACCTAAATCTCCGTAACACCAGGCCATTCGACTATACATTGAAGGTTCGCCTTCGCAAACCCAAGAAGGAAAATTTGATTTGTGCTTTGAAGTATCCAATTTTTGATTAATAAGGTATTTTACTGCACCTTGCAGCAATATTAATGTTTTCTCTTTTGCAATACCTTCTTTGTATACCTTACTCAAAAAAACTATAATACTTGCTAAACCGTGAGATAAGCTCAGGTTAAATCCTTTTGTTTTTTTTTCTTTGTCCAATACTGACAACCACCTAATACCTTCTTCATCCTTTGTTGAATTTTTATCTAATTCTTCAATAAGGTCAGTTAAATAGATTTTATAGCTTTTATTTGATTTTCTTCTTATAAAATAGTACCCAATTCCAACGGCTCCATGTAAAAAGTCATAATTCTTATTTTTTATTTCATGCATCATCATTTTATAAAGATGTTTATCCAAAGCACCTAAAGTATCGTTAGAATCCAGTTCAATCAAATCATCTTCCCTTAAAAGTTCAATCACAGATCCTATACCTGCCAATCCGCCAGCATGTGTATGGTAATTAAAACCATTATTAATAGATTCGAATACGGATTCTAATGTTTCAAGGCCAATATCATAGGGTTCCTGTTTATCCATCAACTTAGCATAATAAAGGAAATAAAGTGCAATACCTATGGTGCCACCCATTAAACCTTGTGATTGTGCGTACGATTCTTTATTAGATCTTAAAATTTCTTCGAACCGAATTATTTTTTTTTCGATTTCCTGTTTTTTGCCTTTTGGCATTACATCACTCCAAGCCATTTCGAATTATTTTAAATAAAAAAGCTAATACAATTTACTAGCTCCTGTTAATATCTCATTTAAACAATTTTTTACGAACCTTGACATTTCATCTAACTATTATTGACAACCTACTTTTCATTTTTTAAATATAAAAAATCGGATCTATAATCAATTTAAACTATTAAATGCACTTGGTTTCTTTTGACAAACAAAGTTGATTTCGTAAGTTTTTTTGCCATTTTCGTAGTTATTTTGGTTTCTTTCGTTAAACGTATTTTGATTAAAATTTATAAATACCAACTTTATGGATGATTTAGCCCGTTATTTTTGGACAAAAAATGCACACTTTTTATTTAAAACAACTATATAACGCCTACAAATTAAGATAACAACAGGCATTCATCCCATTTTAAATCAATATCAGACATTGCCTCAATTAAAACTAACCCAATGCCGGCAATACCTTCAAGCAACCCAACCTTACCTATCCAGTTTTCTTTATCTACCCATTGTTTATAACCTGCATATTCGCCTTTATGGATTGCCATATTTATACCTTCAATAATCCAATAATTAGCAGCCTCTTTAAACTCTATTTCCTTGGCCTCCTTGTAGGCCCTATTAAAAATTTGTGCAATCCCATATGCTCCGTGGCAAATGGAAGCATCTTTAACCATCGTTTTTGCAGTTGTTTGTCGTTTTGCAGAATGCTTTAATATTCGAACCGCATTTTCCATTAAAGCTTTATCATTAAGTACTTTTGAAGCATACCACATTGACATCCCAACACCTAAGTCGCCATAACACCATGCAAGTCTGCTATTAGCTGCATTTTGATTTCTCAAAGGAAACCGGTTGGGAAATAAGGAAATACTAACATTAATATTCTCACAACTTAATATATATTTAATGCTGTCTTTCAGAAGGGGTTCAACGATTTTACTAAAATCGCTGAATTTATGCAATTTGGCTAAAAAAATAATAATTCCCGGCATTCCGTGAGATAAGCTTAAATTGCAACCTTCAATTTCATGCACTTTATCTGTATATGAATACCATTTTAAACCATTTCTATCTTTATAAGATATTTTCTGCAACTGAGATATCAATTCTAAAATATAATTTCTGTACCTATCTTTTAACTTTTTTGATTTCGTATTTTTATATTTCTTTATAAAGTAATTACCGTATCCTAATGCTCCATAAAGAAAATCATAATTCCCTTTTTTGATTTCAGAGATTAGTATTGAATAAAAAGTATCGTCTAAATCATTGAATATATGACCAGTATCTGCGTTTATAAAATTCTCTTCAACCAATAATTCAATAGCCCATGCTAAACCTACTATACCGCTGCAATATGACGGATTATAATAACCCTCATTAATTTTATTTATTGCATTTTCTATAATTTTAGCCCCAAAGGATTCACTTTCATTAGAACTATTGAATCTCGAATAATAAAAAAAGAACAATGATATTCCTGCACTACCTTCTAAAATCCCAATATCACCTTCTTTATGAAATTTTCTCGTTAAAACTTCATTAATCTCGTTTAACTTACCATACAACTGATCCTTATTCATTCTAATTTAATAATAGCAAAATGTATATACTTTAACTCTATGTTTGCCAAAATCAATACAAGGCAAAAAAGCTGCCTTAATTAGCTTAAAATATCAATAGCTATTATAAGTTAGCCCTTAAGGCAGCTTTTAATTTCAATATTTACGGGCAAGTTGCATCTGTACAATACACACTATTACATTGGCATGTATTATACTCATCAGTTTCACACAATGGTTGTGTAACATTAGGTGATAAAGAATGTGATATCCACCCTCCTTTAATTCCTGATGCTTGAAGTTTTGAAATCTTAATCTTGTTTAGGTTAAGCTTTCCTGATAAATCTTTCTTTTTCATAATAATTTTAATTAAAAAATAAGTACCTACTCTTTTAATGGCTTTTCGGTATCCGCCATAGGGTTAATATATTTTTGTTAAGGATATTTATCATTTTAAAAATCTGTTCTAGATTTATACTTTAGTTTGGTTTAATAACTATTGAAATTATTTAACAATGTTATAACTTGTGTTTTTTTAAAACAATCCCCTTTAAGGTGTATTTTTGATCACCTGATTATGGGATATAGAATTTAATAAATTGATTTTACATGAAATTACTTGTTACATTTTCCTTATGTATAACCTTAAATATAGGTTTAATCTACAG
The DNA here is from genome assembly GCA_028282585.1 of Bacteroidales bacterium. Taxonomy (GTDB): domain Bacteria; phylum Bacteroidota; class Bacteroidia; order Bacteroidales; family UBA12077; genus UBA12077. The sequence goes on along the minus strand of JANQHR010000164.1, from coordinate 7,197 downwards.
CCAGCAGGCAGATAGTATTAACGTTCACAATTGGGAACAAAAGGCTAAAAACTTTTACGATACATTTAAATATGACAGTGCTGCTAATTATTTTACGATGTCTGCAAAAGGTTATAATCAGCAAAAAGATTGGTTAAATACGGTAAAGAATTATCGATTAGCAGCTAAATCTTTAAACCTGGCTTTCATTCCCGATTCTGCTTTAACGATCATCCAAATAGCTATTGAATTATCACAAAAGCACATTTTAGGAAATACCAAACATGAAAACTATGAACAAGTTGAAAATCTTATTGAGCAAGGAGTTATATATGAAAAATTAAGTAGTTACGAAGAAGGGCTTCAATCTTATCAAAGTGCTCTTACTATGATTACACGAGATGACAGTATATCAAAACTAAAAAAAGCAAAGATATGGAATAATAAAGGTTACATATATTATCGCTTAAATAAATATGATAAAGGGCTTGAATACTATACAAAATCATTAGAAGCATATCAAGAACTATTGGGAAATAATCATATTGACTTAATAGCCCCTTTATTGAACCTCGGACTACTATATCAAGTCAAAGGATTATATGACAAAGCATTAGAATATTATAACAGGTCTTTAAATATTGCTATTCAATCACATGAAGAATATCACCCTAAAGTGGCCAAAACCTATAATAGCATTGGAGTATTATATAGATATAAAGGTAATTATGACAAAGCGCTTGAATATTTAACAAAATCATTAGAACAGACTAATCACATTTTCGGCAAAAACCATCCGAATGTGGGAACTAATTATATGAATATCGGAGCTATTTATTTGTTTAAAGGAGATTATAGTAAAGCACAAAAATATTATCAGGAATCTTTAACTATAAGACTGCTGGTATTAGAAAAAAACCACCCTGATTTAGCAAAAAGTTATATTAGTTTAGGGCTTGCATATTTTTACATGGGCGATTATATTAAAGCTTTAGAATATTATCATAAAGCTTTAGATATTAGTGCAAATGAAAAAAACAACATTGCATTAATTTGCTATACTAATATGGCAGCTGCATACCGTAATATATACAATTATGAAAAAGCATCGGAATATAATGAAAAAGCTTTAAAGTTATCCATATCAATTTATGGAGAAAACCACCCTAATGTAGCCAATAATTATACTAACATTGGTGTAATATATAATTTTAGAAAAGATTATGACAAAGCCCTTGAATCGTACAATAAAGCTTTACAGATTAGAATACAAACTAATGGAGAAAAACATCATACCGTTGCAAAACTATATACTAACATTGGAATCATTTATTCGCACAAAAAGGATTATGAAAATGCATTAAAATATTTTCAAAAAACGCTGGAAATTAGAAAGCATATTTATGGAAGTTACCATCCTTACCTGGCCGACGCTTATAATAAGATGACCTTAATTAGCGATGCCGAAAAAGATTTTAAGTCAACATTAAATTATTATCAAGAAGCATTGATGGCAAATCTAATTGATTTTAACGATTCTAATATATACAATAACCCAAATCATTTTAATGCACTCTCTGCTCCTGAGTTATATCGAACCTTAAGGGGTAAAGCACAAGCATTTTTCCGACTATACAAAAACGAAAGTGATGCAATGATTGATTTACGCGCTTCGTTGTTAACATACGATTTAGCTTCTAATTTAATTCATAAAATTCGTACAGATTACAGTCACGAAAATTCTCAATTACTTCTTAGTAAAACTAAAAAGTATATGTACGAAGAAGCTATGGAAGTCGCTTTGGAGTTATATAAAAAAGATGCCAATAATGATAATTTGGAAAAAGCCTTTGAGTTTATAGAAAAATCCAAAAGCGCTACTTTAAGTATTTATTTGAATGACCTGAAAATCAAGCAATACTGGAACGTGTCCGATTCTTTGCAGCAAAAGGAAAAAGATATCACCCAAAACAGGCGCAAATTTGAAACAAAAATTCAACGCTTAAAAGCCCAAAGAGATGGCTACGACACTCTTTTGGCCCAAAATTACCAGGATAGGTTACTTAATTACTCAATTCAGTATGATAGCCTGATTAACGTAATCAAGAATGATTATCCCGATTATTTTAACTTAAAGTATAAACAAGAAGTAGCTCAAATAGCAGATATTCAAAAAAAACTCGACAAAAATTCAGTTTTAATTAATTATTTTGTTGGTGATACCAACTTATTTATTAGTTTGGTTACTAATAAGAACCACACAATAAAAACCATTAAAACCGACAGCCTGTTTAATGAAAAAGTCATGAATTATTACCTTGATATTAAATCTGATTTTGCTGAGAAAGAACTAAAAAACAGTACATACCTCTACAATTATTTGATAGAACCCTTAGAAGAATACCTGGAAGGGAAAAACAATCTGGTTGTTGTGCCAGATGGCAGTTTATATTATGTTCCTTTCGAAACCTTGTGTAAAAAAGATATTTATACAAAAGATTTAACCAAATTAAATTTCTTAATAAAGGATTATTCTATCTCTTATCATCATACTGCTACATTATGGTTGAACAGCAAAGAGAAAGAACAGAACCAGATTGCCACGGAAAATAACTTTATTGGTTTTGCCCCGGTCTTTGACCCAAAAATAAATAATGGATTTATTGTTTCAAGTGATTGGATTGCTGATACAACCGGCATAGAATCGGCAACCCGTTCGGTAAGTAATGATTTTACATACCTGAATCCACTTGAGTTTTCCGAAAGTGAGGTAAAATCAATCGTGCAATTATATCATAACCAAAAAAAAGAAGCAAAAGGTTTTTTTCATAAAGAAGCAAGTGAAGAGAACTTTAAAAAAAATATTGAAAAGTATAAATTAATTCATATCGCCAGCCATAGTTTTACAAATGACTTATACCCAAATTTATCAGGAATTGCATTTTCACAACCAGATACCAATAAAATGAATGATTTAAATGATGAAGATGGGATTTTATATGCTGGAGAAACATATAATTTGAATTTATCAAATGCAAACCTCCTGGTCTTAAGTTCATGTAAAAGTGGTTTAGGAAAGTTAATTCTGGGAGAAGGTTTTCTTTCTTTATCCAGAGGGTTTTTATATTCTGGCGTTCCAAATATTGTATTTTCATTATGGGATGTTCAAGACGAACAGACTAAAGATTTAATGATTCAGTTTTACAAAAATATACTTGATGGAAAAAGCTATACGGAAGCACTAAGGAAAGCTAAACTGGCATTAATAAAAAATCCCAAAACTGCTTCGCCTAAATACTGGGGTGCATGGTTGTTAGTTGGAAGTTAGCCTTAATTTATTTGAAAGGTACTAACTTATTTTGGTTAGTTTTCCTCGAAAAGTGCAGGGAATAAATTGAATTTTTGAACATAACTGAACAAACCGGATACGTTGTGGCTTCCTGTTTTTTTCATTGTATTTTTCCTGTGTGAGCTTACGGTGTGGAAACTTATATTTAACTTATTAGCAATCTCTTTATTTGAAAACCCATGAAGTATTAATTCTAAAACTTCCAATTCACGAGGGCTTAATATTACGGGTTGTTCTATGTTCGACTCAAAACATTTATGTATTCCCCTCGCTATGGATAGTATTTCATCACAATAATAATATCCATTATCAATAATTTTATTTATCGCCTCTAACAACTCTTTTTTACTCGTATTTTTTAATATACAGGCCTCTGCTCCAGAGCTAAATGCCCTTTTCAATATTTCCCGTTCATTATACGCTGTAAGTATAAGTACTTTAGTATGAGGATATCTTTTTTTAACGTTTCTCGTTAATTCAATACCATCCATCTCCGGCATGTTTATGTCTGTAATAACTATATCAATACTATATTTTTCAAGAATATCAAGTGCATTTTTACCATTAGAAGCTTCTGCAATAATTTCAACAGTGCCTATATCATGAATCAAATTCTTTAAGCCGTTTAGAACAACTGGATGGTCGTCAACTAACATAGCTTTTATCTTATTATCAACATTCATAATATTTTCATTAAAGATTGTTACTAGTGAATATTACATCAATTTTTGTTCCTTTATCAAGCTCAGTTTTAATTTTTATATTTCCGTTTAACATTTCTACTCTTGAAAAAATACTCTTCCAACCTAAACCCTTATTTTTGTGTTTCTCAAAATCTTCCATACCAACACCATTATCTTCAATTGTTAGATTTACCGTATTAAGTTCTTTTCCGAGATATATATTTATAATCGTTGCATGTGCATGTTTTAGTATGTTATTCAATATTTCCTGAATTATTCTGTAAATTATTATTTCCGGCCCTTCACCAGCGGGTTCATCAAATCCAATTGATTTAAAATTAACCTCAACCTCATTATTATTTTTGATTCTATGAATTATTTCTTCAACAGCAGACTTTAATCCAAATTTAATCAAAGTACCCGGCATAATATTAAATGAAATATTCCGAAGCTCATTGCTTGACATATCTAACAAGTCAATTGTATCCTTATATTTTTTTCTACCGTTCTCTCCCTGTAACCTTAATAAATCCTCTAATCCGGAAAAACTTAACCTGGTTGCCGTTAACGTCTGGCCCAAACTATCATGAAGGTCTACGGCTATTCTTTTTCTCTCTTGTTCAATCGCACTAAATACCTCCCTGTAACGAAGTAGTTTTTCATTTGACATTTTTTTCGTATATAAAGCTTGTTGTTTTAACCTATTGCGATCATAAATTAACCAAGCACCAATTACAAACGCAATTAACAAACCAATAAATAATACTATAGTAATTTTCCTTTTATATTTTTCTATTAAAATTTCTTCATTTTTTTTAGATATTACTTCATATTTTATTGATTTTTGAATGATTGAGTCCTGAATAGCCTCATTTGGCAGGTATTTTTTTGAATCTAAAAATACTGCTGCATATTTTTTTGTTTGTTCGATAGAATCAGGCATCCCGGAATATATTGAATATAACAATTCCGAAGCTTCTGCTATTTGTTTTCCTGCATTAACCTGTGCCGCAATATCTAAAGCGTAGTTTAAAGCATTAATGGACTCATTTATTCTATTTGATAAATAATAAATCCTTCCTACGTTTATTTTGTTAACAATTATGCCAATCCTGTTTTTTTCTTCGATATTCAACTCCAATGATTTCAAATAATAATCCTTAGCTGATAAATAATCATTGCACTGAAAATAACAATTCCCTAAATACAAAAAAGATTGTGCAATATTTAACCTGTCATTATCTTTTTTACTTAAGACCAAGGCTTTCTTTAAATAAATAAACGCTTGAGTTGAATCCTTTTGAGTAATAAAATAGTTCCCCATTGACAAATAAATCTTAACAAGATTTTTTCTATTCTCCATTAAATCTAAAGAATCGCCTTGAAGATTCTCATAAATTTCCTGTGCTTTTCTATAAAAGTTATATGCATTATCATACCTTCCTGCAATCATATTTAAATGAGCTATATTGTGGTACGAATTTGCTATGCCCCTTTCATTGTAATGAATCTTTTGTATTTCAAGAGATTCATAATGCATTTCCAAAGCTTTTATATAAAGGCCGGTTTTTTCATATATATTTCCTAGTAAATTAAGAGCCCCTGCATACCTTTTACCTTCTTTGCCTTGTTTTTCAATTAAATATGAAGACATAGCAAACTCATAAGCCTTTAGATATTCGCCTAGTTCTAAATACTTGTATGCGTTCTCATAATTCTTATCTGATTCGTCGTAATTTATTCTTACTTGATTTCCAAAAAATATGGTAAAATAAAAAATTATGAATAAACCAATTAATATTACCAGTATTATAAAAAAAAGCCTTTTTTTCACCTTTTAGTACTTAAATTCATACCTTCGTTTTACAAAACTATTTTTTTTATGAGAAAATCTGTTATAATCAGCGTATTTATTCTTTTTTCGTTCATTTCGCTTAAAGCTCAAAAAACATTTAATTATTCCGTTCTTTTATTACCTCTTGAGGAACATACCATTATAAGAGTTAACGGAGAAAAAAGAAAATTAGATTCACTACAGGTTTATACAAATAATCATCGAATTGAGATTCAAGAAGGAAAGCTTAGCCTAATAGATACAAATGGAAATGAAACCATTCTTTATGCGGGAGAAAAAATTGAGATAAAAACTGATACAAGCCTGGAAATAACAGGGATTAGAATTTCAACTTTAAATAAAATCTCAAAATTTATAAACAGGCCTTCTTTTTATCTTCCTAACCTATATAACAACGAAAGAAGCAGTTTCACAATTTACCCGTTGGAATCAAATGTTTATGACAAAACCAATATAAAATTCTATACAGTCGGGGATTTTATTCCAGATGCAAAATTATATATATTTCATAAAGATAATGACTCTTTAATTTTGACGTTAAAATTCCCTATTTATGAACCTGATTTTAATAATTCAATTTTTGAACACGACAAATCATATACATGGAGGTTATATAATGGAAGTAATAGCGCTAAAGGATATTTCAGGTTACTTCCAGAAGAAGAAATTCGAATAATATCTGCATATCCATTAAATAATAAAATGGACTATTTATTTCTGTTTTTCATATTTTTAGAAAACGAATGTAGATTTGATGCATTGGCAATACTGCAAGTTGCTATAGTGAAGTATCCGGATAGTAAATTGTTTAAAAACCTACTTAATAAATTTTTTGTATAATTTAAATAAGTTGTTTTAAAAAAGCACAATTGGCCTTAAAGTATTCTACAACAAGTTTTAAGTTACTTAAAAACAAAAACATATAATTTATCTGGCCTTTTAATGTATAATTGCTTTTTTCTTGCAATCTTGGATTTATATAAAAATCATAGGTTAAAATTTCCTGTAATCGTTATTTTGTCAAAAGCCTATTCAATAATACATAAAAATAGCTCCTAATCTTCTTCTTTTAAAGATCATATAACTGCTAGTCCGACACTATGTATATGATTTATTTATATCTTCAAAATCAAATACATTAGCTCTAAACCATAATCATATAGTTCTTGCTTATTTATAAGTCTAGCATATTAGAAAAACTACAAGGCAACACCAAGTTTTCCACCCAATAAATCAGGGTTTTCATTATAATCATCAATTTGCATCTTTAGTATTTACTCAAATTGCTCCAACTTCTTTTAAATACTATCGTATTGAGAATCGTTTATTGT
>JANQHR010000161.1 GCA_028282585.1 Bacteroidales bacterium | reverse complement strand
AGAGGGGTTAAGCCGGATTCTTTGGTAGGGATTTGTGTAGACCGATCACTTGATATGATAGTAGGATTGCTTGGCATACTCAAGTCAGGTGGGGCATATTTACCCATTGATCCAAGTTATCCCCATGACAGGATATTATATATGATTGAAGATAGTGAATGCCCAATTATTTTAACAAAAAAATCAATTGGAGCATTATTGCCTGAGAATAAAAATACAGAAGTAATTTGTCTGGATAGTGAGAACCTTTCAAGTAAACTAAACAACGAATCAATAAAAGATATTATTACTAATGTTCGGTCAGACAACCTTATTTATGTTATATATACTTCAGGTTCTACAGGAAAACCCAAAGGAGTGATGCTTGAACACAATAATATTGCCAACCTAATTAATTACACATTTACTGAAACTAATATTGATCTATCAAGTGTTTTACAATTTACTTCATTGAGTTTTGATGTTTCAGCACAGGAAATATTCAGTACATTATTATATGGTGGTAAGCTATGTTTAATTAACAATGAAGTTCGGTTGAATATTTCAGAATTATTTAATGTCATTTCGAAAAATAAGGTAAAAACGGTTTATTGGCCCGTTTCATTGATTAAAATGATATTTACTAATGAGATAACATTAGTTTCGAAATATATTGATCACATTATAACTGCAGGAGAACAATTAGTTATTAGTACCAATTTTAGTAAATATTTAAAGGCTAACAATATTTATCTACATAATCACTATGGGCCAAGTGAAACACATGTAATAACAACATTAACAATAAGCCCAGAAGAGGGGCATATAGAATATCCATCAATAGGAAGGCCAATTTCAAACACTTGCGTTTATATATTAAGCGAAGAGTTGAGATTAGTTCCGATTAATGTTGTTGGTGAGGTTTATGTGTCAGGAGACCAGGTAGGTAGGGGCTATTTGAGGCAACCGGAGTTGACCAAAACAAAATTCATAAAAAATCCATTTAGCAATGATCCTGAATCAATATTATATAAAACTGGAGATCTTGCGCATTATTTACCAGATGGGAGAATAGAGTTTTTAGGCAGAAAGGATGACCAGGTAAAAATTAGGGGCTTTAGGGTAGAATTGGGTGAAATAGAATCCATCTTAAGCAAACAAGAAGGAATAAGCACATGTGTAGTACTGGCAAAAGAAGATAATGTTAACGTTAAAAAATTAGTGGCTTATATAGTACCATCAAAAGAAACAATGGAGAAGCATGGTCTAAGCATTGGAGAACTAAGAGAACAACTTTCCAAAAATCTACCTGATTATATGGTACCCTCTTTGTTTGTTAAGCTTAAGACAATGCCATTGACTCCAAATGGAAAGATAGATAGAAAAGCCTTGCCCAAACCCGATGGAAATATTGAAACAACAAATGAATATCTTTCTCCACAAACAGATGTGGAGAAAACATTAGCTAATATATGGCAGGAATTATTAGAAGTAGAAAAAGTTGGAGTACAAGATAACTTCTTTGAATTGGGTGGTCATTCATTGCTTGCAACACAGGTTGTCTCAAAAATAAGGACAGAATTTAACAATGAACTTTCCTTAAAAACACTGTTTGCAAATAATACTTTAAAAGCTCTTGCTAAACAAATCGATGCAGATAAATTAGAACAAGAACCATTAAAAACGATACCAGTCTCTTTAAGAGAAGGAGATATTCCTTTATCATTTGCCCAAGAACGTTTGTGGTTTATCGATCAATATGACCATAATGCCAGTTATAATATGCCAGGGGCGATACGTCTACTGGGAGAATTGAATGTAGATACCATTGAAGAAGTATTATTAGAAATAGTAAACAGGCACGAAGCATTGCGGACAAACTTTGTAACCATAAATAATGAACCTAAACAAGTTGTCCATGATAACCCTAGATTTAAGCTTAAGGTGCAAGAAGTGAGTTGTTTAGGGGAGGGTGAGGCTGACAAGAAAATATTAGATTCAATAAAGAAAGAATCACAAAAACCTTTTAATTTAGAAAATGATAGTTTAATACGATTTATCCTTTACAAAATAAATGATCAGGAATCAGTCTTGTTTATGAATAAGCACCATATCGTATCCGATGGCTGGTCATTTTCAATTTTAGCTAGAGAAATATCCTTGCTATATGACGCATATAATAATGACAGACCTTCACCTCTAAAAGAGCTCCCAATTCAATATGCTGATTATGCAATATGGCAAAGGGAATATATACATGGTGAAATACTACGGAAGCAATCTGATTATTGGAAAGACAATTTAAATGGTGTAGCAATATTTGATTTGCCTAGCGACAAAGTGAGGCCTATGGAGCAAACCTTTCACGGCAGAAGTTCACATTTTTATTTAAGCAAGGAACTTTCCCAAAGACTAAGCCAATTAAGTAAGGAATACAATGCAACCCTTTTCATGGGACTGTTATCCATTTTTAAAATATTCCTTCACAAATATTCCGGACAGAAAGATATATGTGTTGGTAGTCCAATAGCCAACCGCACAAGAAGTGAAATCGAGGGATTAATAGGCTTTTTTGTAAACACCCTGGTTTTAAGGGATACTGTAGATAAAGACGAATCATTTGTTGCTTTATTGGGGAAAGTGAAAACAAGTACTTTAAATGCTTTTGAAAATCAGGATTTACCATTTGAGAAAGTTGTAGATATTATAGAGCCTGAAAGGAACTTATCTTATTCACCGATATTTCAAGTAATGTTTGCATTACAGAACACCCCAGAAAAAGAACTTACATTTTCTGGTTTAAGGTTGCAGACCATAGAATTAGCAACTAAAACTGCCAAATTTGATCTGGAATTGAACTTTGAAGAAACAGCAGATGGCCTTTTAGGGACAATATTTTATAATACTGGTCTCTTTATTCAAAGTACTATAGATAAGATGATAAGCCATTTTATTTTATTAGTAGAATCCATCGTTGAATACCCTTTCAAAAAAATCAGGGATATTGAGATGATCACCCAGGATGAGAAACGCCAGTTATTAGTGGAATGGAACGATACAACTGTGGATTACCCAAAAGATAAATGCATACACCAATTATTAGAAGAACAAGCAGAAAAAACGCCATACAAGGTGGCTGTTGTTTTTGAGGAAGAGGAATTAACATATAAAGAGCTAAATGAAAGAGCTAACAAATTAGGCCATTTTCTACAAAAAAAGGGAGTTGGACCAGAAATCCTCGTTGGAATATGTATAGAGCGCTCCTTAAACATGATAGTTGGCTTACTTGGTATATTAAAAGCAGGAGGAGGTTATGTCCCAATTGAACCTAATTATCCAAAAGATCGGATAGCCTTTATGCTTGAAGATAGTGAGTGTTCTTTTGTATTAACACACGAATTGTTCAAACCTATTTTAATTAATAATAATGCAGAAGTTATTTGTCTTAATGAAATTAATGTTGAAGAAGAATTAGAAAAAGAATCAGAGTACAATGTCATATCCAATGTTCATTCAAACCATCTTGCATATACTATTTACACATCAGGTTCCACCGGGAAGCCCAAAGGTGTTTTAATCGAGCATAAAAGTGTGTTAAGCAGGTTAATGAACCCTAATTTTATTGAATTTAATGATAAAGACCGGATTTTAATGACAGGTGCCTATGTTTTTGATGTAACAACCTTTGAAATATGGACTTGCCTTTTTAAGGGGGCTACACTAGTCTTGTTAAAAGAAGAACTTTTATTAGAACCAATTTTTTTAGGTAATTATATCAAACAAATGGATATTTCCATCTTGCATTTAGTGCCCCAACTGTTTAATCAAATTGTCGAATATGACATATCTATTTTCGAAAATTTGAGATGTTTTTTAGTTGGTGGAGATGTCGTTAGGCCAAAGTATGTAAATATGCTCCACCAAAAATACCCTGAATTAGAAATTCAACACATGTATGGTCCTACTGAAAATACAACCTTTTCAACATTTTTATCAGTCGATAGGGTATATGACAATTTAATCCCAATTGGTAAAGCTGTTTCCAATACGCAAATATACGTATTGGGGGCTGATTTAGAAATAAAGCCTGTCAACGTTGAGGGTGAGCTCTGTGTTTCTGGTGATGGTTTAGCTAGAGGGTATCTAAAACGTCCTGAACTAACTACTGAGAAATTCATTAAAAATCCTTTTAGTGATGATCCGAATTCAAGATTATACAAAACAGGTGAT
>JANQHR010000149.1 GCA_028282585.1 Bacteroidales bacterium | reverse complement strand
CTTTGATCTTGTTGTCATACCGACCCTTAAGATCGTAAATTTTAAGGGGACAACAAAATTAAAAGGCTGTCCTTTTACTTTTTGGACAGCCTCTTTTTAACTTAGAATATAAACTTCCGAGCAAATTGTCGTTTAGGGGTTGATAGTTGTCGTTCATCGACAAACAATAAAAATATCAAAAAGGATTGTTATTTTCGGATTGTTAATTTCATGGTTTATTCAAAATATAAAGTTGTAAAAAACAGGCCTCATGGTCTAACACTCTATTTAACCCCAATATTCTAATTTATTAGTCTTAACCGAAAAGAGCCACTGGCTCTTTTTCTTTTATTTAAAATAACTAAACAGGTAATATTGGGGTTTACAACTGCGTTTAGTATTAGTTGATTAAATATAATGATAGATTAAAACTTAGGTTAAGTTTTGTAAAACGATAGTTTAATTTTTTTGTAAGATATAAATTATAGATCTAATAAAAATTAAACATTTAATAACTGCTTTTATTAAGATAAATATTAATTTCGAATTGTAAACCTGTTTTTAGAAGTTTAAAGGATGAAAAAGATATTCAAAATTCTCGCTTATTTTATTTTAACAATCATAGTATTAGTAATTGTTTTATTAGTCGTAGCAAAGCTTGCAGAAAATAAAATTACAGATATTGCTTTGGAGAAAGTGAGTGAAAGCATTGAAGCACCTGTAAATATTGATGAAGTATCCTTAAATTTATTACGTAAATTCCCTTTGGCAACCATCGAATTAAATGACGTTATTTTAAATGAGCATATATTAACCGGAAATTCGACTTCAATTAGCAATTTAGATACTATCGCGAATATAAAGAAGCTTTTTGTTTCGGTTAAATCAAAACCTTTACTTGATGGTATTATTGAAATAATGAAAGTTGAGATTGATGGGGCAACCATTAATTATCATGTAGATACCGGTGGAGCGACCAATATAGATTTTTTGATAAGTTCAACTGATACGGTAGAAGTAGTTGATACCTTACCATCAAAACCATTGAATCTAACTTTGACCGACTTAACGGTTACGAATATAGTTTGCAATTTTATTGATAGTTCTCTAAAGGCGGCCGCTAATGTAGTAATTCCTGAACTAAAAGTTAAAGCCCGATTGGATGGAGATAATATTTTGGCATCTGCAAAAGGAGGACTTTCTTTATCTGACTGTTCATTTGATAATACGAATTTGTATCTAATGAATAATACAGATATCAACTTTGATGTTGACTACGAGAATGATTCGGTAAATATAAAAGAATTAGTTATTAATACGGATGGAGCCGGATTTAACGTTCTTGGGGATGTCGTTTTAGGCGAAACAATAAAAGCAGATATTCAATTGAACGGTAACAACTTAATTTTAGACGAACTTTTAAAATATGCACCAACAAAAATTTTAAAAGAAGCAGGAGTAGAGAATGTATCAGGTATATTGAATTTGGATGCTACGGTAAAAGGTTTATATTCCAAAACGGAAATGCCTAGGGTAGATTTAAAAATAGATTTCGACGAAGGTAATATTGTTACAAATGATTACCCGGAATTGAAAAACTTAACGTTTTCAGGTGATATAACGAATGGTATTTTAAGAAACAATCAATCAACTCAAGCAAACTTTTCATCATTTTACTTCGAGACAGAAAAAAGCAAATTCGATTTGGCTTTTTCCGTATTAGATATTGATAATCCTAAATACGAAGTAAAAACTGACTTGGATATAAATGTTGGAGAGTTTGGAAAATTCATTCCCGATTCAATTGTCAATTATATAAATGGTAAAATTAATTTGAAATTAACTACAAAGGGTGAACTTCCAGATTCCATTGGTGATGATTTCATAGATTATCTTATGGCAAATACTACGGCCAAAATTAAGTTGGATAATTTCAATGTTGATCTGGAACCGGATTTATCTGTAAGAGAATTCTCTACGGAATTTAATTATAAGCCTAACCATTTTAATATTAGCAATTTAAATATAGATATTCCTTCTTATAATGTGGAATTAAGAAACACATCTTTTAATACTGGTTTTACCGGAAGCATAAATGATATTTCTAAATTAAAGATAAATGTTAAAGATTATCATATAGAAACAAAAGGGGCTGTAATATCAGGGTATCTCAAAGTAAAAGATTTAGAAAACCCAAATTATGAAACAAAAACTAAAATTAGTATCGCTCTTGAAGAAACCAAGCCATTACTTCCTGATTCGTTAATTTCGGATTTAAGCGGTAATATTACCATCAATATTGATTCAAAAGCTAAACTAAATATAGATTCTATAGCTGATCAAGCTATGGAGGTTGCTTTTAAAAAGAGTTCTTTTGATCTAACATTAGATAAAGTTACCGTTGTACCAGAAATGGATCCTTTTTACAAGGCTGAAAATTTATCAGGAAGGTTTAAGGTTAATCCACAAGCTATAACTATTAATAATTTTAAAGGTTCGGCAGCAGGAGTTGAATTTGAAATAGATTCTACGGAAATATGGAATACTTACGAAGTGTTATTTCAAAATGACCCAAAAAAGTTCTTAACTGTTCAAACCAAAATATCTTTGGATGAAATCAATAATGATCTAATAGGATTTTTCATGGCATCTGATTCTAGCTCTTTAGATAGTACGCAGCTTATTGAAAATGAGATTCGGAATCAAACAGCAGAGTTAAGCACTGATACTCTTAGAACCGATACAACTTCTTTATTGCCAGATTTAGCTGCGTTAGGTGTACCACATTTTTTAGTTAGGGGTAAACTAAGTATCAATAAGGTGGAATATGAAAAAAATGTTATAGATGATATTTCGCTAAATTTTAGGTTTACAGATAGCCTTTATGTGTTGGACCAGTTTAAGTTTAGAACTTGCGGTGGAGAATTGAATACATCTATTTTGTTAAATGCGAGAGGTAGGTTTTGGGAAAAGCCTGTTCTTGATATAAAAAATACTATAACAGCTTTAGATCTAAGAGAGTTATTACTTAAAAACGATAAATATGTTCAAGGTCTAGGATTAACTCATGAAAACATAAATGGTATCCTTACTAGTGAATTTGATTCAAGAATTTTTATTAAAGAAGTTATGGAAAAAAACACTAGTAGAGTCAGAGCAGAAGGGCATTTTACTTTAGAGAATGGTAGAATATACGATTATGAACCTTTGGTTGAATTATCTAAAATAAAAATTTTGGGAGGGCTTAAAGGCTTAGATAAATTAGATTTTAATACCTTAACCACAAGTGTTTTTATGCTAAATGATAAGATTTTTATTCCAAAAACGGATGTTGTAACTTCTTCAATGGATATGTCTGCATTTGCTATGCATAGCTTAACTGGAGATTATCAATACCACATAAAGGTATTTTTAGGTGATGTGATGACAGGAAAAAATGATGAACTGATGAAAATGCAGGCTAAACAGGATAAAGAGGATGGAGAGGAATTCAATAGAGATGGCGGTTTAAGGTTGCTTTCTTATGATATTGATGGAAAGAAAAATCACGGTTTAGATAATAAAAAGGCTAGGGAAAGATTTAGAGGTCAATTAAATAAACAGAAAGGATTCTTAAAACTGCTATTTAACCCTTTATTGGTTAACTTTAGCACGGAATTTGATAGGACTGCTAAGCACAAGGAGATAATTGAGAAGTATGGAACAGGCGATAAGGAATAGTTTAAACGGATGAAAATCTTTAATTTTAACAAAGTTTACTATTTAGTAATTTTAGCTTTAATTGTAGCAGTAGTATTTGTTTTGAATGAAAATGACTTGTTCAACAAACAACAAGTAAATAAAGTTGAAATTTATGAAGACTTGTTGGATATCGTTTATGGTAGCCCCGATGCAGGTTTAACCGTCTTTTTTTATTCCAGTTACAACTGTTCTTTTTGCCGGGAGTTCTTTAAAAATGTATTCCCCGAGCTTAAAAGGAATTTTATTGATAATGGAAAACTAAAATTTGTTGTAAAACCTATTACTTTAACAAACAATGAAGCTGTTATTAATTCCTTAAAAATTGCAGTTTGTATAAATAAGCATGGTAATTTTGAAAAGTTAAACGAATTATTATTAACAGAGCCAAATGTTATTTATACGAATGAATTTGCAAATGTTATAGATGAATTGGTTGAAGAAGATATGTATTTGGAAGAATGCATGTATGGTGGAGAATCGGAAAATTATTTATTTAGAAATTTGGCCATGTTTAAATCGTTAGGATTAACGGGTACACCAAGTTTTATTATAAATAATAAAATATATAAGGGCTATATGGAATATGACAAGTTTAAAAAAGTTATTGAAAAAGAACTAAAATATATTTTACATTAGGTTTAATATTGATTAATTTGCTTTAACTTAATTTGAATAATTAATAACTAAAAATGATAGCGATGAAAAAATTAAGGTTTTTATTTTTGATTATAATGGCTCTATCCGTAGCCTTGGTATCTTGTGAAGATGATGATGACAAAGAAACTTGCGATAGTGAAGATTTGGGGGATGATTTTAATTGCCCGGTGAATGTTGATGCAATAGCTACTTTTTGTAGTGATGGTGAAAATGCATCCTACTATACATTTAACGGAAATGATTATATGTGTACAGGAGTAGATGTTTCAACCTGTGATAATGCGCTAAACCAGATTGGTGCTGCATTAATTGAAGCCGGTTGTGGTTCTAAAAAGAAATCAGTTGATATTGAAGATGTAAAAGTTGAATTAACTGCGCTTGCAGAAAGGCTGTTAGCTGAGGTTAGGACAGAATCGTTGTATAACTAATATAAAAAATTGAAAAGATGAAGGCCAGGAAAACTAAATTCTGGCCTTTATATTTTTACTTTTCTTTTTTTAATCCTTAGAAGAAAAAAAAGACTTTTTTTTTCGAAGCTTTTTTAGTTTTGATTCCAATTCATCTCCATGTAAATTTATTCCAACTATAATTCCATCTCCGTCAATTAAATAACTTTGCGGGATGCTTTTTACTTTATATTGCAAAGCAGCTTCATTTCTCCATCCTTTTAAATCACTTACATGATAGGGCCATTCAAGCTGATCATCATTGATAGCTTTTTCCCAGGCAGGTTTTTTAAAATCTAAGGCAACACTCAACACCGTAAAACCTTCACCATTCTTAAAACTTTCATCTTTGTATTTTTTGTAGACCTCTACAATATGTGGATTTTCTTTTCTACATGGTTTACACCACGAAGCCCAAAAATCAATTAATACTACCTTTCCTCTTAATTCAGAAAGTTTGAACTCTTCTCCGTTAATTAAATTTTGAACAATTTCCGGGGCTTCATCACCAACCTCAAAACCTTGACCATATGAGTTAAAGGTTATTACACTTACAGCTAAAAATAAGATCAATTTAAGTTTCATAATAAATTGTTTTTAGATCTATTATGGTGCTAATATACATATAATAACTAAACAGGCTTAACCATAGATTGTTTTATGGTATTAATTTTATTATAAAAAAGGCGTAGTTAACCACTTTTTCTTTTAGTTATAAGTTGGTAAAAACGAATACCTTTCACTATACTTCAACATTTGTTCCGTATAATTATCAGGATATTCAACATGAACATTGGTAATCTCACCATTTTCAATTACCGGAACTAACACAGGGTTCATAAAGCCACCAAAGACAGCCTGATCAAGTTTAGCAAATCTTTCTAAAACTTCTTTATGTAAATCTTGGTTAACCTGTACACCATAATTTTCAATTAATGCTTCGCCGGCAGAATAATCACCTTCAGATTTTATACGTTGAACTTCTGCTAATAATTCTCCGAAAAGAACTCTTAATTTTTCGTAATCATTGATTCTGATGTAAGTATTTCCTTCCTTTTTATAGATTTCTATAACCTTATCGGTTTTACCTTTTTCATAAACCCATTTTGAAATCATCTGACGACCACGCATATGAGCCTGCTCAATATTCTTACCTGCTTTAATTCTTGCTAATTGTTTCATTAAGCCATTTAGCACATAAGAATCGTATTGTGCTTTATACGCTTCCTGATCGGGAAGTAAACCAAGTTCAACAAGTTTTGCATCCGGCAAATAATATAAACCGAATAAATCTGCACGTGATTCTTCTATTGGAGAATGATAGCTTTTTAAAGCCCCTGATTTTGTCCCTGGTAGTAACTGCCCGCTTCCGTGTCCGACAACTTCATGAAGGTCTGTATGAAGCATTCCTGTAATATCTGAGTATTTTTTAATTCTTTCTCTTGTTACTTCATCCTCTACAAATTCATTTAAGAACCCCGACTTTCCACTTTGATCATATGCAAAACCAATATTCTTAAGCGTAACAGATTTTGAACCATGTTCTTTTCTTATCCAGTCGGCATTTGGCAGGTTAATTCCTAAAGGAGATGTCGGATAACAAGCTCCACCTAATTGAACAACATCAATAACTTTTGCCGTTACACCAGTTACATTTCTCTTTTTAAATTTAGGATCAACAGGAGAATGATCTTCGAACCATTGTGCTTGTTTTCCAATAATTTCAGTAAGCTTTGTTGCTTTTTCGTTTTTAACATTTATAACAGATTCCCAGGTAGCTTTCATTCCCATCGGATCATCATATACTTCAATGAATCCGTTAACATAATCGATTTTTACATCAGTATTGCTTGCCCAAAGTACATTGTACTCATCCCAGATTTCTAAATCTCCGGTTTTATAGTATTCAATAAGTAACTCGAACTCTTTGGCCTGTTTTTCATTTTCAGCAACTGTAATCGCTTTCTCTAACCAGCCAATAATTTTTTTAATAGCCTCGCCATACATGCCATTAACTGTATAAGCTAACTCTTTAAGCTTACCATTTTCTTTGATAAGCTTGGTATTTAAGCCATAACTAATTGGGGTCGGATCATTTTTGTCGACCTGATTATTATAATACTTGCTTACTTCATCTAAAGAAACACCTTCATAAAAATTAGTGGCTGAATTTGCGATAATATCAGTTCCTTTTTCAGAAGCAACTTTTTTTGAGTATAAATTAGGGTCAAACATGATTGGTGTTAGGTCAGAAACTAATTCATCTACAGTTTGATTTTCTTTTAAAGGAAGTTTATTGCTGTTTGCATTTAAAACCAGCTCTTTAAAATACTCTTCAGAAAACTCAGGTATGAGCTTATCGGTTGAGTAATGATGATGAATACCTGAAGAAAACCATACTTTTTTAGCATAAGTCATGAATTTTTCAAAATCTTCAGTAAATTTATCACCAGTGTATGTTGAAACGATTGCATCAAGGGTTTTTCTTACCAGGAGATTGTATTTGAAATTTTGATCAAAAACGATATCCCTTCCGCATTTTGAAGCTTCGCTTAGATAATATAAAAGTTTCTTTTGACGCAAATCCAAACTTTCAAAATCAGGAATTTGAAAACGCATAATACGAATTTCCCCAAACCTATCCACTTGATATTTAAACTCTTCTCCGTTTTCTGCTTGATTGGTTTTTTGCTTTTGCCCTGGTTTTTCTGTATAACCAGAAATAAATAGTGTAATCATTAATAAAAAGATTAATGTAATTGAATTAAATATTATTTCGTGATAAGTACTTTTTGCAATTAGATTGTTTTGAATTGTTCTGTTTGACTGTAAAAATTGTTATATAGTTTAAATTGTAACCTCTTGTATGATTTTGTAAAAATAACAATCAGAATATGAAATTCAGTATTTGGTATTACTTAGTATCATCTAATTTAATTCTTAATGTGTAATAAATAAATTTTTGTTGTGTCAAAGGTGCAGAGTTTTGAAAATATCTTGAAACATAAAAATTTATAATTATGAAAATTCCTGCTAAATTTTACTCAAACCCCTTTAATCTTTGTGAGTTAAGATCATTAGAAAAAAGCCGAATTTAGCTTTTGAATCAAGGCTTGAACCGATCCAATTTAATCATAACTATTTTAAAAAGATAGAATACTGAGAGAATCTTTTCTATGAATATATTGAATTGAAAGATGGCACGAAAGACGAAATAAAAGAAATAAAAAATACCGAACTATTTATAAAACCTATGAAAAAAAAACATGTATACAGATTTAATTTTGTTTGGGGATTATTAATTTTTTATAATCATTTAGGCTATTGTCAGGAGAATACTCCGGGTCTAAAATACGAAGCCTCTTATATCAGCGATTTTGTTGGAAATATTTCGGGAGGGATCGATCAATCTTCAACTTATTTAGGAATGATTGGTTTAGCTGCTACATTTTCAACCGAAAGTGCAGACCTGTGGAAAAATGGAGAATTCTACATACAAATAGGGAATACGCATGGAGGAACACCATCTGCGGATTTTGTTGGCGATTTTCAAATACTATCAAATATTGAAAATTCAGATTTTACCTACCTGTATCAGCTTTTGTTTAAGCAATCATTTAATAGGTTTTCTTTTATCATTGGTGTTCATGATATGAACTCTGAATTTCTTGTAAGTGAGTATGCCGGCGAATACGTGAATAGCTCATTTGGAATTATGCCTTCTGTTTCAATAAATATGCCCGTGTCAATATTTCCTAAGAATGCATTAGGCATGATATTGCAATATAATCTAATAAATAACTTGTCATTTTTATTTGGGTTGTATGACGGTGATCCGTTAGATTTGACTCAGGATAAATACAATATGGATTTTTCATTGAGTGCTGAAGAAGGTTATTTTTCAATTTTAGAGATGCAATATAATATTGTTAAGAATGAAGAGCAGAAAGCGACATATAAAATAGGAGGATATTATCATAGCGGAGATTTCATTGATATAGCTGATTCAACAGAAAATATAAATGGCAATTATGGTCTTTATTTAATTGCTGATCAATCCATAATATCTTGGAAAAAATATTCGCGAAGTTTGAATGCATTTGCAAAATTTGGCATATCACCCAAAAACAGATGCTTTAATAATCTTTTTTGGGCTGTTGGCTTTAATCTGTATTCGCCATTTAAGAAGCGTACAAATGATATTATTGGCTTGGCAATTGCAAACGCGTTTGTAAGCAAAGACTTAGTTAACATTAGTAATGGAACGTGTAAGAGCTTCGAAACTGTTTTTGAGCTTATGTATAAAGCAAAAATCAATCAGAATATATTTATTCAACCGGAAGTACAATATATCATAAATCCAGGAGCCAATTCAGGTTTATCTAACGCTTTTGTTGGTTTGTTAAGAACAGGTATCTTATTTTAAATATTAATAAAAAATAAGAACATGTAAAATGTGAGGTCTTCTTTTTAGTTGACAATCATAAAAACATTGATCTAAAACAGTTTTTTGCTGATATGTTGAGTTATCAAAAATATGCTTTATAATAGATTAGCATGTAAATTTATCTTATGATTTAAAATGGAAGATTATGTCATTGAAATTATCTGAAACAAAAAAATATAAAATTCAGTTTGCCGAAAAAAACGAAGTTTACATGCGAATTGGACCTTGTACTTTAAAAAAGTATAAATTCGAGTCAATTCCTATAGATGGCAGAATGTACGAATGTGCAGGAGTTATTTATTTGGCTAACGGATTGGATTTACAAGCCAGTTTTCGCATAAAAAAAACAAACGAACCACTACTGATTGAAGATTCTATATATACAAAAATAGATGATGCCTGGTATAAATTAGGAGAAACAGAATTCTATGCTAAAACAGAACTGGAAAAGAGTGATGTTTTTCCCATAGAGTGGGAGCCTGATATTCCCTTAGAGAATTATGGGAAGGGGCCTTTTGAATTAGGTTTTAAAGGATAAAACAGGTTGGAAGTTATTTTTTCTAAAAGGAAAAGCGAATTCATTTTTCCAATAAGTATTTTCAAAAAAGGATTCCTTAATTTAAAGTAAATCTAAATAGTTTTGGAATGCCTATCATAGTTTATCTATCTGAGATAATGTATTTTATTAAAAAAGGATAGCGATTTTTGTTTAATGGTTGCGTTACTTATTCCAGTAATATTATTAGCACCCCATATTATTTAACCTAAACATTACACTATGAAAACAAAAAAAATTACCCTTTTCTGTTTATTGTCATCTGCTATTCTCTCTTTTTATTCGACCAATTTTGTTAATGCACAATCAGATTACATTTACTCCGTTAAAGGAGGGACGGTAAATTCAACAACCGCTAACCCTAGTTCAGCTATTATGTTAATTGGGGGAGCCGAAGTAGGCGCCAGTTGGGGTGATAACGCAACTGAATGGTTTCTGCAACATGCCGATGGTGGAGATTATTTGGTTATTCGTTATGGAAGTCCCGGAGGCCAAGCCAGTTGGGCGTGGTCTAACTGGAGTCATCTATTAAGTTCGGCTGCGGAAATAGCAATTAACAATATTGAAGCGGCAAATGATCCGGCAGTTGAACAAATTATTCTCGATGCAGAAGCAATATTTTTTGCAGGTGGTGATCAGGATAATTATGAAAACAACTGGAAAAATACTAAAGTTGAGGATGCTATTAATCATGCCATAAATGTTAAAGGAGTTCCTGTAAGCGGAACAAGTGCAGGAATGGCAATTCTGGGAGACTCTTATTATGCACCTAGCGGGTCTGCTGTATTGGGTTCTCAAATTCTTGACAATCCTTATCATTCTTATACCAGTGATATTTTTCACGATGATTTTTTAAATGTTCCTTATTTAAATAATGTTATTACCGAAACCCATGCTGATAGGGTGTTAAGTGGAGAAAATCGTTATAGTCGTGCTTTCGGCTTTTTAGCTCGTGTATATGCGGATAACGGTGGACAACTGCCATCCTATGCTATTATTTGCGAGGAGGCTACTCATGTTTGTATAGATGGTAACGGAATAGCTACTGTTTATGGAAATGGTGCAAGTGATGGTGCCGCAGCATATTTTTTACAAACTAATGGAGTTGGTCCGGAAACGATTCAAGCCGGATCTGAACTGGTTTGGTATAATAATGGAGAGGCAGTAAAAGCATATCATATAGAAGGAGAAACAACCGGTAGTGGAAGCTTTGATTTAAAGGATTGGTACACTGCCTCAGGAGGCGATTGGGAAGATTGGTATACGACAGGCGGATATGCAGGATTTAATTATACCGGTGGTTCATGTAGCGGTTGTACTGGTGCAAATCCGCCAAATGGAGGAACAACGTGTTACGTGCCTGGAGGGCTTTCATCTTCAAACCTAACAACAACAACTGCTGATTTAAGCTGGAATTTTACAGGTGCAATATCATACGATTTAAAATATAAGTCAATTACAGAAAGTATATGGAATGAAGTAAACCTAACAACAAACACATATAGTTTAACAAATCTTACTTTAGGAACTACATATGAGTTTCAGGTTAGAGGTAATTGCGCTGAATTAAGCAGTGATTTTTCTTCATCGGCAACATTTACAACATTATTAGACGATATAACATACTGTGCATCTCAGGGAAATGTAACAAGTTATGCATGGATTGATAGAATTGAAGTGGGAGATTTAATTAACGCTTCAGGAGTTAATAACGGATATTATGATTTTACAGCCATGTCGGCAAATTTAGTTGCCGGAAATCAGTATAATGTTTCTTTAACGCCAGGTTTTAGTGGATCTTCATATACGGAACATTGGGAAATGTGGATTGATCTAAATCATGATGGCGATTTTGACGATTTAAATGAGAATGTCTATAGCGCATCAAGTAGTTCAACAGTTAACGGAACAATAACAATTCCGGCCGAAACAGCAGAAACAATTACTCGCATGAGAATAAGTATGAAATATGGTGGATCAGCAACTCCATGTGAGACCTTTACTTACGGCGAAGTTGAAGATTACACAGTGATTATAAGTGAAGGTTTACCGCCACAAAATCAGGATCCGGTAGCTGTAATTAATGGCCCGTATAATGGAACCGAAAATGTGGATGTTTCATTTAGCAGCAGTGGTTCAAACGATTCGGATGGTAATATCATTAGTTATTTGTGGGATTTCGGGGATGGTTCAACAAGTTCTCAGGCTAATCCAACACATACCTATTCTACAGCAAATGTTTACAATGTTAGTTTAACAGTTACTGATAATGATAATGCTACAAACAGCACCCAAACTACTGCAACCATTGTAGCCGATAATCCGGGAGGTGATGTGGAACTTGCATATTCGACCTTTGAAGATGGCTGGGGAGTTTGGACAGATGGAGGCGCAGATTGTTTTCTTTATACTTCCGGGACTTATTCCTATGAAGGAAATAATTCTGCAGGAATTCAGGATAATTCGGGAGTAGCATCGTCATTTTATCTAACAAATGGAATTGATGTCCATAATCCGGGATTTGTTCAAATCGATGTTGAATTTCATTACTATGCTTATAGTATGGATAACTCGAGCGAAGATTTTTGGGTACAATATTACGATGGATCGACTTGGCATACTGTTGCAACTTATGCTCGTTCAATTGATTTTGAAAATGATGTATTTTACTCAACAACAGTTTCAATTGATGAATTGGACTATAATTTCCCAACGGGAATGAAAGTTCGCT
This sequence comes from Bacteroidales bacterium, assembly GCA_028282585.1. Lineage (GTDB taxonomy): Bacteria > Bacteroidota > Bacteroidia > Bacteroidales > UBA12077 > UBA12077. The sequence continues at coordinate 63,497 of JANQHR010000149.1, read as the reverse complement.
TTATGTGTGATGCGAGTGGTAATAAAGATGACGTTTATATTGATAATATAAGAATTACAGGGAAAACTACCCGGACCGCTGCTTTAGCTCAACCAGCTGTTAAAGCAAAGACTTTAACAGTAAAAGAATTGTTTATGGAAGAGGAAGAAATTAAGCTTTATCCAAATCCGGCTAAAAATGAGCTAAACATAATGGTACCATATGAAAATGTTAAAGTAAAGTTTATTGCATTATCTGGTGTAGTTGTAAAAGAAATGCAAATCTTTGAAAAAGAAGAAAATATTAATATTGCTGATTTAAAAAGTGGCATTTATATTTTATTAATTGAAAGTAATAACGGATCTTTTACAAAGCGATTTATTAAACAATAATAGGCTATAAAGTAAGTAAAGCCGCTAAATTTGGCGGCTTTATTAACTTATTTATTCCATCAGTTTTTCAATTTCCTCAATAGTTTTGGTTAATTCCTTGGAAAGAACTTCGTATCCATTTGAGGTAACTAAAACATCATCTTCAATTTTTATTTTACAAATATCAAAAAAGAATTTAAGCAACTTAATACCTAAAATGCGATATTTTAAATAAAAAAGAGAGGCTTTCTATTTTTATTAGAAAGCCTCTCTTTTCCACATTAAGTTTAAGATCAAAATATTTAAATATTAACTATGTTTTTGAGTAATTTAATTTTTATAAAAGATTACCTATTTTAACTCCAAAATATACTGTTCTTGGTAATGACGGACCATATAGATAACCAGGATCTCTGTCCTTTGTAACATCAAAATCGTTCTGGTAAGAATTAAATATATTTTTCATTCCAGCAAACATTTGCATACTGGCACCATTTAATTTAAACTGATAGCTTAACTTTGTTCCAATATCAAAAAATGGATCTGATTCTCTTAATTCACCAGTATCTCTTACATCTCCGGCAGGAAGTTCAGTACCGTAATACGGAACTAACATACTTCCGGTATAATTTCCGGTTGCCGAAAAGCGAAAACCTTTGTATAAATCCCAATCCAGGGTTAAATAACCATAGTTATTAGGTGTTCTAAAAAAGCTTTTTTCATTAAATTCTTCCTGAGGGTTCTCGTATTCGCTTTTTTGGATTGTAAATCCCCCGGTTAATGAGAATTCTGTTCCGACAGGAACAAGGTTTAGCTCCATATTTATTCCTTGAACAACAGCGCCATCTTCTGAATTTACCCTTGTATATATAACTACACCTTCTTCAGTTGGGTGATCCTCCGGTGCACTTGCAAAAGCATCATTTAATTTCGTGTAAAATCCTTCTGCTAAAAATCCAAGATTTACGTTTCCGATCAATTTATTAAAGTCTAATGATGCCATATAACTCTGACTGGTTTCTTGCTTTAAGTTAGGATCGTTTTCATGGATGACAGTTCTGTAAGCAGATGCTTCAATATGCAGGTCTTCATCGAAGATTTGTGGTGCACGGTATCCTTGAGAATAGCTGAAACGAGCCTGAAGTGAATTGAGAATGTCGTATTTTAATGTTAATCTGGGACTTAAAACATTTCCTTCTTTTTTTGAATTATGGTCATTATCTTCAATCATATAATGATCAAACCTGGCTCCAACGGAAACACTTAATTTATTAAAAGCACGTTCATATTGAGCAAAAGCTCCCCATATTGAAAGATCTTGATCTGCCACTAAACTATTTCCAACATTTGGAGCTACTAAGTTATCATTAATAATTTGAGCATTTTCCAAATCTATATAGCCTAGCTTTTCATCTTTTAATGTTTCCCCCTTATATTCAAAACCTCCTGTTAAATTAGAATTTAAAAAATTAGCAGAGTATTGAGCTCCAAATATATACGTAAAGCCGACTGTTTTACCGTAATCTTTTAAAGATTGCTCAGCACCATAATAAGAATCGCGATTTACTTTTTGTCCGGACGTATATAATGATAATTTGTCGCTTTCTCTGAAAAATTGATCAAATGATAGAGCTCCTGTCGTTATTTTATGACCTAAGGATTCTGCTATATTTGCCCGATGTTCAGGTAAACCTAAACTATCACCGCCTCTGCGGTCTTCGTTAATAGTAAAAAAATCGAGTGCTATTTTATTACGATGGCCAAACCGATGAAAAACTCTTGTTCCAACGGTTATATTATTTTTCTGGGTAATTTCCGAAAAACTATCATCGTTTGCATCATATGCGTCATGATTTCTATGATAACCATATAAAGCCATACCGGTTTTACTATCTGACGAAACTAACGAAGTATTAAAATTAACATTATAATCAAAAGCCGGGTTGCCACCACCGTCAACACCAATACCTGTATAACCCGAGGTTATACCAGCTTCGTAAGAGTTGTTTATCGGATCTTTTAAGATCAGATTTATTGTTCCTGCAATCGCGTTACTTCCGTACAGTGCAGAACCTCCACCACGAATAACTTCCATTCTTTCAATCATACTTGATGGGATAAGTTCCAACCCATAAACACCGGCTAAACCACTAAAGATTGGACGACTATTAATTAGAATTTGTGAATAAGGGCCCTCCATTCCGTTCATTCTTACTTGGGAAAAACCACAATTCTGACAATTACTTTCCATTCTAAGCCCCGGACAGAAATTTAATCCGTCACTGATTGTTGCTGTTTGCGCTACTGAAAATATTCTTGGAGTTATGGTATTTACAATTACCGAAGCTTCGGTTCTTCTTTTATCGTTCCTGTCAGCTGTAACAACAACCTGTTCAATGCCAAGTATATCTTCTTCCAATTCAAATTTTACTTCAATAGTTAGATCTTCTTTTAGCTCTACCTCTTTTTCTTGAGGTTTGTAACCAACTGCTGTTGCTCTAATAACAAATTTTCCTATGGGCATATTAATTAAACTGTAATGACCGGTTTCGTCTGTGGCTGTTCCAACAGTTGTATTTTGAAGCACAATCGTGGCAAATGGAATATGTTCGCCATTTTTATCCGTAACGTGCCCAACAATATTAGCGTCTGTATGCTGCGCAAAAGCGTTGGTTGTGATGATAATAAATAAAATTAATTGGGATAAGTATAATTTAATTGTTTTCATTTTCTATATTAATTAGTACTATTCACATGAATACTGGTTAAGTTTTCGGATTAATTTAAAATAGATTATATAAAATAATACGATACAATGCTTTATCAAAAGCAATGAATTTGACATTAATAAATTAGCAATGAAATTAATATTCTATGCTGAAATTAAATTTGGCGGACCACGTGCACTTTTAGTGAAGAAATACGAATTCTTGCTAAACGAATATTCATAAGAAGAAATTGTGCTAACGAAACTAGAAAAGTGTTCTAACACAATTTCATTTGTAAATTCAAATAGTATTGAACTAAATTCTAAAAAAACGATTTCATCTGAAGTATGATGGTGAGTTGGTAAGGAGTTGTTATCCGAACTTTTTTTATAGGGGTGGGCGTGCTGAATTTTCTTACCATTAAGATCCGTATGGCTATGAAGAAAAAATATAGAATTGAAAATATATCCGGTTATCAATCCGATAAACAGACATAAAATAAAGCGATTTATTTTGTTTAAAAAATTCCTCTTCATTTTGGCGACAAATCTTAGATATAATTTGCGTTAATTAATGTTGTAAGACTAAAATTATTATGATTAGTTTAATTTAAATGATTATTATTTTCTATTTCTTATAGAATATTAATACTGTTAAATCAAATTAGTTTAAGGTAATCTGTTTTTTGTTAACTTCTTGAGGAAGTAATACAAAGGTTGGTAATTAAACCGTATTAAAAATTACTAAATTTTACAAAGAAAAAGTAGAGAGAAAATTAATTCTATGACCTACGCTATAACTCCCTACTTTTAAAGATTACAATAAAAAACCTAACACTTTTATAAAATATCTTTTCGAAATAATTTACATTACAAATTTTAGAAAAGTATTAATTTGAATCAATACCAAAATGTTGGTATTTTATCGAATGACTAGCCCTAAAAAAACGATACAGTTTTTATAAGGATAAAAAATATTTAAATGAGGCTGTCCTTTTACTTTTTGGACAGCCTCTTTATTACTTATGGTAATTCCTTGTGCGTAGTTAATTCGTTCAATTACTTAAGAAGGACTATCGCTTTGTTTAATTCCGTTAAATATACATTCGTTTCTATGCTTAGCTTTTTGAATGGTGTCAAACATTTTATTTACTTTTTTGGATTTTATTAAGTCAGAGTTTGCATTTCTGAGGTCAGTTATAATGATAAACAAAGTATCTTGTCAGCTTTCAGCAAATTTAATTGCAACTTTAACAGCATCATCAAATGCAATTTGGTTATAAAATGGTACTGGCAAATATTATTAAAAGCACTCTATTAATAAAATCTCTTCTTTCATCAATTTAAAAATTTAACAACAAAACGTATTTGTATGAAAGAATAATTAAAAGTAGATTAATAAAACCTGGCTTTTATCTAAACTTCTGAATTGTGTTATTAAAAGAAGTCAGAAGTGCTGTAGTGGGAAAAGTAACAAAACAGTAGTGTTGAATATTGCCATTTCCTTCTGATCCTAAATTACTCCCTACTTCGAGCTTTTTAATATGTCTCTCCAAAATGCCTGAACAAGTAAGGTGCCCCTGTAGTTTTGATTACTGCATTTGAGCTGACTTCTCCCGTATTCAAATCCAGGCTAAAGAAGCCATCTTCGGAATTTGTTGATAAACCAAACATTACTTTATCCTTATATAAGCCAATTGAACAATAACCATTGCTTCTTGGCAGGTCGAGTTTTTTTATGGTTTTGGATTTCAAATCTATTTCTGTTGCTATACAAATCCTGTCGGTAAGAGGAGCAGGAGGATTGCTCCAATATGCAGGTATTGTAGCCATTGCATATAATCTGCCATTGCCTGCATACTGCACAAATTGCAGGGAAGATGCTTTATTGCTTTCTCCTTCGATAGTCGCATCTGTTAGGTTAAAGCTGTAGCTATTGTCGAAATCTGTTTCCCCGTTTTTAATACGTAAGATTCCAAATTTATGACCGGGTAAATCAACTAAACCAAACCCTGCCTGACATACAATATAAATATCCTGATTCTCGTCCATAAAAATTTGCTTGCTTTCCTGTGGACGGGCAGGCTGAGACATTCCTGTATTTTCTTCAGTAATCATTTTTTCAACTTCATCGGTTTCGGTATTGATAATCAGTACATCTGTTTTAGGTCTGTCAGCAGAAGGAAAAAATCCACCCACCATTTGGTTGAGTGCAACGTATAGTTTGTTATCCCTTATAAGCATCTGCGTTGCATCGGGGTTTCCATCAGTAACGCCATACTCTGTAATGTCAATTTCGCCTGTTTTTTGCATGGTTTCGGGATTAATGATTACAATGGTCGGTCTTCCCATTAAGGCTACATACCCTTTCGTAGTATTTTTAATAACTATTGATGTTGGCATTGAATTGGCATCTAAAGCTAATTGACCTGTTTTACTCAATTTTTTATTGGCACCACGGGTATATTTGGTTATTATGTCGCTCGAGGATAAAGGCAACACAAAAACATCTTCACCTCGCATAACAAACTGGTCGTAAAGGTCAAATTGAAAAGCCGAACTATTGTCATAGCTTTTAGAACTTATATCATCTATCAACTGCAGGTAATTACTTCCCGACTGCCCGTCAGGGTTTATCAAGCCCGTTACCATTAAAATTTCGCCTTTTGATACTTCAGGTGTGTCTTCGTCTTTTTCGCAAGAAATAAAGGCTATGCCTAATACAAAAAAAAGTATTCCTGATTTTAAAAGATTTGTATTCATATTATTTCTGTTTAAAAATTGATATTAAGCTTATTTGATGTGAGTGTATTATATGGCAGTAAATTTTAAATGAATAATTTTGCCCGATTTTCTAAATGCAGGGATAAGCATTAAAACCTTTAGAATAAAAGGCCAATGATTTTTATACCGGTCAAAAATGAAATATTCATTTAGAAATTTAGCCCTCATATTCCATTGGTCTATTTCTTTTCCTGTTTTAATCCCCCATTTGAATTGCGCTTCGTAATTTTTTACATCGGGGTGCATGTTTTTTTTGTTTACAGCAAAAGTTGGCATGGCATCAAAAATCATTTCAGAACCGGGAAATTCATCTCCAATTGTTTTAATTATTGATTTTACTTCTTTCTCTGTAAAATACATTAATAAACCTTCTGCTATAAAGAGAGTGGGTTGGTTCTTTGGAATAAGATCTGTCCATGAAAAATCGAGAATGGATTTGGGAATGAATGTGAGCTGTTCGTTTTCTTTAAAGAAGTGTTTGCGTAATTCAATGGCATCAGGCAGGTCCAAATCGAAGCGGATTATCTCTTCTTTGCTGATCCTCTGAAAACGAGAGTCAAGCCCACACCCCAGGTTTACGACCACTGCATTTTTATTGGTGGATAGAAAAATACTGGTTAACTCATCCAGGATCTCTGTTCGTATAACAATCCCTTTTTGAGTGGCTTTTTTAACTTTTTTCTTACCCGAAAAGTCGTAATCGATTTGCTCTAATATCTCTACAGATTTTGAGTCGTTGATTATTCTGTTCGGGCTTTTAGTTTCCTGATATTTTGCCCTTAATGTGATAAGCATTGTTTCAGGAACTTCTTTCAGGTTTGATTTGATTCCCTGTTTATTATTTTTCATTTATATCTCCTTTCTTATTTTATGATATATCGAAGCCTGATTCCCCCCGTTCGCCCCGGCATGGGGCGGTTGAAAATTGTTATTTGTTCTGAGTCGAAAATATTGTTGGCCTGAAGGCCAATCATTATGTTTTTATTTTTAAAGCTATGTTCCAGGCCCATATTAAAGATTGAAGAACGGGGAATACGTCTTTTGTCTAATTCTGTTTGCTCAAAATCATAGAAATATTCTTCTACAAAAGAGTTTTCGAAATAGAACTTGCTTTCCTGTTCTTTTCCGCCAAAGAGATTCTTTTTGTGCAATTCGACCCCGACATTAGAAAATAAATAGGGGATATTTGGCATCCGGTCTCCTTCAAATGGATTCTTTTTAGTTGCTGAACCAGCCTCATATTTTCGTGTATCTCTTAGATCCTGATAGGTTGCATTGCCATAAATATAAATGAATGAGGTAAGGTCATATTTTACATCTATATCTCCACCTATTGTTCTCATTTCCCCAAAGTTTTCGTAATTCGATTGCAGGAAACTCCCTACATAACGTATCATATTTTCTAATTTCATATAGAAGAAATTCATCTCAAACTGGAATCTGTTGCTTCGTTTATTTGTATGGTCGTACATAAACCCGAAGTTGAAACTACTGTTCCTTTCTGGTTCCAAATCACCTGCCGGCATGGTCATAAACCCATCGCCCAATAATTCGTGTTCAGAAGGAAGGCGTACATCGTAACCGTACGATGCTTTTATCAAAAATCTTGGTGTAAACTTGTATCTGAGGGCATTACTAAAGCCAAAATCATTTTTATGGTAATCGTGTGCTTTCACATCTTTAGAAAACATCTCAACCAGTGTTGTATTTATGTCGTAATAATAATATTTGATTGTTGCAGAGTTTGTAAGCTTTTTCCTGAACAAGTTAATCTCGTAATTCAGTCCCGATATAAAACTGTTCATTCGACTGTTATAATTCGTTTTATATCCTAATGATTTATCTTTTAAGGTATCTTTTGGGATTCCATAAGCATGACTATAGACTGTATTCAGATTCAAGGAGCTAAATTCGTTTAAGATGTAGTTCAGGTTTGTTTTTTGTAAAATTGTATGTTTTTGATTGTATGCATCATTGGCGTCATTGCCTATTTCTCCGCCAAATTCTGTAACTGGCAAATAAGTGGTTTTATCCCAATTGTATCGTTGCATGGCTTTGTCACGGAATTTGTAAATAGTGTAAGCATAAGATAACTTGAAGTCTAAATCCAGGCCTTCAATCAAAAAATTATCTTTTTCTGTTTCATTGGCTATGAAGAAAGCGTTTGAACTATTTTCGGCTTCTTGTATATTATGAGTAATTCCTTGTATTTCCTTTTTCGTTGATATGAAGGCAAAGTCAAAACTGACTTCATCGAACCACCATTTTTTTGCCGTAAAAACGCCCCCGAACAGTTTTTTATCGTAGGAGTCGTGGTCTCTTGTTATTTTCAGTTCGCTATTATTGGGTGCTTTAAATGTGTAGTTATTATCAGAATAAGTATAAAAGCCTGCAACTCCATATTCTATTCCTGAATTTTGGTTATTCCGTTTAAATAGAATATTGGCATTATGTGTGTTGTATGTTTGCAAGCCATACGAAAAGTCTATGTATTTTGGAGGATATTCTTTCAGCACTATATTAACCGCTCCCCCGATTGCTGAGCCCCCAAATTTTGCAGGTACAATACCTTTGTAAATTTCAATGCGTTCAATGATATCAAGCGGAACCTCATTAAAGCCTATATGGTCGGACTGTTCGCTTAGTGGTGTTTCATCGACAAAGAAACCTACACGTTTGCCTTCAAGCCCTCTGACCGAAATACGTGAAGCGCTTCCCACGCCACCCGTACTACGAATTTTTACTCCGGCTGTTTTACTTAATAACTCGCTAACATTACTAACGCTTCCTTGAATCTTATCAAGAGAAATTACAGAAACAGGAATTGCTTGCTCTCTTACTTGCCGGGCCTTGGACTTAGCTGTTACCGTTACTTCATCTAATTTCAGTGCCGATGGTTTAAGTATTATGTTGAGTACCAGCTCTGGTTTATAACAATTGATTTGTTTTTCAGAACTTTCGCGACCAATATAAGAGAATACTACCGTATATTTTCCGTGATGTACTGAAATACTGTATTTACCTTCTTCGTCGGTAATAGTTCCTTGCTGAGTTTCTTTAATGGCGACGCTTACGCCAACCATTGGTTCATTGGTTTCTGCATCTATTACAGTACCTGTGATTAGGGTATGTGCTGATATATTTGTCGATATGGTTATCAGTAATATTAAAAAAGATAAAAAACAGATTTTAGACTGCATATGCTGTGAAACTTACTATCAATTAGACGTTACTTATATTATGTGAAACCCTATCAATTTCTCATCTATTTAATGTTTAAATATATCCCGCAAAAGACTGTATGTTAGTGGATTTAAAAATCATAACATTTGGTTATTGCATGAAACCCATTACAATCCTACTTTTGGATATTTAAACTAAATAAAAACAATGCAAAAGTATTTAGTAGCGTTTAGCAGGTGCTTAAACAAGAAGGAGAAAAAATTTAATCTAAAGGAGAAAAGAAGAAGCTGGGAGTTCGTACATAAACTATGAGAGCTTCATATTTTATCTAATAACTTTTGACTATAAGAATATGAAGTATTGTTTAAACATAAAAGAATATAATATTTCTGAACTTGAATACGAAGGAAAACTTGTATCAGGTAACAATCTTTTTGAAGGGAGCAGTAATGGTAAGAAGTTAGATGAGTTGGGGTTTTTTAATTTTAAACTGGAGAATACTCCTGGTTTTAGCATTATTGAAGCAAATAATATGTTTTATGAGGACGTGCGAATATCCGGCTATAATTCAGAACCGGTGTTCTCAATGGATTTTGTGTCACAAGGGACTGTAGAATACGAGACAGGCAACAATAAGAGAGTAATTTCTAACGGCGGAACAAATAATATCTGGTCATTAAACAGTGGGTATTTTGGATATTCAACTTACAAGAAAGATGTAAAAACATCGGGGTTTGCTATCTATTTTTATGATGGTTTCATGAAAGAGATTACAAACAAATATCCTGAACTTTTAGATGAAATTTACATAAAATTTATTTCTGGAAAATCGTTTAGTTTGAATCCTCAATACCGATTTACTTCAATGGAAATGATGCAAACTATTTCCCAGATTCGAAATGCCAAATTGATGGGAAAGACAAGCCAAATATATACTGAAGCCAAGATAATGGAACTTTTGGCTCTTCAATTGCAACAGGGCAGTGAAAGTAAGGGTGGGAATAGTAATACATATTGCAAGAATGCTCAGGATATAGAAAAGATTCATGAGGCAAAAAGACTGCTTGTTGCCGATTTAAACCAATCATTAACCATAAGACAGTTATCGAGACAAGTGGGTATAAATGAGAATAAGTTGAAATATGGTTTTAAAGAAGTTTATAATCATACCATATTCGGTTACCTGTTCGATTACAAAATGGACTTAGCCTGTAAGCTGTTGCTGGATACCAAAAAGAACATAGTTGACATAGCAGACCAATGTGGCTATGAGTATGCTTCGCATTTTACAACTGCTTTCAGGCGTAAATTTAGTGTTACGCCGCAGGATTTTAGAAAAAGGCATAGTCTACAACTTGTCTAAGAAGGTTACAATCTCATCTATTTCAAAAGTTTTGAGAATAAACAAAGATCCCCTAAAATCAAGTATCAAATTGTAACTTTTTCTTTGATAAACAAGCAGAGCAAGCACCTGCTCCTAAGCTTCTAAAAAATTGTTTTTCCCAAATACCCGTTATGATGATAGCACACGATTTTTTGTTCACTGTTTAGCTGAATGGAACAGGACGTAATTCTCATCCTTACTATTACTTAATGGTTGGCGACAATAAACAACAGTGGCATCATATCATTTTTGTCTTTAAGCAGTTCACTATTTTCTACTTTAAACCCGGCATCTTTTACCAGGTTTACGGCTTGCTTTAGGTTGAGATTATGAAAGACAGGGAGAGGCGTTTTTTGTAAAAGGTTAACAATCGAAAACATTACCTTAATTTTAAAAGATGTACCTAAGCCAACAATGGAAACAATTAGTTTACCTTCGGGTTTTAGTACCCGTTTAATCTCTGAAAAAGCTTTTTCAGGGTGTTTCGTATTGTGTAGGGCATTAATACATACTACCGTGTCGCATGAGTTTTCATCGAGAGACAATTTGTAGGCATCTTCTACATTAAAGCTTATGTTATTCGGTTGATTTTGTTCTTTTTTAATGTTTGCTTGCGCTATCATGTTTTCGCTCATGTCAACACTAATAACTTCTTTCGATTTTCCTGCAATTTTTTCCGAAACCAATCCGGTTCCGCACGCAACATCTAAAACAACTGCACCTGATTTTACATTATTTTCAATCTTCTCAAGCAATACTGTATTATAAATATTCCAATGTTTCTGGATAAATCTATCGTAGTTAACACTTAACTTATTCCAATAAGTCTTTTCTTTTTTGGTTCTTATCTTATCATCCATTATTTTAGGTTTCTTTATAAAGATAGCATTGTCTAAAAAACTTTTGGTATTTTATTATATTTATAACAAATAGTTGTCAAAGAACAAAGTTGGGTGAGTTCATAACTACTTCCAACCTTATTCTTTGTAGTAACCTCAGTTATTTGAATTGATGTGCCCCGTAAGAGATTCCATCAAGCTCAATCAGGACTTCTTTGTTGGCAGTATCTGTTGACGGGTCATAAGTAAATAATCCACTACCATTTGCTGTGTTTAATCCAAACAATACTATATCATCGTAAGTGGCAATGGTATTATTCGTTGCGGCGTTATCGAAACCTAGTGACTTAGCAGTTTTGTTAATTAAATTCAATTCCACAGATGTTACCGAGTAGTCATTTAGCAAATCAGGAGGTGTGCTATATAAGGTGGGTATTATGACATTGGCATAAAGCGTACCATTTTCAATATATTCCACATTCACAATTGTTCCCATTATTTCGCTTTGCCCTTTGGGGTCGGTTACTATGCGTACGGCAGCTTCCCCGGTTTGGAACAAAGGGTCAATATTCGTTTCTTTTTCCGATTCCTCTTGTTCCGGAAATTCAAGTAATGAAAGTGTAAGCCATGTTTCCTTACAGTCTTTTGAAACTATTTTTCCAACCAAAGCCTGGCGAGAAAGAACCAAATTCCTCGGTTGCTATTTCAATAGCTTCCTTGTCATCGAACCAGTCATCACGGGTATTTGCTATTTCAATATGCTTTAACCCGGTAATACCAAAAACGGTAAGTAATAGGGCAAGAATAATCAGAGGCCATCTGTACCTTATTTGAAATTTACCCATTTTTCTAAAAAAGGTGTTTATTTTTTTTATTTTCATTATATCATTTTTTGTTACAGACTCTGTTTGTTTTTCTATTATTTATGTTTTATTCGGGTAAAATACCCGTGTACATGGTGTAAGTCAATATCCCTGCATAGCTTTCATTGTTTAGGATAAATTCATCCGATTTAGAATTTGTAAGGCTTTTGAATTTTTTCCAAATTTCTTTGGAAACTTGCGCTTCGGATTCACCCCAAAACAGATCAAAGAGTATTTGTAACCCTTCTTTTTCCGATTGGTTTTCAGGAGCTTTAATATCGGCTGCAAATGTTTTTACCTGAATGTTGCTTAGCCCAACTTTCTTTAACCATACTGGTGTATACGTAAAGTGCATTTCTGGAGACTGTTTTTCGGACCAGGGACGAAGGGCATAGTCTGAATTATTAAGTGTAGCCTCAATTTTCGGATAACCGGGCAACAATCTTTGCGATGACCAAAATAAAATGGCAATCTTGCCACCGGGTTTGGTGACCCTGACCATATGGTTCAGAATATCGTAAGGTTGTTCGGCAGGGCAACCCACTTCTTTAGGGCCGGGCCAAAGGCCGTCGCAACACCAAACCAGGTCGAAAGTATTATCGTCAAATTCCAGGTTGTTCATATCGCCCACCGTAAAATGGCAGGAACCACCTTTGCCAGACTGATTAAGCTTGCTTCTGGCATACTGCACGTGTTCCTGAGCAATATCCACCCCAGTAATATGAGTATCAGGATATGCCTCCAGCATCCATTTCATATGATTTCCTGTACCACATGGCGCATCGAGAACTTTGCTGCCTTCGGATAATTTCAACCACTCTAAGGCTTTGCGTATGGCTGGCTCTGTTTGTTTAGCTGTACTATCCAACGCTTTGATGTAAGATGTTTCATTCATTTTTTTATTATTTAATAGGAAGACCGAAGTTTGTAGTATCGTTATTTGTTGTGACTATTTTCAATAAAGAACAGTGTTCAGGCTTGTTCTGAAAAAATTATGCATTCATAATTTTCTTCCATCCTGCTGTACCAAATATTATAAACTCTGAGACAAAAGTTTCCATTTCTTTATCGCTTAAATCGTGCGAAACGAGTTCGCTTATAATGCTAATCCACCATGAACTCATGGTATGGATAAAAAACTTTGATAATTCTCCATTTATTTTCGGGTACTTTTCTTTCATAAGCTTTATATATTCTATACCTGTTTCCGTACTTCGGTCTATATATTCATCTTTAAAGTTTTCAAGTTCAGAACCATGCGACTGTAATAAAAGCAGTTTCAATTCGGTTTTATAATGCTTTACCAGATCAACGAAATAATCTATCATTTCACTTATAGGTATTGCTCAGATGTAAATACATCAGTTGTAATATAATGTGTGTTATTATGGTCTTCCATCCGTTTCTTTAGTGCTTCCAATACCGGAGACACCACTTCCTTAAATATTTCGTCTTTGTTTTTAAAGTAGTTGTAAATATTGCTTAACCCAACCTTTGCATTTTTAGCAATAGTTCGCATCGAAGCATCTTTAAATCCTTTTGCAGTAAATTTATTTTTAGCGTGAATAATTGCTTGTTTGCGAATATCCTTTTTTAATTTCTGCATTTAAAAGAAGTTAATATACAAATAAAGAACACTGTTCAGAAAAAATCAATCCCAATTTGTTATGATTTTCATACAGAGAGGGGAGATAAAGCATTTATCGTCATCTTTCCCAATCTCATCATAATCTTATACGAGGAAACTTGTATCTTATCCGGAACTTACCCATCTTTTTGAAAAAGTTGTTGATTTTTGAATTTTCATGTGATTTTTATTTTCTTCAATTATCTCAAAGTTTCTGTTAGATAAAATTTTTAATTTTGTTTCTTCTCGAGGTTGATGTCCATCTTCGATAATTGCTATGCCATCAGGCTTTAAAATACGTTTGAACTCATTTAATAAAGCGTCCGGGTTTTGAATCATATGAAACATATCAAGCGCTAAAACAACATCCGCAGTATCATTATTGATTGGTGAGTTATAACCTTTAGATAAAGCTGCTTCGGTATTTTGTAGTTTAAACCTTTTAATTTTTTCTTTTACTTTTTTGATAGCAAGAGGATGAATATCAGTAGCAATTAATTTTCCTTCATTTCCAATAGCTAAAGAAATACTTCGTATATACCTTGCAGGTCCGCAGCCGTAGTCAATTATAGTTTGACCTTTTTGAATTCCAAGGGTTTTAAAATTATTATTGGAATAATTCCAGAATACATCCATTATTTTCATTACAAAGGCCATTAATTTGAAAGCCCAGTTGGGAATATTTTCCCGGTTTTTACCCATTAATTTATCGCTTGTTTTCATGGCTAAACTGTTTGTTTTAATTAGTGTTTTTCTGCTATTAAATGATTATTATCAGTACAGCATTCATAACCCATTTGCAAAGTCACGTGGCTTACTTTAAATTTATTTCTTAAAACATCTTCGACTTCTTGTTTTACTCCCATCATTTCAACCATGCTTATATTATTTTTAAGGTCGATATGTGATTCAAAGTGTACCTGTTTATCATCTAATTTCCAAATATGCACGTGATGTAAGTTCTTTATCTCACTTATTTTTTCAACTTCTTTTTTCAAATCATCAACATCTATATTCTGTGGTGTCGATTGCATTAAAATATCGACGGTTTCTTTTACCATTCCCCAGGTGTGATAGATAATATAAAGACTTATAAAAACCGTAATTAATGGGTCGAGCCAGTAAATTTGAAACAACCAAATTGCAATACCACTCAAGATTACAGCTACTGAAGAAAGCGTATCGCCCAATAAATGTAAATATGCTGCTTTAATATTTAAGTTGTGATTCTTGTCTTTGTTTAAAACTAAAACTGAAATCAAATTAGCCAGTAAACCAAAAACAGCTATCACAAGCATTATTTTTCCTTTTATCGGTTCAGGATTTATAAATCTTTTATAAGCCTCGTACAACAGAAAAATACAGATGGCTATTAATACAATCCCATTGAAAAGAGCTGCCAATATTTCAAGTCTTTTATAACCGAATGTTCTATGTTTGTCTGGTTTTTTTTGCCCTTTTTGCCCGCTAACCATGCGATAAAAATGGCAGATGAGTCGCCAAGATTATGAATAGCATCAGATAATAACGAAAGACTGTTGGATATTATCCCGCCGGCAATTTGCACCAATGTAATTGAAAAATTGAGCAAAGTAACCCAAAGTAACTTTTTCCCTTTTAGATTTTCTGTGTGCTCCCGATGATGGTGATGATGATTATGGCTTGTCATGATTTTCAATGTTTATGCCTGTGATGAATATCCGGCCAGTGTGGATGCCTGTGTTCGACTGGCTCATGAGTGTGCCAGTGATTATGATAAATTGCTTTTTCATCATCAGAATGTCCATGATTATGATGTTTATCGTGGTGATAGTGCAAATGTTTATGTTCAAGCATATTGTGTGAATGAGTATGCATGTGCTGGTCGCGGAATAGTATAATTAGTGAAATAACTAATAATATAATTGCAGCAATTGTAATTATGGTAATGCTTTCTCCCAATAATAAAATTGAAAGAATTACACCAAAAAAGGGAGCGCTGGCAAAAATCATTTGACTTCTTGTTGCTCCCAAATTTTGTGCAGCAAGAATGTATAAAGTTATACTAAAACCATAAGCAAAAATACCTACTATTAAAGCTAAAGATATTACCAGTGCCGAAAGCTGATTTGATTCTACAAGCAAGCCAATTATTAAATTTGTACTTCCTGCAACTAAACCTTTCCAAAAAGTAGTTTGGCTGGGTGTTATACGGTCAATTAATGCTGTAAAGTGATTATCAAGGCCCCAACAAACGCAGGCAGCAAATACCAGGAGTAAAGAATAAATTCCTATACCTTGTTCGTATTGTGATAAAAGTACTGACGCAATCACTGTTCCAACAACACCGATCCATCCGAATTTACCCAGATGGTCTTTAAAAATAAAAAATCCCAATAATGCTGTAGCTACAAGCTCCAGATTGAGCCACATTGAAACAGAAGAAGCAGATGCTTGATCTAATCCAAATAGGAGCATTACGGGACCAACTAATCCCCCGAAAATTATTGCTCCAAGAAGGTATAACATATTCTTCTTACCAATTTTTTTTACTTCGAGTGCATTATTTTTCTTTTTTGAAAAAGGCAAAACTCCTAATGCTGCCCCTAAATACAATAATCCGGCAAGGGTAAACGGAGGAGTATTCTCCAGCAGGACCTTGGCTGCAGGAGTAGATGCCCCGAAAAGGATAGCGGATAAAAAGGCAATTAGGATATATCTCATAATTTAATTTTTTAACTGAACAACCGCATAAACTAAAGGAATGGTATCTTTTATCTTTTCGAATTTGATTAGTTCAAAACCATTTTTATTTAAAAACTTCTTAAAACCTTTTACTGACCACCTTGATCTAGCCCTAAAACCCGATAAACTCATTAACCTGGAGATAATATGAGTAAAGAGGTTTTGCCCATGGCAATAAGTAGGAATGATAATTTTACCATTATCTTTTAAAACGCGCTTCATCTCCATCATTGCCCAATCAGGCTTGTAAAGTAAATGCAAAACATTAGAAGCTAAAATGGTATCAAAAGATTTATCAGGAAAAGACAGATTACATGAATCTTCAGCCAGAAAATTTATATTGGTAATATTATTTTCTTTGCTTTTTTTTATTGCAATTTTTAACATTTCAGGTGAAAGGTCGGTTGCAGTAATTTTTGGTATTTGCTTGCAGAGGTCAATTGAATGTATTCCTGTACCTGTAGCGATTTCTAATAAATGCTTTGTTTCCATTGTATCTGCAAGTAAGAATTTATAAAGTACTTTATAGGTTTTAAATGCCCTATTATTGATAAGATCATCATACTTAATCGCAAATGAGTCCCAGAATTTTTGTTCTTGCTCTGCCCTAGTTTTCATTTAAAAAGTATTAAGTTCTTTTAACTGCTATTATAAAAATCGCTTTCATTCTTTTACCCAACAATTCTGAACCTTTTATTTCAAAACCCTTTTCTATAAGCATATTTTCTACATTTTCTAAATACAACGTTTGAGCATGAGGAGATGGTTTCCCATAAGTTTTAAGGTAACGGTAAAACATCCTTAACTTGTTTATGAGTTTCATTCCTTCTGCCGTAAAGCTCAATATAATTAGCTTTCCATCCTTTTTTAACACTTTGTTTATTTGAGGAATAGCTTTTTCGGGTTCCGGAATAATATGAAGCAAATTAGCCATAAAAACTGTGTCGAATGAATTATTATCATATTGTAAATCAAAACAATTAGCCTTTTCAACTTCAATATTTGAAAATGATTTAAGACGAGCTTTACTCGCTTCAACCATCTTATCAGAAAGATCTGTAGCTAAAAGATTATCTGTGTTTGAGGCAAGCACCTTTGAATAAGTTCCGTTACCACAACCTAACTCCAATGTATTTTTCAGGTTTTTTTGCTCTGAGATTTTATTTAATATCAGATGCATATCTTTTTTACCAACAACGTACTTGTTACGTTCTTCAAAATCGCTTGCAAAACGCGACCAATATGTTTCCTTTTGCATCTTTAACTTTATATACAATCAATTTTCAATCTATTAACTATTATCCACTTTGTCAATTATCAATTACAACTTGTTTTTTCAGCTTCCAGCCTGTTGTTTTTTGCTGTGTGTTCCAGTAATTCGCATATAGTCCTTTGTTGTTCAATAATTCCTTATGTTTACCCTGTTCTGCAATATTTCCATTTTCTAATACAATTATATTATCGGCATTACGAATTGTTTGCAGCTTATGGGCAATTACTACCACGGTTTTTTCTTTTACCAGTTCCTGTATAGCTTGTTGAATGTATATTTCATTTTCTGGATCAAGCGATGCCGTCGCCTCATCAAGAAGGATTATCGGTGCATTTTTAAGCATGGCACGTGCTATGGAAATACGTTGCTTTTGCCCGCCGGAAAGATGAGAGCCTCCTTCACCAACCATTGTTTCAATGCCTTTAGGCAGAATGTTTAAGAATTCGGTAACCTGTGCTTTTTCTGCAACTCGCATTATTTCTTCGCGGGATGCATCTGGGTTGCCAATTTTAATGTTGTTGTAAACCGTGTCGTCAAAAAGGTAAACATCCTGAAATACCTGACTGATAAGTTTGTAAACGTTTTGCGGCGACATGTCTTTTACATTAACGCCGCCAATACGAACACTACCTTGCTGAACATCCCAAAAACGGGCTATCAGGTTGGCAATGGTGGTTTTTCCTGATCCGGAAGCCCCTACCAGTGCTGTTAATCCTTTTTCGGGAATGTTGAAACTTACATTTTTCAATATTTCCCGGTCGAGGTAAGAAAAGGTTACATCTTTAAATTCGACGTGCCAGTTATCGGGAATTTCATCCTTGCCTTTATCTTGTAATGGTGATTGTAGTAAATCTATAACCCGTTTGAGGCTTACATTCATATAACGTAAAATAGCATAATCAATCATCAGTAATTTGAGCGGTTCGTAGAGTTTGTAACCTATTACCAGAAATGCAATCAGTGCTGGTATATCAAGTGTATCTCCTGAAAGGCGAAGTAGTCCGTGGTAGATCATTAACAGGAAAAAAAGCTCAAAAATCATAAAACTCAACATCACAAACGGACCGGGAACAGCTTCTACACGAATACTGTCTTTGCGCAGCTTTTCAAATGTTTGTTTTAAAGTAGAAAAACGTTCTCCTGTTTGATTAAATGCTTTAAGGTGTCTGATGCCGATTACATATTCTATAAAACGACTACCCGTACGGTTGCGAGATTGGATATGCTCATGGCTGATTTTTTTCATTAACATGGTGGCCAGAATTACAAACAGGTACGCCAATGGTATGGCAGCTAACAATACCAGGGCTAGTTTCCAGTCGGTAATCAAGAGGAATATAGAAAGAAAAAATGTACCGAGAATGGCTCCGATAATATTAGGCAGGGAGTGACCCAGAATGGTTTCTATATTGGTAACATCCTGCAAAACAACTGAAGCTAAATCGCCGGGTTCACGTCTTTTATAAAATCCAAGCGATAGTTTTTGCAGCTGATTACCTAACTTAATGCGTAATCGTGATGTCATGTTGTAAATGGCAAGGTTGTTGCTGACAAAGATTTTTCTGGCTATCCACATTTGCAGGATAAACATAAAAACCAGAAAGACTACTAACTGCCAGATGTAGGTTTTGCCTGGGGTTTCTTTGAACAGTTCCCAGATTATCAATAGCAATATTCCTATTGGAGCTGCCAGTAAAAGTCCATGCAGGAACTCTCCGGCTACAACTTTGTTTAACCTTATTTTTGTTAATTTAAAAAGGTATAAAGTATTTTTTAACATAATATTTTTTAATTAATAGTTAATAATGGAGAATGGATAGTAGAAAATTGATAATTATTAATTGTCCATTATCCATTGTTAATTATTTCGAATTCTTTAGCCCTTTTGTGCGCATTCCACATTTTCATATATAACTTGCTTGTTTTAATTAACTCTTCATGCGTACCAATGGCATCCGCTTTTCCATTATCTAGCACAACTATCTGGTCGACTTCGGCAATAGTTGACAGGCGATGGGCAATAACAACAACAGTTTTATCCTGTATTATTTCGCTGAAGGCCTGCATGATAAGGTGTTCGTTTTCAGGATCGCTGAATGCTGTTGCTTCATCAAGTACTAATACTTTTGGGTCTTTTAGCACTACCCGGGCTAATTGGATGCGTTGTTGTTCCCCTCCGCTCAGGTGTATGCCTTTATCACCGAATTTAGTGTCGTATCCGTTGGGTAATTTCATAATGAAGTCGTGACAGCGTGCAATTTTTGCGGCGGCTTTTACTTCTTCCAGGCTTTTGTTGCTTCCCATACGGATATTGTCATAAAAACTTTGGAAAAACATCATGTTGTCCTGGAAAACAAAGCCAATATTTTCCATCAACTGTTCAGCTTTAAAATCGTTAATATTGATACCTCCCAGGCTGATACTACCATTTTTTACATCATAAAAACGTGCGATGAGCTGGCCGGCTGTTGATTTTCCTGAACCTGAAGGCCCAACGAGCGCTGTTATGCTTCCTTGTGGTACTTTAAAACTAATGTCTTTCAGTACTTCTGTACCTTCAACATACGAAAAGTCCACATTTTTGAATTCAACAGAAAAATCATCGGATTCTTCTTCTTTACCGTATTCTTGTTCCTCCACTTCAAACAAGATTTCATCGATGCGTTTAACTCCGTGATTGATAATACTTATTTGTGGGCCCAGGCTCATAAGTGCAAATACCGGTCTTACAAAGCCTACGCCTAATATCAGGAACAGGAAGAACACGGGAAGTGTTAAATCATTATTGAAGTAGAATAGCAAACCTACTACCAGCAATGGCAACAAGGCATTGTTCAAAAAACTAATAAGCATGCCCCAAACACTGGCAGATATTTTTGTCCATTTTTCAACAAATGTATTGTAATCATCAACTGTTGAACTGTATTTTTTGAAAGCTCTGGCCGATTGCCCAAAAATTTTCATTACAGGCATAGCTCTTACAAATTCCACAATCCCTGCATTCATGTCTTCGAGTGAGCTATGGTATTTTTTCATGGTTGCTTTGGCTTTTGGTGTGGCAAAGGCAGAAAAAACCAGAACTATAACTATCACCAATGGGGCGAAAGTGATTAAAGATAAACGCCAGTCGATGGTAAATAAAAAGATGAGTACCAGGGTTGGAAGAGTAATGGCTTTTACCGAATCAGGAATACCGTGGGCAATAAAGGTTTCGATTCGTTCAACATCATCAGCAAGTATTTTTTTTAACGAGCCGGAACTTCGCTTCCCTACATATCCCATGGGCATTTTACCCAACTTATCAGCAATTTTACAACGCAATTCGTATAGAATATTGAAGGCAGCAATATGCGATGCCATACCGGAAGCATACATTAGTATAAAAGAGCCTGATATGGCTAAGAAAGCCCAAACCAGCCACTTACTAATTTCTCCGGCAGAAATACCTATGGTTAGTAATTCTTTCAAAATGTAATATACTAAAGCATAAGGTACTAGCGTTAACACTGCATGAACGATTGCGAGAAGCCCCGACAGGAACAGTAAACCTTTACGCTTGCCTGCAATTACAAGCAAACGGGCTATCCCGGATTTTTGTTTCTGTTTTTTCATTGAATTATATTGTTATTTAATTAACATCTTATTTTAACTATTAGCTTGGTTTACGGTTATTTTCCCAAACAACTTTCTCACTATAAGTACTATCCAAATTGTCAGCGTTATGTCGATTAAAGTGGAACCATAGTATACCCAGTTAGTACCAAAGAATCGAGGCAATAAAAGCATTACAGGAATGTAAAAAATGACCTGACGAGCTATTCCAATTATGGTTCCGTATTTGCCTTCATTAATAGCGGGAAAAAATGTAAGAGCCATAAATATGATCGGGAGCAATGGCAGTATCAACATGTATATCCTGAAATTCAATAAATCGTTAGCCACGAGGTTCATTTCTGGTAAAGCCATCCGAAGTGATGCTTCTGGGAAGATGGTCATGAGCACCCAAAAGGGAAAAACAATATAAAAGCCTGTTTTGGAAAACAGTATAAAACTTTGTTTTACTTTATCGTATTGCTTAGCTCCGAAATTAATGCCTGCAATGGGCTGCAAGGCACGCATGAGACCAAATAAAGGTGTCATAAGGAACAATAATATGCGGTTGGCAGCAGCAAAAAAAGCAAGATCCTTATCAGTACCATAACTGTTTAAAGCATTAAAAACTACAATAGCCTGCAAAAGAGCCATGATACTCATTATAAAACCGGGCATCCCGAGTGATAGAATTGATTTAAAAACTTCTTTATTGAATTTCAACTGGTTGATATTGGCGAGAAAAGAGGCTTTCCCACGTTTAAAATAACGATAACCAACTACGCTGTAAATCAGCATACCAATGTTTGTTGCCCAAGCTGCACCGGAAATTCCCATGTTGAATACAGCAATAAACAAGGGGGTGAGCATAACATTAACAATAAGGCCATAACTCATCATAATGGCTGCTTCTTTCATTTTACCTTCACCCCGTATAACAAGGTTAAGTCCCAATCCATACACCCAGAATATGGAACCTATAAGAGTAACTTTAAAATATGCTGTCCCTTCCTGAAGGATTTGACCACGTCCCCCCATCATTTTTATGAGCGGTTCGGCAAAAATATAAGCTGGCACTGCAAATATTATCGTGCTAATAAGCATTAAGACAGTTGTATTGCTTAATAATTTTCGTTGGGTATCCGTGTCGTTAGCTCCTATGGCAATACTTAATGCAGAAGCTGCTCCGGTTCCTGCAAGGGAGCCAAGTCCAAGCATAATACTTGTTAACGGGTATGCCATTGCTACTCCAGCCAAGGCTATTTCGTTCAAAAGCTGGCCGACAAAAACAGTATCGAGAAAAGCATTTAACCCATACAACACCATAGCTATTATGGCAGGCAGGGAAAGTTTCCACATAACTTGTTTTAAGTTGCCATGAAGTATAAGTTGCTTTTGCTGGTCCTTTATTGTTGCAGTTTCTGCTCTATTTTTGTGTTCTGAATCTTTCATTATCAATATATTTTAAAAAAGAACAATGTTCATTTTTGTTCAAAAAAATTATACTTTCATTATCTTTTTCCAACCGGCAGTACCAAATTCCATAAATTCCGAAATAAATCTTTTAATTACTTCATTACTTAAGTTGTGAGATACAATCTCGCCTATAATACTAAACCACCATGAGCTCATAGTATGGAGGAAGAATTCAGATATATCCGAATTGATGTAAGGATATTTTTCTTTCATTTTTTTAATGTATTCTACACCGGATTTGGTATGGCGGTCGGTGTATTCATCCCTGAAATTCTCAAAACTTGAACCATATGATTTAAATAACAAAAGATTTAATTCATCTTTAAAATTAATAATAAGGCCCAAATATTGATTTATATGATATAACTGGTGCTGTTCGGAAGTAAAATAATCGACAGTAATGTATTCCGGGTTATTATGTTCTTGCATCATTTTATCCAATTCGCTTAACAAAGGTGCTAGTACTTCAATAAAGATTTCATTTTTGTCTTTAAAATAATTATAGATGTTGCTTAATCCAACTTTTGATTTTTTAGCAATAGTACGCATATTGGAATCCTTGAAACCTTTAGCAATAAATTCTTTTCGTGCTTCTTTTAGCACTTTTTCGCGTATGTTATTTTTTTGTACTTGCATAAAAGAACATTGTTCGTTAATGCAAAGTAATATATTATAAAATTTAATAACAATCCCTAAATGTTATGATTTTGTAAAGACTAAAACCAATCTTAGAAATCTTTAATATTGTAAAGAAGGTTAAATCCTACATCTGAAAAGAATCGCTTTTTTCTAATAATAACTGTTAAGAGAAAATACCGCCTAATTGTAATTTATCTTCAGAAACAATTATGCATTTTTTAATTAAAAAGTAGTCAAAGATTTCCTTTCTCAGGATCGATGTAGTTATTTAGCATAGCATAAACTGTAAGGCCGGCAATCGTTTTTATGCCTAATTTTTCGGTAATGTTTTTTCGGTGTGTTATAACAGTATTAATGCTAATAAATAGTTTATCTGCAATTTCTTTATTAGCCAAACCCAAAGCAACTTCTTTTAAAACATCTTTTTCCCGATCACTTAAAATAGGTTGATTTTTTTTAGAGTCTTTTTGATTCTTTTCCTTAAAAAAGTTAGTGAGTTTTTTTAAAATTTCCGATTGATTTTCATTATGATTGATACATTTTATGTTGGCTTTAATAGAAGTTTGACTGTTTTTTAAAAGAATCAGGGGACAATCAGGGGAAATCTTTTTGATTTCAGAAATGGTTTGTTCTACGTTATTGTTAAGAATATCTTCGTTCAGAATTAAGAATAAAGGAAGAGCTTGCTCTTTTAATAGCTCTTTTAATTCATCAATAGACTCAACATCAAATAATTCAGGTTTTATGCCTATTACGCTCAGAATGGTTTTTATTCCAAGGGTATATATATAATTATTTGAAGCAATTACAACTTTCCTTATTCTATAGTTTGTTTTCACGAATTTCTAATAATTTTTTTTCCATTAATTTAACTTTTGGAATAAGTACTTTATCCTCAATATTTGTATGATTTTTTATATCCGCTTCTAAGCGAAATATTTCAATTAATAGATTTTGGCATAATTCCTTACATAAAACTGGTGGTAAAAATTTTATGATCAGGTTCTTTAAGTCATTTAGCTTAACCTCTGCATCGTCATGGCTTCTTTCGTAATTTTCTATTGAGTCGGTTAAAATCTTTTTATATAGCTCATCATCTATCTCACCACGAATCATGGCATTATCAATATCCAAGATATATGGAAAAACATGTTGATCCTCATTTTCAAGATGTAACCTTAATTCTTCTTTATACTCGTTAAAAAAACCATTTAAAAGCGTAATGTTCTTATGGTTTTCAGGTTTTACATTTTGTTCCATTTTATCAATATACTCTTGTATTTCAGGTATTTTAACCTTTAGGTAATAATTGTGAGTACTTGATAAATATTCAATGATAAGTTTTGCCGGAAAATTTTGAAGGCTTTTTTTTGGAAAATAGTTGCTATCGTGATATGAGTTGATTATCTCAAGTGCAAACCAAACGTTTATTCCTTTGTTGTTGCAAACTTCCTTAATCGTTTTGTTTCCAAATCCAAATTCGATCCCAAACCTTCCTATGACAGGAATTAATCGATAATCTAAATGAATAATATCAGCCAACCTGGATTTAGGATTAAACAGCAACTTCTTTTTCATATTAAGTTCAAATTTATTTTATTCAGGAATATAAATTATTTCCCCATTTTCAAGCTGGTAAGCAACTCCAACCCGTTTACCTCTGGTTCCTGAGTTTTGCGTATCTTCGGAAGGCTTATATTTTTCAATAGTTTCTCCCTTTTTAGTAATGATCTCCATGTTTTCTTTTCCTGGATTTTTAACCATGGTAAAATCTTCTTTGGAAAAAACTTCGTTCATCTGATATCTTGTAACCAGTGCAACCATAAGTGCAACAGCAAAAACCATTGCGACATCAAACAAATTTGTTAGTACTGATAATGGATCCTGATCATCATTAGCTTGCAACAATCGTCTCTTTTTCATAATCTATATTTTTTACTTTTTCTTCGGAAAAATATTCCAAAATTGCTTCTGTAAGATATTCTAAGGTATTCATATCGTCAGCATACCATCTTTGCTTTATTTGTAAAGTTATAAATCCTATGGCACCTATAAAAACACCAATTACGGTTGTGGCAAAGGCTACTTGCATGTTGTGTGCCATAGTTGCAACATCACCACTTGCCAAACCGACAAGAGCTGGCCCCATTGGAATTAAAGTTCCCATTAAGCCTAACATTGGGCCTAATTTTGTTAAACTCTTTGATTTTCCTAAATCAGTATCAGCCAGAATTTCATAATCGCCTAACAGCTTATTTAAGTTAGCCTTTGAAGTACTTTTCTTCTTTATTTTATCAATATAAATAGCCAATTGATTATTAGGAAATTCAGGTAAATGAAAATTCTGTATAAAATCGAGAACATTTCTGTTTTCAATAGCTTCTTTTATTTTTTGCTTATTTTTTGTACGATTTATATAAGTTCCGTAAAAACTGCCAGCCAACAACAATGATCTGACAAAGAGAATTAAAAGAAAAACGACAACAGGAACTAAAAGACCCGTAGTAAGCCAATAGAGCCAATTTGTTATTATATCCATTTTTGTAAAAATTTAAATTGTTTTTTGTTTTTGATTTTGTTTAAATAGTATCCCGAAGTTCCCAATGCAATTACAATTAAAATAAAAACCAGAAGGTTAGTAAAATTTATTCCGGAATTGTATTCACTATGATTATAGCTAGCCAATCCTGCATTTATTATAATTGCTATAATAAATAAAATAGAGTTAATTAAGAACTTAAGTTCATAGCGTATGCTATCTTGGGGAAAAAAGTATTTAATAAAAAATGATAAAAGAGTAATTAACAAAAATAAACTTATTGCAGTAATTAAAGATGTTAACTTAAAGTTCAAACCGGGGAACAAATAAAAAACTTTCAGTTCAATATAAAAAATTGCTCCGGCAATCAATACACCAGGTACTAGCTTTAGAAGTTTTATCCACTTTCTTTTTTTAACCGAAAATAGATTCTGTAACATTCCAATACTAATAAGAATTCCGGAGATTGCTTCCAATGTAATTACTAAAGCTAAATTAGTTACTCTGCGACTTTCAGAAAATAATACTGTATAGATATCTCCATTTTGTTTAATAACGAAAGGATGAATAATATAAGTAAAAATGCCTGCAAGACCTGCAAAAAGTAATACTCCCGAATAACTTTTATAAAAAGTAGCCTTACAGGCAAACTTTATAACAGAAAGAATAAGAATGACTTGTAATACATTTTCCATTATAATTTTGTTTTAAACCATTTAATTGAATCTCTAACCAAAAAAATTGAAACAAAAAATAGAGGTATTAAAACAAATAGCTGAACAGGGCTTTTTGCCCCGGTAGAATAAATTTCATGTAAATGTCCTGTGTTTACTAATAAAGCAGCAAATGACAATAACATGTTTATTAATTTACCAGTATTTCCTTTTAGATAGTTAGTGTTTAAAATAGCTAAAACCGGAATACAAAAACTAAGTCCAAATATAAAAACCATACCAATTGGGATTATTCCATTGGCTCCATTTTTTTCAACGTTAATTCCATAAAAAATTGGAACGAGATGAAGAATAATATGAAACATTAATCCAATAAGAATAATAACCCAATGCAGGTTTATGCGTTGTTTTATACTTTCGTTATTCATTTATTTCTTTCTTTTTCTGATAAAAAACATGACCATAAAAATTATTATGATTAAAGAAATAATAACTATTCCGTTATCTTTTTTTGGTTCTTGTTTATTTTGCCCCTTATCGGGTTTTTGCTTTTGCTCTTCTTTTTTAAGAACTAGGCTTTCTTTATTCTCTTCAATTTTTACTTCTCTTACATCTTTTATATCATTATTGTACTGTTCTGCTTGCTGAGGATCAAGTTTACTGGCAATAAAGTCTTTTAATTTGGCATTGTCACAGACAAATCCGCTGCAACCCGCTTTATGCTCTTTAATCAGCTCTGCGTGTAACCGGGCTATTTCTTTTAACTGTTGTTCGTTTGCTTTCCAATATCCCTTACGCGCAGTTTCCATCATTACAGACGTCATTTCCTGTAGCGCATAAGGATTTTCTTCTTCAAACCGATCCTGAACATTTAGGTTATATTTATCTTTTACATAAACTTCATGATAAGTATTCCATATATGATCGTCAATTGCTGTTGGTTTCATAACATTCCAGCCATATGTGTTCCTGAATGTTTCAGCGAAAGTTTCCATTGAACTGGCTTCGCCATTTAGCAATTCCTCAATAAACTTTGGATTAAATACCGTAGAGTTGGTTTCAACTCCTATAGCTTCGTTTAATCCTTGCATTCTGGGATTACTGATATTTCTAAAATCATTGAAGTAAGCAGTTGGATCATTGCCTGTTACATTTCTTACGGTCATGTTTAAACCACCCATAAATTCGTAAACATGATCTAAACTGAGAGGGCCCCAGTTATTACTTGCTCTTGGCTGAACAACGGTTTCGGTGTTTTGTAAAGCAGCTTCGAAAATTCCTGCTCGGAAAGTTCCCCAATCTTCACCTTCGTCATAAACTGCCCCCATATTATTTAAATAGTTTCGTGCAACCTGACTTTCATCATCCCAGGCATCTCCTTTTTCAACTAATCCCATGATACCTGTTCCATAATTTCCGTTTACTCCGCCAAAGACTCTTTTTGATGCATATTTCCTTGCATCAAGGGGAGAGAAACCTTTATCAAGCATGAATTTTTCAGCATCATGTATTCCCTTTTGCACGTAGTTCATGGAATCTACATCTTTCGATTGTGAAGCCATCAATACCGCTTTACGAATTAGGTTTAAACGCGAAGCGGCTAAATCTCTTAGTTGTCCTGATGTTTGAACTACAACATCGATTCGTGGTCTTCCTAACTCTTCTATTGGGATTAAACGCAGGTTTCGTACAGAACCAAATCCGTCTCGTACAGGTTCAACACCTAAAAGATACAAGATTTGTGCTATGGTAGCACCTTCTGTTGATATAAAATTTGTTGCCCACAAAGTGAAACTAACCTTATGCGGATAATGACCCTTTGCTTTATATTCATTGTCAAGTAATGATTTGGCTAACCGCACTCCTACGGTCCATGCTTCATCAGAAGGTGTGCGTTCTGCATCAACAGAATACATATTACGCCCTGTTGGTAAAGACTCCGGATTTACGATTGGATCTCCGCCGGATGATGGCTCCGTATAACCGCCATGCAATGCATTATCAATTGAAAACAATTCAGAGTTTGGGCTATTGCTTAAGTTGTTATAATATTTTTTTACTGACCGAATACTTCTTTCAACTTGCAGAACAGTTATAGCGAACCGGGCTTCCTCTTTATTAATTTTATCTATTTGATTATTTATACTTGCTAAAGAACTTTGTATTTTACTATCCCAATCTGATCTTTTGATTAGGTTTGTAAGTGTTTGAGCAATGTCATAATCACAATATTTAATGGATGCCTTATTATTCTTGTAGAAAGTTAAAATTTCGAATGTCGTTTTAAGCTCTTCTTTACTTTTGTTTGAAATTAATTCAGAATCACTGGTATTAAACAACTTCTGGATAATTGAAAGATATTCCGGAGTAGATATTAATGCTGCCTTTTCTTTAAGTATTTCTATTTTTTGCTTTTCTATTTTTTCGGCAAGGGTTTTATCCTCTAAAAGTTTAAATACTTCTGTTTTAATTAAGCTATCCTGCATTGCATCAAGCAACTGCAACATCTTTTTTTGATTAGCGATAGAAACGGTCTCATACATCTCAGGAGCCATTTTTTTCATTTTTTCAGCCATTTTTAGGGCTTTGGCTCTGTATGAAGCATCCAGCATTTGAGATGATTTATTAAATACTTTCTCTGATTTAAGGTTCAGAATGTAGTTTTTATTCTTTTCGTCCTTACATAAATCTATGATAAGTGTTGGAAGATTTTCTTTAAGCAATGTTTGTTCGGATCCTTTAGACGATGAAGAAGACATCATTACTGATATAAAATCCGGGGAAGTATTTTTTTCTTTCCACTGATGCGCCTTAGCTTGTTCTTCATTCGTAAGTAAAGATCCCAGAGTTTTATTAATATCATATTCGTTAAGAATGTTTTGAATTATTCTCTTTGCTTTAGGGCGGTAATATTTGGACACATAAAAATTATCCTGGTATTTATTTGCATCAATTTTTCCGCGCATTCCATCAAGTTCGGCCAACCCAAAGGCAATAGGATCTTGGGCCATAAGAGTTACAGTTTCTTTTAATTTTTCCGGTTTGTATGCGATACCCATAGTATAAAGGCCAGCAGTAACCTTTTCCTCCTCAATTTCTTCAAGATATTCGTGTATTTTATACATTTCTTCAGAACCATATGGTTTTAAAGAATCTAAGCCAATAGCTCTATGGATATTTTGTTTTTCAGCTAATAATTTAGCTGATTTAGCGTACTGTTCTTTTACAGGGCCATCAGGCAAGCTATTATATTTATCTAATTTTTGGTATAATTCTTCTAGATCATCATGTAATCCACTTTTCATGAATGGTGGAGTAAGATAAGTTAATAAAGTAGCATAACTTCTACGTTTAGCAATTATTCCTTCTCCTATATTGCTTATCGTATAAATATAAAAGTGAGGTGTATTGCCAATTAAACGGTCTGACCAATCATAGTCTGATAAAGCAACTTGTTTTCCAGGAGTAAACTCTAAGCTTCCGTGTGTACCGAAATGAAAAATAGCATCGGCCCCAAAATCTTTACTTGTCCATAAATAAGAAGCTATATAGGTATGAGGAGGTGCTACGTTTGCACCATGTACTAATTGTTGAGTATCATCGCCAATTCCTGGCAGGGGTTGTGGTAACAGACAAACATTACCAAATTGTACCCTTGTAATGGCAATATATTGCTTACTATCTTTTTCAACGTTCATATATTTCCCGGGAGCTTTTCCATATTTATCTACTACTTGTTGATATAAATCTTCCGGTAATTCTTCTTTACACCAATTTTCATATTCTGTCGCTTCAACTAAAGCAGGATTACCGGTTTTTAAATATTCATCAAATGCACCAAGCGCATAAGTTCCTAAAACGGGACCTTTTTTCATCATTATTTCCTGGAATGCTTCTTTGGTTGTAGGTAGCCCATTTAGGTTATATCCTTGTTTCTGTAAAGATTTTAAAACATTATAAAGCGATGGTATTACTTCCATATTGGCAGCAACAAGTGCATTATTACCAGGTCCCTTGAAGTAATAAATAGCTATTTTTTTATCTGCATTATTTTTTGTTTGAAGTTTGAGCCAGTTAGCAGTTATCTTACAAAAATTATCAACGCGGTTTGGAATAGCATCAAAGATCAGGTTACCCGATTCTCCTTTAAATTTGGAAACAATTGCATATGGAACTACTGCTCCATCTAATTCAGGCATAACAATACTCATGGAAAGCATTCCGCCGTACATTCCTTGTTGGTTGGTAAGCCATTTGTCATATTCATCGAAAACCGTAAGCGGAGCAAGTACAGGAATATTTTTTTCTTTAAGCCAATCAATGGCCTTATTTTGTTGCCCCATCGCCAGGCGGCCGTGTGGGCGAAGTATTACAAGATCGGGATCACAATTTTGTAAAAGCTCTAATTTCTTTTTACCAAAGGATCGGATAGGATAAACGTTTAATCCTTGTTCCTCTAATCCTTGAATTAATTTAAGGGTATGTTCCCTGTTTGAGTTTTGTATGTTTATATTTCCTGCAAGTAATGCTACCCTTGGAGCATTTTCTTTATAATACCCCTTTTGTTTGTAAAATATTTCATACTCTTCAATGGTTGCAAAAATTTGATCATCTTCTCCATGAAAATAAAAATCTTCCGGTAGAATAAATGCTTCACCATAGGGTTTATTAAACCATCTTTTCCCATCAATATTTTTTCGGGTATAATTAAAAAGATTTTTAAAATTTATAGCACATTTGTTATCCAGTAAATCGGTAATGTAATCGAGTTCTTTACCCCTGATATTTGTAACATCGTATTCGGGATTTGTTATATCCGTTACATAGATCTTGGTTCCTTTAGCTGATGCTTTTCTTAATAAATCAAGTTGTTCGGGCGATATGCGAACTCCATGACCCCTTACCAGAACCAAATCATATTTATGAATCTTATCTAATTCGCCTAATTCAATATTTTGCAGTTTAATCCACTTGTTATCGTTTGAACGTTCCATTTTCTCCATGGTAAAATCCGGAAATGAGACGACTGCAATTTTTGTTGGAGCTATGTTACTTTTATATAAAAAGAACAATATTATGATTAAGAAACAAATACTTACTGTTGTTAAAAATCTTTTTTTCATTTTTTTAAATATAAAAAGGTGATTTCCAGAATTATCTAGCTACCAAAAGCCGAATCTAATGGAAACCACACTTGTTAAAATTGAATGAAACCTATTCTAGATTTGTACTTCCATCTGATTGGTATGCATAGTCCATGGTGATAGTTCCAGAATTATCTTCATCATCAAGGAAGCTTTTTAACCATATTTTGGCATATTTCCCATCCGCAGTTCTAACAATAAAAACTTTTTCTACAAATACCCAAGCACCTTCAGCATGATCATAAGAGGCCCAATCATCGCAAACAGAATTTGCTGTTGATGTAACATAAACAGGTGGCATTGCCGGAGTTAATCTTATATCAAGATCATCATCTACTGTATAACCTGATGTTGGAGCTTCAGTTACAAGGGCAAAATCTGTTTGAGTGGCTTCCAGCATACCACCTTGTCCATCTCCGGATTTACCACTGTTTGTTCTTACGTCCTTGTAATGAAATGCAAGATCCCAATCTGTTCTGGCTTTCCAGTCTGCATCATCCGATTCAGTTGGATCGGCCGAGCCGGTGCCTATAACTCCATTTTCAAAAGAAAAATAGTGCCAGATAGTATAATCTTTCGTATAAAGACTAAGTGTATCATTTTCTGCAGGTTTGGGATCATCATCCTCGTCGCATGCTACAAATAACGAGGTTGTTAATACGATTAACAGTACCTTTAATAATAATGTTGTTTTTTTCATTTGGTTAGTATTTAATTGTTATAAAATAAATTTAACTCCAAAAAAGAGCCTCCTACCTGGGTCAATTACAGCCAGGTCTTTGGTGTCTACATAATCGAATATATTATTAACTCCGGCTAAAGCCTGAATAGTTAATTTATTTCTTAATTTAAATTGTTGGTTATAAGTAAATTTCCACATAGAATAAGCATCGCTTTCATCCTTATAAATGGTAGTTTCTTCGACCCCTGTATCAGAATTTTCTTCTGTTTCCTGATATTGAAATAATCTGCCAGACGAAATTCGCCCGCTAATATTTACGCTTAAAGGAAATTTTATTTTAGAAATTTTATACGAAAGAGCAACTGTTCCGGTATGAACACTATTTCCATAAAGCTGCAAACCAGTTGATTTTTCTTCTGTATCAGAATAAGCATAACCGGTTTTTAACATCGTATTTTTTAAAGGGCTAATTGAAACATAGCTTTCTATGCCTCTTAACACTGCTTCATTTACATTCATATAGTGTTTTTCAAGCATATCTGTTTCGCTGTTAACACGGTCGACAGACTCTATTTTATCATTTATTGAATTGTTATAAGCATTTA
This sequence comes from Bacteroidales bacterium, assembly GCA_028282585.1. GTDB lineage: Bacteria > Bacteroidota > Bacteroidia > Bacteroidales > UBA12077 > UBA12077. The sequence continues at coordinate 30,413 of JANQHR010000149.1, read as the reverse complement.
TGGAGATATTGAATAAATTTCTGGTATATTCGGCCGAAACAGAAGTGTAGAATGCATTTTCGGGTTTTAAATCAGGATTTCCATAAATCATAAACATCCCGCTGTGATCGAAATTATAGTGAAGTTCTTTTAAAGTAGGGGCCTTATAACCCTTTGCTATATTCCCTCTGAACTTAAATCTTTTGGGAGAATACATTAATGATAATTTTGGAGTAATATGATTACCATAATTTGTATGGTATGTATATCTCAATCCCCCAACTAATACAATATCTTCAATTAGTTCATAGTCTAATTGTAAAAATGCATTGTAATCATATGAATCTTTATCCTTGTCTCCTGTTTCTCCAAATAGTTGAATTGAATAGATATTTTCTAAGTTTAATTCTGTCCCGATTATAATTTCAAGATTACTTAAGGGCGTATAAGTATCCATTAAAAAGAATGATGAAAACTGATAGTCCGACTTTAATTCTTTTTCATCGTTTCGTCGTTCGTAAACGGTATATGAGTTATAAATGTCCGTATTTGCTCTAAATTCAATAGATTGCTTTTCATTTACCTGTATGGATAATTTTCCGCCGAGGGTATAGTTTTTATTTAAATTATGTGTTGATTTAGTACTTTTTTCAGGATTATTTATCTCATGCCGAAAGTAAACCCCTTGTGTAGATAAGGTAATTTTATCGTTAAACTTATAACCTAATTTAAGCTTGCCAGAATAGTCTGTATATTTATCAACAGTGTATGAAGCGGGAGTTTGGGGTGTCAGGTCATATCCATCTGTACTGCTTCTAAATCCATTTAAATGTATATTTAACTTATTTAACGATATACCTACATTTGATGATATAAGTAAGGTATTATTTTTCGTATACCTGGAACTCACTGTAGCAGAAAAAGATTTTGTAAAATTGTTATCGTTAGTTATGATATTAATTACAGCACCTATTGCATTAGATCCATATAAAACTGAAGAAGCTCCATTTACAATTTCTATTTGTTTTATGTTTTCTGCATTAAGTCTGCTGAAGTTTACATTACCCCTGGTTTCGCCAACCATTCTTTCACCATTTACCAGAACAAGTATATAGTCGTTATCCAGCCCTTGTATTTGAAGATTATCGCCATGCCCATCAGGTGAGAACTGTACTCCCGGCATTGAATATTCTAAAGCATCAAGGGCAGTAACTGCTCCGGCTTCCTGTAATTCTACCCCTGTAACAATTTTTGTTAAAATTGGGCTTTTACCTAGAGTTTTTCTGGTCCTGGTACCGGTAACAACAACCTGCTCCATGTTGAATAAATCTTGTTCCATTAGATATTCTCTAGACTCATCTTGTTTTATTGTATCGATAATTGTTTTGTAACCAACAAAGGATATGGCTACAATGGACTGATTCTGAACCGGATTTTTTGCAATTCCATGTACAGTTGTTATTGTATGGAATTTTGCTTGAGTATTAATTTCTTCAAAGCAAATATTGGCATAAGGAATGGGTTCTTTATTTTCTTTATCTAATACTAATATTTCTGGATTATTAGCGTAAACCGTCCCAAAAATCAACATGAATACCAATAATGCAAGTTTTTTCATTTTATATTCTTTTTGAGAGTTTTTAAATTGGTTTCAGTTTGGTTTTTATTCCAGTCTTCAATAAAAAAGTTTTGGGTTCCAACGCTAAATACTCTTACATTTTTAGTTGTTTGCTTAATTTGGATGATCTGGCTCATAATGATTGTTTTTAGGTTTAATGTAATTTCAGGTTTATAGACTAGTTGCTGTTTGCAGCTACTAAAGAGGTGTTATATATAGAGTTCATATTTGACTAACTATAAGTATATTTTGATTGGTATCTGCCAAATATTCTTAATCATTTATACATTGAATTTAAATAAACCCAGTACTAATTAAATTGCCACGGCAAGATCCTGACTGTTAATAAACTCCGCGTTTAAATTTTTCCGTTTTATATATCTATCACATTGCTGTGTTCTATCATATCCAAGCATGACTCCCAATATGAAATCTTGCTCATCAGAGATATTGGCCAATGATTTATTACCAAAAGATTCGACAATCCTTACACATTGAATTTTACCAAAAAACACATTGATTTTGGATGCATTAACTTCTTGAATTTTATAGCAGATACCTTTGCGCATCAATAAATCTTCGGCTAGGTATTGCTCACTTTTATTCATTGTATGCAACACCAGGTTTCTTAGGCCCTTTTTAAATTCGTAAATATGATGCATTAAAATCTGCATATCACCGGATTTATAATCTGTACATGAAATTTTCATACGTTACATTTTTTAAAAAGAGGGGGGAGATTTATAATGGCTTACGGGTCAATCGCCCCCTGCTTTTTAAGAATTACTCATGCTTCAAAATTGCCAGAAATCAAAGTGTTGAGTACTATATTAAACTATCTAATTAAACTGTCCTTTTATTTGCTGAATCCAGTTCTTGATTCTTTCATTTGTTAAATTTCCCTGGTTCTCTTCGTCTAATGGTAAACCAACCAACTCACCGTTGATTTCGGCTTTCGATACATCATAGCTATAACCATCTTTTGATATTTTTCCGATAACTTCGCAACCTTTACCTTCTATTGTTTCATATATTATTCCAATTGCATCAACAAAGGAGTCAGGATAAGTATCCTGATCGCCTAATCCAAAAATGGCAACTTTTTTCCCTTCAAGATTTGCATTTTCTAATTCTGTTAGAAAAACGTCAAAATCATCCTGCATATCTCCAATGCCCCAGGTCGAGGCCCCCAAAATAATATTTGCATATACTTCAAGGTCGCCTGCACCTGCGTCTATTACTTCTTTAACATCAGCCATATCAGTTCCTAGTTCTTGTTGTATTTGATTGGCTGCTGTTTCTGTGTTACCGGTTGATGAACCGTAAAATATTCCTACTTTTTTCATTTTAATTTAGTTATTACAAAATGAGTACTTAAAATTCTTAACGAGTTTTAATGGTTTGTTATAAATATTTGCATTGGCTAAAAGGCTTTTTAGCTCATTCAATTCTTCTTTATTTAATAAGAAATTAATGTTTTTGTGGCCTACCGGAATAATAATTTTTCTGCGGTAGTTAATTTGAAAGTTCATGTTTTCCCAATACTCACCGTCCAAATCATCAAAATAACTTGCAAAACGCTCAAACTCCTTATCATTGAAATTGAAGTTTATATTATTAAATTCAATGTGGATTTTATCGCATGAGGCACATCGAAAAATACGTCCGTTTTTTGTTTGGCTTAAGTAATTACTCATAACTAATCGTTATTTATAATGAGATATTAATTTTAGCATAATCATTTATAATGATTACAGCTGAGTAAAAGACTGATGCACATGCGAGTAGCTTTTCATGCATCAATTAAAATTAAAACCTATAAAATTGTAAGGAATTAGTTACAAGGAGGGGCCCTGCCTAATGATAACGATAAATTATTGCTCTTATATAAAACAAAAGAGTAAGAAAGTATTTCTAAAACTAAAAATCCCAGGTATAAAATACCAGATAAGATTGCCATATAAAACAGAAGTTCTAAACTTTGTAAAAAGAATAGTTCTGCTTTAACATGATGGTGTGTTTCTCCTGAATTCTCATTCTCGGACTTATCATAAGGGTGGGCATGGACCACAACGCTGCCATCTTCAAGTTTATGAATATGCGTATACATAACTTTGTTGGCTATCATTAGACCAACAAAACATATCATGATAATAAACCCTGCCTTTTTAAATATGTCTCTTAATGAGATTTTCATGATACAAATGTTCAAATTCTATTTCGGACGGACAATACCTAATTGTTGGTATTTTTATTTTGAAATTAATAAAACTTGGAGAGTAGGAAAAATTGTTCTTCATTATTGAAAATTAACAAGAAGCAGTTAGTTAAGTTCTGTTTAACCTTTTTCGTGCTTTCAGCGTAATAAAATATGAAAAATGATTTCAAAAATTAAAATGATTATATTAGTGGCACTTTAAGAACTAACATTATGCGCGTTATTATAAGTTTTTTCATTTTTTTAATTGGAACAACTTACGCTTTTGCCATAAATGAGGGAATGCCTATTATTAGAAACTTTAAAGCAGAAGCTTACGAAGGGGGCAGCAGAATTTATTCTCTTGTTACAACAAAAGATGGGTTGTTATATGCCGGTGATAAAACAGGAATAATTGAGTTTGATGGAGAAAACTGGAACAAGATATATAGCGGATTTGCAATAACATCTTTGGCTGCTGATTCTAATGACGTAGTTTACGTGGCAGGAAGCAAAGGAATAGGAAAACTAGTGCCCGATTCTACAAATACGATTACTTATAAATCATTAAACCAGATTATTACCACCGAGAAAGACTTAAAAAAATTTAGGTTTGCAAAAGTTTTTAATATTAAAGATCGAATCATTTATGTTCTCGGTAAAGAAATAATTATTAATACACCGGAAAATATACGCATTTTAGAAACCTCGCACGATTTTATTTACTATCAAAAGTTGGATGATGAGCTATATTTTTATTCTGAAGAAGAAGGAGTTTATCAATTGGTTGAAAATAAACTTAAATTGATCAATAATAATGAGCAAATCAAGAACAAAAGGGTTGTAGGATTTTTAAATTACAAAAATCAACTGCATGTTTTAATGGAGGAGGTTGGAATATATAATTTGGAGCTAAATAAATTAAGTTTAAGCGAACAGATTATATCAAAATTAAATCAAATTAAATTACACGGTATAGATCAAATTGATGATACCACATACGCTTTAAAAACTTACTATAGTGGTGTTTTACTTTTTAATAGTAAGGGCGATATTTTTAAGAAATATAGCTATGAAGAAGGACTTGTAAATAATACCGTATTTTCTGTTTTTAAGGATTATTGGAATAACTTGTGGATTGGAACAGCTTCAGGAATCTCATCCATAAGACTAAACTTTCCTTTTACAAAATTTAACAACCATCATGGTATTGGAACAGGATATGCTTCAACATTTTATAAAAACACATTATATTTTGCAACAAGCCAGGGATTATATTATTCCCAAAAAAATTCTAAAGATAACCTTGAGTTTATTAAATTATTTGATGGGCACGTGTGGGGACTACACTTAATAAATGATATTTTATATTTTGGAAGTCCCGGTGGGATATATTCGTGGGATAATAAACAGATTAAACAAGTAACATTTTATCCCGGAGGATGGAACTTAGCTAAAATTAATGACAACAATAATTACTATATATCAGGATCTCCTGTCGGATTACTTTTGTTAAAGCATGATAAACAACTTGAGTATGTTAGGTTATTAAAAGGTATAAATGGGAATACCAGAAATATTATAAAAGATGAGCAAAATAATTTTTGGGCAGAATTTGAAAATGGTTTGTACAGGTTTGGTATTAATAATGATTTAACCGAAATTGAAAATCTAAGAACTTTTGATCGAATAGAATTTAATAATAAACTAAAACAGGTAATAAAGTATAAAGGTGAAGTTTATTTTGTCGCGGATAGCGGTATCTACTTATATAATAAGGCTCAAGGTTTTTATAAAGATACGGCAAAATTTAAATCCATATATAAGGAGAAAAGAATACCATCAAATATAATTATTGACAGATTTAATCGGTGGTGGATGTTTGGAAATGGAGAAATGCATTGTTATACCATTTCTGATAAAGGAGCTAAAAGATTACATTATAGTTTAACCGAGTTTGCAAACGATAAATATCCAATTGATTATGAGAATATTTTTAGTCTGGATAGTACTTTTCTTATTATAGGCCAGGAAGAAGGTTTTCTGGGATATAATTTAGGGATGAAATATAACGGAACTTATTCTGCCAACAGGGTTAGAAGGATTATTATTACATCTCCTAAGGGTAAAGTAAAAACGTTAACGGGTAATGAGAAAACAGTTAATTGGGTACAGTATGGAGACATTGATAAAGGAATAAAATATGGCACTTCAATCAAATTTTATTATTCTGCAGGGTGTAGTAAACATAATTCAGTAAAATATGCAACTTTTTTACATGGTTTTGATGAAAAGTGGCCACAATGGAATAATGAAACCGTAAAAGAATATACCAACCTAACAAAGGGAGAATATAAATTTATCGTAAGGTCAATTAATAAATCAGGTGAAGAAAGTACACCTGCAATATATAGTTTTACTGTGCTTCCCCCGTGGTATTTAACTATATACTCTAAAATTACATACGTTTTATTATTTGTCATGATAATTATTTTCATCAGAAAAAGAATAAGCCATCATACGAAGAATTTAAAACAAAAATTACAAAAGGAGCAAGAGGAAATTCTTTATAGAAAAGAGCAAACTCAAATACAGGAAAACCTAAAAAAGCAGCAGGAAATTGTAAAACTTAGAAACGAAAAGCTAAGAATCGACAATTTATACAAATCTAAGGAATTAGCTAACTCAACGATGGGAGTTATTAAAAAGAATCAGTTTTTAACGGAACTAAAGGAAGAGCTAGAGAAAATTAAGGCTTATGCAGAGAAAAATAAATTGGTAACCGGAGATGTAAAAGATGTAATCAGAAAGATTGATAGAGATATCGATAATGAAGAAAACTGGAAAGTTTTCGAAGATTATTTTGATCGGGTGCATGAGAAATTTTTGAAACGGTTAAAGGCAAAATATCCTATTCTAACTTCTAAAGATTTACGTTTATCTGCTTATCTTAGAATGAATTTATCGACCAAAGAGATTGCTCCGTTAATGAATATTACTGTTCGTGGAGTTGAAATTAGCAGATACCGCCTTAGAAAGAAGTTGGAAATTGACAGAAATGATAATTTGAACGAATTTCTTCTTCAATTTTAAAAAGGGGGTGTCCAAAAAGTCTTAGTGTTCTTTGTGCCTGGTTTGTGAAACGTTTTGGTATAATTATAAAAGGCTGTTACACAGAGAACCACAAAGAAGACACAATGTTACTCAAAGTAAAAAATACGAATAAAATTTAACTATTGTACTTTTTGAACGCCCCCAAAAAACAAACCTAATCAAACTTTATTTATACATTATATCATTTATTGGAAAATTGTATTCGCTCCAGTTAATTGACTCCTTGTCGTCAATAATATATTTTAATGAGGAATTTAAAACAGGGAAATTTCCTTTTAAAGTATTTTTAAGTGATTTACCTTCAAATCCAACATAACTGAAATTACTATAGTGCATTAGCTTCATGTTTAATTGGCCAATTATGGAAGGATTATTGCTATTGATATAGCCAATAGTTTCATCCTCGTTTTCAGGATTAGGAATCGTAAAAACGATAAGCTCATTTTTATTTAAACTATCAATTTTAGATAAAATCTCTTCGCTTTCAACCGAATTATACTTTTCTCGCACGTTTAAATACCTTGCAAAATTATTTTCAGCACCTAATATCCATACAGAACAATCAGTTGGAATTTTTTCAATCTTATTATCATTCACCATTTTAATTTCTATCCCTCTTTCAGAGTAAATTCTCGACCAGGAAATTGCCAGGTTTTTATAATGAAAATAAGCCTTACTCGATTTAGGTAAAATAATTGTCCATTTATTTGACCCCAAAATTTGAGAAAGCGTTGGAGGCACTTCATCCCGGTTTAGTTTTCTCATCACATCAAACAAAGGGTCAATATCTATTCTTACGGGTTTGTCGGTAAAATTAAAAGAATATGAATGATCAGGTTCTGATAAGCTCAATGCTTTGCGCTCAACCGTCATGTTGTTTTTTAAGTATACATACACAGGAATGTCTAATTCATATGGCTTATTCTGGTAAGATTGAGCTATCTCGAAATTTAAGGTGTAAATTTCTTTTTTCCTTTTAACTTTTACTCTATTTAAATTAATGGTAGGAGCACCTTCAGAGTTGATCCATTGATTAAAGAAATTATCCAGATTTTCTCCGGTGGCTTTTTCAAAGGAGTTTTCAATATCATTAAAAGACGCAATTTTAAATTTATGATTTTGATAAAAATTGGCGTATGATTTTAAAAAAATATCTGTTCCGTATTTTATTCTAAGCATATGATTAGCCATTAATACTTTACTGTAGCCAATCGCTTCGCTGGCAGCATCATGTTTTGATTTAAATTGGCTAGGAGGAAAATCATTCTCAGAATTTACGTAATCAGTATATTTTTTTAATTGTGCTCTTCGGAAAACATGACCGTCACCATCTTTTTCTTTCAGCAAATGATCCGCCATATAGGTTGTAATTCCTTCACACCAGTTTCCTTTGTTGTAATCAACATAAACACTATTTCCCCAATAATTATGTAATAACTCATGTGGATAAGATGTATCAATTATCCAGGGGAACCGCATTACCCTTTTACCAAGTAGTGTAAAAGAAGGCATACCATACCCTGTTTCCCAAAAGTTCTCAATTACATCAAATTTAAGATAAGGAAATTCTCCAATCAAATTGTTATAAAGATTCAAATAATCGCTGCTAGCATCCAGATATCTTTGGGCTAGCACTTTATCTTCATTGATTAAATAAACGTTTATATCAATATTATTTATTGTCTCAGTATACTTGGTCCATCTATTCCCAATTAAACATACCTGATTAGTAGGTTGATCCATACGGAAAGAGTAATATATGGTACTATCCTTAATTTCTTCTGAAATAATGTTTCCTTGTGACGTTAATAACCAGCCTTTAGCTATTTCAATATCTATGGTAAAGGTTTTTAGATCAGCTAACTCAAAATCAGGAACCCAGTATGTTTGACCGGCTAAATAAATTCCTTTTTCGAAGATAATTCCATTTGTACTTTCATACATAGTTGCATGTGTCATATGCTGGATTCCATCTCTGTTATCTGCAATAATCCCTTTATATTTTAATACGATATAATCGCTATTCAGATTAGCCGGAAGTTTATATTTGTTATAATTGTATTCGGAACCAATGACTTTTAATTCACAACTTGACTCATAAATAGACAAATTAGAATTAAGATAGAAAACATTCATTTCTGAATGGGATAATTTTATTGAATCTACCACATCAATAAACGATTCCTGGATGTTTAGCTTTACCTTTAAATTATGTTGGTTATACACACTTTCAGTATTAGCGGTACAGAATTTTATTAATGTTATTAAAGTGAATGTTAAATATATGACCTGTTTCATAACGTTAAGTTAAAAATTTACAAACATTTCAAAACTAATACAGTAAAATAATTACATCAAGCTAGTGTTTGTTGAAATGAAGTATTATAATATAGGATGAATCAATATAATTAACTGGAAAATAGTTTGTTAGAATTAAAAACATGTGAAAGAAGAAAAATATAAAAGATGTACTATTTATGTAATGGAAACTTGCAAATCAATAAAAACTTGAAAATTCTATCTAATTGAGTATAAAAATTTTGAAAAAAAATAAACTCAACAAGATTACAGCATTTTAAAAAAGTACTTTCTCACAGAAGATTATATAAAACAAAGATAATCAGAAAAGAATTAAAAAAACTGAACCAAAAATTACATCATATGTGTTTCTTCAACTATTGCAAACAATTAGCACAACCTATAGATTTGATACAAAATTAACAAAAATGAAAAGTTATAAATATTTATTATTACTATTTTTTACAACTATCTTTTCTTTAACGGCTAATGCTCAAAAATACCAATTTAGCGGAAAGGTTTTTGATGCTGAAAAAAATCCTCTATACTATGCCGTAGTTAATTTAAAAGGAACTGCCATATATGATCTTACTGACGAAGATGGACAATATATATTACAAGATATAGTACCTGGAAAATATACCTTGTATGTAACTATTTTAGGATACCAACCTATAGAAAAGGAAATTGAGATAACTCAAGATGTAATTGACTGGAATTTTTATTTAGAGGAATCCTCGTTGGCGTTGGATGAGGTTGTTGTTACAGCTAAAGTTGGCCAAAGTAAAGAAGGTAGTACAACTTATAAAATTGGTAGTGACGCTATACAACAGGTTCAACCAATAAGTGTTAGCGATATACTTCAGTTAATACCAGGTAATGAGGTTACAGGGTCGAATTTAAACAGTATGGCACAGGCAAATTTAAGAAATGCAGGTGATTATACTGATTTAAATGCATTTGGAACTGCAGTAATTGTTGACGGTAACCAGTTAAGTAATGATGGCAACATGCAGGCTGATGGCAATATTGAAACAGCAAATAAAGGAATTGATTTAAGAGAAATATCAGCATCGAATATTGAATCGGTCGAGGTAATCTCAGGTGTTCCAAGTGCTAAATATGGAAATATAACTTCTGGGGCTATTATAATTAATCGTAAAGCAGGTTACACTCCGTATAGTTTTAGCTTTAATAGTACGCCAAATTCTTATCAGTTAGGAGTTAATAAAGGATTTAAATTAAAAGATGGAAGCTTTTTAAATGTAGATGGTGATTATACTTATTCAAATTCTTCATTAGTTTCCAGGAAAACTTATTACCAGCGAATCAATTCAGGATTAAGATGGACAAAAGAACTCTTAAAATCCTTGAGTTGGAACAATAATTTGTCATTAAGGTATGGTTTAGGTTTTGATGGACAAAGAAGAGACCCTGATGAAGTAGTTGTACAAGGCGAGTTTGAAAATAGGACACACAACGTTAGTTTTAGCACCAATGGTAGTTTAAAGGTATTAGGAACAACAAGTTATTCTTTAAGTGGAAATTACTCTCATCAGTACGGTTACCAAAGTAGTATAAATAGCGGTCCCTTTATTGTAATGGAGTCGCTTGAAGAAGGTACTTACTTGACCGATTATTCCCCGGTAGTTTTTTATAAAACATCGGAATCATTTGGTGAACCAGTAAATATTAATGGTAGAATAGAAGCACAACAGACATTTAATACATTTGGTTTCAGGCATAATACCAGTTCTGGTTTTGAGTTTTCATACGATAAAAATTTTGGGAAAGGCAGGGTTCTCGAAGAAGGTACTAATGTAGTGGCAGCTGGAGCTGGTACAAGGGATCTAAACTTTTATAATGTACCTGCTTCCGAAGTTTATTCATTGTATGTGCAGGATGACATAAATCTTGACAAAGAAAGTGCAAACTACTTGTTTAGGCTTGGCTTAAGGTATGATTATATGCTTAAGAGGTATCATTTATTATCTCCCCGTGTTTCTTTATCTGTTAAATATTTTGAGAAGCTAAGATTAAGATTGGCTTATGGTGTTTCGCACAGAACCCCTTCTATGTTGCAGCTTTACCCTGGGCCAAAATATTTTGATTTGATAAATTTGGATGCTTATGCTGAGGATGACTTAAGACGCTTAGCTGTTGTTACAACGCACATATATCAGCCAACTCATGAGGACCTGAAACCATCAAAAGGAACTACACTGGAAGGGGGATTTGACTGGGAAAACAAAGGTTTTAATCTTAGAGTAACAGGTTTCTATAAAGAAATTGAAAATGGTATTACAAGTATTGGTAAACTGATGACTTTTGATAAACAAGTTTGGGATACTTTAGGGATTGCGGGTACAAATGAATTAATAGCGATTCCAACAGATAGCATAGTTAAAGTAAACAAAGAATTTAGTAATTATGAAAATGCGGTACGATTAAGAACTACAGGTGTGGAATTATCAGCACAGTTTCCAAAAATAAAAGCTACAAATACGACAATAAGTTTATCAGGAAGTTATTTAAAAACCTATGAGAAAAATGAACGGCATGATTTATGGAAATCTAGTCGGGCACTGAGGTATGGTTTGTACGAGCGACCAGCTTATGAAAAATATATTTGTCGGTCAAATATAACCATTGCTCAGCATATTCCACAAATTAAACTGATGGTAACGTTGCGTACCGAAATAAACTGGTTGCAAAAAGAAGAGATCGTTTCTTATCCAAGTCCTTATCCAATAGGTTACTATAACGTCGATGGAACATTTATTGAACTTTCTGAAGACGAAAAAAGATCCGAAGAATACGCCAATATGGAACGATCAAGTGATTATTATAAAAGATCAATACCTCCAACATATTTTAATTTTCATATACAAATAAGAAAAGAGACCAAGCAAGGACACAATTTTTCTTTTTATGCCAACAATTTTTTATGGTATAACCCAACTTATGAGGGCTTAGAAGATAGTAGCGGAAGAAGATCTATAGGTTATTTAAACTCCAGAGTAACTTTTGGGATTGGATTCAATTTTAAATTATAACAATAACTAAATAAAGTTTAACTAAACCCAATTACTATGAAAAACAAATTTAAATTAATTTTTACATTAGCATTAGCTGCAATTATGACAATAAGTTTTGTTGCATGCGACGATGATGAAGTTGAACTAGCAAATCTTAGCGTAACAGTAAAAACTGCCAGTACATTTACCGGATTGTCGGTTGTTGATATGTATGTTTACATTACGAATACTATTGATGAAGGTGTTGATTCTGCATTAACTGATGCAAGTGGCATAGCTACGTTTTTAGATGTAGCTCCGGGTACTTATAATGTATCTGCTACTATGGCACTAACTGCAGAAGAAGCAGGAGCAGCCTCAGGTTATTACGAAGAAATGACCTTAAATGCGGTTGAAAATAATGTAGAATTATTAGGTGGTTTTGACCATGATGTTGATATTGTTCTTGATGGTAAACCATCAAGTAGTTTAGTAATCAGTGAGCTGTACTTCAATGGCACAATGGTGGATTTCTTAATTTACAAAAGTCAGTTTATTGAACTTTACAATAACTCATCTGAAGTTGTTTATGCCGATGGTTTGTATGTAGCTATGTTAGCGCCGCAAAGACACGGTGCAGATGTTAGTGATGTGCCTTTGGCTTTAGACTTAACTGAGACGGTTTATGCACAAAAGATTATGAAAGTTCCTGGAAGCGGTAGTGAATTCCCTGTTCAACCCGGAGAAACAATCTTAATTGCATTAAATGCTGTTGATTACAGTAATGGAGGAACATCTACAAATCCTGACCTTTCTGTAGCAGAACTAGAGACTTATGCTACTGCCTGGATGGAATCTTTAGGAAGACAAGGAAGTTTTGATGATGTTAATAACATTGATGTTCCAAATATGGAATGTATATATTTAAATCAAGAATTTGGATGGTATATAATTGATCCAAGTGCTCCCACTATCGTTATTTTCAGAAACGATGCTTTTACCATAACAGAAATTACAGATCCTGCGGCAGAAACTCCGGTTGAGATATATGATATGTATGCAGAAATTGATGTAGATGATATTTTAGATGGTGTTGATTTGATGTTAAATGCAGAATCGGGCGATTTTAAAAGACTACCAAACTCTGTAGATGCTGGATTTAATTATGTAGGTGGTTTTTTTACCGGTAAAAGTGTAAAAAGAAAAGCTGAAAAGACATTAGGAGATGGAAGAGTAATTCTAAAAGATACTAACAATAGTACAAATGATCTTGAAATTATAGATGTACCTACTCCAGGTGAATTATAAAATTAAATTAGGTTGCCTTATTGAAAGGCAACCTTCCTTAAATTTTTAAATATGAAAAGATTTTTGCTCATATTATTTTTTGTACAGAGTATTGTTGGTTTAAATAAGGCTTCAGATACAACAAACGTTAGATTATCATTAGTTCATAATCCAAACAGAGAGTTTTATTTGAAAGAACAACTTGATGTATACAAATTCTTACCTTCTAATATCGGATTATGGGATAATGGCGATTATTCGGCAATATTTGTAAAAGGAGGAATAGACGAGGGCAGTTTTAAGTTGATCGATGAATTTGATAAAAATGAGCAATTTTCTTTTAAAAGCGAATCAGTTCAATCTTTTGAAGAAACAGGATGGAGATTTTACGGGAATTTTACTTTTAATATATCCGATCATGAAAAAGCTGATTGGAATTTAGGGTATCAAAAATCTGAAATAGGAAATCCGTTCCGATTAATAACAGAAAGAACGGGAGACTTTAATGTTAAGCATTATGGCTTAAATGGTTTAATGAATAAACGTATTGGAGATAAAATTTCTTTAGCTGCAGGGGTAAGATATCGGGGAGATTTATATTTCCGTATGCGCGATACACGTAATGAGTTTTATAATATAACTACAGAATTAACAGGAGCTATAAGTTATTTATTTGGACAAAATAATTATATAGCTATAGGAGTATCCTATTTTTATAAGAAAGGGTCTCCACAATTTACGAACGAATTTTATTCAACCGGTCCTGATTCGGAAAAATATAATTTATATTTTAATGAAGGATTAGGCGATTTTAATCAAATTGAAGACTTAAGTAAGGTATATATTTTAAAAAATCAAAATCCAAAATATTATATTAGTTATTTTACGGGGAATAAAAATAAACTTTCTATTTCTTATTCTGCTTATATTGGCGATGAATCATGGGAAAATAAAATCCATAAAGAACCAGTCGATTCTATATATAAAACTCATAAAGAACTATATAAATACGAATATTTAAGCCATGATATATTAAGTTCTTATTTAATTGATAAATCAAATTATAAAATATTTAATTTTCTAAGTGTAAAATATATAAGTGGAACAGGTTATAGATATAGAGGGTTTTACGAAAAAACTTATATATACGATGGTATAAATATAAAGGCATCTTCTCAACTGTTGAGGCCAAATTTGAAATTCTTTAATTTAAGCAAACTGACATTGGATTATGAAAATGTGAGCAAAAAAGGAATGTTGTATGCCAATCAAATTGACTATACTAACTTAACAACAAATATTAGAACCGGTTATTCTTTTAAATTGAATACCAGTAACAAATTAGCTTTCAATATTGAAGGAAGCTATAAGTATAATCTGTCCTACAAGCACGATGTTGTAGCGGCAGCTCAAAGAAGATACACGGAAATTTTTGCACATAATGAAGTTGCATATCACGCGACAAACTATTATACAATCGGGGGCGAAATAAAATGGTTTAAGCAATCACAGAAACTGGGAACCGAGCTGCTTGTTAAATACCGTTACTTAACTCCGACCGATGTAAAATTTATAAATCAATATTCGATAATTACCGATAAGAAGTACCGATATTTCTGGGAAGCAAGTCTAAACTTTTACTTTTAAAAATTATATAAAATGAAAAAACTAACAAGTATAATTCTTATATCATTATTATTAGTTAATACATCTTTTGCACAAAAAAGAAAAAAGAATAAAGATGAACAGAAAACATACACAAGCGATTTACCTGCATACGTAATTTATAATTCTGAAGGAGAGAAAGTTACTTTCTCAGAAATGATGGAAGAACTTTATAAGCATGATATTTGCTTATTCGGTGAAATGCATGATGATCCTATTTCGCACTGGTTAAAGAAGATGGTTACTGAGCAGATGTTAAAGGAGAAAGGATCAAATCTTGTGTTGGGTGGTGAAATGTGGGAAGCGGATCAGCAGTTGCTAATGGATGAATTTATGATCCATAAACTTGTTGATAAAAAGGCTTATGTCGAAAGTGCAAAAAATTGGCCAAACTTCAGAGATTATAAACCTTTGTTGGGAATTGCACTTCGTAACGATCTAAAATTTGTTTGTACCAATATACCTCGTCGTTATGCAAAAGTTGTTTATAAAAAGGGTGTTGAATATTTAGATAGTTTACCTGAAGCAGCATACCAGTACTTACCTCCTATGCCGGTACATTTTGATCTAACTCAGCCTGCTTACGCTAATATGCTAAGCGTTTTTGGCCCGGACGATACTGCTCATAATAAAAATGCAGGGGCTGCATCAGCTATGATGGCTTACAAAGGTTCAAATCTGGTAAAAGCACAGGCAATAAAGGATGCAACTATGGCATATAGAATTTTACAAAATTGGGAAAAAGGTCAATATTTTTTACACTACAATGGTACGTACCATTCGAAATTCTACGATAGTATCTATTATTATTTGAAATACTATAACCCGGAAGTTAACATTGTTACAATTCATACCTGGGATGTTGAAAATAATTTAGAACTACCTGAAGAAGAAAATGCAGCCGATTTTAACATTATGATTCCACAAACAATGCCTACAACATATGATTAATAATAGATTATAGTATAATTAAGTTTATAAAATTAGTTATTGCTTTCTTTGGTTTGATGATGGGTTGAAATTAAGGATAAAATGTGTTTTAGAGTGATAGCTTTATTAAAAATAAGGAGTATGAAGAAGTTTATATTGATGATTTTATTAATAGTTCCATCAATTCTGTTTGCTAGGAAGAAGCCAATGGCAGAATTCGTGGAGTACTATCTAGACAATGGTTTACACGTAATTATTTATCACGATGTAAATGAACCTAATGTTGTTGTCGGAACTAAATATCATGTTGGTTCCAAAAACGAAGAAGCAGATCGGACAGGATTTGCACATTTTTACGAGCATTTACTTTTTCACGGTACTAAAAATATACCACAAGGTGAATTCGAAAATACAGTAATGAATGCAGGTGGATATTGCAACGCATATACAAATTATGATGTGACTTACTACTATCAGCTTTTACCGGCTCATGAGTTTAAATTAGGCTTATGGGTTGAATCGGAAAGAATGTTGCACCCGGTAATTACGGAGGAAGGCATAGATCGCGAACGAGAAATTGTAAAAGAAGAAAAACGTATGCGTTACGATAATAAACCTCTGGGTAATGCATATTATGATATGATGGGCGCCATGTTTACATACGAAACATACGGACATAATATGATTGGTTCTATGGCCGACTTAGATGCTTCATCAATAAAAGATTTTGATGCCTTCTTTAAAAAATATTATGTACCTAATAACGCATGTTTAGTTGTAGCTGGTAACGTAAATATTCCTGAAACTAAAAAGTGGATTGATTATTATTTTAAAGATATTCCTAAAGGTAAAGAAATTAAAAGACCAACCAATTTTGGAACACCATCCGGAAAAGAAAAAATTATAGAGAAAACAGAAAAAGGATTAAAAGAAACCGCTGTTGCGTTATGTTACTATGCAATGCCTGAAACACATGAAGATTCTTACGTAATGAATGTAATTGCAGCAATTTTATCGGGAGATAATTCATATTCTTATTTTGACAAGGATGTTTTAGTCGATAGCGATACAATAATTAATCATGTTTCGGCAACAACCGAACTCTGGGAAAAAGTTGGAGCTTTTAGAATAAAAGGAAAACTCAACGTTGAAAATCAGGAGCAACATTTAATCTCAAAAGTGGAAGAACAATTGGAACGATTAAAAAATGAACCTGTAGACGATTATGTATTGCAGCAAGTTTTAAATGCTTTTGAAGTGAATTATACCGATTTTTATTTTCATGCTGAATCTTTAGCCGATCAAGTTACCAAATTTTACCACTTCTGGGGAGATGCAAGCGAATTTAATAATGTAATTGAGCACTATACCAGTGTAACTAGCGAAGATATTCAACGCGTTGCAAAAAAATACTTTAATAAAGATAATCGGGTAACTATTATTTATCATCCTGAAAAATAGATTGTCATGAGAAATATTATATTATCATTAATTATATTGTTCACGGTTGCCAAGGTGAATGCACAAGTTGATAGAACACAAGCACCTGCCCCAAATAATCCTGAAAAATTAAATGTTGGGGTATTAATTCCGATTAAAATGGATAATAATTTGCAGGTTTACCTGGCTCCAATAAAAAAATATCCAAAATTTACAATTTCTATAAACATAGAACAGTTAGGCTTTGATGAGGATGAAAGACAAGAGGAAAAAGGAATTTTGGAAAAAGCATATTATTCAAAGTTATCCGAAAAATACCCAAACGGTGAGATAGATTCCCTGGTAAAACTAAAAGGTGCAATGATGTCTGTAACTGCTCATGGAGGTACAATAAAAGGTATGAACAGGGATATTGAAACTTTGCTGGATATGTATTATGATTTACTTCAAAACCCTGTATTAAAGAAAGAATACATAAAGGAAAAGGCGGAAGATTACGAAAAGTCTTTGGAAAAAAAGAAAACATCAACGAATAGTGTTTTTAGTAACAAATCATTTGCTAAAGAGAGATTAATAGATTCGCTATTGTATGGTAAAAGACAGGAACAAGAGAAAAAGGAAGAAATAATTCTAAACTATGATAATATTGGAATTGATGAAGTAGAAGATTTTATTCAAAAAAGAATAGTAGCCAACAATTCTGTTGTAGTTATAATTGGTGACTTTACTGAAAAGGAAACCAAAAAGCTAATGGATAAATATTTCGGTAATTGGCAGCAAGGAGAACCTTTTGCAAGAAAGAGAGATATTAAAACGCGAGAGCCAGCTATTAAAAATCGTAAAATTATAGTTCTGGATAAACCTAACGCCGTTCAATCTAAATTAAGTTTGCAATGGGTTTTAAAAGATGCACATACATACGATGAAAATAGTGTAAAGATTGAGGTTTTAAATGAGATATTAGGAGAAAGCCAGTTGTCATACTTATATAAAAATGTTCGAGTAGATAAAGGTTTATGCTATTTCATAAGATCAAGTATCACGCCTGATGATAATGGAGGTAGAGCTTCCATAATGACACAGGTACGTACAGATCAAACCGCATACGCAATCGAAAATGTTATTTTGGAGATGCTTCGAATCAGAAATTACGACGTTTCAGATCAGGACCTAAAAATTGCTAAAAGTAGTTTAATTGGTGAGTTTACGCGCTCTCTTAGCGGAATAGCTCCAGTTCCATATATTTCATTTGCAATGATAAAGGAATTATATGATTTACCAGACGATTATTTGCAAAACAAAGTTTCGAAATATTACGAAATTACAAAAAAGGATATTCGTGAAATGGCAGAGAAATATGTAAATCCTTTTGAGTGTATAATTGTTGTAGAAGGAAAAGCAAGTGAACTGGAGGGCACTTTGGAACGATTTGGCGAAGTAACTTATTTGGATGAAGAAGGGAAAGCGTTAGTTTTTAAGAAATAGATAATTTTTTAGGGTTAAAGGAAGGTTTCATAGCCTTCCTTTTTTTGTATACAATCATTAATTCCAGGATTCTTTTTTTAAACTTTGTTATAAAACAAAGTATTCTTTAAACTTTATTTCCAAACAATTGTCTTAGGTTAGGGATTAGGGATTTAACATATAAACAAGATATTAAAATAATGAAAAAAATTGACAGAAGAATAGTCATTGTAGCTGCCTTTATTTTTATTGTGGGTTTAGCATATGGTCTAATGGAATACCTAAAAGCACTAAAAGATGAACCGTTTCGTCGTCCACCTGTTGTTGCAAAAAGATTTGTTAAAGCTGAAGAGATCAAATACAAAACCGTAATGGCACCGGTAAAGGCACCGGGAAGAGTTGTATCGACTGCTCAGGTTGATATTATGGCTGAAGCATCAGGTAAAATTTTGGTTTCGCAAGTTCCATTAAAGTTAGGTAGTGAATTTTTAAAAGGAGACATTTTATTTACTATATATCCTGATGAAGCAAAATTAGCTCTTCAGTCAAGAAAAAGTCAATATTTAAATACTATAGCTAATTTATTACCGGATATTAGGATTGATTATCCCGAGTATGAATCTCAGTTTAGAAATTTCTTTAATACGATAAATGTAGAAAAGAAACTGCCAAAATTCCCGATAGTAGAGAATGAAAAACTGGAAATATTTTTGGCAAGTAAAAATGTTTTAAGTGAGTATTTCGAAATTTTAAAAGATGAACTTCAATTGAACCGTCGTACGATTTATGCTCCGTTTAATGGAACGTATTCCGAAGTTTATTTAGAAGCTGGAGCTTATACAAATGCAGGAGGAAAAGTTGCTCATGCTATCAAAACTGATATTTTGGAATTGGAAGTTCCATTAGATCGTTTCGATGCAGAGTGGGTAAAAATTGGAGATAAAGTTATAGTTCATTCTGATACTCGATCATTAGACTGGGAAGGTAGAGTTGCTCGCAAAAGTCAATTTGTTGATCCTGCTACTCAATCTCAAAATATCTTTATTCAGGTTAAGAATAATAAGAGTAAACCATTATTGGCTGGAGAGTTTTTAAAAGCTACTTTTCCAGGTCATCCGGTTGAAAATGTAATGGAAATTCCCAGAAATGTGGTATTTAATACCAACGAAGTATTTATTGTAAACGAAGGAAGATTGCATAAAAGACAAATCAACATCATTAAATTAAATGAAAAAACGTTAATATTCAATGGTTTGGAAGAAGGTCAAATGCTGGTGATGCAACCGTTGATCAATGTGCTTGAGGGTACTTTGGTGGAGATTCATAATAGTGATGATCAAAAACAAAAACCCGCAAAGAAGAAAGATAATGATGTGGAAGGAAAAAGTTAAACTAGTTTGCACCAGCTAATTTCAGTGTTATGAAAAAAATTGTTGAACGTTTCGTAGAATATCCAATATATGCCAACCTGATTATTGCTTTTGTTGTGCTAGCAGGTGTTATCAGTTTGTTAAATATGAAAAAGGCTTTCTTCCCCGAAACAGAAAGCCGGATTATTATTGTTTCTGTTTTTTATCCCGGAGCTTCGCCTGTAGAAATGGAAGAAGGTGTAACCTCAAGAATCGAGGAAGCAATTCGCGGATTGGTTGGTATTAAAGAGATAACCTCAACTTCGGTCGAAAATAGTTCTCGTGTTAGAATTGAAACAACAGGAGAGTTTCCAATTGATGAAGTCTTAATGGAGGTAAAAAATGCTGTGGATGGAATTTCATCATTACCTACCGCTGCAGAGAGGCCGATCGTATCAAAACAGAGATCCAGATCAGGAGCATTATATATGTCGCTGGTTCCTGATGATAATGCGGAACCAGATCTAATGACATTAAAGGAACATGCACAAAGAATTCAGGAAGATTTAATTAATTCAGGAGTTATGAGCCAGGTAAATATTTCTGGCTTTCCTTCTCCTGAAATTTCAGTTGAAGTTAAAGAAGAAGCACTTCTTCGATATAACCTTACCATAAGCGAAATTATTCAAGCTATACAAGCCAATAACCAAGATATATCAGGAGGTCAGATCAAATCCGATGAGGAAGAATTATTGATTCGTCTTCGTTCCAGAAGCACAGATCCGAACAAAATAGGTAATATTATTTTGCGAGGCCAGGATGATGGAAGCTATATAAGAATAAGTGATGTTGCCGAGGTTAAAAAGAAATTTGCAGATACTTCGAATAAATCATGGGTAAATGGTAAACAAACTGTCTTTTTAAGTATTGACAAATTACCTGAAGAGGATTTAGCCGCAATCACAAAGTATGCTAATAAATACAGAAAAGAATTCAATGAAGAAGATCATGGTGTTAAATTGGATATATCTTTTGCATTTTTGGAGATACTTCAGAGCAGACTGGATTTGCTAACCAAGAATGGTATCATAGGACTTATTCTGGTGATCGTTGTGTTATCGATGTTCTTAAATGTAAAACTATCATTATGGGTTTCATGGGGAATTCCTTTCAGTTTTCTAGCTATGTTTATCATGGCTAATATCATAGGAATAACTATTAACATGATTTCTTTGTTTGGGATGATACTGGTTATAGGTATTCTGGTTGATGATGGAATTGTGATCGCAGAAAATATCTATTTGCATTTTGAAAAAGGCAAAACACCCATGAAAGCTGCTGTGGATGGCACAATGGAAGTTTACCCAGCCGTATTGACTTCAGTTACTACAACCATTATTGCTTTTGCGCCCTTGTTATTTTTGGCTGGAACCCGTATGGAAATGATGTTTCATATGGCTATTGTTGTAATATTTAGTTTATTCTTTTCTTTATTCGAAGCTTTTCTGGTTTTACCAGCTCACTTAAGTAATCATCATATATTAAGTAGAAAAAGTTTACAAAGAAAAAGAAAAGGAGTAAAAAAATATTTTGAGCGATTCATTGTTTGGTTGCGTGATGATATTTACCATTATATTTTACTATGGTTGCTAAAGTGGCGTCATGTTGTAATTGGTATTCCGATTGCCTTATTTTTAATTACGACCGGATTAGTATCTGGAGGGCATATTCGAACTACTTTTTTTCCCATGGTTGATTTTGATAGTTTTAATGTAAACCTGGCATTTACTCCTGGTGATGGTGAAAAGCAAACAGAAGAATATTTAAAAGAATTTGAAACTGCAGTTTGGGAAGTAAGTAATGAACTAACGGAAAAATTCAATCTGGAAGAACCTATTATTGATCGGGTAATAAGATCTGTTGGTAGCTCATTCAGTGGACAGGAAGTTGGTGCCCACGCAGGAAATCTTAGAGTTTTTCCGGTTGATTTGGAAGGAATTGATATCAGCGGCTATGAGATCTCGAATTTAGTTAGGCAAAGAATTGGCAAAGTACCTGAAGCCCGAAAATTTACAGTAGGTGGTCGTAATCGATGGGGTTCACCTGTATCAATTAGCTTAATGTCGAAGAACCTGCAAGAATTAGAAGAAGCCAAAGATTATTTAATGAATAGATTAACAGGATTACCTCAGTTAAAAGACATCAATGAAAATATAGCACTTGGAAAACAAGAGGTTCGTTTAAAGCTGAAACCCAAAGCATACTTTTTAGGATTGGATGAAAACACTATTGCACAACAGGTTCGTCAGGGTTTTTATGGAGGGCAGGCACAGCGATTACAAGAAGGTAGAGATGAGTTACGTGTTTGGGTGAGGTATCCTAAAACCGATCGATTAACCATTGGGCAGATGGAAAATATGAAGATCAAAACTTCCGTTGGAGATTTCCCACTAACAGAATTAGCGGATTATCATCTGGAAAGAGGCCCTGTAGCAATCCAAAGATATAACGGTTCGCGCGAAATTCGTGTTGAAGCCGACCTGGTTGATCCATTATATCCTGTTCCGGAAATTCTTGCACAAATTAGTACCGAGATTATGCCAGATGTAGAAGGACAATATGCTGGGATTCGTTATGAATATCAAGGTCAACAGAAATATGGCCGTGAAGCCATGTCTAAAGTATCAAGTTATTTTCTAATCGCATTTATAGTTATCATTTTTGTAATGATTATTCACTTTAAGAGTTTTAATCAAACGATTATTATTATTGCTATGATTCCGTTATCATTGCTAGGTGTGTTTTGGGGGCATGGAATTCATGGTAAACCACTTTCTATTATTAGTTTGTGGGGTATGGTGGCACTTACAGGGGTAATTATTAATGATGCTATTGTTTTCCTTTCAAAATATGATGGAAATTTACTGGCAGGAAAAAAAGTTCATGATGCCATTGTGGAAGCTGGTAAACTTCGCTTACGTCCGATTATCTTAACAAGTATTACGACAACCATTGGGTTATTTCCAATTATTTTAGAGAAAAGTGTTCAGGCACAGTTTCTGATTCCAATGGCCATAAGCTTAGCATATGGTGTTTTTATTGGTACCATATTTATTCTCATTTTTTTCCCGGTGTTAATTATGCTCTTGAATGACATGCGTGTATATTTAAAATACTTATGGACTGGTGTTAAACCGGAAAGAGAAGAAGTTGAAGTAGCAATAATGTTACGAAATAGAAAATTAAAATATGAACAAAACATACGTGATGAAGATGAATAGGCTAAGATTAAGTTTAAAATTAGTTTTTTTAACAAGCTTTTTATCGCTTGCTAGTGCAAGTATTGCGCAAGAATCTTTGTCCTTGTCCGATGCTTTAGAAAAAGCATTAGAAAATAATTATGGTATTATCATTTCGAAATCGGATGTTGAAATTGCTGAAATAAATAATACTTGGGGTAATGCAGGACGGTATCCTACCATAGGTTTTGATGTTACATCTTTAAACAGCGAGGAATTAATAGATAATACAACAACTAATCGTATATTAGGTGGTGTAGGTCTTAATTGGACTATATTCAATGGTTTTAAAGTTAACATCACTAAAGATAAACTGGAAAAACTGGAAGAAATTGCAAAAGGTGGTTATGGTGTAACTGTCGAGAATATGATTCAGGATGTAGTGATGGCTTATTATAATACTCTATTGCAAAAGGAAAGACTGGAGGTACTGCGTGAAGTAATGAAATTATCTGAGGATAGATATGATTATGAGCAAACCAAACTTGAATTAGGAAGCTCGCTTACGTACGATGTTTTGTTAGCAAAGAACATTTTTTTGGATGATAAAGCCTCATTTTTAAATCAGGAAGTAGTTGTGCGAAATGCTGTTAGAAACCTTAACTTTCTTTTAGGAGAGCAACCAACAGTATTATGGAATTTTACTGATGAATTTAGTTCCGATACAACTGAATTTATTCTCGGAGATTTGATGGATAAGATGATGACAAATAATCAAACGTTGAAAAATCAATATACCAATTTGTTGTTACAACAAGACGAGATTAAGTATCAGAAAGGATCATATTACCCAAAAGTAAGTTTATCTGCAGGAATCGATAATTCGTATTTATGGATAAATTCTGGTTCAGGTGAAACTTATACCGAAACTTTAACTCCTTATGGTAATGTAACCATATCTTATGATATTTATCAAGGAGGTAACAGACAAAGTGCGGTTGAAATAGCCAAAATTAATGAGCAAATTACACAGATAGAAACGGAAGAGATAAAGCACAGTTTAACTAATCAGCTTTATAATGAATTTGAGACCTATAATCTAAGAAAGGTACTGTTAAATGTTGCAAATGAAAGCTTAGAGGCGGCAAAACTGAACCTGCAAATTGCGGAAGAGAGATTTAAGACCGGTGCCATAAACTCATTTAATTACCGAGATATACAATTATATTACCTGAATTCGTCAATTAATCAATTGCAATCCATTTATAACCTGATATATTCAAATACAACTTTAACCAGATTGACCGGTGGTTTTCTGGAACAGAACGAATAAAATAAAAAGCCCTCTAATCCTGATAACCATCAGGAGGAAGGCTTTTACATTTATCGCATCACTCATATCTTAAGCTATCCGCAGGATTTGCTCTTGCTGCCTTATTGGTTTGTATAATTATTGTAAAAATTGCGAGGATTAAAGCCAATAACCCACCAAACAAGAATATCCACCACTGAATATTTATTCTGTAAGCAAAACTGTTAAGCCATTTTGAAATAAAATAGAAAGTTAAAGGAGTTGATAAAATAAAAGAAATAAGTATCCACTTTAAAAAACTCGATGATATTAAATACAAAACATCTTTATATTTTGCCCCTAGAGCTTTTCGAATACCAATTTCTTTGGTTTTTTGCTCTACAGTAAAACTGGTCATACCAATTAGCCCAAGAATTGAAATAAAAATACCAATTGAAGTAAAGAAAAGTACTATTTTGCGAATTTCTTTGTCCTGGGCATATAGATTCTCGATTCTATTATCTAAAAAACCTATATCAATAGGATTTTGGTTATCATATCTTCTCCAGCGTTCTTCCAGTTTAGACTTTATAGCATCGAATTGCTTAAGTTCAATTTTTAATATAACATTATTGCAATAATCGGGTTGGAAAATAATAATTTGAGGTTCTATATCCGTGTGTAATGATCTGAAGTGATAATTTTTTGCAACCCCGACAATAGTGCTTTTTCCTTCTCTACCTTCCGACCACATTTGTTTTCCTATAGGATTCTCAAATCCTATAGCATCAGCAGCCGCTTCGTTTAATATATAGGCAACTGAGTCAGAAGCAAATTCTTTAGAAAAGGATCTTCCATTAACTATTTCTATTCCAAAAGTTTCGATATAATCGTAATCTGCAAATAAAGCTCTAAATAAGGTTTCTTTTGAAAGGTCTTGTCCTTCCCAACGAAACCTGCTGTTTGAAAAATTATATCCATAAGTTGGTAAACTTCCCATTCTTGTCATATTATAAACACCCGGGGTATTTAACATATCTGATTTTATTGATTCAAAATGTTTGTGAAATCCTTCTGACATTCCAAAATATATTATTCCTTCCTTTTCATATCCCAGATTCTTATTTAGCATGAAATTTATTTGTTTTGTAATAAATAAAGTTGAAGAAAGAAGTACAATTGAGATAATAAATTGAAAAATAACAAGAACTGTTCTCATATACTGTTTTCCTTTCTTGTCCGTAGCTGAGCTTTTTAGTGCAATTACCGGTTTAAAAGATGACAAATAAAAGGCAGGATAACTGCCGGAAAATAATCCTGTCAGGATTACTATCCCAATTAAAAAAATATAAAATCTAAAATCGGTATAGTCAATACTTAATCCAATTTGTGTTATATTATTAAAAGTTGGACGCATAAGTTCAACCAGCATCATTGCGAAGAGAACGGAAATAAAGGATATTAATATAGCTTCACCAATAAATTGAGCTATTAAATTTGTTTTATGCGCACCTGAAACTTTCTTCATACCAATTTCTCGAACTCTTCTGGAAGCTCTTGCAGTAGAAAGATTCATAAAATTAATACAAGCAATAAGGATTAAAAAAATGGCTACTGAAAAAAAGATCTTGATATATTTTTCATCAAGATTAGACCAGATATCAAAATCAATACCTGTTGTTAAATGTATGTTCTTAATTGGTTGTAAATCTAATTTTGAAAATTCTTCAAGAGTAGGTTTTTCTTTCAGAAAATCTTTGATTTTATCCGCCACATCTTCTCTATTAGCATTTTCTTCTAGTGTTACATAAGTATAATACCCGCTATTGTTCCAACTATTAATGGTATATCCCAGATTAACTCCCAAATGTTCAAAAGGAATCATATAATCGAACCACCAGTGGGTTTCTTTGGGATAATCTTCAAATACAGCCGTTACAAGAAATTCTCGGTCTGGTAAAGCACTTATGGTTTTTCCAATGGGATCTTCATCTCCAAAGTATTTTCTAGCAAAGCTTTCAGAAATAGCTATATTGTTAGGTTCAGAGATAGGTTCGTTTTTTAACTTACTAATTATATTTATGGTAAACATATTAAAGAATGAAGGATCGGCATATGTTCCCCTTTCCCGAAAAACATCTTCATTTTTTTTAAATTGCAAACCTGAGCCCGTAAATCGACAGTAATCTTTTATTTCAGGCACTTCTTCTTTTAAACTAGGTCCTAGTGGTCCCTGCGTTATGCTCCATGTAACATAATCCTCAAATTTAATATGTTGAATTACCCGAAATATAATATCTCCCTTTTCATGAAATTTATCAAAACTGGTATGATGCTTTACCCAAAGCAAAATGAGAATGGAACAAGCCATTCCTACCGATAAACCTAAAATATTTATGGCCGAAAATCCTTTATATTTCCAGATATTTCTAAGTATTAGCTTTAAATTTATTTTAAACATGATATAAAGATATTAGTTTTGAGATATCAAACCTAAAAATGTGCCACTGTTAATAACTATCAGTATATTAGCTATTAAAGATTACTTCTCGTAGGCACTATAATAATTGAGTGTTGCATTTTTGCAACAATCATTGTGCGATATTAAAACAATTGATTACATTTGATTATTAAATAATCAATATGAGTTTAGAAAAAGCTAATATTCTTGTAGTTGATGATGACTTAGGAGTTCTTCAAAGCGCAAAAATGTTTTTAAAGCAAGTTTTCGAGAACGTAGATACTATTGAAAAACCTGAAAAAATGCTTCAAAAACTAAAAGAATCAAATATTGATGTGGTTTTACTCGACATGAACTTTACCAAAGGTGAAATTGATGGGAAAGAAGGAATTGGGTTATTACAACAAATTCTTAAGATGGATCCTGATCTGCCGGTAGTTTTTATTACAGCTTACGGTGATTTTGACTTGGCTGTTAATGCTATTAAGTCAGGCGCCTATGATTTTATTGTAAAACCATGGAAAAACCAAAAGTTGTACGCAAGCATTTTATCAGCTTTAAAATTCCGAGAGTCAAGGCGTAATTTAAACAGGTATAAAGAAACAGCTAACCAGTTAGAAAGCGACAATAAATCGGATTACAAAGATTTTATTTTTAAGTCGCTTGCTATGAAGCGTATCTATGATTTAATTGAAAGAGTGGCTATTACAGATGCAGATATTCTGATAACCGGAGAGAATGGAACAGGCAAGGAGATGGTTGCGCGTCAGATTTACGCAAAATCGCATAGGGCGGATGAAATATTTTTAAAAGTCGATGTGGCTTCAATTCAAGAAAATTTATTTGAAAGCGAACTTTTTGGTCATGAAAAAGGATCATTCACTGATGCGAAAGAAAAAAAACTGGGAAGATTTGAGTTGGCATCCGGAGGTACATTGTTTATAGATGAAATTGGAAATTTGAGTCTCAAGTTACAAGCGAAGTTATTAAGTGTATTGCAAAGTAGAGAGATTTTCAGAGTGGGTGGGACAAAAACCATTCCTATTGATATTCGTTTAATATGTGCAACAAACCGGGATTTATCAGAAATGGTAAAGCAGGGAACTTTTCGAGAAGATTTATATTATCGGATAAATATGTTTGAGTTAACATTGCCACCATTGCGCGATAGATTAGATGATATAACAGTTTTAACTAATTACTATTTGGAAAGATTTAAAAATAAGTATCAAAAGAAAAATATTAAGATTTCCTATACCACAACAGAAAAACTAAAACGTTATGATTGGCCGGGAAACATTCGCGAATTAAGAAACTCAATAGAAAGAGCGGTCATATTGGAATCGAGAAATCAAATTTCAGCCGAATCTATTTTTCCAATTCACCATACTGTTTTTAAATCTGCAAAAACAAAAACGTTTAACTTAATTGAAAATGAAAAGCAACTTATATTGGAAGTAATTCAGAAAAACAAAGGAAATATGACAAAAACAGCAAAAGATTTAGGACTGGAGAGAACAGCTCTTTACAGAAGAATGAAAAAATACGGACTGTAAAAATGATACTACGGCAGTTTTATACCAATCTTGTTATCAGAATAATATTTATTCTTCTTAATATGATTGTTTTAGCAATTATTGCAAGGGATCTGTTTCAAAATCAATTGGTGTTTACTTTTATGATTATTTCATCTATTCTGGTTTTACAGGTTGCACTCTTATTTAACTATATTAAAAAAACCAATAAGCTATTTACCAAGTTTATTTTAGCTATATCCAATATGGATTTTATTTCGAAATTTGGAGAACATTATACACAAACACCTTATAAAAGCCTGAATAAAGCTTTTAATAAAATTTTGAGGCAGTATCAGGAAGTTTCCCGGGATAAGCAAAAACAATACTTTTTAACACAGCATATAATTGAAGCGATTCCGGCAGGAATTTTGGTTTTTAACGAATCCGACAAGGTTAGTTTTAAAAATAAATTAGGAGAAGAGCTTCTGGGGTTTGAAAAGGTTTATTCATTGGGTCAGATCAGTGAGGAGATAAAAGAACTTGGAATTAAACTGAAAGAGATCAAAAATACAGGAAGCTTTCTTTTTGAATCCTCTACTGATAACGAAAATAAAAAATTGTCTATTTCTGTAAAAACTATAAACCTGTTTGATCAAAAACAAAAATTAATTTCGATTCAAGATGTTAGTAAAGAAATTGATGCCGGGGAACTGGACGCAATTCAACGATTAATGAGGGTTTTAACCCACGAGATTATGAACTCTTTAACCCCTATAAATTCACTTGCCGAAACAATTACTATGCTAATGAGCGATGAGGAAGAACGGGAAAAACCTTTCGAAGAATTCTCAAATAAAAATTATAGCGATGTAAGAGAATCGGTTTTAGCAATTAAAGAAAGAGGCGAGGGTTTGGATCACTTTGTGAATAATTTTAGAACCTTAACCAAGCTACCTGAAAAATTAAAGAAAGAAGCCGTCTTGGTGAAAGATCTTTTTGGTTCAGTTCGTAATATAATGAAAGCCGAAACATCAGGTCTTGAATTTAAAACTAATATCGAGGATTCAAAATTGAAAATATTGGTTGATCAGGCACTAATTCAGCAAGTTATAATTAACCTGGTAAAAAATAGTATTACTGCTTTAGTAGGTAAAGAAAATCCTGTAATTAAGCTTACATCTTTTAAAAATGAAGATAATATAATTATTCAGGTTGCGGATAATGGAATTGGAATTCCCAAGAACAAAATAAATGATATTTTCATTCCTTTTTATACTACCAAAGAAAAAGGATCGGGAATCGGTTTAAGTTTTGCCCGGCAAATTATGAATCTTCATAATGGTAGTATTAAGGTATTGTCGAAAAAAGGAGAAGAAACTATATTTACCCTCAGGTTCTAATAAAAAAGGGGGTGTCCAAAAAGTACAATAATTAAATTTTGTTCGTATTTTTTACTTTGAGTAACTTTATGTTTTCTTTGTGGTTCTCTGTTTAACAGCCTTTTATAATTATACCACAAAGTTTCACAAAGCAGGCACAAAGAACAC
>JANQHR010000119.1 GCA_028282585.1 Bacteroidales bacterium | reverse complement strand
GACTTATCAATGGCACCTTCTTTCATTGCATTTACAGCAAGCTCAACATCTCCGTATGCAGTTATTAATACTACCGATGCATTTGGGTCTTTTTCCAGAATTTGCTTCATCCAATAAATCCCTTCGTTACCGGTATTAACCCCTGCTGAGAAATTCATGTCCAATAAAACGATATCATAAGTTTCTTTCCTAATATACTCATGAATTAAATTTGGATTTTTAATTGTATCAATTTTTGCAAAGTGTTTTGATAGAAAGAACCTCAAAGCTATTAAAAGCTCTTCGTTATCATCTACAATCAATATTTTTCCTTGATTCTTTGACATTTTGTTATTTTTCAATGATTATGATAGATGTATAAATGATTATTTATTTTGCATATGACGAACTTTTTGCTTTAGTCGTTATTTTAGTAATCTCATTAGCTTCTTTAAAAAGTCTTGATAATTCTTTTTAATTTTCTTTTAAAGAATTGCAAAATTGGATAACATCGACAGCAAATTTTTTGGTTCTTTTTTTCATGTTATTAATAAATATTTCCTTTTCGGTCATAAGTTCTGTAATAATTTAATCATTTTCGTATTTAAAATTACAGATTGTTGTTGATAATTCCGACAGTATTGTTGTAAAAAGCAACATTGTATTTTTGGCATGTTGTTGTAATATATTGTTTATAAGAGATTAATATGTTTGGTACAAGGTTTGGCATAAATGACTAAACAAAATTTAAACTATGATTTCAAGTTACATAAAAATAGCATTACGAAGCTTTTATAGAAATAAATCAATAACCCTGATAAAAGTATTAGGCTTGGCTCTTGGATTAGCAGTAACCTTTTTCATCTTAATTTATATTACTACCGAAACCAGCTATAACGATTACAATAAAAAGAAAGAAAGAATTTTTCGCGTAAACCAAAATGATCTTATACATGGATGGAAAAGCATAAATACACCATTTCCAATGAGAGATGCATTAATAGAAGATTTTCCTGTAGTAGAAGATGCTACAAGATTATATTCTTTAAATAATATTAATGTTGAAATTGGTAATACAGTATTAAAAGAAAATACCGTAATATGCGTCGATCAAAGTTTTTTTAAAATATTTACCTTAAATAAAATTGCCGGGGACTTTTCCGGTTTTGATTTTGATATTCATAATGTTGTTATTACCGAATCAACAGCCTTAAAATATTTTGGCAAAACAGATGTATTAAACAAATCATTTAAGATGATAAATGGTAGTGAAGAGTATTTGTTAAATATTACTGCCATAATCGAGGATATTCCAGTGACCTCCACAATAAAGGCAGATTTTATTACTACCACGGAAATTGGACTTAAACAGGTTAATAAAAATATGATTTGGAGTGATGGAGAGGAGAGAGGCACTGAATTTTACAGGAATAAATGGTCTCAAAATTTTGTAGAAACTTACGTGCTATTTGAAGAAAAGAAGAATGCACTAAATTTCGATTTGAAGTTAATGCAGCTTGAGGCGAAGTATGTAAGCGATACGACCCAAAGAGACTATTTTGTGCAAAACCTGGAAGATATTTACCTGCATTCTGAAGATATGTTTGGAGGTGATCAATCAGGAGATCTAAATTCTATTTATATATTTTCTGCAATTGCCTTTCTGGTTCTTTTAGTTGCATGTATAAACTATATTATTTTATCAATTTCTCAAATCATAACACGATCAAAAGAAATTGGAACAAGAAAAATAGCCGGAGCATTACGCTCCGATTTACTAAAACAAATATCTGTTGAGTCCATTATTTTAATAGCTATTACACTTCCGTTAGCTTTTATTTTAATTGAGCAATTCAGGCCATCGCTTGAACAGGTATTGAAAAAGCAGATTATCTTAACCTATAACCTGAAATTTATACTAGGGTTTATATTTATAATCTGTTTTGTAATTTTTATTCCGGGTATTAACATTGTTTATTTTTTAAATAGGATATCACCGGTTTCCATATTAAAGAGAGAAAACAAAAACTCCTCACGGAAATTTACTTTCAGGAAAATGCTAATAGTAATGCAGTTTGTGATTTTTATAGTATTAGTGGTGCTGGCCATTGGAATTAAGATGCAGATAAGTTTCTCAACCAGAAGTGAACTGGGTTTTAATCCTGATAATAAAGTCGCTATTAGTGTTAGTAAGATTGTTCAGAACGGAAAATATAATACGTTGAAAACAGAATTGATGGAAGACCCGAATGTTAAAAATATAAGTGGAGCTATGTGGTTACCACCCTCAAACAGTAGAATGAGCTTTAGTCAAGCAGATTCAGCATACGGTGATGAACCAATAAAATTAGAAGCTTTGTTTGTTGACCAGGATTTTATTGAAAATTTCGAAATAGAATTATTAGAAGGAAAATCATTTAAAGACTATGAAACCAGCGCCAATTGGAAAATTTTAGCAAATGAAACAACAGCCAGTATGTTAGGAAAAGATAAAATAATTGGAAGAAACATTTGGAATGGCGAGGTAATAGGAATTGTTAAGGATTTTAAATTTCATTCCGTTCATGAGAAAGTTCAGCCAATGATTTTAGTTGTATCAGAAAGTATGATTCGGGAAATGGTAATTAATTATCGAGTTCCTGTTTCCAAAAATATTTTTGAAAGGTTAGATAATAAATTACAGGATTTTCAACCAGATATAAACTTTAATCCCCAACTGCTCAATGATAAATTTGATTCTTTATATGAAAAAGAAAATAGATTAGGGACCTTGGTTGGAATATTTTCCTTTATAGCAATTTTTATTGCAGCAATTGGATTATTAGGAATAACCATGTTTACAACTAAAAAACAAACTAAAAATATTGCAATCCGAAAAGTAAATGGAGCTTCTATTTTAACTATCTGGAGATTATTAATTAGTGATTATATCCGGTTAATAGTTATTGCGCTAATTATAGCTATTCCGATATCATATTATTTATTGGATAAATGGTTGCAAAACTTTGCTTATCAGTCTGATATCAACTGGTGGATATTTATTATTGCAGGTGGCCTAGCTCTAATTATCTCATTATTAACCGTAAGTTGGTATATATTAAATGCTGCTCGCAAAAATCCAGTTGAAAGTTTACGCTACGAGTAATTAAGTTATGATAGAGAATCATTTAAAAACAGCGCTAAGAAAAATAATTAGAAATAAACTTTTTAGTTTAATAATTATAGTTGGGTTAGTCCCAGGAATTGTTTGTTCTTTCTTTATTTATTCATGGATATTAGATGAACTATCCTTTGATAAATACCATAAAAACTTCAACAACATTTATAGGGTAATAATAGAAACTAACGTACAAGGTGTTTTAGAAAAGGGTATTAGTACACCTTATCCGGTTGGAAATGCTTTAAAAGAAAATTTTGAAGAAATAACTCACAATTCATGTTTCAGGACCGATGGGTTTACCGTTTCGTATATGGATCATGTATATAATGAAACAGGGTTTGCTTCCGTAGACCCGGATTTTTTTACCATTTTTTCTTTTTCTTTTATATCAGGAAACCCGGAATCTGTTCTTTCAGATCCTTACACTGTTGTGATAACTGAGAGAATGGCATTAAAATACTTTAAAAATGAAAACCCTATTGGTAAATCCTTAAAAATAAACCGGAAATATGATTTTCTGGTAACAGGTATTATTAAAGATCCACCAAACAATTCTGATTTTCAGTTTGATTTTGCTGCAAACAACCCATTTAACGAAGGGCCAGGACCTAGCACTTCAAAACCATGGGGAGCTTGTATGTACAGAACCTATATATTAATTCAAGAAAATTCGAATTTTAATGCGTTAGAAAGCAGAATTGAAAATATTGTTAAAAAATATGACCCGGAAACGCCCTATAAAATATTTTTGGAACCCCTTGGGAATATTCATCTTTACCGCATTAATGGCAATAATGAACCAATTGTGTATGTATATATCTTTTTTATAACAGGATTACTCATTTTATTTATTAGCAGTATTAATTATGTGAATATATTTATTGCCAGCACCTTAAGTAAAGTTAAGGATTTATCCGT
Source organism: Bacteroidales bacterium (assembly GCA_028282585.1). Lineage (GTDB taxonomy): Bacteria > Bacteroidota > Bacteroidia > Bacteroidales > UBA12077 > UBA12077. The sequence goes on along the minus strand of JANQHR010000119.1, from coordinate 43,091 downwards.
TAAAAGAGTACTTGGGGCAAAGCGTAAGCATTTGATATACTCTATTCTCATTGAATCAGCAATATATATATTAATAGCGCTTATTATTTCGGCAATATTAATCGAATCATTAAGACCTTACTTTAATGAGCTTGTTCAAAAAAAACTGGAATTTAACTATACAAGTTTGTCTTTTATATTATTCTTTATTATAATTTTCTTGCTTATCGAAATACTGGCAGGTATATATCCAGCACTTTTGTTTTCATCCAAAAGGATTGAGAAATTTAATCAAAAGAACATTCTTAACAATTTCTCAGGAAAATCAAAAAAAATACTCGTAATAGCGCAATATATAGTTTCAATAACTTTAATAATTTCAACCATTTTCATATCCAAGCAATTACAATACATCCTGAATAAGGATCTTGGTTTTAGTAAAGATAATATCATTTACTTTAAAACGAATCAAACCTTAAGGAATCATATAGAAGCTTTTAAGCAGGATGCTTTAAACGTACCGGGAATAACTTCGATATCGATGTGTTTTAACCTACCTTTTCTTATTAGCAATACAGCAGGTATTTTAGATTGGGAGGGCCGTAGTCCTTTAAATGAAGTTGCTTTCAGTTTTTCTCGAATAGATGATGATTATTTAAATACTTTTGAAATTCCAATTATAAATGGGAGGAATTTTAATCCTGATCTAACCACAGACAATCAAAATTTTATTTTAAATAAAGAAGCAGTTAAAAGAATGGAGGTTGATAATCCAATTGGCTTAAAATTTAAAATGTGGGGATTTGAAGGCAATGTAATAGCCGTTATAGATAACTTTTATTCTGACCATTTTGATTATGAAATTCAACCCTTAGTGCTTAGCCAACACCTGGGAGGTTTTAGTTATGTGGCAGTTAAAATACAACCGGAAAGGATCGGAAAGATAATTGAAGAACTGCGGGAATTGTGGATAAAATATGCACCGGATTATCCTTTTGAATATCAATTTATGGAAGATTCGTTTAACAAATTGTATAGCAAGGAAGCTCAATTGGTTCAATTATTTTATTTCTTTTCCGGTATAACCATATTTATTTCTTGTTTGGGTTTATTTGGTATTAGCTCCATAGTAATTAATCAACGAATAAAAGAAATTGGAATAAGAAAAGCTCTTGGTGCAACAAATAGAAGTATTTTCAGTGTGTTGTACATGAAATTTGCTCGATGGGTTGGTATTTCATTTTTATTGGCTTGCCCAATTGCTTTATGGTTTATCAGAAATTGGTTAAATCAATATGAATATAAAACCTCGTTAAACTATTGGCCATTTATTTTAGCAGGAGTAATTTCAGCAGTTTTAACTTTTCTCAGTATAGCAATATTTGCCATAAGAGCCTCTCGAAAAAATCCAGTAGATAGCTTACGTTATGAGTAAATGAGCGTTCATTTTTAGTATCTAATGTCGTATTTTACAACACTTTGTATATAACAAGAACAGATAAGTATCATAATAACAGTGACTTATGATTCTGGCATGCGTTTTGGCTTCTGTAACTACAGAATATTTAAATCAATTCGGCATGTTAAAAAACTATTTTAAAATTGCTTTCCGTAATTTATGGCAAAACAAACTGAATACTTTTATAAATATTATTGGTTTATCAGTTGGTATTGCTAGTTGTATTCTGATTACCCTTCATGTAATCGATGAATTTTCGTATGATCGATTTGTAGAAAATTCTGATCGGATACATCGTGTAGCTTTAAACAGAATATATCCCGAAAATACGATAAGTTATGCTATTATTCCTCATTCTTACGGACCAACAATTAAAGAAGATATTCCGGAAGTGGAAGATCAGTGCAGAATTCTGGATATAAGAAATGAATTTGTTTTAAGATATGAAGATAAAAGGTTTAAAGAAAATAATTTCATTTTAGCCGATACTAACTTTTTTGAGTTCTTTTCAATTGAATTATTAATTGGTGATCCCAGAACAGTTTTAAGTAATCCAATGGCAATTGTTATGACCGAAAGCATGGCTAAGAAGTATTTTGGGAATGAAGACCCTTTGGGAAAAACACTTAATGGGGTATTTGGAGAGATAGAAGTAGCAGGAATTTGTGCCGATTTTCCTGAAAATTCGCATATGGAATTTGATTTTGTAGGTTCTTTATTTATGAACGATTTTATAAGAACAATTAATTATGTTTCTTTTTCTGTTTGCACCTATATACGATTACAGGAGGGTATAGATCCAACTTTGGTCGAAGGGAAATTCTCTGATCTGGTGCAACGTTACGCATCAGGGCAGATAGAACAAAACATGGGAGTAACTTATGAAGAATATACAAAAGCAGGAAATGGGTACGATTATTTTCTTCAACCCTTAACAAGTATTCATTTGCATTCAAAGCTAGAAGCAGAAATTAAGCCTAATGGCGATATACGGTATGTCATTATTTTTATTTCGATTGCAATATTTATATTGATAATCGCTTGTATAAATTTCATTAACCTATCAACTGCTCAAGCTACTGAACGAGCCAAGGAAGTGGGCATTAGAAAGGTAGTGGGAAGTGAAAGAAAATTTTTAGTTCAACAATTTTTGTTTGAATCCATATTTGTTAGTTTTTTTAGTTTGTGGATATCATTAATTATGGTTGAATTGTTTTTACCAATATTTAATAATCTTGCTTATAAGAATTTGAGTGTTGATTATCTTGGAAATTTAAATGTTATACCAACATTGTTGTTACTAAGTATTTTAGTTGGAGTTATAGCGGGAATTTATCCATCTTTTTTTCTATCATCTTACAAACCGGTTGAGGTTTTGAAAGGAAAATTTGGTTCTTCTAAAAGAGGAAGAGTACTAAGGTATATTTTAGTTGTTTTCCAATTTACTATATCCATTGGATTAATTGCGTTTACTTTATTAGTTAACAGCCAGTTAAAATTTATATTGAAAAAGGATCTTGGCTTTGAAAAAGAAAAAGTTGTAGTTATTGATCGACTGTTCTCTTTACAGGAAAATATGCCTGTTTTTGTCGAAGAGGTTAAAAAATTAACCAACGTTCATAGTGCGTCCGTATCAGGTTCAGATGTGCAAGGCGGTTATTATTTTGGAGCTATGCTTCAAAAAGAAGGAGAATCAGATATATTAACAACACGTGGATTAATGGTTGATGATCATTTTATCAACACAATGAGCATGAAATTAGTTAAGGGCAGGGATTTTTCTGAAGAGTTTAAGGATTCATTAAATGTTATTGTAAATGAAGCTTTTGTAAAAGAGTTTGATTTTAAGGATCCGGTTGGTGCTCGTTTCCGTTTTAGGGTAAATAATGATGTACCTTTTTCGGATTACACTATTGTTGGAGTAGTAAACGATTATCATTATAACTCGCTGCATCAAGCCATACAATCATTTATAATTTTTAATAACGAAGGTTTTGAAGGAGGAGGTGTACTTTTAAATGTAAAATTTAAGAGTGGAGATTTTAACGAAACAATAAAAGAAATTGAAAAGAAATGGAACGAATTTAGTAACGAGTCATTATTCTCTTATTATTTTTTAGATACACGATTAAAACGCTTATATACTATGGAGCAAAATTCAATGAAAATGTTTAGCGTTTTTTCTATTCTTGCAATTATTATAGCTTGTATAGGATTATTAGGACTTGCATCTTATATGGCTATACAGCGAACAAAAGAAATTGGTATAAGAAAGGCATTGGGAGCTTCAGTGTCCAATATCATTTTGATTTTAAGTTACGATTTTACAAAATGGGTTGTTTTTGCAAATATTATTGCCTGGCCAGTAGCTTATTTCTTAATGAATAATTGGTTAAAGAATTTTGCATATAAAACTAATATTGGAGTTTGGATATTTATTTTTTCGGGAGGTTTAGCCCTGTTTATAGCGCTTGCAACTATAATTTATATGGCATTTAGCGCAGCTCGGAAAAATCCTGTAAACAGCTTACGATATGAGTGATAAAAGATTATAAGACAAAAAAGGCTTCTCTTGCTTTACAACATAGAAGCCTCTTTTTTGTTTTTATAATATCAAATCTATTTATTTGATTTCATTGGCATATAAAAGTCAGATTTGGTTATCACAATATCTGCATTGTTACCTGTTTGTTCTATTTGGTAAGACTCTGTTTGCAATCCTGTGTTTGTAAGATTCAATTCGGCATTATTATTATTACCCTTTTGTGTAATTTCAATAAGCGAGTAATCAACAATTCCGGATTGTAAAATAATTGTATTTTCATTTCCAATTTGTTCGCTAATAACTTTTTTATAAGATGAATTAGAACCATTATCAATATCATGACTTACATAATTTTTAAATCCTACCTGGGTAACAACACTAAAAATATTGTCTCCTTTATAAAATAGGTTTGCTGTGTTTTGATTTCCTGCTTGAAAAATACCAACTCTCTGATCATTGCCATTCTGATTAAAAATTGTAGAATTTTGGCTGCCAAATTGCGTAATAGCAACTATATTTCGATTAATTGCACTTTGAGGATCAGATAATATCTCAATCTCATTTTGATCTCCTACTTGTTTAGTTATAATAAAACTTGAAACTTCCTGAGATTCAAATTGATTTTGTTCCACAATATCAAATGTATTATCTAATAAATCAGAATTATTTATTTCTATATTTTCTTGAGCTATAGCAGGAAAACAAGAAATAAGAAGAGAAGTGATATATATTAGGAAATTATATTTCATTTTAATTTTTATTAAAAGGAAAGCCACGGAATAATCCGGGCTATTCCTTAATTTTTTTAAGACTTTTATCTTTGCTCAACAGTAGCAATATTACCAACACCGCTTTGACTAATAATTGCAGAAGCACCAACAGCAGTTTGTTCTACATTTACTACATTAGCATCGCCCATTTGACTTACGTCTAACATTGAACCATTATTATTTATAGCAAATTCGCCACCTAGACCTTGAACAAGGTTCATGTCACCTTCTTGGTAAATAACCGCTGTTGAACCAACACCATCTTGAGAAACTGCAGCTATGTTGTTATTTCCTACAACTGTAATCATAGCAGAAGCACCAGCACCAGTTTGAAGAATTTTAGCACTGTTTGCATCTCCGGTAATAGTTTGTTCTGCGTAGTCATCATCTGCATACTGAACTATTTCAGTATAGTTTTCATTACCCTCAATGGTTTGGATAGCGTTTTCGCCTTCTCCCCACCAAATTCCATGTTGCTCAATATAAGCTTCATTGTTATCTCCGGTAACAGTTTGTAATGCTTGGTTATGATCACCATAATGCTGGCTGATAACAAGTGAATTACCAGTGCTTTCTTCTCCTAATACTTCTTGAGCAGCATTACTATGCCAGCTTTGGCCAGTTTGTTCAATGTATAGATCGTTTGAAGCACCTTCAACATATTGTGAAGCTTTGTTATCCCAATCTGTGTATTGATAAATTTCTGCATTATTTCCAGTACTAGTTGCAGAGAAAGTTTGAGTAGCAATATTATTGTTTCCTCCAACTTGCGTGATAGTTGCATTATCCATGTCACCGTACATAGTTTGGGTAGCAACGTTCATATAACCTGATTGATCAACATATCCCATGTTTGATTCACCAACAAAAGTTTGATAAGCTTCTCCGGCAACACCTGTTTGATATACATCTCCCATATTGTTGTTTCCGCTAATTACTATTTGTTCAGAAAGGTTTTCATCTCCCATTTGAGTAGCAGTTAAAGTAGATACTTTAGTGTTTCCACCTGTAAACACCTGAGAAGCTTCGTTAGCTACTCCATCTTGAGTTATATAACCATAGTTTTCTTTAGTATTATTATGGAAATGCTGTGACGCAACATTTGATTCACCTATTTGATCAATATAACCATCTGCATGGATACTTTCAAATATTTGTGAAGCATTGTTACCAGTTCCTTCCTGTGTAATAACACCTTCAGCCCAACCACCTTCGTTTTGAGTTAGTTGAGAAGCTACGTTATATTCGCCTTCTTGATCAATAACAAAATTAACTGTTCCTTGGTCTGAATCAATAGAAGTTTGAGTTGCTTCGTTACCCATACCTACCTGAGTAGCAACGAAATCTCTTGAAACAAAATCATCACGATGTCCATCAGCCATTTGAGTTTGAGTTACAACGTTTCCTTCACCTTCCTGATATGAATACGTTGTTAATTCAACACCATTATCAGCTTCTTCTGATACAGTTTGACTAACAGTAGCTTCATTTGCAACACCATAACCAACTTGTTCTACGTTAGCTATAACGGTATTTGGTCCGTTTTCGCCATCAACATTTGTTTGATCAACGGTAGCTACATTCATTCCAGTTTGAGTAACAGTAGCGACAACTGCACTAGATCCTGGTAAATTGGTTTGATTTACAACAGCGGTTTGAGCAAATGTAAAACTTGCCATAAGGATTAATCCAAATAATACGCTTAGTTTTTTCATGTTTTAATAATTTAAATGATTAATAATAGATTAGTAAAAATTAGCACGTTTGTAATAAATTATGATACTCTGTTTTTTAAAACTCTATATTCATCCCTGAGTATCTATAACAAAGTTATGTTTAAAGAAAATTCTGGGAAATAAGTATTTTATGAAGCAAAAATGGTTGCGGATTTCACGTACAAAATAAGAGTAGATCGGATTATCTTATTCTGCTTAAAGAATTCTGAAAATCGTCTAAATACTTTTATTCAATAATGTGAAGTTTTCTTTTTAATTGTAGTATAAATACGTATAAAAATAATACAGAAAAAATTTGAGAAGGTGATAAGTGTTTGATTATTAAAAGGAATTTGATTTTTAACTTCGGCTTTCACTTATAAAGACAACAAAAAAATTAATCATTAATTTTTTCACTGATTATATGTTTACTATATAAAAATACAGCTTCAACAATATTACCTGTATTTGTTTTACTTATAATATTAGATCGATGTTTTTCCACAGTTCTTTTAGAAATATTCAACTGTTCTGCAATTTGTTTTATTGGTATTCCGATAGCCGAAAGTTTTAATATTTCGCGTTCTCTATTTGTAAAAAGTTTAACATCAATGGGTTTTTCCTTATTATCTTTATTTCCATTTGATCTTAAGGCCAGATCATGTATATCTAATTTTTCTATCTTCTTTTTAATAATGCCTATTACTTTATAGGAAGTTCCTCTTTTATTAAGCAGAAAGAAACTTACATCAAACAAATCATCCTTATTTCCTACCATTTTAACTTCTGTGAACGTACAGTTTTTTTCTAAGCCGTTTACTAATCTAAAAAAATTGAGCTCATAATTGTTTTTAGGATTAAACTCAAAAATATCTCGAAAGAAATATTCAGATTTATTACTTGCCTTAGGTTTTATAAGTTTGTGAAAATTATGATTAGACTCAATGATTTTAAGGTTTTCTGCTATAAAAACTGCGTGAGGAGTTGAGTTTAATAAAGCTTCATATTTTAAGTGTTCAATTTTTTTTCGATCATTGTTTTTTTTGAGTTGGACATTTATAACCTTTAATATTCTTTCCTCGTCAAAGGAAGGAAAAATAAAACTATCAATTCCCAGTTCGGTTCCTAATAGTAATTTATTTTTACTATGATTATTTAATATAATTATGAATGGTACCTGGTTTTTAAGAATCTCACTGTTAAGAACAGTATAAACTTGAAAAGCATTCATATCAGATAATTCTTCAAAACAAATTATCAAGTCAAATGATTTCAATATACATTCCTTCATAGCCAACTCGAAGTTGGATGCACAAATAACCTGATTCCAAGGATTCTTTATAATGTCTGTAATATGGTTACATTTTTTCTCAGAATCACCTATTAAAAGAATTTTGCTTTTAAGAATTTGCATATATAGATTTTACCATAATTCTACGTATTAACTATTTTATCTCTCAACGCCCTGTAGCTTTTTAATTAAGAGAATATTATGGTTTGTTGTTGTTGTTTTAAACAGTAATTAAATACTATTTAACATCTTTAAGAGTCGGCACTCGGTTTTGTTTTAAATGACCAGGTAGGGCTATTTGCTACTCGGTCACCTTCATACCTTGCTACTACATACCAAAAATAGGTTGTGTTATATTCAAATTTATCTACTACAACTTCCTTAACAGTAAGGTTTTCTCCCGCAACTAACTGAGTTGTTGAATTCGATGCAAAATAATATACTGTATATACAAGCTCTTTTGATGGATATTGTTGATCCACGCTCCATTTCATACTAAAAGTTGTATCCTGGTCAACAGCTCCATTACCCGGCACGGGATCATAAATATCTACCCACCCAACATCTTTTTCATCTTTTAGTAAAAAGAAAGTTAAATTTGTAGTTTCATTTTCATAAACAGCCACGCTCATACTATTACTTAAGTAATCGTTTTTGTGCGCTGTTATAGTTAATTCACCTTCTTTTACTTTATCAAATTCAAAATTGCCGGTATTATCCGTTAACGTTGTTGAGCTTGCGGGATTGGTTGCAATTAGTACTCCTTCCAGGGGTTCGTAACTTTCGCCGTCTATAATAACACCTTGTATACTACCAAATTTATCAACATCGATTTTACTCTCTTCACATCCGATAATAAAAACGATACAAAGTAAAGCAAGAATATATTTTAAATTTTTCATTATATGAATTTATTTATTTCTTTTAAACTAATTATTAAATTATTACCAGTAAAACTTTAAGCCTAATTTTGCTCCCCATATATGGTCATTATAGGACCCTAATTCAACATTATCATAGTAATCGGTGAACATTCCATTCATAAATCCTTTGAAAGTAAGGGCAAGTCTTTTGTTTAACCTGTATTCAGCACCTGCGCCCAAAGTATAGTAAGGAATGTATAACTTCTCAGAAGCACCTATTTTGTCTCCAAAATCATAATAAGTTCCAATTCCAACTGTCATGAATGGAGAAAGATCCGAAGAAGGATTTGCAAGTAAAGTTAGATTAATATCTCCATAAAATTCTCTACTTGTTATCAGATTATCTATGTGAATGTATTGCATTCCTATATTTGTTTCCAAATATAATGGTTGTAGTATGGCTGAACCAAAACTGATATTTCCTCCACTATGTATATTACTTTCAGAATAATCACCTAAATAAAATTGACCACTTCCTAACACAGAAAGATATCCATTTAATTTTTTTGTATTTTCAAATGGACGCCCAATAGCATCATATTTTAAGTTATTTTCTTTTTCTGCTATGTAACCAAGAATTTCTTCCGAGTTTTTTTCATTTTCATCTTTTAACATCCAAAGGTTATCAATGATTCCTTCAATTATCAAACTTTGAACAGCTTTTTCGATTGCTTCAGTTATTGCTAATTCTCCGGGTTCATTATATGTATAACCGACTTCGGCTTCCAGTAAACGCTTAAATTTTACGTATCTGAAAACACCTGCCGAGACTTCTTGTGATAATATTGATTTAGTTGTGTAAATTGTTTTAAGAATTTTACCATTACTTGTAGAAACTGCTCTTAAGTATATATTTACGCGATCTTCGCGATATTGAGCTGAAGCATTTGTACCAAAATATCTTACACCTGCACCTCCCGTAAATACATTGGTTTCATAGGAAACAATACCTCCTTCGAGAAGTATTCCTGCAAATAACAAAGGAGGCAACAAAGCTCCTTTACTACCTTCGTATTGCTCCCTGCTAGAACGAATTATTTTACGTTCATTTAATAAATTACTTATATTTTCTCTTTCAATGGGTATAAACCAGCCTGATTCTTCTAAAGCACGTATTAATATATTAGTTGCACCTTGTGTAACTGCAGTTGACCAGTTTGCACCAACATCGGAAGGTTTGTATTGCCCGGTTTGATCTCTGAATTTGTAAACGGCAACCACAACCGGCTCCTTCGGTTCGGGTAAACTAAGCAATTTCTTTTTAAGTGGTGTTTCAGGACCTAATTCTGCAGTTCTATCAGTACCTAGTGGTTGATAATAAAAAGGTGTACAACTAAATAAAATGGTAGAAAAGAGTATTATTAATAAAGCTAGAGGCTTAATTGTTGTTTTCATTATATAATGATTAAAAGTAGGGGACTGTTACATTTGTTGTTGAACCTGTTAATAAATCAATTATTGTTATTACCAAACCTGAACCTGAAGATCCAATATCTATCTGATAATCACCTAAAACATAGGTTCCTTCTTCTAAAGCACTTTCGCCAAGCTGTCTGGATACTATTTCGCGCGATAACTGACTAAGAATCTGCCTGTTTAAACTTTCTGCAAAATCATCAATAGGATCAGAAGAATACCCGGTGCTTAATCCCAAATCATCTCGTGATGGATCTTCATAAGTATCTTGCGCCTGAGCAGAACTTAGCATCCAGGAATAATTGTATGGGTTACCTCCAAACGCTGGATTTTTAGGAGTATAAACAAAATCTTGAGCGGAAAGGCTTTTTCCACAACAGAATATAAAAACTAAAAATCCGACTAAAGTAATTTTCTTTCTCATAATATGTTAAATTTTATAATTAATAAATTCCTGAACCCGAAAGATCTTCTCCTTCGAGTTGTTTTACTATTTGTTCATAATTTTCTAAATACACTCGAGTACGAGCAATGGATTGTTGTGCTATTAGTTCAATAATGTCTATTCTTGGTTGTAAAAATGATTGGAACACAATTGTCTCATTTATTTTTATTTCAATCATTGTTGTTGTAACCCTATATGGCTTTTCACTTATATATATAGTATAGTTATGCGCATTAACCGGGGCAACCCAATCTCTGAAAAAAAACTCGTAGAAATCGTTTCCATTTTTGGTTTTAGTATTGTTTACCAATAATCCATCAATTTCAATTTCCGCATCTTTTTTAGTTTGTTCTTTTTGTTGTTGTTTTAGTTTTTCAATTAACTTTTGTAAATCCTGAGGTGCTTCTTTAAATTGAGTAGATTGTATTAATGTAGTATCAGTTTGTGCTTGACCAACCAATGTAACAAATACAATAAAAATTAATAGATTAATACGTTTCATCTACCTTTACGCCCTTTAAGAAATGTAGTCTAATTTTGATTCGAATTATAACACGTTAAACTAAATTAAAACTAAAAAACAAGAAAAAAAAATATGTGTTCAATAAAAGAATTGTTTTAACAAATAATTAAAGTTCAAAAACATTACCATATACATAGTAAATGCTATTGAAAATAAGAAGGTTAAAAACTGTTCGTGTTGATGAAGTTAAATACAACGCTTGTTTAATAAAATTTTAAATTTGTAATAAAACAATTTGATTTATGAAATTTATGGTTTGCCCTAAATGTGGAATTGCAAACTTTTATATAAAGAATAAGAGGGGGGATAGATTAAATGTAAAAGTAACAAGAGAGTTGAATATTGTGCTTCAGGATAAAACACAAAAACTTGAAGGTTATAATTTGGATATTATTCATTGCTTAGGCTGTTCTTGGAGTGGAACTGTCAATAAGCTCAAGAAATATTTGATTTAAAAAAGGGGGTGTCCAAAAAGTACAATAGTTAAATCTTGTTCGTATTTTTTACTTTGAGTAATTTTGTGTCTTCTTTGTGATTCTCTGTTTAACAGCCTTTTATAATTATACCACAAAGTTTCACAAAGCAGGCACAAAGAACACTAAGACTTTTTGGACGCCCCCATAACTGTTTTAATACGGCGTTTTAACTTATATCAAAATTATTTAGAGTATTGATCAATCACCTGACTTATCCCATATTGACAAACTTTACAATGTACGGTATGGCGGGTAAACATAATACAATCCAGTTGAGATCTGTATAAACCATATTGATTGTATTTTGCTCCTTCAAATGCACCTATTTTATCTTTGAACTGCTCTTGCGAAAAGAATGTGTCTTGCTTATTATGTGCATTCATAAAGAATTCTTCCATTACCGATTCTTCAACTCTTTGTGCTCTTAATTCCTTTCGTTCTTTTTGAACTGCATAACTGAATTTATCAAATTCTTCCTTGTTCCAGGGTGTTGGAATAGGAGTTTCTTCTTCTACTAGATGTTTCCATTTTAAATTTTCTTTATCCAGAAGTGCAGTAACATTTACCTCATATGGTTCAACATCAATTGTAGGAGCTTCATAGGCAGTAGATGAGGAATAATATTCATCAGCTAAATCAGCCAAATGGTGACCCATTTCATGAATCATTAAGTATTCAGCAAATTTGTTATCAACGGCTAAAGTTGTATATAGTTTATATATACCACCACCACCATATGTTTTTTCGTTAACTAATATAGATGTGAATTCGTATGGTGCAGCTGATGCAATATTACGAATCGTTCTATTATCATAACTTAAGACATAGCGTTCTGAATCAAAACTACTATAATGAGCGGAAAGAGCTGTGCGTTTATGAATTTCAGGGTGTGGTCGCAATACACCGGAAACTTGAGATGGGGTTTTTACTGCCCAAACGTTAATATCATCTTTACGAGATTTATATGGCTCTGCATTTAGCAAATACTCAGTCATTCTTTTTGCATCCAAAATGAATTTACCCATTTCTTCTTTAGTATATCCATCTCCAAGAAGAACTATATCTAATTTTTTGTTAGGATCTCCACTTTCGTGTATTGCAATTACTTCTTCGATATGGTTAATGTCAGCTGGATTTACTTGTCTAGAAGAAGGGTCAATGTTATATGTCCAAATCGGCTGGAATTTATTTTGGCCATCTCTTTTACTAATTCTCACAGTAACAGGTTTTAAAGGCCATGGAAACCGAACTGATTCATGGAAAGTTCCCCATTCTTTTTGAGCTTCTGGTGTGGTTTGCCATTCTCCAAAAATGCTTGAAAATCCACGAGAATAGATTAATGTTTTGGTTTCTTGGTCAATAACTTCTAAAAAGAAGTAACCAAGTTCTAATTCATCAACAAGTAATGTTTTGCTTCCATACCACTTTCCATCAGATAAAACTTTATCGGTAGCAAAATGTTCTGTTTCTGAGTTGCCAGTATGATAATAATCCAGACGCATCGTTTTATTTTTGAAGTAATCATCGAAATTTACATTTCCATTATTAACAATTTCAATTTTTTCAATTACTTCTGATGCATGTTTTTCTTTCGTTTGTTCATTTTGAACAGGAGTGCAAGCAAATAAAGCTGCTAGTCCTAAAATTAAGGGTAATATTTTTTTCATGGTTTTAGAATTTTAAGCGTTAAAGATAATAAATCTAGAAACTATCATCTAAAAGCTAAAAGCATTTTATTATCTTAGTGTTCGTTGGAATTAAAATATTTGTTATGAGTTACAATGTTTCTATACTAATTGTTATGATTTCTTACATGGCATTTATTGTGTTATGGGGAATTTACCAAGGGAGAAAAGTTAAGAATAGTTCTGATTTTGCTATTGCCGGCAGAAGTTTACCGGGGTGGGTAGCAGCCTTATCCGAACGGGCGACCGGTGAGTCATCATGGGCTTTGCTAGGATTACCAGGGGCCGCTTATGCAACCGGGCTAATGGAGGTTTGGACTGCAATTGGTTGTGTATTCGGGATTATTACCGCATGGATTTTTCTAGCCTGGAGGTTACGTGAAGAAGCTGCCAAATATAAAACAGATACCTTTACAGATTATATTGCTCAAAAGCATGGTGAGGTAGGTAAATGGATACGCATTGTTGGTAGTGTTACGATTGTTTTCTTTTTCTTTTTTTACGTTGGAGCTCAATTTTTAGGCGGTGGCAAAACATTAGAAAACTTATTTGGAATTGATAAATCCATTGGTATGCTAATCGTAGTGTTGTTGGTAGTACCTTATACAATTTATGGTGGTTTCAGAAGTGTAACGTATACAGATGTTATTCAGGCTGTTGTTATGATTATTACTTTGATCATTGCGCCTATTGCCGGAATAATTTATATTAAAAACCAACCCGACGGATTGCTTTATGCTAATACGATATCAGAAGCACTTTCAAAAGCAGGAGAAAGTTATAGTACAATGGTTGGAGGGGCTGTTATGGTTGAAGGTTCAAAATTATCATCATTTTTAAATTCAATATTTCCTAACAGTTTGAAACTCATAAAAGGTTTAGGTACAGGAATGATCATTGCAAGTGCATTTTCTTGGTTTTTCGGTTATTTAGGCGGGCAGCCTCAATTAAGTATGCGCTTTATGGCTATTAGAAATACAAAAAATGCAAAGCAAGCAAGAAATATTGGTGTAGCATGGACGATTATAGCATATATTGGAGCGTTAATGATTGGTTGGATCGGTATTGCTATTTTTGGTCCAACCGGATTAAAAGATCAAGAAACCGTAATGCCTGAGGTACTTACAAAATTGTTTAATCCGTTTATTGCAGGAATTTTAATAACCGGAGTATTAGCTGCTATTATTTCTACTGCAAATTCATTATTAATATTATCCGCAACCGAACTATCGGAAAATATAGTAAAACCTTTAGTAAAACAAGACCAGAAAAAATCATTATTTCGTTCAAGGCTTATAACTGCAACTCTTTCTCTTGTTGCATTAGTTTTAGCCTATTTTATATCTAGTGATTTAATATATGCCATTGTCGGTTTTGTTTGGGCCGGAATCGGATCAACTTTTTCGGTGGTGATCATGTTAACTCTATTCTGGAAAAAGTATCATGGCAGAGCTGTAATCTTAACAATATTAACCGGATTAACTTTTACAATTATTTGGAGAGCTACAGGATTGGAACAATTACTTTCAGCTCGTTTTTTAACTTTTATTATAGCACTATTAGTAGCTGTTATTGGTGCCCATTTAATACCACCTAAAAAAGCATAAAAAATATTTACAACAAGTGAACCCAGGGTATACACTCTGGGTTTTTTATTTAATGCTATGTAAAAAATAGAAATAATGTTGTACAATGTAAAACAATGTTGTATATTTGAAATAAAAAATTAAACCATGACTTATTTTGCAGATATAAACGAAAAAGCTGATTTAAAATCTTTGTATCGTAAGTTGTCTTTTTTGTATCACCCGGATAAAGGAGGACAGGTTGAAAAGATGCAGGCAGTTAATGCCGAGTACAATCTGTTGAAAGAAACCTTTGGAAAATTCCCTAAAAATCTTAAGCAAATTAAAGTTGGAAATTTTGTCTATGTAAATAAATCTCTATGTCTTGTTACAAAAGTGGAAAGTAAGTTGTTTTATGCCAAATCTTTTAAAACCGGTCGTGTTGCAATGTTTGACAAATCCACCGGATATGGTGTTTTTAATTTTAAGATAAGAGCATATGCAAGAGAATAAGAATATAAACACGGAGGAAAAAATCCATACAGGATTCAGGCTTACTAAAAATAATTATAAACTTTTAGAAGAGTTAGAAAGTGATTTGGGAATAAATAAGACAAGTGTGATGAATATGATTCTTAATTTGATTAAAAAGGATAAAGCTGTTCTTATTGATTTGATAAGATCAGCCATAGCAAAATAGATTTACATATTGCCTTTAATAAATAAAGTTTCTCAATTACTTTTAAAATTAAATAATTGTGCTAATGTATTTCATTTTCGCTTCATATTAAACTGATACATTTGGATTATTATCTTAAGAAAGATAATTTTCTCATAAATTAAAAAGTATTCTGCTAAATGTTTATTAGCAAAGATGGCCGAGGATTAAATTTCTCGGCTTTCTTTTATAAAAAACGTTCTTGCCTAAATTCATTTTAGCTTCATGTTAAAGTTATATTCTTGCAGAAAGATAAATCATATAAAAGAACGGTATGATGAAGTAATTGAATAATTATAAATTTAATATTATGAAAACAAAAACAATTTTAAAAGTTCTCTTTATTTTATTATTATGCTTTTCATTAAGCTCATTAACTGCACAGAATAGAAGAGAGAAAAATAAAAAGGTACATGCAAGGATAGTTGTGCAAAGGCATAGTCCGCACTATCACTATGCAAAACTTCCCAAATGGGGAAGAGTGTATACCTCAGTTCATCGAAAAGCTCTTAGAATTGTGAATAGGGGAGTAAATTATCGGTTTTATGACGGCATTTACTATAAAAGAGTTGGAACAAGGTATGTAATTGCCAGAGCTCCAATTGGAGTGCGAGTGGCTAAATTACCAAAAAAGAAAATCCGGTGCATAGTAAGGGGTAAAAAGTACTACTATTACTATGGAACTTTTTATGTAAAAGCGGAAAATAGTAGTGAATATGAAACAGTAAACCCACCGGTTGGTGCTAGGATTGATGCGCTACCAGAAGGGTATACCGAAATTCAGAAGGATGGAATTAATTATTACAAGTTTGAAGGTGCTCTTTATAAGGAAGTTATCAGCGAAGGTGAGGTGTGTTATGAAGTTGTTGAGGATTTAAAATAAATTCAATGTATTATAAATAAATCTAACATATAATATTAATTGAAAACCGGGGTGTTTTTACCTCGGTTTTTTGGTAGATAAAATATCTTTTTCTATAGCTAAGATCTCCTAAAGCATTGATTAAATTTTTATGCCGCCCAAAACTTTTTTAGAATTGTTTTATTAAACATAAAATTCAAAAGCAATGAAAGTAAAAATCAAAATCTTAGTAGCGGTTGTGTTTGCAATTGGAGTATTGCAAGTTTCAGCTCAACAAAGAGAAAACAAACTACCTTCAATTGAAGAAAGGGTGAGTCGAATTACTCAGCACTTGGGAAAGGAAATTAAACTAAGTGATTCAGAAATAGAAGTTATAGAAAGTGCTTATATTAATTTTTTTAAAACAGCTGATAATTTTATGCAGCCTGGAGAAAGGCCAAAAAAAGAAGTTATTGAAAAGCATGAAAATGTGCGCGATGAGAAAATCAATAAAGCAAACTTAAAAATCGATACTAAAGAAGATTATTTATTTGTAAAATCAGAATATAAGATTCGTAGAATCAATCTGATCGATATTCTTTATATAGAAGGTCTTAGGGAATATGTAAAAATTGTTCTTAAAAAAGAAAGGCCCGTTTTAAGTTTAATGAGTTTAAAATCATTAGAAGAAAATTTACCTGAAGATCGTTTTATGCGAGTGCACAGATCCTTTATTGTAAGCTTGGATGAGATAAATACAGTTGAACGTAGTAGAATAATTTTTGATAAAACTTATATTCCCGTTAGCGATCAGTATAAGGAGAAATTTCAAGATTTTTTAGTGAAAAGATTTATTTAAAAATGTAGGTTTTTTGTAAACATTTCATAACTTTTGCGTATATAGTAAAACCTAAACTATATACGATATTTATGAATTCGCTTAAAATTGAATCGACTACATTTACTCCTGAAATCAACTTTGATGTTGAAAATAATACCTTGAGTTTTTTAAAAGTCTCAAAACCTGCAAATGCAATAACATTTTATAAACCGGTTTTTGATTTTATTGATAGCTTTGAAAAAACAAAAGTAAAATCAAAAATAGCAAAGGAACTGGTTGTAGATTTTAAGTTTGATTATTTTAATACCGCAACTGCAAAAGTTATATATGAGCTATTAAAAAAGTTTAAACAAATTAATAAACAAGGGATTGATGTAATTATAAATTGGTATTATCATCCGGAAGATGATGACCTTTTGGAAGAAGGCGAAATCATGTCTGAGGCACTTGATTTAAAGTTCAATTTTAAAAAAATAGAAGAAATTCAATTGTAATAGCTTCTTACCTTGATGATAATCGGGAGGTAGGTTTTTTATAAAAGCTTCTGGATTACATTTCATTATTTTTTTATCTTTCACTATCTTTATTTGAAATTATTTTTAAAATGGAAATAAAAGCTTTTCAGGATTACTACCCCGACCACCTAAGCCATTGTTATGGATGCGGTAAATTAAATGAGCATGGTTACCAGATAAAAACCGTTTGGGATGGCGATGAAACTTTAACAACATTTACTCCTAAACCTTATCATACTGCAGTGCCAGGCTTTGTATATGGAGGGCTATTAGCCTCATTGGTTGACTGCCATGGTACAGGATCGGCTGCAGCAGCCATGTACAGGCAGGAGGGAAGAGAGATGAATACAGAGCCTTCGTTTAGGTTTTTAACTGGTTCTCTAAATGTGAAGTATTTAAAACCAACACCAATTGATTGTACTTTAGAAATTCGCGGCAAAATACGCGAAATTAAAGGTAAAAAAGTTACGGTTGATGTAGAGGTTTGGGCCAAAGGAGAAGTTGTTGTTACAGGCGAAGTAGTAACTATTCAAGTTCCGGACAGGTATATACATGATATTATAAAAAGTGCAAATAAATAATTTAATTTTATTTGCGCGTTGGAAAGGCAAAATTGCGAGCCATGCGATGAGTGAATTTAACAAAGTTTAGAATTCTATTAAAAGGGCTAGCCTATTTTGATTAGAATTCTTAGATTGTTAAAGAGAGGGGAGAAGCGTTATTTTGCCTAGATTTTTTTGCCTACTTTTTTAATCATGTAAAAAAGTAGGATATAATAAAGAAATTTTAAATATTAAAATAAGAATGCTGCTAACTTGCTTAGCAGCATTCTTCATATGTCATGATATTCTAACAGTTTAACACTAAAAAACTAATATTTTTCTACATCTTGTTCACCGTAAAGTATTCTTAAGCCTTTCATAGCAAGTATCTTAATAGTGTCAGACCCCGGATAAATCTGTATTGGTGCGATTTTCTCAATTCTTTCAACAACCTTACGAACAAACCAACTACTATTGGATACTGGCCCTGTGATAATGATAGCATCAACCTCGCCTGAAAGTACTGCATACATAGACCCAATTGTTTTAGCGACTTGATAAGCCATAGCTTCAAATATCTTAGCCGCTTCCTGATCACCTTCCTGCACACGTTTATCAATTTCTTCACCACTAAAAGTACCCAAGTGCGCAAATAACCCACCTTCCTTACTAACTTTTCTTAAAAGTTCTTCTTCAGTATATTTTCCACTAAAACATAGTCTAATTAAATCACCACTTGGTAAACTTCCTGCCCTAATCGGAGAGAATGGTCCATCTCCATCATACCCCATGTTTGCATCAATTACACGTCCTTTTTGATGTGCTCCAACAGTTATACCTGTTCCTAAGTGTACCACTATTAAATTTAATTCTTCATAAGCTTTATCAACAGACTTTGCATAACGACGTCCAACCCATTTTTGATTAAGCGCATGGAAAATAGATCTTCGTTTAATTTCAGGTAATCCTGTTATTCTGGCTATATCTTGATATTCGTCAACTACTACAGGATCTGCTATAAAAGCATTTGCATTTTTAAGATCATCAACTATGCCGTATGAAATTAACCCGCCAAGGTTAACAATATCCTTTCCTTGAACAGATTTTAAAAGATCTTTTTTTATTTCTTCTGTTATTAAATATATTCCTGATTTAACCGGTTTTATCAGTCCGCCTCTTGTAATTACCATTCTGATTTTATCAAACTCTATATCGTTTTCTTCTAGTTCTTTTAATATTAAATTCTTCCTAAACTCTGTTTGATCCTCTATTTCCGGAAATTTATTAAGCTCTTCTTCTGTATGCTTTAGCTTTTTTAAGAAAACAAGGTTTTTATTATTATAAACCCCGATTTTAGTAAAGGGATATCTTGGATTTATTACCAAAATTAAGGTGTCGGCGGAATAATCTGTTTTGAACTTCATATTTTAAGATTTTTGAAGGATTAGTATTTAGGTTATTTATTACATATTTCTACGATATTGCCCACCTACTTCATAAAGAGCATTTGTTATTTGCCCGATGGAACAGTGCTTAGTTGCTTCCATAAGATACTCAAATGTATTTTCATTGTCAAGTACAGCTTGCTTAAGTTTTAACAAGATTTCATTAGATATATTTTTATTAAGCTTATGAAAATTTAAAAGATTATCTATTTGATATTTCTTTTCTTCCTCGGTCGCTCGAATTACCTCTTTTGGAAGAACTGTGGGCGATCCCTTGGAGGATAAAAATGTATTTACTCCCATAATTGGCAATTCACCGGAATGTTTCAAGGATTCATAATATAATGATTCATCCTGTATTTTCCCTCTCTGATACATGAACTCCATAGCACCTAAGACTCCACCACGTTCTGTTAAACGGTCAAATTCCGTTAAAACAGCCTCTTCAACTAAATCAGTTAATTCTTCAATAATAAAAGAACCTTGTAACGGATTTTGATTTTTAGCCATACCGTATTCATGATTAATAATCATTTGAATTGCCATAGCACGACGAACAGATTCTTCTGTTGGAGTTGTAATTGCTTCATCATAGGCATTGGTATGCAGCGAGTTGCAATTGTCATATATGCCGGAAAGAGCCTGTAAGGTTGTTCTAATATCATTAAATTCAATTTCTTGTGAATGCAGAGATCGTCCTGATGTTTGTATATGATATTTTAATTTCTGCGATTTAGCATTTGCCTTATACTTATATTTCATCGCTTTTGCCCAGATTATCCTTGCTACTCTTCCGATAACCGAATACTCAGGATCGAGTCCATTCGAAAAGAAAAAGGATAAATTCGGAGCAAAATCATCAATGAGCATCCCACGTGCTAAGTAGTATTCAACAAATGTAAACCCGTTAGCTAATGTAAAAGCAAGTTGAGTAATTGGATTTGCACCTGCTTCAGCAATATGGTAACCTGAAATCGAAACAGAATAGAAATTCTTTACCGAATTATCAATAAAGTACTTTTGAATATCACCCATCATTTTTAAAGCAAAATCGGTAGAGAAGATACAAGTATTTTGAGCTTGATCTTCTTTTAGAATATCTGCCTGAATAGTTCCACGAACTCTACAGATTGTATCTTTCTTAATTTGCTCATATATTTCCTTTGGTAAAACCTGGTCACCCGAAATTCCCAAAAGAAGTAATCCTAGTCCATTGTTCGATTCTGGTAATTGGCCTTGATATTCAGGCGGGTTCAATCCCTTTTCTTTATAAATTTTACTAATTTGTTTTCTAACCTTTTGTTCCAAACCATTTTCTTTGATATACTTTTCACAATTTTGATCAATTGCTGTATTGAAGAAATATCCTACCATGATTGGTGCAGGACCGTTAATGGTCATCGAAACGGATGTTGTCGGGTTTACCAGATCAAATCCGGAATAAAGTTTTTTGGCATCATCAAGGCAAGCGATGGATACTCCGGAATTACCTATTTTCCCGTAAATATCCGGTCTTATTTCAGGATCTGCTCCATAAAGAGTAACAGAGTCATAAGCAGTTGATAAACGCGTAGCTTTGTGTCCTTGCGATAAATAATGAAATCGCTTATTAGTTCTTTCCGGACCACCTTCACCAGCGAACATTCGGGTTGGGTCCTCATGTTCTCTTTTAAAAGGAAAAACTCCTGCAGTATAAGGAAATTCGCCAGGTACATTTTCTTTTAAATTCCATTTTAATATATCACCCCAGGCAGAATATTTAGGTAAAGAAATTTTTGGAATTTTTGAGTGTGATAAAGTTTCTACATGAGTTTGGACTTTTATTTCTTTATCTCTTACATGATATATATAGAACTCATCCTTATATTTTTTCTTCTTCACTTCCCAGTTTTCAATTACTTCCCAATTTTCTTTTCCCAGATCATCTTTAAGTGTTTCAATTTTGTTCAATATTTGTTCAGTATCTAATTCTCCTTCATTTAGTTCTTTTTCAGCAATAACAAGTGCCTGAAGTTTATTAGCAATTTGAGATTTTTCTTCTACCCCTTGGTTATAATTTCGAACTACACTGCTTATTTCAGAAAGATACCTTACTCTTTCTGATGGTACAACTTGTTCATTATTATGGCTTATTTCGAGTGAACTCTTTACTTCCGGAAAGCTAAAACCAGTTTTTGAGCTAACAATATTTATTAATTCCCGGAATAGAATATTGACACCTTCATTATTATACTGTGATGCAACAGTTCCATAAACAGGCATTTTATCAACAGGCGTTTCAAATAAAATGTGATTTCGTTGATATTGCTTTTTAACATCGCGCAATGCATCTAAAGCTCCTTGTTTATCAAATTTATTAAGTGCAATAATATTTGCATAATCGAGCATGGCAATCTTTTCAAGCTGTGATGCAGCACCATATTCCGGGGTCATTACATAAAAATAAACGTCGCTTTGATCTATAATCTCAGTATCGGATTGTCCAATTCCGGAAGATTCAAGCAAAATGAGATCATAACCTGCAAATTTTAATACATCCACGGCATCAACAACGTGTTCTGATAAAGCCAGATTTTGCTGGCGTGTAGCCAATGAACGCATGTAAACATTAGGATGATTTATTGAATTCATTCGAATCCTGTCGCCTAACAAAGCGCCTCCACTTTTACGTTTAGAAGGATCTACAGAAATAATTCCAAGATGTAAATCAGGATATAAATCAATGAAACGCCTGATAATTTCATCAACTAAGGAAGATTTACCGGCTCCTCCAGTTCCCGTTATTCCAACTATCGGTGTTTTCGAATTTTCTGTTTCACTTTTGATGGTTTCAAAATAATCCTTTGCTTTATCAGAGTAGTTTTCTGCTTTTGATATGATAGATGCAATTTCATACTTTTCTTTAGACTTGATTTTTTCTAAATCAACATCCTTGTTCCCAACAGGAAAATCAGATTTTTCCAAAACATCATTAATCATACCCTGAAGACCCATTTCTCGACCGTCATCTGGAGTATAAATCCCGGCAATACCATATTTTAAAAGTTCTTCTTTTTCATTAGGAAGTATAACACCGCCGCCGCCGCCAAATATTTTTATATGACCACAAGCATTTTCATTTAATAAATCGAAAATATACTTATAAAATTCCATGTGTCCACCTTGGTATGAAGTAACTGCAACTGCCTGAGCATCTTCCTGAATGGCACAATTTACAATTTGTTCAACCGAGACATTATGTCCTAAATGAATAACCTCGGCTCCAGAAGCTTGTAAAATTCTGCGTATAATATTTATGGAAGCATCATGTCCGTCAAATAGCGAAGTTGCTGTAACAATTCTTATTTTATTTGAGGACTTATAGATTTTGGATTGTATCATAAAATCTTTTTTAATTATATAATTAAAAACAGTATAGAAATTAAAATGTTGAATTTAATGGTATCAGGAACTACTCTACAAGTCACTAATTGCTCTTGAAATAACAATTTTCTGTATTTCAGAAGTACCTTCATATATTTGTGTTAACTTGGCATCTCTCATGAGCCTTTCAACATGATACTCTTTTACATATCCGTATCCTCCAAATATCTGAACAGCCTCTGTAGTTATTTGCATTGCTTTTTCGGCGCAATATAGTTTAGCCATAGCACTTTCAGTTCCATAAGGTTTGCCCTGATCTTTTAACCATGCAGTTTTTAAGCATAAGAAACGCATAGCCTCTATTTCAGTAGCCATATCTGCTAATTTAAATGCAATAGCCTGATGTTTAATTATCTCTTTTCCAAAGGTTTTTCTTTCATGTGCATATTTTAAAGCAAGTTCATATGCACCTGATGCAATTCCTAATGCCTGGGCTGCAATACCAAGTCTTCCACCTTCAAGCGTTTTCATGGCCAGTTTAAATCCAAAACCATCTTCGCCAATTCTGTTTTCTTTTGGAACCTTAACATCAGTAAACATTACGGAATGTGTGTCAGAGCTTCGCATTCCTAGTTTATCTTCATGCGGGCCTACACTAATTCCTTCTGAGTTTCGATCAACAATTAATGCATTAATTCCTTTATGTCCTTTTTCTGGATGCGTTTGTACAATTACAACGTAAGTCGAGGCAGAGTTTCCATTGGTAATCCAGTTTTTCACCCCGTTTACTAAATAATGATCTCCTTTATCTTCAGCAACAGTTCTTTGCGATGTTGCATCCGATCCTGCCTCTGGTTCGGATAAAAGGAAGGCTCCTAACTTTTCACCCCGCGCCATGGGTTTTAAGAACTTTTCTTTTTGTTCTTCAGTTCCATATTCCTGGATTTCCCAACAAACAAGCGAGTTATTAACAGACATAATTACTCCAAGCGAAGCATCTACTTTAGATATTTCTTCTATGGCTAAAACATAAGAAACAGTATCCATTCCAGTACCGTCGTACTCCGGTGCTACTTGCATACCTAAAAATCCAAGTTCCGCTAACGTTTTAACATGTTTTTCCGGAAATGTACAATTAGTATCACGTTCAATAACATCTTCTATGAGTTCTCTTTGAGCGAGGTCTCTGGCTGATTGCTGAGCCATTAGTTGTTCTTCGGTGTATTCAAAATTCATTTTTTGTAGTTTTAGTTTAAGTAATTTAGGGGATATTATATTTTAAAATTTTTAGTTTTAAATCGAAATTATAAAAACGAGGTGTTGTGTTAACACCTATGTTAGGTTTTTCTCAAATACCTGAGCGTGCCCTACTTACCCTAGTTTAAAAACTACAAAAGAATTACAGCAATAAATACTACAAAGAATACTAAGAACTTTACAGCATGATTTAATACTATTCTAATATATAAAATATATGTTAAAAGTCAAATATTATTTAGTAAGCATCTTTATTTTAATTTGTTATGAATTTTACAATAAAAACTACTATAGATTGATTTTCATTTTTAACAGAAATATGTATATTACGTGTAAAATAATCTGAATATGGAAAAAGAAGTCGTAATTGTAATTAATCCAGGATCAACATCCACTAAAATAGCTTTTTATAACCGTAAGGGTGAGCTTTTTTCCAAGTCTATATCGCATCCGCAAAATGAATTAGCCCCGTTCAAAAAAATTGCTGATCAGCTTCAATACAGGCACGATCATATTAAACCGTATTTAGATGATTATTTATCGAATTCCGATTTAAAAGTTGTTGGTATTGTTGGTAGAGGTGGTATTGTAAAACCTATAAATGGTGGTACATATAAAATAAATGAAGATTTTCTTGTAGATGCAAGGTCGGGTCAATATGGAGAACATGCATCTAACCTGGGGAGTTTATTAGTGAATTATTTTAAAGATGAGTTTGGTTTAAAGGAATGCTATGCTGTCGATCCGGTTTCAACGAGTAATATTAGTGAAATAGCTGAAATTTCTGGTGTTCCCGGAATAGTTCGCGATGGTAGGGCACATACTTTAAATATGAAAAAAACTGCAAGAATAATAGCATTTAAGCAAGGAATTCCGTTTGAGGAATCATGTTACGTTATTGCACATCTTGGAGGCGGAGTATCAGTGGGTTTAGTGCAAGGTGGAAAAATTGTTGATGTAAATGACGGATTACTCGGGATGGGACCGTTTACGCCAAATAGGGCAGGAGCATTACCTTTGCGCGGAGTTATGAAATTGTGTTATAGTAAACCCGAGGAAGAAGTTATAAAACTGTTTTCTCAAAACAGTGGCTTCAAAGCATATTTGGGAACTGAAGATGTGAGAGAAGTTATAAAAATGGTTGAAAACGGTGATTCCAAGGCTAAACTGATCTATTCTGCATTTGTTTACCAGGTTGCGAAAGAAATTGGAGCTTGTTTTGCTGCTTCCAAATCAAAAGCACATGCCATAGCAATTACAGGAGGAATTGCATATAGTGATAAGTTTATTAATAATTTGAAAGAATATGTTGGTACTTTAACTGAATTCCATGTTTATGCCGGCGAGAACGAAATGGAAGCTCTTGCAGAAGGTATCTTTAGAGTACTGGATGGAGAAGAAGAAGTTCTGGAATACTAACTAACACTTACCTCTTGCACAAGGACTGTTGGTTAAAAAGAATCCAATAAATGCACCAGTAAAAGCATTGGTTAATAAATCTTTGGATGAGATTTCCAATAATTGTCTGCCTTCGGCAAAATAAGTAATAGCAACTCCAATAGCTGCACCAATCATTATATAAATAATGGTTTTCTTAAATTGGTTTGAAGATATTAATCGTTTAAACTTACTTCCTTCTTGTTCCAGTTCTAATTTTTTAAATTTCATTTTTAATATATGTAAATATATGCAAATGTAAATATAAAAAATTAAATGAAAGTACCTTTCAAAACTAAAGGTTCGTATTTTAGTTAGTGATTGTATTTTTGGAATTACTTTGGTATTATCCTGAATATATCTATGTTCTTAGTATTTAAATCTCTTTTACGTTCACAAACTTCATATCCTTCACGAGAACCTTCATCGTTTGTGTTTCCTTCAATTGTATGAATCCATCCATTTTCAATACCAATTACTAATCCCGTGTGAGTCCAATCGAATGGTTTCTTAACGTTTAAAAACACATCTCCGGGTTCAACTGTTGAGGAATCTTTTCTCAATTTTTCATTTCTAACGAGGTTTTTACTCTTGTGACCGAAATTTCCAACTACATCGCATGAATAACTATGAGGCATATAATCGGTAAGCTTTTGTCCTATTGTGTATGTTGCCTGATCTATAACTGTTTGTACAAAACCCATACACCAAGGCCATTGAGTTCCTTCATTTCCATCCATGTAAGCTCTTACCCATGTTCCTTCATTTTGCTTAAATTCTCTTGGGCTAGAAGCTAAATGTTGCTTTGCATATTTAACTATTAGTTCTTTTAATGATAAATCTTCCTCAATTCTTGTAAATGCTTCGCGCATAGGTTTTGTTAATTCGCGCCATGTATTATTACCTACAATGCCATCAATTTTTAGTTTACGGAACTTTTGAAACTCTTTAACCACAGAAAGAGTATCAGGTCCAAAATGTCCATCCATTAAAGTTGTAACTTTCCATTCCGGATTATATCTTTTCCATAGGTTTATCCATTCTTGCACTTTCTTAACATCAAGGCTGTTTTTCATTCCGGATTCAACTACGGGTTCCTTAGTTTTTAATTCTCTTATATATTGTTTTTTAATCATAATGTTAAAGTTTAATTAATAGGTTTCTTAACAAAGTCAATAAATTTATGGATGGGTTTCAGACTTACTTGGTTTTCGATTCTTTTAAGTTCATACGTTTTAAGAATATTCTCAACTTCGTATATTCTTAAACTGTCAATTTCTGAACTGTTACTAGTGTAATTAAACATTTTAATATGCTGATCAATGAAAGATTCAATATGGTTTAATTGAGATAATTTTAAGGTATCCTCAAATTCATAAGGAATTGTTAATTCGGGATATCTTAAGTCATAAAATTTATAAGATAATTCATTTGATTCTCTGGTAAGAATAAATACCGTATCTTCTCCAACAATTTTATTTGATTTTTCTAATTTAATTCCATTTTCATCGTTAGTTTTTATTCCTAAAGAATCGATTAATTGTTTTGTTATCTCAATGGTAACCGATGTATCGGAAATTGCTAGTTCCAATTGAGAATCTAATAGTTTAAGTGTATTGTTAAAATGAGAAATAAAATCAGGATAATGCTGTTTAATAAGGCTTGTATCTGTATAATTAGTAAAAATTGTATCATGGTTTTTAGAAATTCGCAATGAATCTCTAATATTGATAAAATGATCATAATCCGTTTTTACGATATAATATTTTTTATCGAGAATTTTAGCAGCTTCAGTTGAATAAATATTAAAATAATGAGCGGTATCAACAAACGGTACTTCCGTTAGTTGATTATAAAAGATCGATAGTTGTTGCCTGAGGATTTCTTTATCAGACGATTCTGATCTTTCAATTTTAGCCTTAAATTGATCTAGAATTGCGTTTATTTTTAACGCTTCGTTGACCGTAATTAAGGTGTCAGATTTTATAAGGTTTAGTTCATTTTGGTAAGGTAATGGCTGAAATTCCACTTTCAAATCTGGTTCATCAAGTAATAAAGAAAAGAAATTTTTCAGGGCTTCCTCTCCATTTTTCTGCGCTTGCTTCATGATACCTGCATGGTAAGCTTGTTCAAGCAGTTTTTCTTTACATCTTTTTTTAACAATTTTAGCTTCCTCAAATGTTGCTCCTTTATAAAAATCAACTAATTCGAAACCTTTAATTTTATTTTCAGGAATAAACCATGGATTAATATCCTTATCAAGTACTATGGGAGATAAACCATAAAAACGGATAAGTTTATTATTTTCATCGTAAGCAAAATTTCGTTCATTCAGTTCTTCGAACTTATATCCAGCTTTAACCCACCCGCGCCCTATAAAAACTATATCGCGTTTGCGTTCACGTTTGTTTAGGGCCATATTATTCAAATGATAATGGAAATTAGCTGAACTTTCAATATAAACAGGTATTTCATTAATATAACTATTGATTTCTGCATCCTTTTCTTCTTCGGTAATTTTATTTTTCTTGTATTTTTTATTAATGCTTTCGATGTGATTATAAATTCTCTTAATAACCCGCTGTTCAGTGTTGCCTTGAAGCGTTTGTTTATTTTCTTTAAAAAACTTGTCTTCATCTGGTTCTATCATATTAACTGCAAGTAATACAATTAGATGATTATATATATATTCGTTAGATCGGTTGAATTCCGAACGAATTGCATTTAACTCAGAGCTTCTTAAAAATTGCTTTACGGTTTTATTACGATAGATTGCATTATTGCAATTTAATTTAAGTTGATATAAACACTCTTCAAATTTTTCAGTTACTGTATCCTCAGGCAGATCGAAAATAAAGGTTTCATTTAAACTACTTATAACTTCTCCATAGTATTCTGAAGTTACCAACTCACCAATATCTTTCACACTAGATACCAAGTTAGCTGTACTTCTTAAGTTTCTTTTACTAAACATACCAAATGGATCAAGTACTGTAAATACAATAATTCCAGCAACCACTATAACAATGTCGAGTAAGAGTTTCCAGTTTTTTATAAGGTATGCAATCATTCTTCGATAATCTCTGTTATTAATTTGTCCTTCTTAAAATCGATATAGATTTCATTGTAACCCAAATTTATAAGCATGGCGCGCAATAAGTTGCTTGTTTTCTTCTGGGTTGTTTCAACTATATCCATATATTGTAAACTATTACGGATATCCAGTTCAGCCTGACGGAAAAAATGTTCCTGATCCTCCAGATTAATTTTAGTTGTAAATACATTGGTAGTTAAAATATCGATTTTTGAAAACCGTTCGGCGGGATAAGAAAAATTTATTATTTCTACCGGAGGAAGGGTTATGCTAATCATTTTATTCTTTATTATTATATCCTCTTCTTTAATTTTTTCAAGATCTATACCTGCTTTAATTATTGCTTGGGATTTAGCCAGAAACTGGGCTTCATTTAGTTTTACGGCCCATAATATTTTTTTATTCTTAACACCAAAAACAAGTTTATCAACCGTAAATTCGGTTGTAGCTAGTTTTGAAGCCTTTTGTATTTTACCAACCACCATAGCTCTTTTATCTGAACACGAAATGATAGTCAGACACATAACTGATATTAATAGTAGTTTTTTCAATGTCTTATTATTTGGTGGTTAAGTTTATTTTTTAGGTGCCATTGGATCTATGGGAACAATGTGAGGTATGGTATGATCGCCTTTTTGTGATGTGTCAACGTTAGTATTAATAACAATTATTTCACTATCATTCGGAGAGCTAATTTCTGTTGTATTGTCACCATTATCTTTATCATCGTCCGGTGTTGATGCATTATTTGGTTTATAAACTCCGTGATTCCCATTTCTAAGATATTTTAACGAACGACTACCAAAATAGAATGCTATCATCATTAGAAATGCAGTTTTGAAAAATTCGAACTGATCATAAAAAAAACTACCAGAATCAATTTGATTATTCATTCCAAAACTAACAATAAGCATTGCAATTGCACCAAATAAAAGCGTAAAAGCAATCATACCGCGCACTGTACCCGGAGGAACACCAAAAGTCTGGTCGTGATATGGATTGTAGCTTGGTTCATCGTCAATATCCTGTTGATTAAAAGGTAAGCCTTTAGATCGGTTGTTTTTTGCTTCTTTAATTTTAATCCATTCTTCGTTGGTTTTACCAAGGTTTAAATTGTAAAAATAGATAGACCAGATAAAATAACATAAAAATATACACGTCCACACCATGATTAAAATAAAACCAATTACTTTATATACATTACATGAGGCGCATTTAGTATCGCTTAAGATTTGAATTGTACCAAAAAAGGTTATAACCGCAAAAATGACTATAACTATATAAATAAATGTTTTGCTAGCGTTATTCTTTCTAATATTTTCTTTAGTCTTTTTATAACTATTTGAAATTTGTTCCTTAAAAATGAAAAATAATCTAACAACGCTTATAACCAATAAACTTGTTAGTATTATTTCAATTAAATAATAAACAAGTTTCGGTATATGATTTTCACTTAATATGTTTCTTATAAATAAGCCTCTGAAAAAAACTAGTAATACAATAAGTATAATACTAGCAATAAGCCATCTTCTTGAGTTTTTGGTTAATTTATTCATGGTAATAATTTTGACAAGGAAAATAAGTATTTTATGAAGTATGTGAATTATTCTTTTAGGTCAAGTTCTTTAAAAAATTTATTTAATGATTTTATTATTTCTCGGAGGAATCCGATAATTGGTCCTATAAGGCCGATTAACCATAACCAGATATCTTCCAATATATCTGGCTGGTAAATGGCAAACATTATGGAAAGTGTTATTAAAGCTACGGTTAGTACAATTATAAAATGTTTCATTTATTAATAGTTATAATTAAAAACTATATGATAAATTAAAAATAAATAAAATCTTTAGATAAAAAAAGTTGCGATTTAGATAGAAAAAATTTGATAATGGATTCTTTTCTATATAACAAAGGCTAACTGTTAAATTACGGCAATAAAAAATCAAATTATTAAATCTCAAAAAATAAATTTAAATTCGAAACTTTATTACCAATATTATTAACCTTATGAAAAATTTATTGCTTAGTTTACTTTTTTGTATACCTACTTTAAGCCTTTACGCTCAGGTAGAAATTTATGACTATCCAAATAAAATACAGCGAAAAGTTGAGGTATCAGACTCATTGGATAAATTATTAAATGATTTAATAGATTATAACGAATCACTTGCAACCCGGGGATTGGCATTTTCGATGCATGAGGAATGGAGTTTTGGAGAGATATACAATTTAGAAGGAGATACCATTAGAGGAGAAATTAATATAAATAAATATCAGGGTGGGCAGGCTTCTATGGTTATTTATTTTAGAGAAAAAAGTGAATCTAAAAAGAAAAGATATAGAGCTGATAAATTAAAAGGATTTGGGATAAATGATTTTCATTATGTTTCCAAAAAATTTTCCAATCTACCACCCAGTTATATAGAAATTCTTGAGGAGGGTAGAGTAAGTTTATATTTTACTAAGTACCGTCAATATTCAGAAAGGTATGACCCTGTAAAGCAAATAAGCTATCCGGGTTTGTATCCGGTTTATGAGTTTTACCTAGAACCATTGCAAGGTGAAAAAAAAGAATTACTTGGTCCAATCCCTGTTTCAAATAAAAAATTCCCGGATGTTTTTGTTCCATATATAAAAGATTATCCTGAATTAGTAGCTAAAATCAAGGATGGAAAATACGGTTTTCCTCATATTCAGGAGATTATTCAGGTTTATAATATGTATAAGGATAATAATTAACTAAAACTTACTTTAAATGAAAAGCAGTAAACATACTTTTAGTTATTTTATTATTTGTCTATTCATGTGAAGATGAAGAGGATCAATTAAATCCGGTCTTTTTACAAGAATATTATTTTATTGACACCTTTATCCCACAATATGAAAATAAAAGGGATGTAATGAATGATACCGTAATATTTTCATTTGCGAGTGCTGACAGCGTTTTGACGATTAGATATTATTATGTTGAAAACGAGAATGGCTTAACTGAATTTGTTAAAATAGATACGATGTATCAAATTTACCTGGTTGAAGGAAGTGAAATAAAATTCACAAATCTTGACTGGCAATGGGGAACACTTCAGAATTATAATACATTTTTATTTGATTATGCCTGGGAGTTAACGTCTTTTACAGGCGACGAACTTAAAATAAATTTACATAGTAGGAATAATCCTACTGGTAGCACAATTCTAAAATCTATACCTACGTAAAGTAAGTGATTCTGATCCTCACAATTTTTTAAAGCTTAAATTATTTATCAAAAAAGATGCAAAAAAGTTTGGGACTTTAAAAAATGTTTTTATTTTTGTAAGTGATTACTCACTGATTTCGTTATGACAGATAAAAAGGAAAAAATATTACAGGCAGCATTGGAGCTTTTTGCAGAAGAAGGTTTTAAACCAACTTCTACCAGTAAGATAGCAAAAAAGGCAGGAGTTTCCGAGGGTTTGATATTCAGGCATTTCAGAAATAAAGATGGTTTGTTGGAGGCTATTATACAAGAAGGAGAAGAACAGGCCAAAATATTATTTGCAGATATTGTATTGGAAACAGAACCAAAAGAAGTTCTCAGAAAATTTTTTGAGTTATCATCTAAATTTGTTAATACGAAGGATAGGGAAGACTTCTGGAAACTTCAATATAAAATAAAATGGGAAATGGAAATTTATGGAGAACACAAGATGGAACCTTTGGAGTTAGCGCTTACCAATGCATTTAAAAAGCTTGGATATGAGAAGCCAGATCTGGAGGCAAAGCTTCTATTAATAAATATGGATGGATTGGCAACTCGGTTTTACCTTCAAAAGAATTTTGATGTAACAGAGTTAGTGGAATTCATGCATAATAAATATAAGGTTTAAATTTTTTTAACTAAAATGTAAGTAAGTACTCACGTAAAATATTAATAATTAAAAGGAAAAGAAATGAAAAAAGTAGCATTAATCACAGGAGCCTCTACAGGAATAGGAAAAGAATTTGCAAGAATTCATGCCGAAAAAGGAGGCGATTTAGTTATCGTTGCAAGAAATAACGAAAAACTAGAAGAATTAAAGAGCGAACTGGAAACTAAGTATTCAGCAGAAGTAATTGTAATAGCAAAGGACCTTAGCTTACCTGAAGCGCCTAAAGAAATTTATGATGCGGTAAAAGCAGCTGGAATTGAAGTAGAATACCTTATTAACAATGCAGGTTTTGGCGGTCATGGAAAATTTTATGAAAGAGACTGGAATGATGATTTAACTATGATTAACCTGAACATAATTGCATTAACTGCATTAACAAGATTCTTCTTGCCTGATTTTGTTAAAAGGAATTCAGGTAAAATATTAAATGTGTCGTCAACCGCCAGCTTTATGCCGGGACCGCTGCAGGCCGTATATTTTGCAACTAAAGCGTTCGTTACATTCTTTAGTAATGCAATTGCTGAAGAGTTATATGATACCGGTATTACAGTAACTAACTTAATGCCCGGAGCAACTGAAACAGAGTTTGCCAGAGTTTCAGGAATGGATAAAACGGATTTATTTAGCAAAACTACAAGTGCAAAAAAAGTTGCAGAAGATGGTTATAAAGGAATGTTAAATGGTAAATTGGATGTAGTATCCGGATTAACCGGTTCACAAAAAGTAATGATGGCTATGATTCCTTTTATGCCTAAAAAGACATTATTGAAAACCGTTCGCAAAATGCAGGAATTGAAATAATTAAATTAAAACTAAATATTAAGCATCTTTGGGATGATTAACATTTATAACAAACTAAAAACTTTAAAATTAAATATTATGAAAAAAGAAAAGTGGAGTTCAAATAATATTCCTGACCAAAAAGGAAAAGTTGCCATAGTTACTGGAGCAACCAGCGGATTAGGTAAAGAAGCAGCCAAGGTATTAGCAAGTAAGAATGCTTCAGTTATTTTAGCGGTTCGAAATGTAGAAAAAGGAGAAGGTGTGATTACTGAAATTAAAAATGAGCTTCCAACTGCTGATATAGTTGTTCGTGCGCTTGACCTTACCAGCTTAGAATCAATTAAAACTTTTACAGATGGAATCATTAAGGATTTTGATCGTTTAGATATTCTTATTAACAATGCAGGAATAATGATGTGTCCTTATTCAAAAACTAAAGATGGCTTCGAAATTCAAATGGGTACCAATCATTTTGGCCATTTTGCATTAACCGGCAGATTAATGCCATTATTAAAAAGCACCATAAATTCTCGTATTGTTGCTACATCAAGCGTTGCACATAATATGGGTAATATTGACTTTTCTGATATCAATTGGGAAAAAAGAAAATATAATACTCAAAAGGCTTATGGCGACAGTAAAATAGCCAATCTTTACTTTATGTTTGAGTTGATTAAAAAACTGGAAAATGAAGAAAATGCCCCTAGAGTCATAGCAGCGCATCCAGGCTGGACAAGAACCGAGTTACAGCGCCATTCAGGCCTCGCCAGTTTTTTAAATAACTTTTTTTCACAAAATGTGAAAATGGGTACTTTACCTACTTTACGAGCAGCAACTGACCCTGAAGCTGATTCAGGTGATTATTATGGACCAAGAGGATTCATGGAAATGAAAGGTTATCCTGTAAAAGTAAAATCTAATAAACGATCTCAAGATAAAGAAGCGGCAAAGAAATTGTGGGAGGTTTCGGAGAATTTAACTAGTGTAAAATTTTAGCTATAGGAATGTTTGGTTAGATAGAGTTAAATATGATAAAAATACGTAATTTGCCTCTAACAAATTCAGGTTAGAGGCGTTTAATAAAATAATTGAGATATGAAAGTAATTATAACAGGATCAACCGGAATGGTTGGAAAGGCAGTATTATTAGAATGTATAGAAAGTAGTAATGTAGATTCAATACTAGTAATAAACAGGCGTTCGATTAATATTGATCATCCAAAACTTAAAGAAATTATTCATAAGGATTTTTTAGATATTGATTCGATTAAAGAAAATCTAAAAGGGTATGATGCATGCTTTTATTGTATGGGAATATCTTCGGTGGGATTGAACGAGGAAAAATATACCGAAATAACCTATTCAATGACAGAAAGTTTTGTTAAGGTTTTATTCGAGTTAAATCCTGATATGGTATTTAATTTTGTCTCCGGAACCGGAACGGATAGCTCAGAAAATGGAAAGGTGATGTGGGCAAGAGTAAAAGGAAAAACAGAGAATATGGTTTTTAAACAAGGATTTAAAGATGCTTACGCGTTTAGGCCGGGGTTTATATTACCCGAAAAAGGAGTTAGATCAAGAACACGCTTATACAATTTCTTTTATATTATTACCAGGCCATTCTTCCCATTATTAAGAAAAAGTAAATTTATCACTCTTAGTTCCTTTGTTGGTTTAGCAATGATTAATTCCGTACTATATCCACAGGAGTTAAAAATTCTTGAAAATCCTGATATAAATAATTTAGCAAAACATAATATGTAATTAACAGATTTATGAGAATTTAAAGATAGGTTACAACAAGATTTGATTTTCATGCCATGATTAAATCAGTACATAAATCATTGCGTTTAATTGAATTCATTCTGTTATTTTTCGGAGTACCATTATATATTTATTTTGATCCCGAATTTATTCACCCCAGTGCAATTGTGTTGCCGGTTTTAGTTGTTATTTTTATTTACCTGTACCGTTTACCGAAATTTAAATTTAAAGAGCTTATTCAATTAAAATTGAATAAGAAAATAATGCTGAAACACCTCTTAATATTTGCCATTATATCTTCATTATTGATTTTATTGGTTTTTGTATTCGACAGAGAAAACCTATTTAATTTACCCATGGCAAATCCGAGGATCTGGATTTTACTTTGTATTTTCTACCCTATATTTTCGGCTTATGGACAAGAGATTATATACAGAACATTTATATTTTACCGTTACAGGCTCATATTTAAATCAAAACTTACTTTTGTATTGGTAAGTAGCATAGCATTTAGTTTTGTTCACATTGTATATTACAGCCACATATCAATCATTCTAACACTTATTCTGGGACTTTATCTTACTTACACTTATTTAAAAACAAAGAGTGTTTTGTTTACTTCAATTCTGCATGGTTTCTACGGCAACCTGGTTTTTACTATCGGTTTGGGTAGCTATTTTTGGTTGGATATGCATCAGTGGATGTGAATTGATTTAGAAACACTTAGACTTAGAATTAGTCACTTATCATCTTGGAGATACTAAGTTGTTTAAGCGAATAACTTTTTTTGTTATGTTTATTATGATTTAGTAGTACTTTTATTCTTCTTACTACGAAAAGCTGAAGGAACAAATGTAAAATTCTTAATTCCGAATTTTCTCGCTAGCAGTTCAAGACCTATTAATGAAAATCCACCACCAGGAATTAAAGATATAGATGTAAAGACAGACAAGCGCCCAATATCTTTTAATTGGTCTATTGCCTTTTTTACTTCCTCTTCAGTGGGAATGGTTTTCCTTTCCTTAAGTTTAAGTTTGTCTTCCAGCAGATTGAAAAAAACTTTGGCCATATCTTTTGTTTCATTATATTCCTGGCCAAACCCCTTGCTAAGATAAGTAATAGAACGTTTCGCTTGTCGAGCAAAAAGTCGTGCTTTTATATTAAATATTCTCGCTGTTTTTTTCATTCTTGGTTTTTATAATATAGACAATATTTAATGAAAATGGTTACATTCAGGGTTGATAATAGTTTTGAAGTTATATGTGAATAAAAAAGCCTCTCATTTTGAGAAACTTTTGCATCTAATAGAATATATGAACTTGATTTATCAGATAACAAGGAATTCGATATTATAAGAGATTATCTCTTAATAGGCTGTTTAACGGGTTTGAGATTTAGTGATTTCTTTACCATAGAAAAGCATCATATCAATGATAAATATTTGAATAAAAGGATAAATAAAACACATCAAAGCCAGACTATCCCACTAAAAAAGAAAGTGAAAGAGATATTTAAAAAGTATAATAATAATCTTCCAAAGATTGATAGTAATAAGTTTAATAAAGTAGTTAAGAAGGTAGGCGAAAAAGCTAAAATTGACGATGAAGTGGAGTTGGTTTATAAAAAAGGTGCTGAGAAAATTAGAACCATTCATAAAAAACATGAACTAATATCATCACATACTTGCCGCAGATCATTCTGTACCAATGAATTTTTGGCTGGAACCCCAATTATTTATATTATGAAAATTTCATGACATAAAACAGAAAAGTCCTTTATGAGATATTTGAAGATTGATCAGGATGTTGCTGCAAAAAAAATGCATGAGATTTGGAAGCAGCGCCAGGAATAAAATGACTATAACTATTTTTGGTATGAATAATCAAGTAGGTATCAGGGATTATTATACAATATGTGTTAATCAAAATCATCATCTACTGGTTTTATTCTTTTAACAGAAATCTCGAATTTTATTACAAATATAGTTGCTGAGAGAAATACAGATAATACATACCAAGATATTATTTGAGATATCCATAAAAGTATTCCTGTCCAATCACTAAATGATTTAATTAACACAAAAGTTGGTGCAATTAAACCGCAAAGAATAAATAATACTATTATGATTGCTAACCTTAACTTATTCCTTAACTTCAGTTCCCTAAGAAATATTTTTGTTCCTTTAATAATCCATAATAAAGATGATATTATAAAAAAGATCATACTTATGAAGGAAATAGAAGTAGCTAATGGAGTATCCATTATTTCTTTAATAAAATCAATCACAATGCTATAAAATTATTTATTATCAAATATAGTATATTATAATTAATTCAAAATGAATATTATGCAACTTCATCAACCCAGGTTAATATAAATATCAATATATATTCTTTGTTAACTTTTTGTTTATCTATGATTAACCGAATTTAAGATAATAACGTCTTATTTAATTGATATACAACTTCCTTGTATATTGAAATAATATTATTAAATTCATATCGACTTTCCTTTAAGAACGTAAATTTTGAAGCTACGAAATGGAGTATAGGTTTTAAGTAATTACATGTGGTAAATAATTTTACTGAATTTGTAAGACTAAAAACAGAATTAATGTTATAACAAATTGCATTTAGATATGAATATTGATTTAGATCAAATTATCAAACAATTAGTTGCTGAATTTGAATTTACGAATCCATTAAGTGATGAATTTAATGAAGAAAAGTTTTTAGATAAATTAAAGTATTATATTGAAAATGAATATAAAGATGATAAAATTGTTAGTTCAGATAAAGGTAAAGATACAATTAAGGCAATACTTCATTTAAGTCAAATATATGAAGGTTTAATGACTAAAATGGAGGATTTAATAGATAAAATTAACCTAGGTAAATTAGAACTTATAGAGAATATTTTTGCATTCACGAATTTTAACTATTTTTCATTGTCTGTAACAGTTACACAAAAAACTTTAGAAAGTGACAATAAATTACCTGTGGATCTTACGAATAGCGTTGATCAGAAGGTTGAAAATTTTATGGGTGATAAAATTAATGCTGTCGATGCTATTGAGGCATCTGTAGATTCTGTTGTTATTTTATTAGATATTATTAATTCATTCAATCCAGAATATGATGGCAATTTACCTTTATTAAAAGAAAATGAAAGAATATCATTGATTTGGCAATTAATTCTACATGCAAATTTATTTGTAAATATTGAGAGTGCCTTTAAATATTATAAGTTTGAGTATGGCGAATTAACAGAAAAAAAAGGAGCAATTTATTTTAAGCAAACCCCACATTTTTATTATTTACAACAGATGGTGGGCAAAGAGCGCTATTCTAATTTAATTCAAGAAAACTTATTGTATAGTTTGAGATTCTTTGATCAAAAAAGGACTTTACCAAAAATGAGTGTGGATAACAATACAGTACATATTGAAAATAATACTATTGAAGTAGATAATATTAGTGAAGCCAATTTTAATTCTGTGTTTTTTACATATTACTATCATCTTAATGAGAAAAAACTTACATATTTTAATAACCTTACAGTTTATGAATTATTATTAGTTTTATCTGAAATTCAGACCTGCTTGCATAACCTAGATGCTAAATATATTGTTGATAGTTCCTTTGAAAATCAAAATAACAGTAATGTTCCAATAAA
This sequence comes from Bacteroidales bacterium, assembly GCA_028282585.1. Classification (GTDB taxonomy): domain Bacteria; phylum Bacteroidota; class Bacteroidia; order Bacteroidales; family UBA12077; genus UBA12077. The sequence continues at coordinate 4,113 of JANQHR010000119.1, read as the reverse complement.
AATTCTTAAGGCAGGTTTATTACAATATTTATCAAAGAAAACAAATTATGATGTTAGATTGGTTCAAAAAATTCTACGTATACTTACGAAAGAAATTAATACTATCGAAGATATTTGGGTAACACCATTTATTGAGATAGATAAATATTATTACTTCTTAATGTCTGCAATGGCAGATGCTCACTTGGTTTACTTAACGGATTTACTTCTTGAAAAAGCTATACCTGTTGAACTTCAGGAAAAAATGTTTATGCAGTTTGTTATTTCAGAGATATCCATAAAAAGGGATAATGAGTATGAATTTGAGATTATCACTCAAGAAGAATTAGCTAAGGTAAATGACGAATTGAAATCTGTATTTGCAATTAAAACAAAGAATAACTTAATAATATTGGAAGTTAGTTTGTTCAAGTTTCCTATTCAATCAATTGAATATAATGAATCAATCAAGAACCTTCAAAAGGTATCTATAAAATTAAATAACAAAAAACAGATTATTGAGAAAAATATTAAAGAAATAGTAGGGAAGGATCAAATGAACATTTATGGTGTTTTGTTAACTAATTATCCTTCTTTAAGCGGTATTATTATTGATAACAATCATGTCTTTGATTTTTATCTCTTAAAAAATTATTTTTTCTCAGGAGAATTAAGACAAGCTAAAGTTGCTTTTAGTCCAGAAGGAATTCAACAGGATATAATGGCAACTATAAGCTATTACAATAATGAAACAGAATTTAATGAAAATTTTAAAGAGTTTTTATATAAACCAAATCCGATAGCTGAAAAAATCAGGAATTATAGGCTAAAAGAAATTAGAATTGTACCAAAGGATTCAAATCCAGCAATTTATAGTGAAGGAATAGAAACAATTCCCTTAGTACACAGAATAGGGGAATATATTGAAGAAGTGGAGTATTATTTTAAACAACTATATTATTTCGATAAATTCTTTGATGAATATTCTGAAAACAAGAAGTTTTTAGAAAGCAAGATTAATTATTATTTACCACAGATATTTAATTTACTCGTATTTGAGAAAGAAAGAAAAATTAGAGTTGATGTCTTAAGTAGATTAAAGATATCAGGCATAAATAACATTTCCTATTTTATAAACTGTTTAGATATAGCTGTACATAAACTAGATCGTGCAAAAATAAGGTCAAATAAAAAAAGGAAAACTACAGATTATAATGATGAGAGTGCTAGTGAAAAGTTACTAGAATTAATGAAAATAAATGGGGAAAGTGGAAATTTAATTGAACTATCAAGTTTTGATATTAAACATAGTTTAGATCCAAAAAGTTTAGTTGAAGTTATTGAGTATATTTTATACTTATTATCTTCATTAGAACAGAAGAGTTATACGGAAGATGAGTTAAATAATCATCTTTTACTAATTAGTTTTTTTATAAGTTTATCAAAAGGAAAAGAAAATTACAATAAGGAACTTTATTCAGTAATCCTAAATTTTGTTGATGCATTAAACCTGAATAATTATTATCAAAAGGCGCGAGATTTTTCTGAGGGTATTTTGGAATATTCTCTTAAAAATGAGAATACTCCTTTAATCGGCTGGTTATGTTTATTTAAATGCTATATAAAACAAAACAATGTTTTTGAAGCGACCTATAATGGTAATTTATTTTTTTCGGCTCTTACTTCATTAACAGTAATTGATGATTATTTACTGCTGGATGCCTTATATAATTCATTATTGTTTTATAGAAATTTTCGATTCTATAAAATGGTGGAGCAAATCTATAAGATTCTTAATAGGCTAGATTTAAATAAATATGATACGCAAAAGATAACACTTAGTTATTTTAATGCACGCTTAACTGATATAGAAGATGCTAATAATTTAGTTGATGATGTTATAGAATATCTAAGAGAAAATATTAATGAGATAAAGGGGTTCAAAGAAAAGGGAACAATTCCTTGGATTGCTTTATTATATAATCTGAGAAATTTTTATGAGCTTGGAATAATTAATGACTTTTCAGAGCTGAATAATTACCTAAATCAACTTAAAGAAGATACTTCAAAAAATAGTGTTGAAGATCTAGAATCTAAGTTCTATCCAAAGGATAAGTTGTCGAAGGATACATTAAAAAATGCTTTGGTAAAGGTCCATGAAACAAGAGACTACGAAGATTTAGTATTTGAATTAGGAGAGTTGGAAATATTAGCTAAAAATGCTATTAAAGTATCGCTAGAACCAACTGATTTTGATACAATATTAACTGCAGGATTGGTTCTCAATGATCACTATCTGACTTTTAAAAATAAGAAAGCGCAGGATTATGCACCATTTATTTCTGCAGATTTAACTGTAAAAGAGTATATAGATTCTTATGCAAAAGATATTTTAAAAAAAATAAAGATCTATGAAAATCAATTGATTTATTGGATTTTCGATGTTTCAAGGGATATCTATGCTCTACAGATAAATTATAAAAAAGAACTACTGTTATTTAAACTGGAGAATTGGAGCCTAAATGAGATGAGCAATTGGCTGTTAAATATTTCAAATTTCTTCTTTGAAGATAAAAAAGGTGGTTTTTTTATTGAAGAGCAAGAGACAGAATATATAAAAATTCTTAAAGAGACAAATTTTGGGTTGATCCCAAATGTAAACCAGGGAGTTGAAATTCTTTTTTATTCAAGTATAAAACTATCAGAGTTTCCACATAATTTATTACAAGCCCAGTTTGATAATAAAAGTACTTCGTACACAGAACATGAAAAGAAAGTTCAAGATTATATTCTTAATAATTCAGATTTTATTTCTTTTCACTCAAGTATTGCTAATATAATTTCAATAGATTGGTTTGCTGAAAATTGCGATATATTAGAAATAAAAAGAGAAAACTTTAAAGTTGAAGCATGGATTCCAATAATAGATGAAGATATGACAATAAATATTGGTTACAACAAACTACAGCCAATTATTGAGGATCAATTTAAAGGTAAAATATATACTGATATTATACCTTCAACAAATATGAATTCTGCTATTAATATTTTCTTAGCGCATGGTGGAAAAGGATTAGATGGTTTTAGGACAGTTTATACAAAAGATGTTGAAGGAAACGCAATAACAAAGCAAGTAGGAATTGAAAAAGTTTTTGGTAAAGGAGATATTGCAATTCTTTTTATATGCAATTCTGCATCAATCTCAAAGGAGATTTTTTCTCAAAGATTAAATTCTTTTACTAATGAGATATTAAGTTTAGGTTATAAGGCTGTAATAGCTCCTGCTTGGAGTTTAAATACAGATATAGCTCCACATTGGTTATCGAAATTTTTAAATGAATTAGAAAATGGTAATTCTATCTCAAGAGCCGTGCAGAAATCAAACTTATTTGTGGCTAAAAATGGTTACAGTGAATATAATGGATTTTATACACCGACTGGTTGGGCAACAATGCATTTATTCGGAAACCCAAACATTTATTTTAAGGCATGATGTATATAGCTTTAATAATATGGTTCACTATTTAATTTAGATCTATAAACATTTTGTTTAAATCCATTTTTACTGAATTAATTCCCCTGCCAGTTCTTTATTTCTATATACTCTTACTTTTCGCATTTAAACTATTTTTTTACTTCCAACTTAATTTCTAACCCAAGTATATCTGCAATCTTCTTTAAAACTTCTATTGTTGGATTAGTTTGTCCCCTTTCAATTTTATATAAGGTGTTTTTACTTATTCCAGCCATTTCAGCCAGGTTTATTTGATTAATTCGCAAAGATTTCCTTCTTTCCTTGATTACTTCTCCTATTTGTACTAGTTCCATCTTAAAATGATTTTAAAGTGAAATTATAGAATAAAGATGAAAAACACAATAAAAATCACATTTCAATGTGATATTAGCGTATGACTTGACATTTTTGCTAGAAATTTTGGTGAAAATCACACTACGATGTGATTTGTCCCTAAAAAAATAGGATTACTATAAAAGGACGGTCAAAATCACATTATGCTATGATTTTACTTGTAATTGTGGATCACTTGAATTATTAGGTGGAGAATAAAATAAAATACATATTTGCATTTTTAGAAATATTAGAATATGAATGCAAATAGGGAGGAGCTTTTAAAA